>NZ_CP124747.1:0-669062 GCF_041860085.1 Schlesneria sp. DSM 10557
AACCCGTGTTCACGCAGCAAGCGATTGAGTTTGTCGTAAAACACATGTCCTGGACCGGTCGCCAGACGATCCGTCTCCAGCCAGAATTCCCGTTGACTCTCTGATTCACGCTTCCCCAGCGACACCGCCAAATCCTCCAGATACCATCTTCTCAACAAGGCCCGTTGAGTATATCAGGGATGTTGACTTTTGGGAGTTTTTCAACAGGCTGTTAAGAGATGTGGAGCCTTTGTATGTCTGTAAGTCCTGTTTCACGTGTCGAAGAGGACTTAACAGAATTCGGGCTGCATTATCCCGAGGGGTCGAACGAAGAAGGTGTTCGTATCGGACAGCTATCCACCCCGGTAATCAGACCTCTGCGGCGAAGTCTTATCGGACTGGGCGATTCGAACGACTACGGTTGTGATGATGCTCTAACGACGAACTTACAGCAAACACTGGCAAAGTCGAGTTATGGGTTGGCGAGGGTTCAATGTGTGGTCAGTCCTTCAGAGGTCCATCTTTTTGGAACCGTGAAGACCTATTTCGCCGTGCAGATGGCCATTCAACTCGCACGCGGCACTGCCGCAACACGCCGTATCAAACTCGACATCGACGTCGTGCCCAAGTTGTATGAGATACACACCTGCCCCCCCACGGAAGGAAGGGCCGGGCTCCTTCCTTCCGTGGGGGGGGCAGAATTTCACAATGAAATCTGACAGTGATTTGAAACAGGACGTTGAGAATGACTTGAAGCAGGATTCGTCGGTCAATGAACCACACTTAGGGATCCCTGAGGCGAGGGTGACGGCTGCCGAAAGTTGAGTTCCGTAACCCCTCAATCGTTGGCCTCGGAATTCGGAAACGCCGCACGCCATCGATACTGTGAACCTTTGACCGCAAATATTTGTTGATTGACGGGGGCCAAAAATGTCAAACTTTGGCAAAGGTGAAACGAGAACGACTAAGTGCAACGTGGGATGCTGCAGCCACCTTGGTGGAACAGCAATCGTTTGTTTCCATTAATGGCGATGGTCGCCACTGTGACTGTAACTGACGTTTTCCGAAGGAGGAATCACCATGACAACCGCTGTAACTGAAAAAAAGAATACGGATGTAACGAAACCCACGACGGAATTGGCACGCGATCCATTGCAGGTATTCGGATTCCCGTCATTGAACCGGATGCGCCGGGAATTTGATGAACTGTTCAGCAAGTTCTTTAAGGACGTCCCGGCATTGTGGAATGCCGAACGCGGCGACGGACGATGGGCCTTCGACGTTGAAGATCAAGCCGATGCCTATGTGATCAAGGCGGAAGCGCCTGGTTTCGAGCCGAAGGACTTCAGCATCGACCTGCGTGGCAATCAGTTAGTCATGCAAGCCAAGCGATCCGAGGAAAAGAAGGAGAAAGGACAAGAATCCTTCACGGCCACGGAGTTTTATCATTCAATGACCATCCCAGAGCACGTCGATGCGAAGAAAGTTGATGCATCGTACAAGCAAGGCATTCTGCAGGTCTCGTTGCCGAAAACGGCAGAAGGCAAGGGACGTAAGATTGAAGTGAAAGGGTGATACTCAGGATGTCACCATCGCTAGGCCGGGGCGCTGAGGCACGTTCAGCCTTCAGTGCCCCAGCATAGTGCCCATCACACGAGGTCAGAATGATGATTCACCCTGAGCTTGCCTGTTCAATCGGGTAGGCGCCCTTCACTCGTCCCCACATCAGGTCGAATACGAATCGGCCGAACCAATCGTTAGACGAAGTCTTCAAATTGCCTGAAACGTAAAAAATCGCTACGACTCCTCATCCATGGATTCTCAGGTCAAGGACGTCAGAGCGATCATGAAGGATTATCCCGGCAGACTTCCGGGTGAGCAATCGAGGGTCATTGAAAACGGGCCATAGTGGGGCGACCGCCTGTGGACCGCAAAGTCATCCTGAATGCAATCCTCTACCTGAATCGAACCAGTTGCCAGTGGCGTTACATACCTCACGAATTCCCGCACTGGAAGGTGGTTGACACCGTTTCTGGCGCTGGAGTCGAGACGGAGTCTGGGATTCGATCCATTAAGCACTCTGCCGAAAGGTGCGTCAGGCCTCTGGCAAGAAGCCGACACCGAGCCTGGCCATCATCGACATCCAGTCTCCGTACCGCTGAAGGAGGAGCGGAAAGAGGCTACGATGCAGAGATGAATGTCACTGGCAGCAAGCAGTACATCGGTGTTGATTCGCTGGGGCCCATTTAGTGAGTCATTGTGCACGCGGCCTCCTGGCAAGATCAGGACGGAGCTTGCTAGCTTCTGTACAAGCTTCAGTCGTACGGTCGATTGCCGCGAATCTTTGCGGACAGCGCTTAGCGACGAGATGACTACCAAATCGGGTCAAAGAGTCATTCAGTGATGTCATCGCGTCAGTTGGCGAAGTTGCTCAGCCACTTCAGGTGATCTTGATGCATCCCACCGTGAAGACTCAACAAAGAAGGAGTTGCTGGAGCAAATCTTTTGATCAGCACAGGTATCCGCCATCAGGTCTTTCTTTGGTTTGGCTCCCTGGTTCATCGGCTGTGAAGAAGTTCTGTGACCTTGGGACGCTGGCGCGATCCAGGCATTACTCCTTAAATCGAATTCGCCGACGGGCGTCTTTCCCGCTGTCGTGATGACCCTGAAACAGACAGCCCGCCAAGAATGATTCAAGACCGTTTTGCGGATAGGATTCCACGGCTTCGCGTCGAAACTTCAACTCGAAATCGACTCGATCGCTGTGTTCAACCCTTCGACAAGTCCAGTCATCGGCGAACTCGCGACTCGCGATCATTTCGAACTGATCGACCAAGGTCGCTACGACGTTCCCGTGCTCGGTGAATTCGTCTTGTTTGTGCCACTGATGCTCGCTGAAGAAGTACACCCAGGCTTCAGTGAATTGTTGGTGGGGTCGAACAAATCGAAATTCAAATCCGCACGTACCGCCGCTCATCCCTTTGGCCAGAATGTTACAAATCTGATTTCGAGCTACATCGACTTCGTCGATGCTCGCCGCAGCATTTTGTTCAAGCTTTTTAGACATGTTCTTGCCTCTCTCCCTCGGCTGATTGTGATGGGACCAACTCGTCAGGAAGGCAGTAGCCACGATTCTCTGACCGCATCAATCCTGAGTTGAGGCCGGTCGCAGATGTTGTTCCGAGATCGGAAATATTTTCCAAGTCCAGCGGTAAGAGGACTGTTTCACCCGATCGCGTGTCAGCATTCCAATATTGACGATACATGTGCGGATTGAGTCGACCAGTTTTCAACCACCTGGACGAACCTTCTCCAATCGGCCGTCGATTGTTGTTGCAGGGCTTCGACCGAGACAATGTGCGCGGCCACTTTCTTGCGACCAGCATCGGCCGCATTCCGCTGGGCCCGCGTTTCGTCCGCCACGTTTTTCGTTACCACACCGGTTGCCGCCAGTTGAGAGACTCGCTGGAACCAAGACTGCGCGCGGACGAATTGCGATTCCTCGCACTCGTCCGACTCAGGGGCAGTGGAGAGCATGTCCATCGGACGGAGCGGACGATACGCGAAGAAGGAATGTGTGCGCTGTAGGCGGGGGAGACAGCAACGTGGGGATGGACGCGCGGGCGTGATTAATCACGTGATTTATGGTGGTCTTTGAGATAGGTGTCGCGGATTTTGTGGAGTTCTTTCCAGATTTTGGCTTTTCTGGTTTGTGGTGAGACGCAGGCGAACAGGTAGTTGCGCTCGCCACTGGTCCACGTTTGGATTTCGAGATTCAGCGTCTGGGGAGCGCGGGTGGCGAATGGTTCGACCCAGGTGAGTTTGCCCTGGTAGAGGTGTGTGCCAGACGGAAAGGATCCGTCCTGGTTCTTGTTGGCGTCCTGCTCCTCTTTCTCGAGGTCGAACGTGAACTTTTCCGGATCGACGTCCGGGCGTGCGCCATTCAGAACGGCGGTGCACAGGCCGCGGTAATACTTCAGAAACTCGTCCTTGATCAGGTCGTCCTTCAGTTCCGGCGTCTTCTCGAGTTCGAATACGAACGCGTATGTAAAAAAGGTGTCCGAGGAGGCCTTCATCATGCCCGGAGCGAATCGGATGTGCTCATCCCCTTGGAGGGCCATGTCGGGAGCGAAGCCGGGCGGGAGGGAAATCGTTTCGCCACCCCAGGAGTCCGGTGCAACCAGTTTGAACTCGGCCGATTCATCGGCAGCCAGCCATGTTCCGACCAGGACAATACTGAGCGCCAGGTAACGCAGCATGGAAGACTCCTCGGGACGGGTTCGATCTCATCGACTCAGCGTGAGAATACGTGATCCCGGATCTCATGTCATGTGCCGACTCGTTGCGGGAAGCACTACCCTCAAAGTGGGTCAGAAGGATTTTGTCCTTGGTGCTGCATTTTCCGGAGATGCGTCATTGAGGCGCAGTTATTCATTTAGCCCGTTCGAAAGCTCGGTCAGGTCGTGATAACCGATGATCTGGACGACATCCGAGAGTTCGTTGTTCAGGCGACGTAACTGGCCGAGGCTGACGCGACGTGCGTGATCATCATCTGCGCGAGCGGCAGCCAGTACAGAGACGGGGTGGTCGTCGGTGGTAAGTTCTGCACGCAGGTAGTATGCGTCACCCGCGTGGAGCATCCACTGCTTGTCCTGCCTGATCGCGACACCACAGTGGCCGGCAGTGTGGCCGAAGAGGGGGACCAGCAGGACCTCGCTCGAAAAACCGAGAGGAACGGATCGAGCAGAGAGCCCCCACCAGTCGTACTGGCTCTGCGAGATCGTTTGCCAGCGGGGAGAGTGTGCGAATTGAGTTGGGATATACCGGAGTGACCCTGATTGCACATTCGCCAGCTCTTCTTCCGCGAGATGCACGGTGGCATGCGGAAAATCAGCAAGGCCCCCCGCATGGTCCGGGTCACAATGCGTCAGAATAATGTGACGCACATCGTTGGGCGAGAACCCAAGTTTCTCCATGCGCCGCACTGCGGTGTCATGTTCGTTGAACTGAAATCCCGCCATTTCGATCAACGGCTGGCCAAGTCGTTCGAGCGGACTTTGAACGTCGAGCAGTCCGATGCCCGTGTCAACCAGAGCCAGTCCGCGCGGGTCTTCCAGTAACAGGCAGTGACAGACGACGGTCGGATAGTTGGGGACGAGGAGTGTTCCGCAATTGAGATGGTGAATTCGGATCATCTGACTCACTCAAAAGATGTTGTATATGGCGCGAACTGGAAAAGGGGTCGGGTCTTTTTCTTTGGCCGTCCTCTTGGCCGTGTCGTAATTTCTGGCCGGGTCGTAGTTTCGAGACCAAGTCGAACGGCACTGCTTCTGGTCCAATTGTCATCACCAAAAGGCAAGCCGCGTTTGACACTGCGTCGAAGTGAATTCAGTTCTGCTTCAGTCTCAATCTTGTTCACCCAAGAACGCCAGTTTCGCGGCAACGCGGGATCATCGGGAATGGCCAGCCAACGGCGTTTGTCAGCATGATTTAGGCGAGCATACGCGGAACTCCATTGCCAGTCTTCTGCGAGTTCAATGAAATTTGCACGAACCGGGTTCCGCTCGACGTACCGCATGGCAGTTAGCAAGTGGCCGTCAGTCTGAATTGGAAACGATTTGAAACGTCCCTGATACAGACGCCCGGTGCCACTCGTCTTGTAGTGAGCGTGCCAACGCATGTTGTGCATCACTGTGAGGCGACGGAAAAACTCACTCACCTGATCGCTGGTTTCGGGCCGCACCACAAAGTGCCAGTGATTGGGCATTGCCACCATCGCATAAATCGGCAGAAGGACGATTTCCCACGTTTCTCCCACGACACGCATGAACGCAGCATAGTCTTTCGGCTTTTCACAAATCCTGAGCCGAGCCACTGCTCGATTCAGAACGTGGAAGACTCCACCTGCCGGACACATGTGTTTCGCGCGTGCCATCACAAAGGTCCAACAACGTGCGACGCCAAAGAAAAGAGACCTGACCCCTTTTCTTTTCGACCTGCTCTTTGAGTAACGCAACATCATCCATGATGCAGAAAATTTACCGAATCCCGGCAGCTTGAGAAGCCCAAAATGGCTTAACAGTTACCGTCGAACAGCACATAATCGCGCACAGGGAATTAGCGACTCGCGATTGGGCTTTTCCTGACGGTTATCACAATAGTATTAGCCACAATGTCACCCAGACGTTGTGACCTCGGCGTGAGGAACATCACGAGTAATGCAGGCCACCACATCGTCAACATAAACGTATCAACCGGCAATAACACCTCCCGCAATACGAGCCGACCGAACTCGCACCGACGAAGAGTTGGCCTTACAATCCTAATTCCGCAAAGCTTCTTCCCAATTGATTGTCCGTATCTGCCCATCATGATGAGTTGACACATACTAAGAAAAAGTACAACCGTCACCATTCGCCACTCCACCTGTACTTCGAACAACAGTGCCAGCACTTTCACCGACGCGTCCTTCATTTCATCAATGACCGTAAAATGAAAAATATCAAAAACACTTTGGATCGAACTAACGAACCGCTGACACTCCCTAGCAAAGAGAAGCCACCAACCAATGAAATCAGGATGATATGCAACTGCGCCAACTGCAAAAGGCAACATCAAGCCTAGGTCAATCGCCCGCGCTATACCCCGCTGGACAATGCAAGGTGCCATGGCGTTCCGGTCCGCATCGCGACGAATTCGCCGCATTTGTGTGAATTGATCGATCCAAGCAACTGCCATGAGCGGGAGCAATGGAGCGCAGAATGCCAGTAGTACAAAACAACCGATATCCTGGAGTAGCCATCTCACCTTCGGACTTCCCCTCTGGCCGACAAGCTTAGGCTGTCCGTCGGTTACTTTGAAGACATGCAATCGTCCGTCTATGCCGTTTAGAGCAGCTGCTAGGGCAGTGCCATCGGAATCGGGTATGATGTGCATACAACCACCATTCTCGCCATACTGAAACGAGAGCTGCTCGTCTTGGAGCCATCGAATCGGACACAGAAATGCCTGTGTATAAACTCTACCGCTATTCAAGTAACGGCGATACATAAACCTAAAGGATTCCGATTCAGTCGACTCGATCTCCAAGCTGCAGGGCTGGTCGCTCTTGAACCAGTACGCAAGTGGTACCCTTGAAAACTCTTCAGAGTCATCGTCTATCGGTATGTAGTTCCACCCCCCCGGCATTTCGCCTTCGCCCAATATCTCATCATTATTCTCTGGCTTTCGACCGACATCTTTCTCATCGATCGGTCGCAGATCTCTTTGATAGTAGAGGCCATCTATGGCGGCCTGAAACCAAAAACTGTGCTCCCCCTGCATTCCGATATATGTATCATTTCCCACCCGAAATGCAGGTGACTCGATAACCCGACCTGTATCCCGCCAGTGAGGATCGATGTACTGAACCACTGCTCGATGCGAATAAACGCCTTTCCGCTTTGCACGTCTAAGAATCGCCCAAGCAGTCCCTTCACACACAAATGGCGATGTCCCTTTGGCGACATCCGGCAAAAGCCATAACTTGCCCCCACCGTAAACAGCATAACGAACGCCGTCTGGTCCTTTGGAGGTAGAGATGGCCCCGCTATTCAAGTCAACGTCGACAAGTTCAGTTGGCCACGCAGAAGTGGGCGTCACGGTGCCCAAATGCTCTCGCACCAACAACAGGAGACGTTGGTCTCCTGTCTTCACTCCGGAAACCGTCACTCTCTGCTGGCGAGTCAAGTTCGACAACTCAATCAAAGTCTCAAAGCGAAGGGGAGATCGCCAGTCTCGCTTCGTGTGCGATCGTTCCCCAGAGGGCTTAAAGAGGCTGTAAGACCAGTAAGGAAGGCAAACCTGAGTCGCTGTCGAGAGCAACACAATGCTGATGATACCATATAATCCGCGAGTCCTAATGGGTGTCCATCCCTTGTTGCACATACTACAGCTCCCTCTGCTTTTCACCTTCAACATAGCCCATTCTGCTAGCTTTTGTGATCTCATTGCCGCAAGAATCGCTGCGCCAATCGATCTCCACTGTCGAGACCCATGGAGCAGGGGCTACCGGAAGATTGGGTACTAACGGGAACACAGCATTTTCAGTTGTGCGTGGTATTAATCGTCTTGCGAGAACTGCGACGAAAGACATTCCTTCTCCGTGTCATCAAGAGCCAGCTTCCATTTGGGTGATGCGAGCAACGTTTGTAATGCTTTGGATTTTTCGGCTGGGCTCCTTGCTCTGAACTCAAATCGGGACCAGTCACATTCATTGAGGCAGTACTCGACATACTCGGCTGAGGATTCGGCACATCCAAATAATGTGTAACCACGGACAATTACAACTGGTATGCCATCGACAATATCAATTGGCAAATTCGGCCAGTCCCCATGACGTGTTCCCCCAAGCAACTCCGGAATACCAATCATCGGAGCCCGAAAGATTCGCTCATTCTTTGGCACAAATAACATTCTACACAGGACAAAAACCGAATTCTCGCTCTGCTCAGGATCGCGCGCAGCAACGCGTAAGATGCGAACCGCTTTGTTTTTGCCCATTCCTTGCAGCTTTACTGCGGCCAAAATGTATGGATCGACGCGATAACTCTGGCTTACCAGGTTGAAATTGAGCGGAGGAAGTTCCCTTAGCGAGACGTCGTCAGGCTGCGCCATCGCCGTTTGTAGATGGAGTCCGAATGTCAATAGACCAACAAATACGCGGAGCAAACTAATTCGTTCTGCCATTTTGGAGAATCCTCAGTGGTGAGTGGCTGGAGGCAGCCCATGGGGACACAGTGCGCCGGCGCAAGCCCGAGGAAGGTAGCGAATGCAAGTTTCGTACAAGGTAAGATTTAGCCAATCGCCTTGTCCCCGAGTGATGCGTTGTGTCGGGCAACCGGCAGAGCGAAGGGTTCATAGGGGAAAGTCCAGGCTGTGTATTGAGTTCCGAGTTCACAACTTTGCGAAGGCCGACCCTGTTGTGTCAAGGGGAAGGCAATTGTGATGATATCGAACACTAATGGCGAGTCCGATTCGACCAGCACGGAGTCCCAGACCATACGCATGGACGGAAACTTTCCTCACGGAAGGCGGGAGATCCCGGGTACATCCATTTCCTCGGAAACGGATCGGTCGGAAAAGGCGCGATGCCACAATGCCGACATGCACGTGCCCGGGAAGTCAGACAGTTTCGCTCGTCTTTATCCACGGTAAGAGCCGTATGCGGTAGTGCCGCACGTACGGATCTGTGCGGGGGGCGGTTAGCAATGACCGTACCTACCGCGATGCGGATTCTTTTGACAATTGCTACACAAGATCAAGAGCCTTGAAGTCGTTGGAGTGAATCGCTCGGGTTTTGCGTTGGAATCGGAGGCGATTACATGGCTCGCTTAGCGCGTGCGGAGGTGTTTTCTCCAGATGAAGTCGCGATCGTGCATGTGATGAACCGGGTTGTGCGACGGTGCTTTCTTCTGGGGACCGATTCTCTCACCGGCAAGAACTATGACCACCGGAAGGGATGGATTGAAGGTCTACTCAAGCGATACGCCGCCTGCGTTGGGATCGATCTGCTCGGCTTTGCGATTCTTTCGAACCACTTTCACCTGATCCTGCGGTCTCGGCCGGATGTGGTGGCGACCTGGAGTGATGAAGAAGTTGCTCGTCGGTGGTTGCTCCTGTGTCCGATCCGGAAGGATGAGTGCGGGAACCCTCTAGAGCCGAATCAGGCCGAATTGGATTTCATTCAGAACGATGCCCGCAAGCGGGAACTTATCCGCTTGCGGTTGTCAGACATCGGCTGGTGGATGCGATTGTTGTGTCAGACGGTAGCGATGCGCGCTAACCACGAAGATCAGGAGATCGGCCGATTTTGGCAAAGCCGTTTTCGGGCGGTGCGGTTACTGGATGAAGCTGCTCTGGTCGCGTGTGCCGCCTACGTCGAATTGAACCCGATTCGTGCGGCGATGGCCGACCGGCTGGAGACCAGCGACTACACCTCTGTGCAGCGCCGGCTTCAGGCTCAACAACCTCGGTCGGCCTCACGAGAGACCACCAAACCGAGCGATGCCTCAACAGCGGAGAAGAATCAATCCCGCTGTTCGGCCAGCAAGTCCGACGACACGACAAAAAAGCACCAGTCGTCAGTCGATCAATTTCTGGCGCCGTTGTCCCTTAAAGATCGGGATGGCAAGACAGGTCCGGTTGCAAGCCGTACAGGAGCCCGCTGCAGTGACAAAGGCTTTTTGCCGATGACACAGGAGGATTACCTGCGGTTACTCCGCTGGACCGCAAAGCAGCTTCCCCGCAAACAGGGGGCCCGGACATCACCTCAACTCAAAGAAGTTCTGGGCAAGCTGGATCTGAACACCAACACGTGGCTGTCTCTGGTCAGAAAGTTCGGCAAACTGTTCTACAACGTCGCCGGTCGGCCGCAGACAATCGAGCTGACGCGTAGCTGCATCGGCCAGCACCGACACTACGTCCGCCGCGAAACACGCGAAGTTTTCTCCTGACGCAGGAGATTCCTCGAATCCAGTCGTCGCCGAACAGCGATCGTCTCTGCCAGGTTGAGAGAGATCTGTGCAGCACAAGTCTCTGCGCAGAAGAGACCATACCCATTGCGCGAAAGCAGTGTGATGATCCACTTTCAGGGCACTGACGGGAGCACCTTAATTTCAAGGCGGTGACAATCACAATGAGCCCTTCAGCCCGTGGAAATACTCGGGTCCCTCCGCGCCTCGGTCTCACCGATTTGAATGACTTTGAGTGAGTTTGGTCCGCAGATTTCGCGGATTTTCGCAGATGAAATTCTGTTCTTGGAATCTGCGCCATCCGCGGATGTTGTCATTGGCTTGAGGAGTGGCAATGGATGCGTGTCACTCACCCAAAGAATGGCCTTATGTCCAGTGTCCCCATGGCCATGTGTGACCTGGTTGCGGTTCGGCATATGTTCGAACGGTCGGCCCTTCAGGCCTGGTGATGTTTCGTCGAATCACATCCCAGCCCGATGGGCTGGGCTATGGGAATGGATGGCCCTTTGGGCCGGATGTGGACATGGGGGCCGGATGTGGACATGGGGGCCGGATGTGGACATGGGGGCTGGATGTGGACACGGGGGCTGGATGTGGACACGGGGGCTGGAACACAGCACGGGGGCTGTGGCAGTACGGGGGCTGGAGCACAGTCTACTCTGTTGCGCTCAAAGCGCTTCAGCGTTTGATTCTGATGCCTGAAAGGCATCCACAAGCCAGCCCAGGGCAGAGCGTCGCGGCAAAGCCGCAAGCGCCGCCCTGGGTTAGGGGCATTATTTGTTCCGAGCCCTGTTAAGGGCGACACATTCGTTGGCTGTGTGTCTGGGGCAAGGTCTTTCATTTCGAACGTCTTGTTTCGTGGGATTCGGTGGCGTTCATTTTGAATGGTGATTGTGCCCTTAACAGGGCGGAGGAGGCGCTACTCATCACCTACTCAGGGCGGCGCTTTGCGGCTTCGCCGCGGCGCTCTGCCCTGGATTGATATCTGATGGCCGTTCAGGCCGGGGACGGGGAGGCCGCATATATCCTGTACTCCGCGGTTGTACCGGATTTCATGTTTTGCCTGGATCGCTGCCCATCTCTGAAAGAGGTCACGTGTTGCGGGGAGACTGGTTCCGGTCGGGGTGGGCTGATTGGCTTCGCGATGAATCGGGTGTTTGTTCCAAAGGTTTGGATACTTGGACTCGCCGGATTGCTGTCTGTTGCTGACACTGCTTCTGCTCGAAGATCCGCGGTCAGCGGGTGAGGAACGCCGAGACAGAACTCCAGCGGTCTGGAGTTTGCGCGCGAAGCATTTAGATCCGCACCTTTGTCAATGCGTTCAAAGGGATTTTTGCGCAGGAAAACGGTGAGAAGTCGGCACAGGGGAACAACACCCAACTGGCGGAATCTGAGGCGGCAATGAGAGGGGGTGGAAAGGATGATGTACTGTGGTGACATTTCGTTGGATTTTGACTGGACGAGATGGAGCGATGGGACGCCGCAGGTATGAACGTCACGGTCCCCTGCAGAGGGGTCATGGTGACGAGGGGGACGGGATGGCCAACTGGCCAAACCTTGGCCAGTCGGCTGGCCAGTCCCATGTACTGATGGATAAACGGTTTGAGTGCTTTGAGGGGGGCTGGCCCGGCTGGCCAACGTTTTTTGAAATGTGGCTGACCATCCCCTTCAGGTCATCGGGAACAGATTTGGGAAGTCGGCACCCCGAGAGGGAGCAGGGACCGAGCACAAGATCGGGTGGTGCAGGGGGCCCCCCAAAGGGGGGGGGACGGAGACAGCCTTTCGTTTTCAGCTGGTGACGTCGTCATCTCGCGCGGTGACATGCTGACGGACAAACACGCGAGGCGTCAGGGGGAGGGGGAGAGGGGGACTCTTATCTCGGCTTTATACGGAGCCGGAGATTGAGTCGATTGACGTTTCGCTCTTTGACAATTCGTGACGTGTGGAAAAAACGGAGCAGGCACCTCAAATCAGACGAGTTCTTTGGTGAATTCAGGTGAGTCCGGAGCCAGTCCCCGTTTTTCAACAGGCTGCTACGGCTCATGGTTCCGTTCATCACGGTCCGTAGAGAACTTGCTTCTTCGAGATACGCAACATGCCAGGTACAAAAGGATCGAGCCACGTTCGCGGGAACGTGGCTCGACGGATTCATCAGTTGATCTTCAGTTTTGGCGGCCTTTTCCGACTCGGTCGTGCCGTCGTCAGAGGGCCGTGAAGTTTCACTTCACATGGTATCAGTCTTCGTAGTGAACCACGACGTGTTTTCCGACAGAGCGGACGGACACGGAGTACTTGCCGAAGTCATAGCGGAGTCGGCTGCCGTCACGGGAAACCTTCACGCGCTGTGGGTCACAGGGGGGGACGCAGATCTGGACGTTGACGCAGGTTTTGCAGCAGGCGTCGCGGTTACAGGGATCGGGGACCTGAACGATCATGGGGACGGCACCCGGAGCGATGTTCCGGACTGCGCGGTAGCGGACGTTCTGGTAGATCTCGGCGTTCGGGGCGGCCAGCATGAAGGCAGGTTCGCTCACAACCGAGGCTGGAGTCCCATACTGAACGGTGCCGGGGATCGGGTAGTTACCGGTGGCCGGTGCCGAGTAGGGGCTGGGGGTATAGTTGCTGGAACGGTTTGGGGCGTAGGCCGGTGGGACGGTCTGATTGAACTCAGGGTCCGGAACGGGTGTCAGGGGTTCCGGCATGGGAATGCCGCCCGACTGTCCCAGTACCGAAGGGGCCAGTGAAAATGGGAAAGGCCCTCGCACGGACCGGCTCTCGCCAGCACTGACGACGGTCGCGGCCAGCGCGACTCCAAGGCTACACAACAGCGCACGATTCATTGTTCTACTCCTTACTCAAAATTCTGCGGATCACCGAGCTGCGGCGGTTCTCAGTACGAGTCAATAAGTTCAACACTCTGTATTCAACTCTCCTTCAATGGCCAGTTTTATTGAAGGATTCAGGATGCCTCGCGAAATACGATTAGTGAGTTCAGGTGGGCTACGCAAGAGGTGCGGCCTGTTCGACGTCCCGCATCAGGCGATGCCAACGCGTTCAAATTCCGACTTCTTTGCATCCTACGACAGCCATTCCTGTCTCGAAAATCGTTCAGTTCGTTCATTCTGTCAGGCTGCAAGTTGTAGTCCAGCAAGGTGAAGCGAGTATCCATCGAAGTTGGCCGATTCACCTGCGGTGATTGCAGGAGTTGACGCTGGTAATCATAATACCGGCGTGTTACACGAGAGAAAATTTTACTTTTGTTCGCAGGAATCTGGCAGAACTTGAGCCGGCCTTCGACGAGGATTCCGTCATGTGGCGTTTTCGAAACATTGCCAGCCCGCAGGGATCGTGGGGGTGGCAATCGCGTGGAGTCTCCGCCATCGCTTTGACCGCGATTTTGAGTCTTGTCATCGGACAGGTGGCCCTGTCTCAGGGTGGGTCGAAGGAGAAGTCAGCGAACGTCCGAGTTGACGCGAAGGGGCGGAAGTTCGTCAACAAGATCCCGTATGACGTTTTCTTCGACGATCCTCTGGATCTGGTTCGGAGCAATTCGAGCCCCGTTGCTCCCAAGTCCGACGCTGGTGCGTCGGACCCGGCACCCAAAACGGGTTCACCCCCTTCGGCGCCCGCAAACTCGGGCACCCCTGCGGCCATCACGGCCTCGGGCAGTCTGGAGTGGGGAAAACTGATTCCGTTGGAAGAACTTCAAGGCGAAGTCAAAGCCGTTCGAAACAGTCTGACGAAATCGATGTCGAATCAGGGAAGTTACAACTCCAACTTTCAGGAAATCGCGATCGACGGCTCGGAACTGGCCGCCCTTGCGGGAATTATGCAGAGTCACCCCGAATCAGTGACGTGGAAGGATAAGGCGCATTTCGTGCGCGAGTTCGCCGGCCAACTGAGCACGTCTGCGGCGGGACTGGGTAAAGAAAATTTCGAAAAGACGCGATCGGCGTTTCAGCGGCTGACGTCCGTACTGGACGGTTCGATTCCGCCTGACGCGGGTGAAGTTCCGTCAGCCCGGGAATTCAGTGAGGTGGCTTCTCGCAAACGCTTGATGAAACGGATTGAGCGGGCCAAGAACTTCCTGAAACAGGACGTCAACAGCGAAGCCAAGTTCAAGAGCTTGTCCGATCAAATCCGGCGGGAAGCTTCTCTCATCACGGCATTGGGAACAGTCATTACCACGACCGGGTACGATTACACGGGTGAGGACGAGTACCAGCAGCATGCCAGAACATTGATCGACGGCGGGCGGGAGGCCTTCTCTGCCAGTCAGGAAGAAGCTTACGATCGTTTTCAGGAGGCAGTCGACAAAGTCAATAAGTCTTGTACTGACTGCCATGCGTCGTACGGGAACGGGTAAGGCGGTGTCGGCGTCCCCTGCAGTGCGATCCAGCGCGTGTCGGGCGGTTGGGCGCCGAAACACGCGTTTTCAATGTTCGCGAGTCGGATTGAAATCGTTACCCTCAGTCGATCAACTCGAACTACGTTTCTGTGAGCACAGGTGACGACTCGTCTTGAATATCTTCGTGATCGACACATCACCGAATCAACAAGAGTAAGGACTACTATGAAATCCGCGATGCGGTTTCCTTTGCTGACAGGGATGGCCTTGGCGCTATGCGTCTCGGTTGCGGTTCTGAGAGCTGATGTGATCGAGTTAAAAACTGGTCACAAGGTGGAAGGGGATGTCCTGAAGCAACAAGCGGAAACGCTGTATGTCGACATCGGGGTGGACGTCATCAAGATTCCGCTGAGCCAGATCAAGTCGCGGGTGGCGGCCGGTGAATCGGCCAACGTGCCCGAGCAGGTTCATAAGCACCGGCTCTATCGAACAGCTCAACTTCCCCGCCGCAGCATCAAAGAGCTGACGGAGAAATTTGGAGAAGGGGTGGTCCTGGTCCAGACGCCGGGGGGGCTTGGTTCTGGTTTTATCGTCAACGAGAACGGATTCTGCGTCACGAACTATCACGTCATTGAACGTGAGACCCGGATTGCGACGACCATCTTTCATCGTGAGAAAGACGGGTCATTCAATCGGCGGCGGATTGATGACGTGCGGATTGTCGCTTTAAACCCATTTTTCGACCTGGCACTGCTGCAAATCCCGGTGCAGAAGGATCTGGCCTTCAAGCCAACATTTCTTGCGGAAGATGATGATTTGCAGGAAGGAGAAGAGGTTTTCGCCATCGGCAATCCTCTCGGGCTGGAACGGTCCGTTTCACAGGGAATCATCGGGACCAAGAATCGAAACTTTCGGGGTCAGGTCTATATCCAGACGACCGCAGAGATTAACCCGGGGAATAGTGGAGGTCCGCTGTTCAACTCTCGCGGCGAAGTCATCGGGGTCACGAATATGAAGCTGTTATTTGCTGAAGGTCTGGGCTTTGCCATTCCGACGCCTTACGTAAAACTGTTTCTGGACAATCATGAAGCCTTTGCATTCGATCGCAACAATCCCAACACGGGCTTTCGCTATCTCGATGCACCTCATCGCAAGGTGGCCGGCGAGCCAAAGGAATCAGAGTAGTCTGAAACCGGCTCTCGCTGGCGAGGGTCATCAATTCTGTCACAAATTCTCTCTTCGCATGTTGTTGACTTCAGACGAACTTGCGAAGATGAGACAGCCTGTATCGAGAATGGGTTTCGTGGGATGAAAGTCCAGAGTAAGCCTGTCAGGATGACTGCACACGGCGACTTTGGCTATTAAAACTCTGTAAGGGATTGGACTTTTCATGAATCGACTATGGTTCCGCTCGATCGCACTAGGGCTAGTTTTCGCCCAGGCCATTGCCTTCGCGTCAGTTTGCCGGGCGATTGATTCTGCTCCGGGCGAAAGGCTGCTTCCCAAAGATACGTTGCTGTTCTTCTCGATTGCCGACGTCCCTGAATTCGGAAAGCAATGGGAAAAGTCGTCGATGGGTCAGTTGCTTCGCGACCCTCAGATGGCCCCATTCCTGGAAGACGTTCATCGGAAGATTGATGAAGCTTCAGGCGAGATGGAAAAAGAGGTTGGGGTATCGATCAAGGATCTGACCGAGTTGCCTCAGGGCGAAGTCACATTCGCAATGTTTGAGACACCGGCTCGCAAACTGGGGTTTGTCCTGTTGCTTGAATACGGCAGCCAGCAGGCGACCATCGACAAGCTTCTCAAGAAAATGGACGAGGCACTGGAGAAGGAAGAAGCCGAACACGCCACCGAAGAATTTGAGCGTGTCAACATTCATGTTTATACCCTGAAGAACCCCGAGCCAGATAATCCCTTCAAGACGATCACGTACTTTGCTGATAAGTCGTTTCTGGTTTTCAGCAATGATAAGGACGCTCTGAAATCGGTGCTGGAACGCTGGGAAGGGGACAGCGAGGAAGTTCTTGCTCAGAACAACGAGTACAAGTACATCCAGTCTCAGTGCAGCGGTGACCGGGCCGATTCGCTGATCAAGTGGTATCTGAACCCGTTCGGCCTGATTCAGACCGGTATTACTGCCGCACAGGCGACATTTCCCCAGGCCGGTTTGGCGGGTGCGTTTCTACCCATGTTCGGGGTCAATACGCTGACGGGCTGGGGCGGGAGTGTCAACTTTGAAGATTCCGACTTAGCCGGTGTGGCCTCCACCTACATCTATACCGGCGAAAAGCCGACCGGGTTGCTGGGCTTGTTCCAGTTCCCCGCAGCACAACTTGTTCCGCCAAACTGGGTCCCGGCCGACATTGGGTCCTATTCGGCTGGAAACTGGAATGTGAATGAGGCTTACCGATCGATCGAAACGCTGGTTGATCAGTTCCAGGGCCGCGGAGCGACCGCTCGATTCCTTGATTCGGTGGCGGAAAAGGGGCCGATGATTCACCCCAAGAAAGACCTGCTCGATCATCTCGACGGCAAGATCCATATCCTGCAGTCTGAGACAAAAGAGAGCGAAGACGACGATGGGGCACCGACTCCGATGATTCTGGCCGGATTTGGTCTGAAGGATGCCGGCAAGATGAAGAAGACGCTCGCCGCGGCAGTCAAGGCGGGTGATTCCAACATCGAATCTCGTGAGTTCAATGGCGAGATCATTTACGAAATTTCGCCACCGAATAGCGATCAACCTGTTTCGATCGCGATCACAGAGGGGCAACTGGTCGTCACCAACGACACCCCACTGCTGGAAGGAATGATGCGAGGTCAGGCGAGCCGCACGACGTTGGTCGATTCGGCCGATTACAAGCAGGTGTCCAAACACTTCCCCGCAAAAGCATCCATGATTTCGTTTCAGCGGACCGAAGCGCAGTTCAAAACCTACTACAACATGCTCAAAAACTCGGACAATGTTCTGGAAGGGATTGATGTCTCGAAGTTGCCTCCCTTCGAAGTCATCGCCAAGTATTTCCCACCAAGTGGCGGTTACACCGTCCCCGATGCCCGTGGAGCAAAGTCTGTGACCTTCTCACTGAAGCAAGCTGACTAACCTGACGAATTTGCAATGAAAATTGGAAAGCCCGAGACAGGTGTCGGGCTTTCTTTTTTTTAACGTCGTCGTCATTGTCTCGTCTCAGCGGCCTGATGCTGGTTGAGGACTCACAGCGAGCAACCCAGTCAGATCGAGGTCGTGCAGGAGCGAGGTCGCACGTGTCACTGGTGACCGATAAATCCGAAACCAAGTCTTCCAGTCCCGCCCGATCAGAACCCGCTGCGGCACCGGATACCATGAGCGTTGCCGATGCGGCAGTTGCGACGAAACGGTTTGTTTTTGTGGATGGACTGCGGGGGCTGGCGGCCCTGGGGATCGTACTTTTCCACATCTGGTGGTACGAACCCCCGCCGTATCCCTGGCTGGATTCAATTCACTGGATCGTAGACGCTACATTCATTCGGATCCGAGCAGGTGTGCAGGTGCTGCTCGTCATCAGCGGATTTGTGATCGCTTACACCTGCAGGAAGACCTGGGTCACACCGCGCGAGGTCAGTCTGTTCACCCTCCGCCGGTTGATCCGACTCGTTCCGGCTTACTGGTTCACGCTGGGGTGCGTGGTGCTGGTCAATCTTGTCTGCGACGCCGCGGGGGATTTCGCGTCCCCGTATGAAGGGGAACTCACGATCGCGCGCCTCTCGGCTCATCTGACCTTTCTTCAGGACATTCTGGGGCATGAGGCGCTCAGTGCGGGGATCTGGACGATCTGCATTGAGATGCAATTTTACGTGGTCGCAATTCTGGGGTGGGGGATTGCTCAGCATTTTTTTCCGCGCCCCGTTCCATCGGAGCCGCGTCCCTCGGCGTTTGCCCTGCTGGCGGTGTTTGCGCCACTAGGCTTCGCCTCACTTTTCTATTGGAGAATGCTGGAAAGCACGACGCCGTGGGTCATTCATTTCACCTGGATGTTTTTTCTGGGGATGGCCACCTGGTGGACACTGGATCGAAGTCTTCCCAAGTTCTGTTACGGTATCGTCATCGGAATCGCACTTGTCGAACTGGCCTTCGATGATGAGTGGTGGTACGAGAACAGCGTCGCCCTGCTGACGTCGATTTCAATTTTTGTAGCGGGCTCGTTTGATCGACTTCATCGCTGGCTTAACTGGCCGTGGCTGCAGTATCTGGGCAGGATTTCCTACAGTCTTTACCTGATCCATTTCCCTGTCTGCCACCTGGTGATCACCACGGCGTGGAAGTTGTTCGACGATCAGCCCACCTCGAATCAGGCATCGGCGATACTCCTGTCAGCTCTTGGACTCAGTCTCGTCGCTGCTCATGCGCTTTACACGTTTGTGGAAGCTCCAAGCCTGCGACTTTCCGCGATTTTGAAACGCACAGCGACGTGATCGTGAAACTTCTTTGCACCTCAGGATGGGTGAAGGTCGCCAAAGCTGAATTTCCCGTCACCATTGACCGGGTGTTCAGGTTTGGGGCCCTTTTTCAGAGGAAAATCGGGGTCGCTAAATCAAGAATCGCACCAACCATCGAGAAACTTCGATAGGAAAAGTTCTGACGGCGGCATAAACTCATGTTCATTTGTCAGAAGCGGTTAGCAACTTCAGAAGGCTCGTCAGATGCAGAGTGCTGCTACGTGCTCAAAACAGCTTGAGGGCGGAATTCAGATTCAGGGACTGCAGTTTGGAGAACTTGAATCAGCCCGCCGTGAGTTCGAGAGATATCTCAAAGATCTGAACCTCCACCAGCATGTCACGACGGTGAATGATCCCAGGTCGCTTGGGGGGCTGCTGGGATTCCATCTGCGGCAAGGCGAGTCAGTCAACCTGGCTCCGTCTGGTGACACATCGCAGCTTTGCCAGAAGTTGCATCTCGACACGGTTACGAATCCGGTCGATCTCGAACGGGAAATTGTGCTGGCGATGCTGCTTTGTCCAGTTCCGTTTCAATTCCCGAGCCTGGACGAACTGATGTCGTCCATACGCATTCGCAAGAACATCGTGATGGCAGCGCGCAAAACGTCGCTCTCGTTCGCGACTGACGTTGCGGAGCGACCTGCAGAGTATTGGACGTATGATGAGGACCATGGATTCATCCTGCGCCCCGGTGTGTCATTGATTGCCGCTTTGCAGAAGACGACTCAACCAGAGGTCTCAGGAGTCCGTTATACATTCTCGTGTCGGCGAGCCGCAGAGTATATCTGCCTGCTGGCAATGACGACCGAAGCAAAACTAACGCATCCGGAGCTGTATCAGGATCTGCATCGACAAGCGGAAAAACGTGCGGTCAAAGGGGCGGAGTTCGAGCGAATCTTTCTGCGGAGAATCGGTTCTCCCAGCAATCCTCTGCCCGTGAAATTTTTCGTTCCTGGTGATCGGACCTGGTTCCGCAATCCTGACCGGGAATCGTCTGAAGTGACCGGGTACGAAGGGAGCTGGACCTTTTACTTAGGGAACGGACTCTTCGCGGATTTCTGGCGTCCCGGACTGGTTTACACTCTCACTACGAAATGTCTGTCGATCTATCATTGGCGCAACTCGACCTACCGTGACCAGAACGGCGAATTGCAAATCGACGAATCTCGTGTCGAAAGTCAGGTCGATGCGACGCTCGCCGACCCCGTCGCCACGGCAAAAATTCTGGACGAGATGCTGCAACTCCATGAACCGATGGACGTCTTCAGCGGGGGCTGTGTTGAACCTCATCGCGAATACGCTCGACTGATCTGCCGGGGAACTTGTGACCTCGTATTGCCGGACGTTCATCGTTCGGATGACGACTGCAGTTCATTCCGCTCCTGAGAAGGCGAGAGTGCGACCGGGGGCGAGTGAGATCTCAGAATTTGCTTCCTCGACGGATTACGGTCCGTTCTAATCCTGGTGGCGTACACATGCTGTGTGGCCGCTCCGCAAAAGGACTTGGAACGTCCCTTTCAGTCGAGGATTCTCTCATGGATGCTTCTTCCTACCGTGCCACTACGCCCTCACACATTTGGCTGTGCCACTTCCTTGAGATGGAACTGCAGAACGCGGAACTCGTCTCGCTCCGGAGAAATGGTCAAGCTGGCTTAGATGCGCTGAAGGGGGATTTGCGCTACGCGAATGCTCTCGCACTATTGGACGCATTGAGTGCTGAGCAACAGGATCGCGCCAATTTCATGATGGCAGCCAACGATGTCAAGCAGAGTTGACATGTGGCAATAACGCACGGTCGGAACTCACGATCGCATCTACGGTTGGGTGCCGAAATGACAGTTTTGGAACACGCGGGCGATAACCTATACACAGGAAACAGCTTCTGAAATTCAGTTTGGCCTAGCAAGAAATTTGAGAATCCATTAGACGACTGCCACAAAGGTGATTTTTCGTCTATCAATCTCTTCTCGACTGAGGCCATGATCAATGAGCGGTGACACCAGTACGCTAGCCGGGGGCGCGCAAAGTGACGCCGTAGATAACAACAAATGGAAAGACGGGCTGGAATGGTCAGCCGTGCTCTGGATCGGGTTTCTGCACCTGGGAGCGTTGCTGGCGCCGTTCTACTTCTCGTGGGTCGGACTGACGTTATTTGCATTCCTGAGCTGGGTGACTGGCAGTCTGGGAATCTGCATCGGTTTCCATCGTCTGCTCACCCATTCCAGCTTTGAGACATACCGGCCGATTCGCTGGTTCTTCGCACTCTGCGGGACGCTGGCCGGGGAAGGCCCCCCAATCATGTGGGTGGCAGCCCATCGAAAGCACCACCGTTTCAGTGATCAGGAGCATGATCCCCACTCGCCTCGTGACGGCGCCTGGTGGAGCCACATGAACTGGATGTTCCCGCGGCACGGATCACAGCACTGGGCTCAACTCTATCGCCAATATGCGCCGGACCTGATGAAGGACCGATCGCTGCGGCTGCTGGATCGAGGTTTCCTCTGGATTCATCTCGGCCTGGGAATCATCATGTTCGGTGCTGGTCTGCTGATCTGGGATCTGAACACAGCGATTTCTCTTGTTGCCTGGGGCATGTTCGCCCGGCTGGTCTACATGCTGCATGTCACCTGGGCTGTGAACTCGGCTTCGCACATGTGGGGATATCGCACTTACCAGACACGTGACAACAGTCGAAATCTGTGGTGGGTCGGGATCCTTGCCTGGGGCGAAGGGTGGCACAACAACCATCACGCCTTTCCTCGCGTTGCCTGCCATGGACACCGCTGGTGGGAAATCGACATGAGCTACGCAATTGTCGGTTTGATGAAACGGACTGGATTGGCTTGGAATGTTGTGAAACGCCCAGCCATCACTCATGAGGCAGTATCGACGGTGCAATTCGACATCGAAAATGAACTGGTCGTCGATGAAGCCGTAAAACGAATCTCGGCTTGAACCGGTAACGCCTGAGAGACACGCCATCACCAGCCTCCGGAGGATCGGCTGGCTGATGCGTCGAGCGGGCTGAACAGCTCCTTTGTGCTGGAAGCCTCTCGTCCTTGTCCCAGATCGCCGGACGACATCGCTTGGCAGACACGTTGTCAAGGTGCCGCGATTACTTTTCTCGAACAACGCGAAAGCTCGAGCCGTAGTCGCGCCCCGACGGCAATTCACTATGCCTTCGGGCACATCGCAGGTGAAAGGGGCCATCGTAGAACCCGCCCCCTCGCAGGACATGCGTTTCCCCTTCCACGGGACCGAGCGGGTCTTCGGTTGGTGAATCTTCGTAGTAGTTCTGCTCGAAATAGTCCGAGCACCATTCCCAGCCGTTTCCGTGCATGTCGTACAGACCGAAGTTGTTCGGCTGGAACCGTCCGATGGGGGCTGTCCAGACGAACTTGTCGTCTCCCGACACGAAACGGGAACGCACGTCCGCATCGGTAGTCCCTGGATAGAAGAATTTCAACCGACTGTTGTCGGCGCTATTGGCGTGCTTTACGAGTTCTTCCGGGTTATCCCCGAAGGAATATTGAGACGAGGTGCCAGCCCGACAGGCGTATTCCCATTCAGCCTCTGTCGGAAGCCGGTACAGGTGCCCTTCTTTCGCCGTCAACCAGTCACAAAAGGCGACCGCGTCGTCCCAGGTGACATAAATCACAGGATGGTTGAGTTCGATTTTCCAGGCGATCGGATCCCAAGGGCGGAATCGCAACGACTCAATGAGGTTGCCCTCTTTGTCGAATCCCCAACTCGGGTTTCCATCGATTTCCGCGTCAATTTTGTATTTGGAATCGTGATAGAACTTCAGGAACTGGTTGAGCGTTACTTCGTACTGCCCCATGTAGAACGGCTTGGTGATCTTCACCTTGTGCCGGGGAAGTTCGGCCATCATCCAGGTGCGATCACAGTCGGGGAATTTACGGAGCGTTTCTTCGATATCTGCTTCCGCCCCCATTTCAAATTCGCCTGCGGGAATCTCGACCAGCTTCATATTGATCGAATTGGAGATGACGTTTTTGTCTGGCGCCTGAGCTGTAAGTTCAGTCGACACAAACAAGCAGGCGATTGTCGCGAGCACCCCGGTAGCTCCGCGTCTCAGATGATTCCGCATGTGCGGCGACCTTCCAAATGAAGTACCAATACAATTTGACAGCAGTTCCAGCGAGGACGCCGAATTGTCTCGCCGCTGAGGATGGCGTCAATGGGCAGAAACTTTCGGCCGCTCAGTATCCGACTCCGTCTCAACGAGTACAATTTCCAGCCGACAGCCTGCACGACTCGGGTCAGAAAGTCCACCGTTCCTCATTTATCGTCAGCACGCGAACTTATGTCGCTTTTGCATCCCGCATTATTGTTTGGATTGGGACTGGCTGCAATTCCCATCGTGCTTCATCTCCTGTTGCGCGCCAAACCCAAACGGCTGATTTTTCCTGCATTGCGACTCATTCAACAGAACCGTCGACAGAACGTCCGTCGGTTGCAATTGCGACATCTCTGGCTGCTTTTGTTGCGAGTGCTCGTCATTGCGATGATCGTCTTCGCACTGACGCGCCCCTCTCTCCCGCCCGCCAACTACGGCTTGATCTGGCGCGAGTGGCTCACGTTGCTGCTGGTAGCCGGACTGGCACTGGCGACGTACTTTGCGGTCCTTCATCGCTGGAAGGGCCGGGGCTGGTCGCGGAATGAGTGGCTGACTCGGCGTACCTTCCTGCGAGGTGGCCTTGGCACCGCCGTGGTTCTGGGGTTGATGCTGGGGGTCGGCGTCCCCTACGCGCGGCGAGTTTCAGCTGAAATCAAAGATCCGGTGCCGAAAGTCGCCGATCAGCTTCCCGTGGCCGCAGTGTTACTCTTCGACAACAGCCCGAGTATGAGCTATCGACAGGGGAACCAGAGCCGACTGCAGGCGGCTCAGCAAATTGCGCGCGATCATCTGAGTCGACTTCCCTCAGGAAGCAAGGTTGCTGTGACGACATCTCATGACACAACGGCGCCTGCTTTCTCGCTTGACCTTCAGGCGGCTCGGAGCCGAATCGATGCCACGGAAATCAAGACGACCTCTCTGTCATTAAACGAGCGTCTGAGAACCGCGCTGCTGGGGCAGGAGGACGACCGACGTCGCATCACGGGAGAACAGTCGTCCCTTCCAGAAGATAAACGGCAGGATCGATATCTGAGAGAGATTTACCTGTTCACGGATCTGACCCGTTCCGCGTGGCGCGAGGAAAGTTCGACTGCGTTGCTGGACGAACTGGAACGGCTCAAGACGGTCGCTGTGTATCTGATCGATGTGGGTGAGCCAACGCCGTCCAATGCGGGAATCACCGGGGTGAGGCTGTCCCGCGAAACTGTTCCCGCCGGGGGTCCCCTGCGACTGGAAGTCATGCTGTCCGCCGTCGGGGCCGTGAAGTCCGATCTGACAGTTGAGTTTCTGGTGGGAGGTCCCGACGGGAAGCTGCTCAAGCGGGGTCAACAGTCCGCCCAACTCGAAAAAGGTGTCGAACGGCAACTGACGTTTGAGATTCCCCAGGTTGCTCCCCCCTATCAGCAGGGCGAGCTCCGTATCGTGGGATCTGATCCGTTGGCCATCGATGACATGGCGAGTTTCACCGTCCGAACGCTGCCCCCTCTGAAGGTGCTTGTCGTCGCTGGATCCAAAGATGCGGCATTCTACTGGCAGTCTGCGCTCGACTACGTTGCTTCTGCCCGCATCAGTGACTTTCGGACAGAGTTTCGTCCGGTCAGTCAGCTCGGCGGCATCGATTTCAAAACCTTTGACGTGATTTTTCTGATCAACCTGCCGTCACCGGATCAGGCACTGTGGAAGCGGTTCCAGAGTTATGTCGACGCCGGCGGGGGATTGGGAGTGTTTCTGGGAGCTCCCAGTTCTGTATTGAGTACTCGCCCCGGTTCCAACCAGATCGATCCAGTTTCATATAACACTTCGGAAGCGCAGAGTCTGCTTCCGGCAAAGCTTGTGGCCGTGACGACTGCGGGGGCCAAGCCTCATTACATGGACTTGCGGCAGACGCAGCACGTACTGCTGAAGCGGTTGGAAGAGACAGGTGTATTCGCCGAATTCGGTTCGATGGAAATTCGCCGTTACTGGAGGGTTGATCCTCACGGTGCTGCGGTGACGGTGGCGCGGTTGGATGGGCAGCAGGGATCACCCGTGTTGTTGGAACGACGCGTGGGCCGCGGCCGGGTGATGCTCATGTCGACGTCCGTAGATAACGAGCAGTGGAATGATCTCGTCGGGACGGCGTTCTCGTTTGTGTTTGCCGATCAGTTGACTCAGTATCTGGCTCAGCAGGCTTCATTCCGGTCGAATTTTGTCGTCGGTGACGAAGTTGCTCTTCCCCTGGAACGGGAGCAAGCGCCCCAGAAAATCGTCGTCCGCATGCCCGACTTCAAGCAGCGAACAGAGGATGCGACCGCAGCAGCGGGGATCTTGAATCTGAAGGATCTGACCACGATTGGTTCCTACCAGGTCGATTCTGCAGCAGGGCAGCCCGACTTTCACAGCGGATTCAGCATCCGCCTGCCGACCAGCGAAAGCGATTTGCGACGGCTGGAAACGAATGATCTGGACTCAATGCTCGGACAAGGGCGTTACGCGGTCAGCCGCGATCCTCTGAGTCTCGTTCGCACAGTCGCCACCGGACGCATGGGGCAGGAAATGTACAGCTTTGTTGTGGGATTGCTGGTCGCTGTTTTTGCGTTGGAACAGTTCACGGCTACGTATTTCTATCGAACGGATGAAGTCTGACGAGGGAGACAGGGGCCTCAAAGCGGGTTTCCCTGTTCCGCGACGCGGACGACGACCTGATAAGGGGGGACGGAACTGGTGCTCCATTCGAGCTTGGCTGTGTCTGATGGACAATGCGGCGGTTGAGATGGCTGAGAAGACCCAATAGCAGACTGAAATGCAATTCCTGCCGGAGTTGATACGGAATCCCCAATGGCCTCAGTCTTAACGGCGACAATTGCGACAATCGATCTTGCTCGCAACTTTTTTTGCGACTATCACCCGTTTCTCCCGTAATTCAAACTCATGTCAAACTTTCGGCAGTCCACCGGAGCCCCTGTCGGGAACGTCGGTCGAGCGGTTCTGCTCGCCATGGCGCTCGCCCTGTCAATCGGTTTTGGTGCCGCCATTCTGCTGGATCCCGATCCCCGAGGTTTCGGGACTCATCAGCAGTTTGGGCTGCCTCCATGCACATTTCGACTGTTATTTGGTGTCCCATGTCCCGGCTGTGGAATGACAACCTGTTTTTCTCACTTCGTCAGAGGTCAGTTCGCGGGTGCGGTTCGCGCCAATGTGGCCGGAACCGTACTGGCCATGGTCTGCGCGTTACTGATTCCTTGGTCGGTCTGGAGCGCTGTTCGAAGCCGTCTCTGGATGGTGGATGAACCGGTCACTGTGGTCAGTGTGTTGATGCTAACGGTTGGCGGTCTGACGGTTGTGGTATGGATTGCCCGCCTGCTTCCGCTGATCTGAGAATGCTCTGTTCAGGGCAAGTTCAAATAGACAACGGGCATTTGCCCTGCAGGAAATCAGTAATCAACGGATCTCGCTTCGGGAACGAAGTCATTCGGCGAAGGATCGCAAATGATGAATGAAATCTCGTCCTCTCCAGATCGGCGCGAAGCCCTGAAACGGCTCTGTCTGATCGGCGCAGCAGGCTCGCTTGTTTCCGTCGCAGGTTGTTCGAAACTGCTGCTCGGCGGCGGCAAGATTCTGTTCGGTGATCCCAAGATCACTTCCGAATTCACGACCCTCACACGGATCGACCTCAGCAAAGGCGAACATACGGTCGCGGTGGTCTGTTCGACTCCCGAGTCAGTCGAGTCCAACGCATCGGCACTGAAGCTCGATGTGATCGATGGCGTTTCCCGGCGACTCAAGCTGAACGGCGTCAAGATCATCAATCCCGACCGGGTTGCCGACTGGGTGGAAGCCAATGGCGGCATCGGTTCCGATCTGACGCAATTGGCACAGGACTTCGAAACGGATTACATCGCTTGGATTGATATTCAATCGTTCGGACTGCGTGAACCCAATAGTCAGAACCTGCTGCGGGGCCAGACGACGGGATTCATTCGTGTTGCGAAAGTCGAAGATGTGAGCGGATGGCGACGGCCCATGATGGCGTACACACGTGAGTTCGCTCTGACCTACCCGCAGCATCAGCCAATCTCTGAGACCGGTCGATCCATCATCGTGTTTCACAAGGAATATGTGGCGCGACTTTGCGATATGCTCGCCGAACGATTCTACAACCACCGACCCGGGAAGAGCTTCTAATTGGGAATTGCTTCAAAGTCGTGCGAACTTTGACTTCATCGTTCAGGTTGGAGTGGCCTACTCGCAGCACCTGTGGATCTATCGCTTTTCAGACTGCGACACATTTCCAATTGATTTCAAACCCGTCAACACAAACGCCATGAACAAACTGGAATCGCCGTGCACGTCAGTGCTCGGGAGTGGTCCGACGAGTTTTTGCTCAGACCACTCAATCGTTCGGTCCCCCGAAAATCGGGGATCGAAGAAACACGATCATTACCGCACGGTCATTTAGTAACTCAAAGGCAACCTTATGCGAGCGATCATCAATCGATTACCGACGTTGGTGGCTGCACTACTGCTGTGTTGTGCCGTCAGTGGCTGTAATTACTTCGTTGTCTTCGGTTACCTGCTTGGCGGTCCTCCCTCGATCGAACCGAAGTTTGATGAAGAAACAAAGGAAAGCATGACCGACAAGGATGTCCGCGTGGCGGTCGTCTGCTTTGCCCCCAATGACATCAAATACAGCTTTGAAAGCATCGATCACGAGGTGGCTCAATACGTGTCGTGGCAGTTGCACGCCCACAAGATCAAGGTCGTTCCCCCCGATCTCGTCAAAGGCTGGCTGGAAGAGAACAAGGATTGGGATAAGCCCGAGGAAATCGGAGCCGCTTTCAAGACGACCTACGTCATCTACATCGATCTCAACGAGTTTACGCTGTACGAAGAAGGGAGTCCTAACCTGTATCGCGGACGGGCTGAATGTATCGTCAACGTCTGGAAGATGGATGAAGACGACCACGCAGAACAGATCTTCAGCGCGGAAAAGACTTCAAAGTACCCCGTGCACCAGCCGGTCAGCTCCAGCGACAAGACTTACATGACGTTCAAGGGTGAATACCTGACACGTCTGAGTGATGAAATCGGTCGATTCTTCTACGAATACTACGTCGCCGATGAAATCGCGACAGCCGGGGGTTGATCGACTGCCCCGACCGCACATCTGGTACCGAGAAAGCAGCCAGGGAAGTTTTCCCGGGCTGCTTTTTATTGCGCCTGAACGACGGCGACTTTGCGGTGCCGAACGCAACCGACGATCGGTCGTTTCACCGTGAACGGGCCTCACCGACCCGTCGGTTTGCTTGCGGGGATGGCCGTCATCTCACGGGCGAATTCATCCAGCAGTTTCAGTGTGGCATCCCGCTTCTCACGGCGAAGCCACGTGCCGTAAGAAACTCGAACCGCAGGGGCAGGGAGTGGCTTCGCCCACGCCAATCCGTCTCCGCTGATTATCACTGTGGTCTTGTCCGCGAGAGCCCTCGCACGCAATTGAACTTCTGCTTTTCCCTTCGAGCAGGTCACCAGCACATACTCATCGCTGATGACACCCGATTTTTCTCGTTTCCATTCCGACTTCGACAGATGTTCCACGAACGAGTCGGCCGCATTGGGGGGCGAGATACCGGGTAGATCATACGTGATCTGTTTTTGATCGGCGTCAAATTTGACATTCGTTGCTTCTTTCGGGACCGGGATATCCGCCGCTTCAAAAAGCGTCTGCGCCGAGGTGGAAGCTTCGCCGGACTGTTCCTTCAATTGCCATGAGTTTCTTTCCGCATCGCCAACGATGACTCGCGTTTGTCCTGCGGAGAGCGACTTAAGACGCACAATCACTTCCTGCTGCCCACGCACATAAGGCAGCCATGCCCTGTCTTCCTCTTTCGCTCTGCCTGTCAGCCGCTTCAACCATCCCTCTCGAGCCATTTCGCGGTCATAGAATTCGATCGATTGATCCAGGTTCATGGTGGTCGTGGCGACCATCTGCAAGTCGGTGGATGAATCAAATTCGACCCAGCCAGCATCAGGAGGGATCGGCAATGATTTGGGCGTGACCGCAACATTGATCTGAACGGCCAACTGGTCAGCCGCGTCAGCGGGGTATCCAATCATCACCGAAAGCGTGTTTCCGCGATTGAGCAATGAGTACAGACGCAAGTCCGGTTGCTCAAGACTGGAGGCGTTCAACCGACTGAAGGGTGTCCATCCCTGCTCGTGCAATTTTTTGAGCAACTCGACTTCCAGCTCGGTCATATCCGCTTTGGAGCGGTACGAAACGAAAGAGAACGAATTCCAGTCACTCGGGGAAGGGATTGCTGAGACCCGCGGCAGTGTGCGAACGTCGAAGTGACCCGCAAAATGCAGATTGACCGACAATGCCCCCTCCGGTCCGGGTACCTGTCCCGGCTGAAACGCGACGGAAAGTCGACAGTGATCTTTGGTAAAGCTGAGTCCCGGCTGTGTCTCGTTCGCCTCAGTCGACTCCGTCCAGCCGAACAGGGGTAGCACGTATCGGTAAAACTGCTCGACTTCTTCCTGGGAAGCGGTGACCTGATAAGCGGCGATTCCAAAGTCGCTCCATTGAGGTATGCCACCGGGAAAGCGGGGGAAGGATCGGATATCGATGACATTCTGTAGCTGAGCGGATGATGCAGGGGTTTGGCTCTCCGCCGAGATTGCCGCGACTTCAGGAAGCGACAACGGTTCAATTTTCAATATCGTTGCCGACTCGTTCGTTCCCCAGATGCGAACTCGACCGGTCTCAGACGCAACAATCAGTGCACCTGCGGGATGCCATCTCAAATCTGCCGTCCTGCTACCATTCGCGTCCAGGACCTGCACCGTCTGACCTGTGATGGCGTCGAAAATCCGCACGGTCGAGTCCTGGTCCACGACAGCAAGTTGTTTCCCATCGGCCGAAAACGCGATCACACGTGGCGCCGCGTCGTGCAGGACCAGCGGCGAACGTTCTTCTTTGTCGATCTCCCAGAAATGAGTTTTCGAGTCGGCGTCAGCAAATGCGACAATTTTTCGGTCCGGCGACAGGCCGAATGAGGAGTGAACAACCGGGCCTGTTGTGAGCAGGGATTTCCGCTCGCCGCTGGGTATGTCCCAGAGGCTGACTTCGCTTCCGGCAATGGCGAGCAAGTCATCGTTGACGAAGCCAAGGGCCGACAGCTGGCGATCACTGACTTTCAGTTTCTTGACATTTTTCCCCGTGGCAGTCTCCCAGAGCCGTACTTCCCCATCGTAACTGGTTGTGGCAACCCTCTGCGACGAGGGAGATATCGCCAGTTGCATCAACCGTCCCTCATGTGCGCGGATCGCGGTCGCCTCGGATTGTTCGTCGAGCTTCCAGATGCGGAGTATCCCTTTGTGATCTCCGGCGGCGAGGAAAGTTCCGTCCGGTGAAATCGCTGCAGAATGGATTGGGCGATTCCCCTCTTCTCCTTTGACCTCGGCGAGCAGATCAATTGTCGGCTCGGTTTCTGATGTGTTCCAAAGGGTCAGCTTTGCTCCTCCAACGGCGAATCGGCTGCCGTCGGGGCTGAGGGCGATGCATTGGACAAGGGGATCCCCAAAACCGTCTCGACACGCAAGCAGACGAAAGGGTGTGCGCTGAACGTGACCCCAGCGTGCGATTTGATCGGCAGAAGGGGGGGGCAAAGCCTTCTTTTGCGAGGCTGCCTCGGCCACACTCGACCCCGTGACGGGGAGGTTGCTGACTTCCGATCCAGGCGACACGAGCGTGCCATCGGCGACTTCGTTTTCCTGGTGGGGCACGGGATCAGGCCCGACGCGCCCCGATTGCTCTTCTTTACTGTTCTCAGCCGTCTTGACAGGAGTGGAACGAGGGGAATCAGAACCCGTGTTGGCCGTTGATGGGACAGACGCCGGTGCATCCGCTTGAGTTTCGCTCTTGCGTACTTCGGTGGATTGAGAAGTCGGCGCAGCTCCCTGCGGTACTTCTGTACTGCAGCCCGTCACTCCGAGTACTACACCACAGAGTCCGAACAGACTCAGGAGAACGGCCGCCGGCTGGAGAACGAGAAAATCGCATACACGCATCGCAAAACGCCCCTCACCACGGAATGCCACAGACGGCCCCCCCCGAACCAATACTGGTTACGTGCGGGGATGCCTGTCTTACTTGGAAGCGACCACATTCAACAACGTTGTCGAGCTGATCACCTTATCGAAGTTCGATGAAATCTTACTTCGGTTGCGAAGCAGATTCTTCTCAGTATGGCTGTCAAACGAAGGGGTTACGTTGCTTATCGAGAAATCCTGCGGGGGTTGTCGACAAGAATGCGCGTGAGATGCTGGCTTTGACGAGTGGTGGAACTGTTCCTAGAACGTCACCTGCTCGTACGATGAGGGCCTATTGGACCCAGGAGATGATCCTAAGGCGAAGACTGACCCTGAATGGATGCGTGAGTCGAGAGTGGAACCAAAGACAATGACTCAGTGTATTCACACTGTGTCATTGTCTTTGAGTTGTGCTCGGGCGGGTTACCGTCGTGCTGACTTGTTTCCGAGCTTCGTCGGTTGAGCTTTGAGCGGCGGCAGTTCGAAGTCGAACTGGCCCCCTTCGGGCGGGACTGTGACTTCACAGGCTGGTGCTTTCCCCGTTTCAAATTCGGGTGCTACGAATTGGACTGCGCCCAGTTCGTTGGGATGCTTCGGATCCTGCTCATCCGATTGGTCAGGGGCAGGGGACCCGTCCGGCATCTGATAAAGTGAAAACATGACTTTGTACTCGCCCGGTTCCAGTCCGGGCTTTCCTTTGAAGAATTCGATCTTGTATTTCCCCTCGGCGTCTGTCAGTGACTCGCGGCTGTTCAGGTTGGTGCCGGGCTTCGGGACGAATCGAACCAGTCCTCCTTCGAACGGTTCATCTCCCGCGGTGACTACACCGCTCACGGGGGCGAGTTTCGGGCCAGCGGAACCGCCGCACCCAATAGTAAAGACGAGGCTGGCCATACAAGTCCAACGTACGGCCAAGGTTAACGGTGTCATTTCCGACTTCTCTCTCGTGGCAGGTCATCGCCTGCAAGGACTGAAAAAAAGGCCGGCCGAAATAGATTGCTATTCAGCCGGCCCAGATCGACGTCACCCACTTTCAATACCGGTCCCAATAGAGACGAGCATCTTTTGTGGTACTTCGTTCTAATTAGAATTCGCCGACCACATTGCCATCGTCGAGGACGGCCAGGTTACGTGTCAGCCAGAAGTCCATGTTCTCGCTCAGGAATCGGACCGAACCGTCACCGAATAGAGCCTGAACGCCACCAACGTGCTGGCTGAACGGTTCGTCGTTAGGGCCGCAATTGTTGGTGGTCCAGGGACAGTTAGCTGGCCCGCCGCGTGGCATCTTGTTGTTATTGATCAGAGGACCTCGGTTGGCTGGCGGACCGGAAATGCCCGAACCGCTATCTGGATCGGCCCAGCGTCCAGGAACGGACGAGGGAGCACCCCCTGCTGTTCCGTTGGTCTGGGTGGTATCGGTTCCGGGGTAGATATTGTTACCCGCTCCACCGAACACAGCTCCCAGGGCGTAGCTGGTGGAATAGACGGTTTCCGTACGACCGTTGGCTTCGATGATCGCCATCGTGTTGCTGAGACCGTCGGTACATTCCGAAATCTTATTGTGGAAACCGAGCAGTGAGTCCTTCTCCCAGGTCTGCTTACACTGTGGTCCCGGACAGGCGGTTGAGTTGCCACGCAGGTTGCTGTCGGTCACGTCGGAATAGGCGATCGGCATATAGTCCGTCAGCCCATATCCGAACGGGTCAGCTTGTGTTGACCCGTTACTGGGGCAGAGGAACGCCCCAATCTTCGTGCTGGACATGGCCTTGTTCACGGAGTTTGCAGAATTCGTGTAGTGCAGATTGAGGTTCATCGCGTTGTAGACGGTCGACTGATCGATGAACGGCAACATCTGCGTGAAAGTCGAGGCGGGAGTAAATGACCGGAAATTGGCGCTGGTAAAGACAGTGAATTCGCCCGACGAAGGGAAGCACTGGAACGTGGATTCATAGTTGTGACATGCCAGACCCATTTGCTTGAGGTTGTTCTTGCATTGGGTGCGGCGAGCAGCTTCACGAGCCTGCTGAACGGCGGGCAACAGCAGAGCGATCAGGACGGCGATAATGGCGATGACAACAAGCAACTCGATCAGAGTGAAGCCAGCGTGCTTCGTCCGTCGACCAGACGGTGCGCATCGAGCATACGACTCAGACATCAAACGAGGCATTCAAAAAACTCCATAGGTACATTCGGATAAAACACAATCGCAATCGGCGAATGATCGTTCCCATGACTGTGTGACTGGTCACCCTGAGTCCCTCTCGAGGCGCTTCGTCCGTTCAGTCGCGATCCCTCACAGTTCTGATTCCTGCTTCAAAGATCGCCGTAACGCGTGTTCATTGGTGGTCAGTCAGTCAATTGCGTGCGGCAGCTTATTCCTGCAAAAAGAAAGCTCGATGAATGAACTGTGAATAATTGAAGAATTGTGGTTTCCGTAGTGTTTCTTCGTTTGGAGCCTGTATTGACGATCTCGTCACTCGCAGACAGCTACTGATCTTCATGGCTTTTTCACAATCTAGGGCGGTGTCTCTACTGCCGCTTGGAAGCAAGAGTTATGCTCATCGGAGTGTTCGAGTTGGTTCAAAGAGAGCGGAAATTGTCGAGGGAGCAGTCGGAAGATGCTGGGGAAGCTCATCTTCGGAGGGCAGTCATGGCTGATCGTGTCCATGGGACTCTTTCTGTTGGGACTCATCCTCGTCATCTGGCGGTATGCACAGGGCAGCATAGACGGGGTGACTCGCTGGCTTGCCCCGTTGTGCAAGATCACGGGCCTGCTGCTGCTCGCGGTCTGTCTGCTTGAACCCCTCTGGAATGGTCAGCGGGTTCGATCTGGCGCAAACCTGTTCGTCGTTCTGGCAGACGACAGTCAAAGCCTCACCATGCGCGATCCCGGTGCAAGCACCACTTGGGGGGAGCAACTGAAGCATCTGCTCAACGTCGAGCAGGAAGGCTGGCAGGTCCGTCTCGGACAGGATTTTGACTTACGGCGGTATCAGTTCAATTCCCGTCTGCAAAGCGTTCCGGATTTCTCGGGACTGGATTTCCAAGGCTCGCAAACGAGTCTGGTTGCCGTCCTCAATGGGCTCAAAGAACGTTTTCGCGACCGGCCTCTCGCGGGAGTCCTTCTGTTTACCGACGGAGTGGCGACCGATGCGAACGACCTGAACCTTGATCTTGGCGGATTGCCCCCTGTCTACTCTGTCGCGCTGGGGATGCCCTCGCTGTCAAAGGCGATTCCAGACCTGTCCGTGTCGCATTTAACTCTCAGCGAGACGGCGTTCGAAGATGCGCCGATCACGATACAGGCCGATGTGACGTCGACCGCGATGCCGACCGCCAAGGTCACTGCGGAAGTCATTGACGAAGGGGGAATCGTCGTCCAGCAGCAGACACAGGCCATCTCCAATGACTCGGGAACTCTTCCGTTTCGGTTTCAGATCCGACCGACAAAATCGGGCGTCTCGTTCTATGAAGTCCGGGTTCGAAAAGAAGATGAAGCAGGCAAAGGTCGCACTGGAACTCCTGCAAAAGAGGAGGGGGCTGCCCAGGATCTGCTCGTACCTCTCGAAGACGCGTCCTCGATCGAGCCGACACTGGCCAATAATCGCCGTCTGATCGCCGTCGATCGTGGCAGTACGAAGTACCGGATTCTTTATCTGTGCGGTCGACCCAACTGGGAATACAAGTACCTGAAACGGGCGATTGATTCGGACGAACAGATCCAACTGACGGGTGTCATTCGGATCGCTCGCAAAGAGCCGAAATTTGACTGGCGCAGCAAGGCGGGTGAAGTCAGTAATCCGCTGTTCCGTGGCTTTGAAGGAAAAACAGAAGAAACAGAGCGGTACGATCAACCGGTTCTTGTAAGGCTGAATACAAAAACCCCCGAAGAACTTGCCGATGGATTTCCCAAGACTCTCGAGGAATTGTATGAGTTTCACGCCGTCGTGATTGATGACCTTGAAGCCGAGTTTTTCTCTCCTGACCAACTGTCACTGCTGGAACGGTTCGTCAGTGAGCGCGGGGGGGGGCTGCTGATGCTCGGAGGAGCCGAGTCGTTCAGACAGGGGGGATATGAGCGGACTCCGGTCGGTCGGATGTTGCCGATCTCGCTGACGCAATCTTCCGCCGCCACAACGTCGACCGGCTATCGTCTGTCGCTGACTCGCGAAGGTTGGCTGCAACCCTGGGCGCGACTTCGATCGACTGAAACAGAAGAGCAACAGCGACTGCTGGAACTGCCCAACTTCCTCACGCTCAATCGCGGCGGAAACGTCAAGCCAGGTGCCACGGTGATTGCAGAGGCTGTCGATGCGTCAGGTCAGCAGCTTCCCGGGCTGATCGTTCAACCGTTCGGACGAGGTCGCAGTGCAGCGATGATGCTGGGTGATCTGTGGAGGTGGCAACTCGACCGTACAAATGATCAACGCGAGAAAGATGATCTGGGGAAGGCGTGGCGACAGACAGTGCGCTGGCTGATTGCTGACGTGCCCGAGCGGGTGGAACTTCGGCCCGTTCCCAAGGCCGATCTCGGTGTCCCGCTGATGCGGCTTGAAGCTCGAATTCGCACGAAAGAATTTCTGCCACAGGACAATGCTTCCGTGACGGTCACCGTGAAGTTGCCCGACGGTACCGTCGCGTCTCAACCGGGTGAACCTTCGCTGCAGGAACCGGGATTGTACGAGGCGACCTTCGCCGCAAGGCTCGCAGGCCGGTATCGAGCGGAAGTCGAAGTCATTGACCAGGAGGGGGAACGGCTGGCGCGAGCGGAAACGGGGTGGGCCGTTGACCCGTCGGCCGACGAATTCGCACAAGTCACACCCAATGTCGCATTTTTGAAGCGAATCGCCGAACGGACGTCGGGTGAAGTCGTCCCTCTGGATGGACTTGAACGGTTCGTGGCATCGCTGGCGGGCCGTAAGGCACCGCTGACGGAAGCCTACACGATCCCCTTATGGCACCAGCCCTGGATGCTGGGGCTGATCGTCGCCTGTTTGTGTGCGGAATGGGGGCTGCGACGATGGAAAGGACTGCCCTGATGGAGAACTCATTCGGTCATATCGTCTCAATTGGAAAGACAACCGCGGCAAGGTTGCTCCCATTCCAATGGCTGCTCATGATCGCCCACGTTCGGTCGTCAGCGTACCGTATGGATTTCTGCACTGCGGCCCTGACGGGAATGTTGTTCCTGACGCTGTCGACAACGGAAAAAGTGTGGGCGCAATCGACTGAGAACGTCCAGCCACACTCTCCTCCACAGTCTCTGATTGTCGTGATCGGTGCCTCTGGAACACCTCAGTTCGAGATCTCGTTCTACCAGTGGTCCGAACGCTGGGTGGCTGCTGCCAGGGAAACGGGGGTCTCGGTGACCGTGATCGGCCGGCATCGAGGGGAAGTGGCGAATGAGGTCTCCGACTACGACCGCCTTCGCGATGCGATCCACAAAGAGAACAATGATTCACAGAGCGAACTGTGGATTGTCCTGATTGGCCACGGAACGTTTGACCGACGCGCGGCAAAGTTCAATTTGCGTGGGCCGGATCTTTCGGCGGATGAACTGAATGAGTGGCTGAAACCGATTCGCCGACCCATTGCGATCATCAACTGTGCCTCCGCCAGCGGTGCATTCATTCCCGTCCTGGCCAGCCCTAACCGAATTGTGGTGGCGGCCACGAAATCGGGAACCGAGGTGAATTTTTCCCGCTTCGGTGATTACATGTCGCAAGCCATCGCAGATCCCGCGGCGGACCTCGACAAAGACAATCAAACCTCTCTGTGGGAGGCATTTCTGATGGCGTCTCGACGGACGGCCGAGTATTACGATTCGGACGGACGGATTGCCACCGAACATGCGTTGCTCGACGACAACGGAGACGGCAACGGCGTGCGTGCAGACCAGTTCCGTGGTCTGAGCGCGATCGTAAAACCCAGCGAAGCACCGCCGCAGGACGGACGACGGGCCCACCAGTGGCACCTTGTCCCCAACTCACTTGATTCCGCGTTGCCTCCGGAAGTGAAGGCGGAGCGGAACAGACTTGAGCTGGCGGTTGAGCAACTCAGGGACCGGAAGGGCGACTTGCCCCGGGATGACTACCTCGCGGAACTCGAACGACTGTTGGTGGAACTGGCCGAACTGAATGAGCGACAAGACCGATCAGCACCGTAACAAATTGATAGTGTCAGCCAGCACGGGCCGAGTTCAACGTTTGCAAGTTCAGAATCTTTAGCGGGATCCCCACCCGAAAATTCGAGCACGAATCGATTTCGGCTTCAGGGATTCAATTTCACGTCGCCGATCGTTGCTGCGTCGAACGGATGCCGACTCTTCTGGACTGGATTCCTCAGTGTTGGAAACGACGCGAATCGCCGAACGTCGTCGGTCAGTCGAGGGAGCGGGGATGGGAGCGTCGTCATCGTCTTTGGTATCGGGTTCGGGCGGAACGTCGTCGACACTTTCCTCCAGCGTGGGCAACGGGATCTTGTCGTAGTCGATTGCCGGGGGCTTGTCCCGAAGATCCTTTGGCCGTTTCAAATCGAACTTTTCTTCGGCGGGCTTTTCTGACATGGGGTAACGTTCACCGTTCTCGCCTGGGCGAGTCTCCGCCGCATAGCATGAATCGACGAAGAAGCGTCCCAGCGGGCCGATCGAGCCGTAGCGTTCTTCGTAGAACGTAACACCGTGGGTTTCCAGAATGGTTCCACTCTGCCGTTCCAGTGTGGCTAGCGTCGTGTTGTAGTTCGCGAGCGAATTGGCTTCGTTGGAAATCGCGTTCCCCCAGTCCGTCACCGCTTGCAGGACGTTGATCAGAATTCCGTTTCCGGTTCGGTACTTGGCGAGTTGATAATCGAGGTTCGTCTTGGCCGCTTCACGAACCTCGCGGTAGGCGAGATAGAGTTCGTAGTACTGGTCGAGACTTCGGATGTTCGTTGCCAGAATATGAGCCGCGTTATGCAGGCCCTGGTGAAGATTAATCCGGTCGCGGGCAATGATCAGTTCCCGCTGCCGCAGAGTGGCGCGGGCCTGACGCAGGCCCAGCGGAACAGAAAAATTGACCCCAAGGGTCCAGTCGGTATGCTCCCCGGCCCCCGTCCGAATCGGAGGTCCGGCGGGCGTGGTTCCTTCCAGCCCGTTCCAGCGGTACAGGGCAACTCCGTCTAACTGAGGCAACGCCGAGTTCCTGGCGAGAATAATCTGCTGCTCGTCTGCTTCGATGATGAGTTTCATCTCAACCAGGTCAGGCCTTCTCTCGGCGGCAATCTCGAGAAGTTTCGACCAGTCAGGATGAAATCGCTCGTCCGTGGGGGGCGTGTGCGGAATGAGCTGCTTGCCATCCGACGGAGGCATCCCGATGAGGTTTCGCAATGCATCTTCGCGTTGAATCATGTTGGCGCGCGATGTGACCAGGTTGGCTCGCGTGTTCGCCAGTGTCACCTGCACCTGAGACAAGTCGGCTCGATTAACGATGCCCAGCTTCATCTGAGTCTTGATGTAGCGCACCGTCTCTTCCAGTTGTTCGATCTGTTGTTCCTTCGACCAAACGTCGGTTCGGGCGGCGACCAGGGTCCAGTACCCTTCGATGACACCGCGAACCATCTCCTGAACGGAATCTTTCAGAACGAAGAAGGAGAGCTCGGTGTTGATTCGCGAGATGACAATCGGAGCCATGTTGGCCTGGATGCCTGCCCCCCGAAGCAATGGCTGCGTGTAGCTGAGGACCGTATTGGTATCCGCTTGCGGATTAAGCGGGCTGAATTGAGGCCGAAATCGGCGATCATTGACGTTCCAGCCGATTCCTGCAGTTCCCCCCAACGCATTCAGTTTGGTGAGGTTCGTCGAATTGGCGAATCCATCCGTGATGTAGCCGTTCAGCAGCGTCTGTGTCGGATCGACAGGGTCGAAAACGGCCTGAGGATTTTCCAGATGAGTAAACGCACTCTCGGAGGAGAGGACGGGATCGAACCGGGCGTTGTTCTGGTCGATCGTGGTGTTGGTGATGGCGGCGTCGTAAATCGTCTGGCCGCTCGATGTTGCCGTGGCGCCTGTCAGAATGCGCACAACATCCGTTCGGTTTAAGGAAAACCGAATAACGTCATCCAGTGAAATGGGACAGGGTTCCAGCTCTTCTGTCGTGGAGACAGTCGGCGGGGGAGGGGAATCGTAGATGCGATATTTGGCAAGCTGGGAAGGATCTCGCACCTGGACCGACCGTTGGCCCGGCATGATCGTCGGAAAAAGGTGCTGCGCCGGGGCAGACTTTGCGGATAAGGCAAAGCTCGATGCCACGACTGCGATCAGCCAGTATCGATGATTGGACTGCATACCGAAGCACTCGCATCAAACGACGAAATCTCTGGTAGTTCATCGTCTGCCGAAGAGGCGCGAAGCGAGGGTTATTCATCAAGTCCGGACTGTAACACTTGTAACGCCTGGCGAAAGTCTGTCGTGTCGCAAACGATGCCCCCATCGCGCAGCACGACGACCCGTTTGGCATTTTTTGCCACATTGGCGTCGTGGGTCACGAGAATGACAGTGATTCCCGCAGTTTCGTTCAGCTCACGGAACAGCGTGATGACTTCGCGGCTAGTTTTGGAGTCGAGATTTCCCGTAGGCTCATCCCCCATCAGGATCGCCGGCTCGTTCACCAGAGCGCGAGCGATCGCCACCCGCTGCTGTTGTCCTCCGGAAAGCTGGCTCGGGTGATGGTCCAGCCGACTGGCCAGTCCGACCAGCGACAATTTCTCAATGGCGCGACGATGGCGTTCGGCGGCCGAGAATCCTCTGGCGTAAAGAAGCGGCAGTTCGACGTTCTCCAGTGCCGAGGTGCGATTTAGCAGGTTGAAGTTCTGGAAAACAAACCCAATCCGCTGATTCCGGATTCGCGCCCGGTCATCATTGGACATCGTGGCGATCTCTTCCCCCGCCAGCTTGTAACTCCCCGAGGTAGGCCGATCGAGACACCCCAGGGTATTCATGAGAGTACTTTTGCCCGACCCGGACGGCCCGATCAACGCGACATACTCACCCTGCTCAATCGTCAGCTGCGCATCCTTCAACGCATGAACCTGGACTTCACCCAGGTTATAGACCTTGCAGACATCCCGAATCTCAATCAAAGCCACGTCAAAAACCTTTGATTCGTTCTGAGCCCAAGCCCACAGAGTTTAAAGAGTATCAAGCTGCACAAAGTCAGGAGTGCCAGGTGCGCAGGGGACGGTGTAAACGATATTGGAATCGACGAATCTCATGAACCAGTCGCCGAGAAATTGACACATCCACGTGAGTGTCCATACGCCAACGCCCGCCGACGGAACTGCCATTCCACCGCAAAGCCACCCAACCGGTCAACTCACGCAGCCTGACGGATGCGGGAAAGGCTGGTGACGTGCGATTCGATTTGTGATCGGAAGCCGTCGTCTGATTCTCGAAAACCGACTCAGAGCGTGGGGTCGCTCCAGCCGTCGTCGATGGCGTAGGCTTCGACTTCGAAGGGGTTGTCGAGGTAGGCGTTGCCGCCCCGCCATTGGATCCAGCAACTGGCCATGATGTAGGCAGGAATGAAGAACGGCCCCCAGCGTTCGTACTGATGGACGTGGACACGTTCGTGGCGGCGAGTACGGTACAGGGTTTCTTTGTCACAACCGAGAACGACGTGACCCAGGGTGATCGCCGCGATGGGACCGCAGATCCAGAACGGCCGCTTGAGAAGCGCCGTCAGGCGACCCCCGTAAGCTTCGAGCACTCCGTCCACAAATTGAACTTTGCCCCCCGTAGCCAGCGCATAAGGAACAAACAGCAGTCCCACAAAGCTGCCGGGCAGCGCCCAGACATACAGAAATGGTGACCACCATCGCCTCACGGAGAGACTCCTTGACATCGAACAGGCCGATCTGGAGTGAGTCAGCCTATCATTCTATCTCGTCGCATGAAACAAGCAGATAAGACGCTGCAAGCCATCGCGTTATTCTGCGAGAACGCCATGTCGTGTCGATCGAATTTCCGTGACTGGTCTATTTGTTCCTTAACTTTGAAGCCGAGCCGGCCGGGTTCAGCGATGACGAATTGGTCTGGCCACGTTCTTCGCTCATCGTTGACCTGCAAATACGAACGGCCCGTCACCGGAAAAGGGCGACAGGCCGTCGAAGTCGAACGAAAAACTGAGAGTGGAGCGGAGGGGAGTCGAACCCCCGACCTCTGCATTGCGAACGCAGCGCTCTCCCAACTGAGCTACCGCCCCCACTGACGGCACTGTACGCCGTCGGCGAGGAATGTAGCAGAAACGATTTGGACTGCAAAAGCCATCCAGCAGATTCTTGAGGAATCGGGCGACTCGTGGTGAGGGGACGATGGTCATCCGGCGGGAATCGCCGTGGCGACAGCAGACTAGATGTCGAGTGACGCCGCGCAGTTGGTGGTCTTGTTGATGGGGCAGGACAGACTGTGTGGATTTCCTGCAGTGGAGAGGCTGAAAGCCGCGGTGAAGCGCTGCGGCAAGGTTGCTCGCATCTGCAATCGCGAGTATCGTTCTGTTTTACTCGTTTCAACAGCGGGACTTTCGGACAATTGTGACCGGCATCTGGCCGCCGCGTGCGGGTTTGGTGTCCGGGTTACGTTGATTGGCAAAGCCTTCCGCGCGGAAACAACCGGCAAAATAGAGTCAGAAAGTTCAGGAACATGAGTGTGACGGAACGAGTTGTGATCATCGGATCCGGACCAGCCGGATGGTCAGCGGCAATCTACGCGGCGCGAGCGAATCTCGAACCGCTTGTTTTTGAAGGCGCGATCACGGACGAAAACCGGATCCGCGGGACATTGCCGCTGGGCCAGCTTTCCATGACGACCGAAGTCGAAAACTATCCCGGGTTTCCTGCGGGCGACCTGAGTCCTTATCTCAAGTCATCGCTTCCCGAAGCGAATGTCCCCTTCCGTGATCCTCACATGACCGGGGTCACCGGTCCTGAACTGATGGAACTGATGCGGCAGCAGGCGAAGAACTTCGGCACGCGGATCGTCACTGATGACGTCGTGTCAGTCGATCTTTCCAAGCGTCCCTTCACGTTGAAGACCCTGGAAGGCCAGGAATATACCGCTCATTCGCTGATCATCGCGACGGGAGCCCGCGCAAACTACCTGGGCCTCCCTTCGGAAGATCTCTACAAGAACCGTGGCGTTTCGGCCTGTGCCGTCTGTGATGGGGCCTTGCCACGCTTCCGCAACAAGTCGCTGGTCGTGGTCGGGGGGGGTGACAGCGCCATGGAAGAAGCCACCTATCTGACCAAATTCGCTTCGACGGTGTACCTCGTTCACCGCCGGGGAGAGTTCCGTGCCAGCAAGATTATGGCTCAACGCGTTCTCGAGAACCCCAAGATTACGGTGAAATGGTTCACCACCGTCGAAGAAGTGCTGGGAGACGAGAAGAAGGGTGTGACGGGCGTTCGTCTCAAAAACCTGCAAACCTCGGAGACAGAAGTTCTGGAGGCAGGGGGGATGTTCTGTGCCATCGGACATACTCCCAACACCGACTTCCTCGCGAAGCAGGTAAAAACCGACGACAAAGGATACATCGTTTACTCGCTTCCTTTCCGCACCAACACCAGCGTGGAGGGCGTCTTTGCTGCTGGCGACGTTGCCGACAGTTACTACCGTCAGGCGATTACGTCGGCGGGCACGGGATGTATGGCGGCACTCGACGCAGAACGATTCCTTGCGACGAAAGGGGTTCACTAGAGTCGGTTCTCCGGTGCTCACAAGTGGTGCCGGAGGAGGGAAGACTCCATGCCCGATCCGCAGAGAGTTGCATGTCACGAGTCACGCCGGCCGACGCCGATCTGTGTTGTCCACGGCGGCCGGACAGCCGGCTCAGTGCCCGGACCCAGTGCTGCTGCCTCGATTTGAGGCCGCTGTGGACGATCGTTTACAGGTAAGGTTAAGGCCGCGTTCGCGAAAACGTTAATGGAAAGTGATTGCTCATGTTGACAGAAGCAGGTTGTCGGGCACGTCGCGCTCAGCTTTGGAAAAGCGTTCCTTCTGCCGTGGAGTGGCTGTTGATTGCTGATCCGCGTCATGTGCTGTATCTGACCAACTTCTGGATTCATCCTAATACCTTTTCGTCAGGCGAGCGTTGCTGGTTACTGCTGGAACGCGAAGGAAAGGCGACACTGCTCGGCGACAACTTCTCGTTGCGGAGTCGCGCTGCGGATCCTTTCATTGACGACGAAGTGATGGTGCAGTGGTACGACCATCAACATTCGGTCATCAACCGTGACCATGCTTTGCTGAAGGCCGCCGAACAGATCGCCGACCGTCTTTACGGCCGCAACGGAGTGGTCGAGGCAGAGTGGCTCGCCGTCGGTGCTTTCGAACTGCTGGGGCTCGACCATGAGCAGCATTCGGTCAAGCGAGAAGCGAAGGATCTCCACAAACCGGGCGCCGTGGATTTGGGAACAACACTCCGCGCTTTACGACGTCAGAAGCATCCCGACGAAGTCGCTGTACTGAAGGAGTGTATGCGCGCCGGGGAAGCGGGGATGAAGCGCTTGCGAGAGATTGTCCGCCCTGGGATTTCTGAGTTCGAAATCTTCTGCGAGGTTCAGAAAGCAGCAACCGAAGCGGCGGGACGTCCTGCCACAATTTACGGAGACTTCCGCGCAGCATCTGCGTTACAGCCCAAGGTCGGCGGCTTGCCGACGAATCACAAGCTGGAAAATGGCGAGATGTTCACTCTGGACTACTCGGTGGTTCTGGAGGGGTATCGATCCGACTTCACGAACTGCCTGACAGTCGGTAAGCCCAACGCCGAGCAGCAGCGACTGTTTGATCTGGTTTCTGCCGCGCAGCGGAACGGTGAAACGGTTTTGAAGGCAGGGACACGAGCGAGTGCTGTCTTCAACGCGGTCAATCAGCCAATTCTCGAGGCAGGTCTTGCGGACAAGTTCGCTCACCATGCCGGGCACGGGATTGGACTTGCCCATCCGGAAGCACCGATTCTGGTTCCTCAGGGGGATGATGTACTGGTGGCAGGCGATGTGGTGACGCTGGAGCCAGGGCTTTACGTTGAAGGAATCGGCGGGATCCGTATAGAGCACAACTATCTGATCACAGAAACCGGCTACGAACGATTAAGCCAGCATGAGATTTCACTGACCTAGGGAAGTGTAATGTCAGTCCCTTTGATCCGGTTCGACTGCGTGTCAAAACAGTTTCACGCAGTGAAGGCGCTGAGCAGCGTCAGCTTTGATGTTCGACAGGGTGAGTTTCACGCCCTTTGTGGCGAGAATGGGGCTGGTAAAAGCACCCTCATGAAGATCCTTTCGGGCGTCATTGGGGATTATGAAGGACAGATTGAACTGGCGGGAAAGCCCCTCCGGCTGCGGGGGACGCGCGATGCCGAAGAACTGGGGATCAACATAATCCACCAGGAATTAAATCTGGTGGGGGAACTCTCGGTCGCTGCCAATATCTTTCTGGGACGGGAACTGCGGACGGGTCTGGGATTGATTGACGACCGTGAAATGGAACGCCAGTCGGCGCGGATCTTTCAGCAACTCGATTGTCGAATCGATCCTCAAGCGTTGGTTGGATCACTGCGGATCGGTGACCAGCAGTTGGTCGAAATTGCCAAGGCGTTGTCGCAAGGCCTGACGAATCGCCCTGCGGTAGCCTCGGCAGCGCGGCCAGCAGAAAAGAACGATCCGAAAGCTGAATCGCCAAGCGATCACGCTTCTGAGGCGACTCCACGAGACTCCGTTCCGGAGGATACGGCACATGCCCCGATTCTGATTATGGATGAGCCGACAAGTGCCCTGACCGAGTCAGAAGTCGAGCGCCTGTTTCGGATTATTGGGCGTCTGCAGAGTCAGGGCGTTACGATCGTCTACATCTCGCATAAAATGGACGAGATCTTTCAGCATGCGGACCGCATCACGATCCTGCGTGATGGCCAGGTCGTGAAGACGCTTGATCGTACCGCCACTCATCCTCGCGAGGTCACGCATTTGATGGTCGGTCGGGCGATCGAAGCGAGCGATGTCGGAAAGAGTCGGACGGCAGGAGACGAAGTCTTGCGTGTCGAGAATCTTTCACTCCCCTGGCGAGGACACGTCAGGCAATGGCGACTCAAGGACGTGAATCTGTCGGTGCGGCGAGGTGAAGTCCTGGGAGTCGCTGGTCTGATGGGGGCTGGCCGGACCGAACTGCTGGAATGCCTGTTCGGGGCGAGCAGTGAATCGCCTCAGGGACGGATCGTGCTCGACGGGCGCGACGTTCAGTTCTCGCACCCGGACGAAGCTTTGTCCGCAGGAATCAGTCTGGTCACTGAAGATCGAAAACGCTACGGCATCTTCACCGAGCTGACGGTGCGTGATCATATTACCTTGTCGTCGCTGGACGATGTTGCGGCGATGGGTTTTGTGGGACAGGCCGCAGAAAGAAAGGCCGCGGACGATTCGATTTCGGCACTGAGGGTCAAAACCGCAGGGCGCGAAGCGTCGATCATGAGTCTGAGCGGGGGCAACCAGCAGAAGTGCATCATTGCCCGAGCACTGAGGACCCGACCGAAGTTGCTGCTGCTGGACGACCCGACGCGCGGGATCGACGTCGGTGCGAAGGCCGAGATCTATCGACTGATTGATGAGCTCTGTGGACAGGGCCTGGCCATTATCATCACATCGAGTGAATTGCCCGAACTGATCACGGTCAGTGATCGTATCCTGGTGTTGTGCGAGGGACGCGTGACTGCGGAGTTCTCCCGTGGTGAGTTCACGGAACAAAAGCTGATGGAAGCAGCCACCGCATTGGCAACGTGAGCGGTCTGCTGGCTTCTCTGCCCTCAAGCAATCCTCAGCACCGTTCGGCTGTGATTCCATCTCCGCTGGGATTCCATCCCCTAAGGGGCGTTTGCACGACTCGACTCCTCGGTGGTTTGCAGTTTATGTCAGAGCGGATCGAGCTCAGAATTTGCCGATTCCAATGAAAAACGCTGCATGAAGTTGAGCTCATGCAGCGTTCAGAGAATCAGTCACCGGCACAGAGCCGTCCGGGAATCAGGACTCGACGACGAGTCGGAACGAATCACCCAGCAGATTGACCAGTTTGCCGACGAAGCGGGCGGCGTCGGCCCCGTTGATCACGCGGTGATCGTACGAGAGTGACAGCGGCAGCATCAGGCGTTCGACAACTTCGCCGTTGCGGAGCTGCAACTGCTTCTGGCTGCGGGACATTCCCAGAATGGCGACTTCTGGATAGTTGACGATCGGAGTAAAGGCGGTACCACCGATACCACCGAGGTTCGTGATGGTGAACGTTCCACCCTGCATCTCACTGACCTGGAGCTTACGATCACGGGCTTTGCCTGCGATTTCCGTCAGTTCGGCGGCAAGCTGCAGGACGGTCTTCTTGTCCACGTCGCGGATGACCGGGACAACCAGACCGTTCGGCGTGTCGACAGCAACACCGATGTGGTAGTACTTCTTCAGAACGAGTTCCGCCTTGGAGGAGTCGTAGCTGGCGTTGAACGCAGGGAATTCTTTCAAGCAGGCGACGACCGCTTTCAGTGCGAGGGCCGTCATGGTCACTTTGGCTGAACCCTTCGGGGCTGATTCGACAAAGTACTTGCGTGCGGATTCGGTTTCGGTGATATCCGCGAGGTCATGCTGGGTGACATGCGGAATAATCTGCCATGCGAGACTGAGATTGTTCGCGACGGTTTTCTGCAGCTTGGTGTACGGCTGACGTTCGGTCGGACCAAACGGGGCGAAATCAGGCAGTGGTGGTTCCACAAGCCCGCGTCCACCACCCGAACCGCTCCCAGCCACAGCACGGGCCACGTCTTCGAGTGTGATTCGGCCGCCGGAGCCGGTGCCGGTGATTTGTTCCAGGTTCAGTCCGAGTTCTCGGGCCAGTCGGCGAGTCGCGGGACCGGCGGGGAAGGGGATATCACGCCGCGTTGAAGGTGTACTCGTCTTTGATGAGACGGCCTTGGCGATGGCGGCTTTGTCGCCACCGTTTCGGTTGGCGGCACTGGAGGACGCTGCACCCTGATCGGTCTGGAGGACCGAGGCCAGCTCGTTGGCCACGCTGGGCTTTGCTGAAGCGGAGGTCGAGCCTGTTGGAGTGGCTCCCTTGGAGTCGAGGGTCAGGACGGCCTGTCCCGGCTTCACGGTGTCTCCCTTTTTCACCAGAATCTTGGTGACGGTACCTGCATGCGGACAAGGCAGTTCCATGACTGCTTTTTCCGTTTCCAGCTCCATCACGATCTGGCCCGCTTCGATTGTGTCGCCGACAGCGACGATCACAGAGGCAACATCGGCACTCTTGATGCCGTCACCCAATAGTTGTTGTTCGACTTTGAATTCGATGGTCATCGGAAGTCTCGTGATCTCTATAAGTGGGGCGGTGCCCATGACAACGTATTTCAGACATCTGGCGCACAAAAGTCATGTGCGCTTCAAAAAATTCAGCAACCGGACGTTCTGCAGATTTCAGCATTGAGCGGGATTAAGCGTCCCAACCTGCTGAGCCCGTCGAAGCGGGCTCAGCAAGGGGTGTCTCACTCAATCCGATCAAGCGATGGCGGGGTCGATCTTATCAGGATCTACTCCCAGATCTTTCAGAACCTGGGGCAGCTTCTTGGCATCGAACTGACCTTCGCGGCTGAGTGCGACCAGGGTGGTGTAGACCACACACTCAGCGTCGATTTCGAAGTGCCGTCGCAGCGTAACGCGAGTGTCGCTGCGGCCGAATCCGTCAGTGCCCAGGACGATATACTGTCCCGGCATGTAGGGCCGAATCTGTTCCGCGACCAGTTGAACGTTGTCGCTCGAAGAGATGAATGGACCCTTGAGACCTGCCAGCGTCTGTTCCAGGTAACTGGCCTTAGGCTTCTGATCGGGATGCAGGCGATTCCAGCGTGCGGTTGCCTGGGCATCTCGTTTCAGCTCGTTGTAACTGGTCACGCTCCAGACGTCGGCTTCGACACCGTACTTCTCGGCGAGAATTTTCTGGGCTCGAATGACGTCGCGGAGGATCGGGCCACTTCCGAGAAGCTGCGGCCGAGTGGCTCGCTTCTTGGCAGGGACCGCGGGATCCAGCGGATAGAGGCCCTTTACGATGCCCGTTTCAACGCCCTTCGGCATCGCGTCAGGCATCTGATAGGACTCGTTGTAAACCGACAGATAGTAGAGGATGTCTTCCCCTTCGGCGTACATCCGTCGGAGACCATCCTGAACGATGACGGCCAGTTCATAACCGTAAGCGGGATCGTAGGCGAGCAGGTTTGGAACGGTCGATGCGATCAGTTGGCTGTGACCGTCTTCGTGTTGCAAGCCTTCGCCGTTGAGCGTCGTGCGACCCGAAGTTCCACCGCAGAGGAAGCCTTTGCAGCGTGAGTCTGCTGCCAGCCAGATCAGATCGCCGACTCGCTGGAAGCCGAACATCGAGTAATAGGTGTAGAAGGGAACCATGTTCAGGCCAATATTGGCGTAAGCCGTTCCTGCGGCGACGAACGAGGCCATTGCTCCGGCTTCGTTGATCCCTTCCATCAGCACCTGGCCTGTGGTCGATTCCTTGTACGACATGGCCGAGCCGGCATCGACAGGGGTGTAAAGCTGTCCCTTGCTGGAATAAATTCCGTAGGTCTGGAACAAGCCTTCCATCCCGAAGGTACGGGCTTCGTCGGGAATGATGGGAACGATCCGCTTGCCGATGTTTTTGTCTCGCATCAGCACGCGAAGAATGGTTCCCAGAACCCCGGTCGTGGAACGATCCTTGCCAGCGTCGCTCATCGTTTCGACAAAGGTCGCGACATCGGGAATGACCAGGCGATCTTTGGTCGGAGTCCGTGCGGGCAGGTATCCACCGAGCTTTTTGCGGTGATCGTGCAGGTACTTCATCTCGGGACTGTCTGCCGGTGGTCGGTAGAAGATCGCGGACTTTGCCTGCTCATCGGTAAACGGCAGCTCGAACCGATCTCGCATCGCCAGCAGTGAGGCTTCTGCGAGTCCCTTGGTATTGTGAGCGGTGTTCTTGCCTTCCGCTTCACTACCGAGACCGAAACCTTTGATGGTATGGGCGAGGACAACGGTCGGAGCACCCTTGAATTCGACGGCTGCTCGCAGGCCGTTGTAGACCTTCAAGGCATCATGTCCACCGCGTCGCATATTACGAATCTGCTCGTCGGTCAGGTTTTCGACCAGCTTCAACAGCTCAGGATGCCGTCCGAAGAAGTCTTTGCGAATAAATTCGCCCGACTCGACGCTGTACTTCTGGAATTGTCCGTCGACAACTTCGGCGAGTGCCTTTGCAAGCAGACCCTTCTCGTCGGCTTCGAACAGTGCGTCCCATTCGCTTCCCCAGACAATCTTGATGACGTTCCAGCCCGCTCCGCGGAAGATTCCTTCGAGTTCCTGAATGATCTTGCCGTTGCTGCGGACGGGACCGTCGAGTCGCTGCAGGTTACAGTTGACGACCCACGTCAGATTGTCGAGCTTTTCCCGCGAGGCCATCGAGATTGCGCCGAGGGTTTCTGGTTCGTCGATTTCACCGTCGCCAATAAAGGACCAGACGCGTGATTTTGATGTCTCAAGCAGATTTCTGTGCTGAACGTAGCGCAGGAAACGGGCGTGATAGATCGAGCAGATCGGGCCGAGACCCATGGATACCGTAGGGAACTGCCAGAAATCGGGCATCAGCCACGGATGTGGGTAAGATGAAAGCCCTTGGCCGCGAGGAAGTTCTCGGCGGAAGTTGTTCAGGTTTTCTTCGGTGAGGCGTCCTTCCACGAAGGCCCGAGCGTACATCCCAGGTGATGAGTGTCCCTGGAAGTAAACCATGTCGCCCGTGTGGTCGGCGGTGGGGGCATGGAAGAAGTGGTTGAATCCGACTTCGACGAGAACGGCCGAGGATGCGAACGTAGAGATGTGTCCGCCGACGCCGGAACCGTTCTGATTGCCTCGCACGACCATCGCCATGGCGTTCCAGCGGATGATGCTCCGCAGTCGTCGCTCGATATCGCGGTCGCCAGGGAAGGGGTGTTCCGCTTCCGGCGGGATTGTATTGACATAAGGGGTCGTCAGTGCAGGCACAACGGGGACGTTTTGTGCCTGGGCTCGTGAATAGAGCTGCGTGAGGAGCTGACTCAGCGCTTCCGGCCCATAGCGATGCAGCAGGTCGTCAACCGACTCCAGCCATTCGTCCATTTCCTGTGGATCGATGGCTGGTACGGTAACGTCTGAGACCTCATCCGTGGGATTTGCAACGTCAGCCGCCTGTGGGGATTCCGTTCGTCGAACTGCGGGAGCAGCTTGTAGTGTGCTTGCCATTTTCTACGCCAACCTCGTCTTATTTCAGGCTCGCCGATCAAGAGCGGGCGAATCACTTTCACCAGTAACTCAACAATATCGTTCAGCCGGATAACTGATCCGCGGGTTATCGCTCAAACCCATACGACACCGCATCGTAGCAGGTCATTCGGGGTCTGCACAGATTGCCGTGTCAGTTCCAACCCTCTCTATTTGGTACGTAACGTATTCAAGCAGAAACCGGATCATCATGCCAACCGCAAATTTCGCCGCAGTCTGGAGTAATGACCGTTTCCGCGGCGGAAATAGGCGGCGGCAGACGTGTCCGATGTTGAGTCGACTGCCTTTGAAACGAGCAACGAGTGCCACAGCGGTTCGCTGTGCTGTTCCGATACGTGTGCGGACGAGAGAACTCGAACCGCGAAATACTGACGATTTATCAGAAAACCACTCACGATGGGGGCCGTCGGGGGACCTGTACAAGGGGGCCCGCCGGCGCGATTGGTCCGATTCCCGAATCGCGGTAATGGCCTTGAAAAAGAGCGATCCGGATTAACGCTGATTGCCGGATTGAAAAGTCGTGCGTTCCGCATGGTCCACAAGATTGGATCGGAACCTGTGAGGGAGGCGTGAATCGGCAGACGATTGTGGAATTCCGAAATCCAATGACAGACGCCTCCTTCCGACCTTCGGGCGAAAGGAGGCGTCTACGTCGCTGGCTTGTCTTGAGACTGGACCGTCCCGCTCTGGATCCAGGGGATCCGAGGACCCCTCGGTCGACTACTTGAAGACAGTTCGCTTCCCACTGAACTTTTTCAGCTTTTCCAGATCGATATCGATCCCCAGACCCGGAGTGGCTGGAATTTCCAGGAAGCCTTCTGCATCGATCCGGAAGGGACTGGTCGGAAGCTCTTCGATATAAGCACAGGGGGTCAGGTACTCGACATACCGTGCCACGGGGATCGCCGCCGAGAACTGCAAGTCGGCTGCGAGGCCAACTGCGGTATTCCAGCCATGCGGGACGACGGTCACGTTGTGATCGAAGGCCAACGCCGCAATTCGGCGAGATTCCGTCAGACCGCCGTTCTTGGTGACGTCTGGCTGGATGATGTCGACGGCGCGTCGTTCCAGCCATGGAGTGAACGATTGGCGTCGCGTGAGGACTTCGCCCCCGGCGATCGGCACGGGGGAAACACGTGTCAGTTCAATAAATCCTTCGATGTCATCGGGTGGCAGAGGTTCCTCGAACCAGGTGATATCGTAGTCAGCGAGCATGATGGCGGTTTCACGGGCCCAGTTGGTTCCGTGTGGCCAGAATTGTTCGCTTCCCCCCGCATCCACCATCAGCTCAACATGTTCACCGACGGTATCACGCGCGGTCTGGACAAGCTTTTCGTCAAACTTGCGGCTGCGGCGTCCGAAGGGCCGCCAGCCCATCTTGATCGCTTTGAATCCTCGATCAACAACGCTTTGCAACGTTGTCTTCAGTGCCTCGGGTTCGTCGAACAGAATGGAGCCGTAGGGCTTGATCCGCTGACGGTAATTACCGCCGAGCAGGCGTGAGACCGGCTGGCCACAGGCTTTGCCCATGATGTCCCACAAGGCAATATCGAGACCGCTGATGGCGTGTTCGACGGATCCCCCGCGTCCCTGCCAGAAACTGGACTGGCGCAGCAGCTCGGAAACGCGTTCTGGCTCGACGGCCGATTGACCTTTCAGGAGGGGCCACAAAAGTGCGACGGCTCCTTCAACCAGCGTGCCGGAGGTAAAACAGCTTCCCCATCCGTACAGCCCTTCGTCGGTTTTGACCTGCACCAGCGTGTGGAGATTTTCCTGCGGTTCATGACCTTGCGGCCATCCACCATCAACCGTCGCACCCGTCAGTGGAACAACTTCAACTTCTACAATCTTCATTGAACTACTTTTTATCATCGAGGTTAAACTTCATCCCCGCACGGAGGACGTGCACTGATAGATTCCGCACCGCTGCGGCTGCTCCCTGGGTCAGTTCTTCACGACTGGCCCGGCGACCGTCAATGACAGTCACATTATTGCTTCCAATCACTTCGAATTCGCGGCCGCGCACGATGGCGGCCGTTTCTTCGTCGATACCAATTCCCAGCAGGTCCGGGTGATCAATAGTCGCCAGAGCCAAACGATTGAATCGGCCCTTTTGCAGGAAGTGCTGATCGATGATGACATCGGGCCACAGACCGAGGCCATTCATCAAGTACGGGGCGGTGCCTACTTTCAGGCTGTCCAGGTCAGATCGACCGCCGATCATCACCTTGGACATCACCGCCGCTCCTGCGCTGGTGCCAGCCACAACCGCTCCTTCTCGATAGCGACGTTGTACCACTTCTTTCAGGCCGGTTCCCTGCAGGGAATTCATGAAGACTCCCTGAAGCCCGCCCGGAATCCAGATCAGGTCCGCATTATTCAGGATTCTCCGGGCAAGGGCCGGCTTTCGGGAGTCGATCAAGTCGACCTGCTGCGCGTTTGTTTCTTGCCACAACTCGACCGAATCAGGACCATTCTCGGGATTTGCATCGGCGATGATGGCCACGCGGGCTTCTTCACCACCCGCGAGTTCAAGAGTTTTCTCACGGATTTCTGCAGTCGTGAAGCCCCCCCCGATGACGACGAGCGTCCCGAGTGGTTCTTTGTCATTGGCGGTCATGACACCGGGAGCCGCGAGCAGCAGTCCCAACAGGAATGTCCACCTCATGCACCGCCTCCTGCAAGTTCCGAACTCTTTACCTCGATCCGGTCACCACCACCGCAATTTCAACGACACATCTCAATCAACCTGAAGCCTGATTCTGCGGCGATTCACCGAACAGGCCATCAAGGCAACTACAGCACCGTGACGACCATTCAGTTGCTGCAATTACGGATGCCTCGATCAATCGTTCGTTCCGCTCCGGCGGGGTCCCCCACGATTGGGTCGCAGGGGGCAGTCGTCGAGGGGTAGATCGCACGCCGCTTCTGCAGTGACTCAGGAAATCTCGACAAGCTCTCCGTTGTTTCGAGCCGATTTTAGACACGCGTCGAGCACTTGTTGTGTCTTCAGTGCGATGTCTGGCCAGCTTTCGTCGATTTTGCCTGACAGCACGAGCTGCGAGAAGTTGCGGAACAGGTTGGTTTCCTGAGAATTCACCCATCCGTCGCTGTATTCAGGAATCGCGACGCGACGTGTGTGGTCTTCCATGTGGAAGTCGCAGCTCTTCTGATTCAGTCCGGCATTTGTCACTGTGAACGCCACTTCGTTGCTGAAATAGGGAACAACAAAGTCCCTGACTTCGACGTAGCCTTTCGTTCCACCCACGTTCGCCCATTGCTGAGTTTCCGTCAGGAACGAACAGTAGAAGCTGGCAGAGACCCCGTCCGCGAAGAAGAGTTCACCCGAGAACTCGCTGGGAACAGGGCTGCCGCTGTCGGCTCGTTGAGCTTCCGTCAGCATTCTTCCGCTGACCCGCTGCGGCATCAGATAGTTCATCACCCAGAGGGTGAATCGGATGTTGTACCAGCCGAGGTCGCCCAGGCACCCCAGGGGCTCGAGTTCGCCGCTCACTCGGATATTGTTCTGAACGAAGTCGTCATTCGCTGTAAAGCTGAAGTGGCTGGCGATCCGTTTCAATTTTCCAATGCTGCTGCCGTCGTTGAACGTCTCCCGAAGTTTGTTCAGTCGCTGGCTGTGCATGAACATTACGCCGTCCATGAACTGGACCTTGTTTTTCTTGCAGGCGGCGAGCATCTCCTCGACTTCCGCCGAATCGATACCGACAGGCTTTTCCGCCAGTACGTGCTTTCCGGCTTCGGCTGCGCGGATGACCCATTCCTTGCGGAGCCCCGTCGGATTGGGGATATAAACGGCGTCGATGTCTGGCCGCTGGAGAAGTTCTTCATAGCTTCCCAGCGCAACGGGCTTCGGAGTTACCGGTGAGTGGGCACTGCATTCGTCGATGAACTGCTGTGCTTTTTCGACTGATCGACTGGCGACTGCGGTGACAACGGCGTTTTCCGCGTTGTAGATGGCGCGCCAGTTTTTTCGAGCGATATTGGCAGCAGAAAGAATGCCCCAACGACAGACACGACTACTCATGATGCTGACTCCTGTACTCCGGCAGTTTCCGATGATCGGTGCGTAGGATAGCAACCCGTGGCAGTCTTGTGGATGATACAACCCCAGCATTCAGATGAATGCGGAATCGGCGCAGTGGAGGTACGGCCGATGTTCGCCCGGAAGGTGTGCGCCAGGAAAGAGTCGAACCGGAAAAGGTGTCACGTACAATGTATGATCTGATCGGTGATTTGCACGGTCACGCGGACGAGCTGGAGCAACTGCTGCATCGACTGGGGTATCGGCAAATCCATGGCGTTTATCGCCATCCCGAGCGAAAAGTGCTGTTTCTCGGTGATTTCATTGACCGTGGACCGAAGATTCGTGAGGTGCTGCAAATCGTCCGGTCAATGGTCGAAGACGATGCGGCGCTCGCGGTGATGGGAAATCACGAGTGGAACGCACTCGCCTATCACACAGAAGATCCCGAGTCTCCCGGCGAATTCCTCAGGCGGCATACGCCAGGAAATGTGCAGCAGATCAGTCGCACGGTGGATCAACTGAGTCCCGCTGAACTTTCATCATACCTCGAATGGTTTCGGACGTTGCCGATGTGGCTCGACCTGGAGGGCCTGAGAGCGATTCACGCGTGCTGGGACGATTCTGCGATTGCAGTGGTGCAATCGGCGCTGGCTGAGTCTGGCGGCGTGACAACGGACTTCCTGAAGCCGGCCTCGACGACCGGTGCGGAACTCTATTACGCCGTCGAAGTCATTTTGAAAGGGAAGGAGGCCGCCCTGCCCGACGGGGTCTCATTCCTGGACAAGGATGGTTCTTCGCGCGTACATGTCCGGACACGCTGGTACCTGTCGCCGGTTGGCCACACGTATCACTCGTATGCCTTCGAAACTGCGGGACTGGACTGCCACCATCCTCTGGAAAACACCACGATCGCGCAGTCCATGCCTTATCCGACAACGGCAAAGCCCGTGTTCATCGGCCACTACTGGCTGCCGCACAAGCAGCCTCAGATCCTGACAGACAATGTCGCCTGCCTGGATTTCAGCGTGGCCAAAGGGGGATTCCTCTGTGCATACCGGTGGGATGGCGAAGAGAAGCTGAGTAACTCCAATTTCGTTCGCGTCGATGTGGAGGAGTGAGCCTCCACGCAAACGCGATCCGAATTAATCCTCCGCTCGGCCATCCTCACTCATTTTCACGATGAGCGGGTCGAATCGCGCGACCGTTTCCACCAGATCCTGCTGATCCTGCATCACGTCAAGAATGTTCTTGTAGGCGTAGGGGACTTCGTCTGCTCCTGCGGAAAGAACCCGCACACCTTTGTTCTCCAGATCTCGCTGGACGGCTCGCCAAGAGTACTTCTCACGTGCTGCGGTGCGACTCATGCGACGACCCGCGCCATGGGAGGCGGAATTTAGACTCGCCGGATTTCCTTTACCACGGACAACAAATGCCGGATCAGCCATGGAACCGGGGATGACTCCCAGTACACCTTCCCCCGCGGGTGTGGCTCCTTTACGGTGGACTACGACGTCGCGCCCGTTGTGGTTCTCGATCCACGCGAAGTTGTGGTGATTTTCGACGCCAGCAATGATCTTTCCACCCACGATGAGTGAAACAAGTCGGTGGATGACGTCGTGGTTCGCAGCAGCGTATTCCCCCATCAACGTCATCGCAGCCCAGTACTCCTGGCCTGCTTCACTGTCGAGGTCCAGCCATGCCAGGCGACCGAAGTCGACGTATTGGCGAGGCAATAGAGCTCGAGCGATGTTGCTATAGGTATCGCAAACGGAAGCACCGGTTCCGCGGCTTCCGCTATGGCTGAGCAGGGCAACGTACTCCCCTTTTTCCAGTCCTAACTGTTCGTCCCGTTGCTCAAGTGTGAGTCGTCCAAATTCCACAAAATGATTTCCGGACCCGGATGTTCCGAGCTGCTTCCACGCCTTGTCCCGGTTTTCGCGCGTCACTCGAGAAACCGTCCAGTCGGCGTCCATCACCGCGTGCTGCTGGGGACGCTCGTGGACAGATCCAATTCCAAATCGTGTCCCCTTATCGAGGGCGTTCTTGAACCGATAGAAATTGGCGTCCAATTCCGTTGTCGGAATATCGAGGATCGACAGCTTCATGCGGCACGCGATATCCACGCCGACGGCATAAGGGACCACGGCATTTTCCAGTGCCAGAACCCCCCCAATCGGCAGCCCGTAACCCAAGTGCGCGTCAGGCATGATGGCGGCGCCCACGGCCATGGGAAGTGCACACGACTGGCGCATCTGTGCGTGGCATGCCGCATCGATTTCCCGTCCCCAGACTTGATATTCGATGGGGGCAGGGCGAGTGAAATTGGCGTTCTCGATAATTTCCCGGGCGAGTCGACCAAAGTGCGGATGTGCGACGAAATCCGACGGTTCCGCCAGCACGCTGCTGATCAACTTCTTGATTTCCCGCCCGCGCAGCTCGTCTTCCTGCACGGCACGTTGAATTCCTTCAATGGCGGCTCCGATGCAGAGGTCAGAAACCCCAAGTTTGCGAAGTTGTGTTGTATTCATTGCGAGGACTCCCTGATGACGGATTCGAGACACGACTCGACCGCATCTGGTTACGATAAATTCGTGCGATTTTTCACGACCAGTCGAAGAAGTTCAGACCGTCGTCGAATGGACCACTACTAAAAGCTGTTTGAAAATGCTGCTACAGGTTCGAACAAACTATCTCGCTTTCGCTGGATCATTACCGCGATCGTCATTTGTTCGGGTTGGATTAACCGGATTGCGACAGTGAAACATCTCAAGACTGAGAATTCCTTAAAATTCCGTATCTCATCCGGACGTATCAAGCGTTGCCTCTCGGTCTGCGTACGGATAGTTTATGGCGGATCGTGATCATCTTCGAATCATTCTCATCTCAGGATGTACACCGAATGCGGATTGGCCGTCTCACCCCTTCGTTCCCTGACCCCAGCCCAGATTTGATCCGCACAAACAATTTTAGCAAGATTTGGCGGAAGAGTTTCGCGCATTGTGTCCTTGCATTCGTCTCCCTTTTCGTGTTTTCCAGCGGTCTTAACGCCCAGGATGCGACTCATGCCGCGGCGGGGGAAACGACACAAGCCGAAGCAGTAGAAACCGCACACGCTGACGGAGCGGCAGCGATCCATTCAGGGGGCAGCGAAGCCACTCTGGTACTGCCCGATCTCAATGGGGCGAAGTTTCTTTTCAATTCGGTCGGTGGACGAGACTTGCTGTGGCTGGGACTGATCGTCTCCGTGGGAGGGATTGTTTTCGGTCTGGCAGCCTCGTCTCAGCTCAAGAATCTTCCCGTGCATTCCTCGATGCGAGACGTTTCTGAGCTGATTTACGCAACCTGCAAAACGTATCTTCAGACTCAAGGGAAGTTTCTCTTCACGCTATGGCTGTTCATTGGGGCGGTCATCATTGTCTACTTCCGTTACGTGGAAATGCTGGAATGGTCGAAAGTCGCGACCATTCTGGGCTTCAGCGTGATCGGGATTCTCGGAAGCTACGGGGTCGCCTGGTTCGGAATTCGCGTCAATACGTATGCCAATTCACGGACGGCCTTTGCCAGTCTGACTGGCGCTGCGTTCCCTTGCTATGCAATTCCGCTGAAGGCAGGCATCAGTATCGGCATGCTGCTGATCAGCGTCGAACTGCTGCTGATGCTGTTCATTCTGATGTTTGTTCCCGGCAATTATGCTGGCCCCTGCTTCATCGGCTTTGCCATCGGCGAATCGCTGGGTGCTGCGGCACTGCGCGTCGCGGGGGGAATCTTCACCAAGATCGCCGATATCGGCGCTGACCTGATGAAGATCGTGTTCAAGATTAAAGAAGACGACGCAAGAAACCCTGGTGTGATCGCTGACTGTACTGGTGACAACGCGGGTGATTCGGTGGGACCTTCGGCCGATGGCTTCGAAACCTATGGTGTAACGGGAGTGGCACTGATTACCTTCATCCTGTTGGCGGTGAAGGATCCGACAGTGCAGATCCAGCTTCTGGTCTGGATCTTCATGATGCGTGTGATGATGGTCGTCGCATCGGGGTTGTCCTACTTCATCAATGAGCAGCGAGCTGCCAGGAAGTATTCTTCGCTCCCGAGCTTCAACTTTGAAGATCCCCTCACCTCGCTGGTGTGGCTCACCTCTCTGATCTCCGTCGCACTTACCTTCATCGTTTCGGCGGTCTTGATTCCTTCCCTGGGTGGTGACACGACCTTGTGGTGGAAACTATCCATCATCATCACCTGCGGTACGCTGGCAGGAGCGATCATTCCGGAAGTTGTTAAGGTCTTCACTTCGACCGAGTCGGCCCACGTGAAAGAAGTCGTGACATCGTCCGGTCAGGGAGGGGCATCGCTCAATATCCTGTCCGGTCTGGTCGCCGGAAATTTCAGTTCATACTGGCTGGGAATGATCATTCTGCTGCTGATGGGTGTCGCCTATATGATCAGCCTGCGAATTGGCGAGCAGATGATGCTGGCGCCTGCCGTATTCGCGTTTGGTCTTGTCGCGTTCGGCTTTCTGGGGATGGGGCCCGTGACCATCGCCGTCGACAGTTATGGCCCGGTGACGGACAATGCTCAGTCCGTGTTTGAACTGTCCACCATCGAGACATTGCCGGGCATCGCCAAGGACCTGGAAACGAACTTCAAGTTCACGCCCGATTTCGAGCGGGCGAAGGAAAACCTGGAGATGAACGACGGCGCGGGAAACACGTTCAAGGCGACAGCCAAGCCCGTGTTGATCGGCACCGCAGTGGTCGGGGCCACGACCATGATCTTTTCGATCGTGCTGAGTCTGACCAAAGGACTTCAGCCTGAGTTGCTGGTCAATCTGTCGATTCTATACCCGCCGTTCCTTCTCGGTCTGATTGCGGGCGGAGCGGTGATTTACTGGTTCACCGGGGCATCCATCCAGGCGGTCACGACCGGCGCTTACCGTGCGGTTGAGTTCATCCGTCAGAGGATTAAGCTCGATGACAGCGTGAAGAAAGCTTCAGTCGAGGACAGCAAGAAAGTCGTCGAAATTTGCACAAAGTATGCCCAGGAAGGGATGTTTAACATCTTCATGACGGTGTTCTTCACCACCTTGAGCTTCGCCTTTCTGGAACCGTACTTCTTCATCGGTTACCTCGTGTCGATTGCTTTGTTCGGACTTTATCAGGCCATTTTCATGGCGAATGCCGGGGGAGCCTGGGATAACGCCAAAAAGCTTGTTGAAACCGAGCTCAAGGCCAAGGGGACCGACCTGCATGACGCCTGTGTCGTGGGCGATACTGTCGGCGATCCGTTCAAAGACACCTCGTCAGTCGCCCTGAATCCGATCATCAAGTTCACAACTTTATTCGGCCTGCTGGCCGTTCCACTGGGTGTGTCGATGAATGCGCAACTTGGTGGCGTGGTGACGACCGCGATCTCTTTGACGCTGCTTGCCATTTCGATGGCGTTTGTTTATCGATCGTTCTACGGAATGCGGATCCACGTCGGTGAACCGATCGAAGAGTAATTTGTGGTTTCCTCTGGTGGGCGACAGGGGCTGGATTGGTACGCCTCATCCAGCCGGCGGCGGACGTTGAGACGGTTGCAAGGGAGGTTGGCGCAGTCGAAATTCTGAATTTCTGTTGAAATGATTTTTCATTGATTGCTGATCGCCTTTATTCGAGTTGATTCCATGTCCGCCGCATCGTCTGAAATTCCGTTACCCTCCCCTTATGTGCGAGGTCCGCTCTGGTTCACTCTCCAGATGATCCTGCAGAATTTTTTCTGCTTCTGGCTGGGATACCGTGCAACTGGCTATCACGCACTGGAAAAAGAGAGTGGCGCCCTCATTCTGGCGAACCACCAGAGCTTTCTTGATCCATTGCTGGTGGGACTGCCACTGCATCGCCCCATCAGTTTTCTGGCTCGGGAAACCTTGTTTAAAGTTCCCGTCGTGGGGTTCATCCTGCGAAAAACGCATGTGATGGCGATCAACCAGGAAGCACCGAGTTCGACGAGCTTGCGAGAAACCGTTCGTGCCCTGCATCACGGCTTTCTCGTGGGGATTTTTCCCGAAGGGACAAGAACCCACGACGGGAACCTGAACGAATTCAAACCCGGATTCGCTGCGGTGATCCGCCGGGCAAAGCGACCGATTTATCCGGTCGGGATTGCAGGTGCCTATCAGGCGCTACCCATTAAATCCTGGTTCATTAAGCCGACGCGAGTTCGTGTGGTATTCGGCAAACCGATCACAGTCGAGGAGCTTGAACCGTTTACGCAGCGCGGACAAGATGCCGCGCTTGTTGCCCTGGTGCGTGAGCGCATTACGGCCTGCTGCGAGGCGGCCGAAGGATGGCGCAAGACGGGGCAGCCACCGAAATCGCTCCCTTAATCTCCGTCGGCGAATGCGTTCAACTTTCGACTTCGATCTGTGAACCAGAGGATAACGTGGTCTCGATGCGATCGTCGAACCTCGGTTTTCTGCGCTCGCTCGATTCCGGTGGATCGGTCGGGCGGTCGTCACAATCGAGTCGCCAGCAAAATCAAACGCGTGCTGGTTGATCATCAGAGTCAGTTCGTGGAAGGCTCGTTCAGCGATGCACGCACATGGCTGAGTTTTCAAGACACGCGGCGATGATACTTTGAATTTCACCACGTGGACAAAGCTAACCACGTCGATGAGTCAGTTACTCGATCTTGCCGGTCGTGCTGGTTGGTGAAAATTTACCACAATTCGACTCGCGTCACCCGGCACCCGTTGCCGAACAAACCATTAGGCTTGTTTGCGCAGAAGTTGGTTTAAGCGCCTGCTGGAAGGAGGCTCTCCAATGTGCAGGTCTCGCCCAGTGTTCTCAGTTTTTCTATCTAGCCAGATCGCGATGGAAGACTGCGGATATCACGAGCGGGGGGATGACGACGTCGCTGCGGATGGACGGGGTTCCTCATCTTGACTGGATTGCCTGTTCTCGATACGTTCGCAGCGCGCAGGAATCATTTCGACGGGGGCTGTCGCGGAAGGAGCGTCGCGGTATCGAGCACCGGTTGCTGCCGAGTTAGACCGCTTGGACTCGAGAAAGTATCACACTCTCCGTTGCTTGGAAGCGGGCAAAAGAGCGATCGGTCCACTGAAGCAAGGCAAGGACGCCGATGGCTGGATTTCATACACACATCACCGTCAGCACTCTCGTTGGAGCAGGCTATGCCTACTTCGGAGCAACGGCCCTGGAACTGCCCATCTCGACTTGCCTGATTGGCGGAGGACTCTGTTCCATCTCCGGGATGATGCCCGATCTCGATAGCGATCGAGCGGTTCCCGCGCGCGAGACACTCAGTTTCCTCGCCGCAGTGGCTCCGATGCTGCTGTTCTATCGGTTCGAGTACGAAGGACTTCCCACAGAACACATTCTGCTGTTCGGTGCACCGCTCTATCTGCTGATCCGATTCGGCTTCGGCGAAATGTTGAAGGTGACGGTCCACCGCGGAATGTTTCACAGTATTCCGGCGGCATTCATCGCGGGGCTGATCGCCTATCTCATTTGCGATACCGGGATCAGTCTCGGACGCGAGTTCAAAGGCTTCGGAGCGGTCATCGGGTATCTGGTCCACTTGATTCTCGATGAGATGTGGGCGGTCGAGGTCCGCACGGGCCGAATTCGCTTCAAGAAATCGTTTGGCACGGCACTGAAACTGTTCGGCAATGTGGGAAGTGCGAACTCAGCCACGTGGGCACTCTTGATTGGTCTGACGATTTTTGCGGCCAATGACCAGGGGCAGCCCGACATTGTGGCTCCGTTCCGGTACGAGGATCCGCAAAAGCTGGTTCCGACGGACACCCCTTTCTATTCCACCCAAGCGATTCGAAACGTGAGTGCGCCGCGAAGTTCGCTGATCTTCCGTCAGTCTTCGCAGCCACATCGGGATCAGAGACCTCACCGGGATATTGGATATTAACGGCAGCCAATGGAGCGGGCATCGCAATGACGGCGCTTCCGGGCAGGCCATTGGAGCAATCAGAATCGCCTTCGTCGTGGACGATTAGTCGAGAGCAAGGATTGAGATCATGACGGGATTGGGCGGGGTCACAGTATACGACGGGGTGATGGCGCTAATTGTCTTATTCACCACGGTGCATGGCTTCTGGAAAGGAGCCACATGGCAGATCGCGCCCATTATGTCCCTTGTTCTGGGCTATATGGTCGCGATGCCCATGTCCGTGACGATGGCTCACTATTTTGGTGATCCTCCGCAGAACCGGTTGTTTGCTCTGGTCACGATTTATATCGCCGTCTCGATGGTGGTGTATCTGCTGGTGCGATCCTTCCGTGAAGGGATTGAACGAGCGAAGCTGACGGAACTCGACCGGCACCTCGGGGCGTTGCTGGGGGCTCTGAAAGGGGTTCTGCTGACGCTTTCCATCACCGTAATCCTGATTATCTATTCGACGGTCGCCCGAGACCTGATCCTCAAGTCCGAGAGCAGCACGATCGCCGCGAAGATCATCAACGCCGTCTATCCAATCCTCCCCAAGGCGATGCATCAGATTTTGCGGCCTTATCTGCGTCAGTTGGACAACGAATTGCCGCTCGACCTGAATGTTGATGATGACGGCCAATTGAACAATACGCTTCTGCCGGAGCGTCGTATGTCGTTGACTCCGACAAGTTCCGCGACCAGTACATCGACCGGTTCGGGACGCTCAAGCTTTGATGATTTCCTGCCCGATTCACGCACTCGGGATGAGGGCGACGACGATGACGACTTGTATGGGCTCCCTCCGGCCCGTACACCGCGTCGCTCAATCGTGCCTGTCGAAGAATACGATTCACGAAGTATTCGTGAAGCGGCAACGCGTACCGACCGTCGCCCCACGAGTCAGTATGACTATGACTTCGATGAACCCCCACCGCGCGGGCAGCGGCCCCTGGTGCCCACACCGGCTGATGCGGATGACGACGATCCATTCCTTCCGAAACGCCCCTAACCCAGCCTATTCTTCCTTGCTCGGGGCGGTTCCCGACGTGAACCGCCCCGAGCAATTCTTTCGTGCCTGGCCACGACCAGGAGCAACGCATGGTCGCGCGCTATTGGCGTGTCGTCGATTTCGTCTGCGGAAGTACTCGGCGATTTAACCGACCTGGCCTGCACCGAGTGCTAGGCATTTTCTTTTCCCACAGCGGCAGTCGGGGTTGGCTCTGATCGTCTCCTGCAGACGACTTCGAGTGCACAGTCTACTCAGGTACCGTTCGTTTCCTGCGACGGATTGCTGCGCCGGCGAGGCAGAGCCCCGGTATCGTAAATCTTCCCTCCAGCACGTAGCGCGAGTACCCGCCGATGCACACCGCGCGAGTCCTGTGGATGTGAGCCACAGCGGATCGCCTTCTCCAAGGTAGCCCCCTTCGCGCGCTGTTCTCGACCGACTCGGGGTCGGGATTTTCCGGTATCGAGATGGCTGTGTGTAGAGATTCGATCTCCTCGCGCCGCGACACGCGTTCCGGATGTAGCGGTTTTAATGAATCGGTTGGCGGCGAAAGAAATACGCAAGTTGCACGCATCAAACGATTTGGGCAGAAATTTCGGTCGAGCAGGAATTATCGGCCTCGTTGAGTTTGATCGTGGGGTAATCCTGTCTAAATCTACCTGTTGCCCGCGTGCAACACTGCAACGCGACTTCTATACTGTATGACTTCAGATTGGCGCACCCACGAATCAGGGCATGTAGATTTCGAAATGGATCACACTTCACAGGTACCGCTCGGAAACTGGTCTGCGGCCGGCGGTTCAATAGCGATCGACTCCACTTCAGTTTCGGAGGCGGTGAGTGATCTTGATTCGCCACTGATGATCGTCAACACGGTTCAGGGACTCGGTCTGGCCCGTGGCGGTGACGCCCAGTTCGGCTCGAACGCTTCCAATCCCCAGTCGTATCCAATCCTGGGAATTGTGCCTCCCGTTCGGATGGAGATGCTGGGCGATGCCACGTTCCGGCAGGACCATGGCCTCCGGTTCAACTACGTCTCCGGCGCGATGGCGGCGGGAATCGGGTCGGCTGAGATCGCCGAAGAAATGTCCCGGCACGGTATGCTGGGAATTTTTGGCTCTGCGGGACTGGGACTCGCGCGGGTCGAAGAAGCCATTGATCGGTTGATTCCCGCCGGTCGACAGACCGTGGGAGCCAGCGACATCCCCTCAACTGACACGAGCCAGCGAGTCGGCTTCAATCTCATTCACAGCCCGAATGATCAAGGATTGGAGCGGGCCGTCGTGGATCTGTATCTGCGGCGGGGTGTCCGACTTGTCGAAGCCTCGGCGTTTCTGGACCTAACGCCCCACGTGGTCCGTTATCGCCTGCATGGGATTCATCGTCGTCCCGACGGCACGATCCACACACCGAATCGTATTATCGCCAAGGTGTCACGAATCGAAGTGGGTTCGAAGTTCTTCGCTCCGGCTCCCGCCAGGATCCTGTCGCAGCTTGTTGAACGAGGTGAGCTGACGGCTGAGCAGGCATTGCTGGCCGAATCGGTTCCGGTCGCTCAGGACATGACGGCAGAAGCCGATTCCGGCGGGCACACTGATAACCGACCGGCGCTGACGCTGCTGCCAACTATTCTGGCTCTACGTGACCGGGCCGCGACGACCTACCGGTTTTCCCAGCCGCTGCGCGTTGGGGCGGCAGGGGGAATCGCCACTCCCGCGTCAGCCGCTGCCGCATTCGCGATGGGGGCAGCCTACATCCTGGTCGGTTCGGTGCAGCAGGCCTGCGTCGAATCAGGAACCTGCGATTCTGTTCGTCAGATGCTGGCGGAAGCAGAGCAGGCGGATGTGACGATGTGTCCCTGTGCAGACATGTTCGAGATGGGGGTCAAAGTGCAGGTCCTGAAGCGAGGAACCATGTTCCCCATGCGGGCTGCCAAGCTTTACGAAGTCTACCGGGCGTTTAAAGGAATCAACGAGATTCCTGCGGGCGAGCGGGAATGGCTCGAGAAGAATTTGTTTCGAACAACGCTGGAAGAAGTCTGGCGGCAGACCGTCGACTATTTCAGCACCCGCGATCCGGCCCAGATTGATAAAGGGGAGCGGGATCCCAAGCATCAGATGGCGCTCATTTTTCGGTGGTATCTGGGGCAATCCTCGCGGTGGGCCAACTCGGGTGAGCCGTCCCGGAAGCTTGACTATCAAATCTGGTGTGGGCCCGCGATGGGAGCGTTCAATGAATGGACTCGTGGAACATTCCTGGCTAAACCGGCCAATCGAAAAGTGGCGACCGTTGCTTGCAATTTACTCTACGGGGCGGCGGTCATGCAGCGATTGAACATGCTACGAAGTCAGGGATTTGTAGTTCCTCCCGAGGCGGCCCGCGTCGAACCGCAAACTTCTGAAGTGCTTCGATCGCGATTCGGATTTTGAGGCGACGCTGAAAACTTCGCTCTACACTGCATCTAATTTCCTTCTGTTCTGACAGGTCTTATGAATCGTCAACAATCCCCGAATGAGCTCTCTGCCACTCAGCCGCCTCTCGCGATTGTGGGAATCAGTGCCCTGTTTCCCAAGGCTGCCAGTACAGAAGAGTTCTGGTCAAATATCCGTCGTGGAGTAGACGCCATCACCGAGGTTCCTGCATCGCACTGGAGCCCCGATGAGTATTTCGATCCAAACCAGAAGACACCCGACATGACGTACGCACGTCGCGGCGGGTTCCTGTCACCGCTGGCGTTCGATCCCCTGGAATTCGGTATCTCTCCCAACAATCTTGAGGCGATCGATACGAGTCAGTTGCTGGGGATGGTGGGGGCCAAGCGAGCACTGGAAGATGCTGGTTACGGCGCGGGGCGCAAGTTTGACCGGTCTCGGGTGGGATGCATTCTGGGCGTCACGGGAACACTGGAAATGGTGATTCCTCTTGGTGCTCGACTCGGTCACCCTCGGTGGCGTAAGGCGCTCAAAGACGCGGGCGTCGCTGATGACGTGGCCAATGACGTTGTTGAACGGATTTCCCAGAGCTACGTCCCGTGGCAGGAAAACTCGTTCCCCGGACTGCTGGGCAATGTCGTTGCCGGACGAATTGCAAACCGGCTGGACCTGCACGGAACCAACTGCGTGGTCGACGCCGCGTGCGCCAGCTCGCTGTCTGCCATTCACCTTGCCGCGCTGGAACTGTGGACGGGGCGAAGCGATATGGTGGTCACTGGAGGGATCGACACCTTCAATGACATCTTCATGTTCATGTGCTTCAGCAAGACCCCTGCATTGTCGCCGACGGGTGATTCGAAACCTTTTTCAGACGAGGCAGACGGGACGATTCTGGGTGAAGGGGTGGGCATGGTCGTGCTGAAGCGACTGGCCGATGCCCAGCGGGATGGGGACCGGGTCTATGCGGTTCTGAAAGGGATCGGAACGTCGAGCGATGGAGCGGGGAGTGCCGTCTACGCGCCCAAAGCAGAAGGACAGATTCGTTGTCTCAAGGACGCCTATCGCGTTGCAGGGGTCTCGCCCGACACCATCGAACTGGTAGAAGCACACGGAACGGGAACGAAAGTCGGCGATGCAACCGAGGTCACCGGGCTGATCGATGTCTTTAAGTCGTCAGGACGACAGGGGACCTGGTGCGCCGTGGGGTCCGTCAAGTCGCAGATCGGGCACACCAAGGCGGCCGCAGGTGCCGCTGGCGTGCTGAAAGCGGTTCTGGCGCTGCGTCATCGAGTGCTTCCTCCAACAATCAAGGTGAATCGCCCCCCCGCAGCTATGCTGGAACCGGGGTGTCCGTTTTATGTGAACACCGAAGCCCGGCCGTGGTTGAAATCAGACAAGCATCCCCGCCGTGCCGGTGTCAGTGCGTTCGGCTTTGGGGGAAGCAACTTTCACTGTGTTCTGGAAGAATCGCCGCAGCAATCGGACGAGGCGGAATGGGACGGCGATGTGCAGGTGATTGCCCTCTCTGCCCCCAGCGTCAATGACCTGCTGGGTGAAGTCCGTACGAAGATGGGATCTCTGGACGGATCGGACTGGCGGCAGGTTCGAGGACTGGGTGCCGCGAGTCGAAGTCAATTCCGGGCGACCGATCCACATCGAATTCTGTTTGTCGTCGAACGAGACAAGACGGACCTGAAAGGGGTTCTCGCCAGTGCGCAGACCATGTTTGAGCGTGCACCCGAGAAAGCGAACTGGTCCACCCCGGACGGCGTCCATTACGGTAGTGGTGCCGCGGCCGGAAAGCTGGGAATGCTTTTCCCTGGCCAGGGATCTCAATATGTCGGGATGCTGCGAGAACTCGCTTGTCGTTTCCCCGTCATGCTGGATGTGCTCGCTGAGGCGAATGAAGTCTTCGCGAATGCTGTGACGCGGAATGATCAGGCCCCCCCGGATGAACGTCTGACGGATCTGATCTATCCATATCCCGCGTTTTCGCCCGAGGGGCGTTCGCGGCAAGACAGCGTGCTGCGGTCGACGCAAATCGCTCAGCCTGCGATTGGAGCAGTCAGCCTGGCGGCCCTGGCAGTACTGGACCAGTTTGGTGTTCATCCGGAAGCGGTGGCAGGGCACAGTTATGGTGAGCTGACCGCGCTGTGTGCATCGCAGCGGTTCGGATCCCGTGCGCTTTATCGGTTGTCCATGCTTCGCGGAACGTTGATGGCGGCGGCCCAGGAAGTGGATGGTGGTATGCTGGCGCTGGGGGCGCCACTAACCCAGATCGAGGCGGCGCTCAAAGAACTTTCGGTCGATCTTGTCGTGGCCAATCACAATAGTCCGACTCAGGTCGTCCTGTCCGGTCGCGTTCCCGAAATCGAGCGAGCCACGGAACTCTTCGCTCGTCGAAATATCCGGGGCAAGAAGTTGTCGGTCGCTGCTGCCTTCCATAGTCCGCTGGTGGCGTCTGCCAGCCGAGCATTCCGACCTGTTCTGGATGAAGTCGAGTTCGCGCCGTCTCGCATGCCGGTATACGCAAACAGTACGGCTGCTGAATACCCCGCTGATCCGAATGCCGCGCGGGATTTGCTTGCGGCCCAGCTCGCCCGACCGGTTAACTTTGTCAGCGAAGTGGAACGGATGCACGCCGACGGGGTCCGCACGTTCCTGGAAGTAGGTCCCGGTGGGGTGCTTACGGGTCTGGTGAATTCCATCCTGCAGGGGCGTGAGTACCGTGCCGTCTCGATCGATTCTTCCAGTGGTAAGAGAAGTGGTGTCATCGACCTGGCCAACGCACTGGCGCAGGTCTCCTCCGTCGGGCACTCCGTTCGGTGGGACCGCTGGGATCCGAACGGCAAAGCCGCATCTGCGCAGAGTGAGTCGCGGCGAATGACCGTTCCGATTACCGGTGCCAACTACGTCAAACCACGCGCACCAATTCCGCCCCGAGCGACGGCTGCCTCTCTGGAAACCCCTCGACCGCCTGAACAGCCACCACACAAAGATTCAAAGGGATCGGCCACGATCGCTCCGCCGCCACCGGTAGAAGCGCTAACATTACCGCAGCCGACTCCGCAGGCCATCGTCGCGCCTCGCGCGGCAGCCCCCAGCGTACCGAGCCCGGTCCCCGCTGCGGCTCCCGTTTCATCCATGTCCACTGAAGTCAGTCCGCCGATGAAGTTTACTCGCCCCGCCAATGCAGAGAATCTGTCCAGCGTCGCCAGAAAGTCGCCTGACGCGAGTTCGCTGGCGACGATTCAGCAGTTGCTCGAAGCGATGCAACGGATTCAGGCGGAAACCACCCGGTTGCATCAGCAGTTTCTGGAAGGCCAGGAAATTGCGTTCAAGACATTCGAGCGTTTGGCGCTGGGACAGTTCGGCGGTGAGATGGCGTCGAAACAGGCACCGATTTCACTGCGTCCCGCTGACACCCGTGCGCCGGTGATTCCGACGCGCGCGGAACAGTTGACGAAGGAAGCACCGGCGACGGCTTCGGTTCAGCCACCCGTGGCTCTTACCGTCACGTCCGAACCTCGACCAGCGAAAGTCGAATTGCCATTGCCCGCTGCGGCTCCACTGCCGCCAGCCGCGCCACCGGCTTTTGCGGCTCAGCCAAAGAGCGTGACTCCGCCGGTCAGCCAACCGTCGGTCAGTGCATCCGTAGCGGCTCAGTCCGCCCCCGCTCAGCAGTTTAAGGCCGCACCTGAAGCGAAGTCTCTTCCCGTTTCCGCCCCAGTGAACGAACCTGCTGTTCGTTCTCAACTGGATGAAGTGATTTCTCGACTCGGGTCAACGGTCCTCGCGGTTGTTTCCGAGAAGACGGGATATCCGAAGGAAATGCTGAATCTGGAGATGAGTCTGGATCACGATCTGGGGATCGATTCGATCAAACGAGTCGAGATCCTGGCAACGCTCCAGGAGCGAGTGACCGACCTGCCCTCGTTTCAGCCGGATGAACTCGGGGCACTGCACACACTTCGCGATGTTGTGATTCTTGCTGAAGCGAGAACGTCATCCGCTCTTCCAACCTCACCCGCAGCGGGGCAGCCGACCACCGTTCCGATGCAGAAACTGGCCGCGGTCGAAACTCCCTTGCCACAGTCCCGATCGACCGTGTCCCGATCGACCGAGTCCAGCGGCTCGGACCTCGCATCCCCGTTTGGACAGACGGTCCTGGAAATCGTGTCGGAAAAGACCGGCTATCCGACCGAGATGCTGAATCTCGAAATGAGCCTCGATCATGATCTGGGGATCGACTCCATCAAACGAGTTGAAATCCTGTCAGCCCTTCAAGAACGCGTCCCCGATCTGCCCGCGTTTCAGTCTGAAGAACTGGGGGCGCTGCACACGCTCCGCGACGTCGTCGGACTCGCTCAATCCCGTTCGGCCGACGGGAAACCGCAAGTCGCCGTGATCGCTCCGCTCGCTGGACCGATTGAGGCTGCTGTGCCGCAGACCCCCAATGTGAGTTCCGCCGTGTCGGCACCGGCACCGGCGGCTTCGTCCTCTGGATCGCTGTTGTGGCCGGTTGTGCTGGCCATCGTGTCAGAGAATACTGGCTATCCCACCGAGATGCTGAATCTCGAAATGAGTCTTGATCATGACCTCGGAATCGACTCGATCAAGCGTGTTGAGATCCTGTCGGCGCTGCAAGAGCGGATCCCCGATCTCCCCGCATTCCAGCCCGACGAACTGGGGGCGCTGCACACGCTGAAGGACGTGGTGACTCTGGCCGATACCCGGTCGGGGGGGAGCGGCATCCCGTCCGCTGCCGTTGCGGAAAAAGCCTGTGAACAATCTGAAACCGAGTCCGTTCCGGGGACTGCTGTCTCGCCAGGAAACGCGATAAATTCACTAATGGGACCCGTCGTGCTTGAGGTGGTCTCGGAGAAGACGGGCTACCCGGCCGAAATGCTCAATCTGGACATGAGTCTCGACCACGATCTGGGTATCGACTCAATCAAACGAGTCGAGATCCTTTCGGCGCTGCAGGAACGGGTCCCGAATCTTCCCGCGTTTCAGCCGGATGAACTTGGGGCCCTACATACTCTGCGGGACGTGGTGACGTTGGCGGACGCTCGCACGAACTCATCACGCGGAACTGCGCCCCAGACCACGGGGCCTGTCGGCGCAACTGCTTCTCCTGTGAATGTGACTCCTGCGGCCACTCAGAAAAGTTCCACTTCAGAGAAACAGGGATCATTAGAACTTGCGCCGATCGTGCTGGCTGTCGTCTCAGAGAAGACCGGGTACCCGAGCGAGATGCTCAATCTGGAGATGAGTCTGGACCATGACCTGGGGATCGACTCGATCAAGCGAGTTGAGATTCTTTCCGCCCTGCAGGAACGGGTACTGGATCTCCCCGCGTTTCAGCCGGACGAACTTGGCTCACTCCATACCCTGCGAGATGTGGTCACACTCGCCGATGCGCGGACCAGAGGGGCGTCAGTCAGTGCGGCTTCTGCAGACGTGACAGTCACCCCTGCGAATTCCATTGCCGCACCGGTGGAACCTCAGACTTCGGTGAAGAACGAATCCGCATCGCTGTGGCCGATTGTGCTGGAGGTCGTCTCGGAAAAGACGGGTTATCCGACCGAGATGCTGAATCTCACAATGAGCCTTGATCATGATCTGGGAATCGATTCGATCAAACGCGTCGAAATTCTTTCGGCAGTTCAGGAACGAGTTCCCGACCTTCCCGCGTTTCAGCCGGACGAGTTAGGGGCGTTGCAAACGCTGCATGATGTCGTGAGCCTGGCGGAAGCACGAGTCGCAGCGAGCAGCACCGCCGGGGCGACCCTGGCGCCTGCCTCCCATGCGGCAGCCAACGCTTCTGCTGTGGTCCAGGTCGTGCCCTCTCCAGCCCCGGCCCCGGTGACCGAACGTCCCGTGGCTGAACGCCAGCTTGTGCCGAGTCCCCGGATTCAGCGCAGCATCGTCCGACCTGTTGCTCTGGCGGCCGCTTCCGCACGACCAAAGCTCAAGCTGATGTCAGGGGGCGAAGTCTGGGTGACAAATGATGGGTCTGACCTGGCGGCGAAGGTCGCCAGCGAACTGGCGCAACAAGGATTTAAAACGCGGCTGATTGAGCTGGAAAATTCCGTGCTTCCCGAAGTGCCTGAAACGCTGGCGGGGCTGGTGGTGATTGCGTCTGCGGGAGGGACAACAGACAACCAGTTATGGTCCGCTGTCCGCTGGCTGCAGCAAGTTGGCCCCGTTCTGCGTCGGAACAGCCGTCATGCAGCGACGTTTCTGGTGACGGTTTCGCGCCTTGATGGACGTTTCGGTTTCGCAGGTTCGCGGCCACTGCAGAACCCCGTTTCCGGCGGACTGGCGGGACTCGCCAAGTGCGTCGCACGCGAGTGGCCCGACGTTGTTGCCCGAGCATTTGACCTCAGTCATGACTGGTCTTCAAATCAGGTGGCCGCCGCTATGCTCGTCGCCGAACTGGTTCACGAGGGACCTGTCGAAGTGGGGATCACTCCCAGCGGTCTCTTTTCATTGGAGATTGCCGAGCAGACGCTGACCGGTGTCCTGCAGAATCCTCCGATTGACCGCGGTGATCTGGTTGTCATCAGTGGTGGGGCCCGCGGTGTGACTGCGGAAGCGGCCTTCGCGATGGCACAAGCCTGGAAGCCCCGTATTGCCATTCTCGGTCGAAGTCCTGAACCTGCTCCCGAGCCGGAATGGCTGGCTCGCCTGACGACGGAAGCCGAAATTCGTCAGGCGGTGATTGCTCGCGCTGTTCCCAGTTCAACTCCGAAGGTCATCGGAAATCAGGTCCAGCAGATTGTGGCGAGTCGTGAGATCGCACAGCAGTTGCACCGGCTTGCTTCGGTGGGCATCTCTGCGGCGTACTACTCGGTCGATGTGCGCGATGAACAGGCTGTGAAGAAGATCCTGTCACAACTGGAACGCGAGCACGGGCCTGTGCGCGGAATCATTCACGGAGCCGGCGTGCTGGCCGATCAGAAGATCGAAGACAAGACGAAAGACCAGTTTGACCGGGTCTATGGCACCAAGATTGATGGGCTAAACGCGTTGTTAAAGGGGGTTGATCCCGAAGAGCTGAAGTTGCTCTGTCTCTTCTCGTCGTACACTGCCCGCTTCGGTCGTGTCGGTCAGCTCGACTATGGAATCGCAAACGAAGTCCTCAACAAGCAGGCGCGACAGTTCGCGATTCAACATCCGCAGTGTCGAGTGGCGTCGTTCAACTGGGGGCCGTGGGACGGTGGAATGGTTCAGGGGGGGCTGAAGAAGCTGTTCGCCTCAGAGGGAGTTGGTCTGATCCCCCTGCGGGACGGCGCTGAAGCACTCGTGCTCGAATTCCAGCAGGCGACGAGTCTGCCGATCGAAGTCCTGATTTTAGCTCCCGTCGAAGCGGACGCTGCTCCCGCACCGAAATCGGCGACGCGGCCTGAGCCAGTTATGGCTCCCGCTTTGAACGGTGTCTCCCCTACCGGCGGGAACGCTTCCCGCAATGGACAGGATGTCGTCGCCCCTCCACAGTCGTTCACGACGGATTCTCCTGCGGAGATGAAGATCGATTTTGAGCGTGAGCTGGACTTGGCGAAGTATTCCTTTCTCGAATCACATGCACTCGGCGGAAAAGCTGTGTTCCCCGTGGCGATGATTCTCGAGTGGCTGGCGCATGCGGCCATCCATCGAAACCCGGGACTGGAACTCCGCGGATTCAGTGACTTCCGCGTCTACCAGGGAATTCGACTGGGGGCACACCAGAAGTACTCTATCAAAGCCCTCTCCGGAAAAGCGGTCCGACGGGGTGATGTGTTTGTGGTGCCAGTTCAATTGCTGGGCGAACGTGACGGACGCGAACTGCTGCACGCGGGTGCGAATGTCCTTCTGGCGGCATCCTATCCCGCCGCTCCTGGAACAACGCCGTCACTGGAGGGGGCAGGATACCCCATGAATCTGACAGACGCGTACGAGCGGAGACTGTTCCACGGTCCTGTGCTGCGGGGGCTGCAGACAATCGAGGCCTGTTCGGAGCAGGGGATCGCTGTGACGACCCGGACGGCTCCCGCGCCGTGGTCGTGGATGACTGATCCTGTTCGTGGCAGTTGGCTGGCCGATCCGCTGGTGATTGACGGGGCGCTGCAGGCGATCATCCTCTGGTCCCAGGAATTTCGCGGGAAGCCCTGCCTGCCCTGCGCCGTGAAGAATTATCAGCAGTTCCGGCGCACATTCCCCAAGGATGGCGTTCGAATTGTGATCCGTATGCATGAAGCCGCCGCGCAACTGGTTCGCTGTGACGTCGATTTTGTCGATCTGGATGGAGTTCTAGTTGCTCGCATGGAAGGTTGTGAAAGTGTCGCGGATGCATCGCTGACATCTGCTTTTGCAAATAACCGACCTGAGTAGGAACGCAAATTGATCTGCCATTTCCTCATTCGTCGTATTGGCATTCCCGCAATCGCATGTCTGCTTGTGGGATCACTGGTGTCTGCTGCCGAGACCACCAAAGGGCTCTCCGATATCTCGCTGGTCGATGTGGATTACCACATCCAAGGGGAATACGTCGGTTCGGCCCCACTGGGTCGATACTGTCAGCCGGTGGGATTGCAGGTGGTGGCACGCGGGGCTGGGGAGTTTGACGCGCTGCTCTATCGCGGAGGATTGCCGGGAAATGGCTACAATGGCAGTCCTGCCTTGAAACTAACGGGAACATGGGCGGGGAACCGGGTCGTGCTGGGGGGAGAAGACCTCGTCATCGACCTGCAGACCGGTTATGCGGGGGTCGTGAAGAACACGGCGGGGCAGCGATTGAGCTATCTGCAGCCGATCAAAAGAGTGAGTGCCACACAGGGAGCCTGTCCACCACCCCATGCGATTGTTCTATTTGACGGAACCCATACCGACAGGTGGAACAAGGCGACGGTGACCCCCGACGGACTGCTGGAGATTGGCTGCGAAACAAAAGAGACGTATCAGAACTTCACGCTGCACGCCGAATTTCGCACCCCCTACATGCCCCATGCTCGTGGCCAGAATCGAGGGAACAGCGGCTTCTACCTGCAGAAACGCTACGAAGTTCAGGTGCTGGATTCCTTCGGTTTGCAACCGCAGTTCAATGACTGCGGTTCGCTCTACCGGTTCAAAGCTCCCGACCTTAACATGAGCTTTCCCCCGCTGCGCTGGCAGACCTATGACATCAATTTTTGCGCTCCGCGCTTTTCCAGTGACGGACAGAAACTCTGCAAAGCCCGCATCACGGTCCGCCACAACGGTGTGATCATCCACAACCAGTTAGAGCTTGAGAATAAGACCGGGGGGGGCAGCGTCGAAGGCCCGAATCCACTCCCGATCCTGTTACAGAATCATGGCAACCCGGTGCAATTCCGAAATATCTGGCTGATCGATCACGACCGGCCTGTACTGACCTGGAGACAACGATGAGTTCGGCTGTAGAAGCTGTCCCCGCCCAGCCCGCATCCGGCCGGCTCGCGTCTCTGGATGCCTATCGCGGCTTTGTGATGATCTGTCTGGCAGCGAACGGGTTTGGTCTGGCCGCGGCAGCTCGAAACTTCCCGGACTGTTCGATCTTCCAGGCAATCGGTTATCAGTTCGAGCACGTCGCCTGGGTGGGATGTGCCTTCTGGGACCTGATCCAGCCCTCGTTCATGTTTCTCGTGGGCGTGGCGGTCCCCTACTCGCTGACGCGACGTGAAGCTCAAGGTGAATCCAGTGGCAGACTGGTGACTCATGTTCTGATTCGTTCGCTGGTTCTGATTCTCTTGGGGATCTTTCTGTCATCGGGCGGCCAACCTGTCACGAACTTCACGTTCATGAACGTGCTGACGCAGATCGGTTTAGGATATCCGTTCCTGTTTCTGCTGAGAAACCGGGGTCTGGCGATTCAAGTTGCGGCTGCGGTACTGGTACTGGTCGCATATTGGGCCTGGTTTGCACTGACCCCAGTAAAACCCGTAGACAATCCCAAAGACATTCATCTGCCCGAGAATTGGACGCTGCTCACCGGGTTTGAAGCTCATTGGCAAAAGAACGCCAATCCGGCAGCCACGTTCGATCGCTGGTTTTTGAATCTCTTTCCTCCCGCAAAAGATCCTGCCCGGGAAGCACCGACGACGGTGACGGGAACAGAAGGGAAGACGGACGAAGGTGCGAGTGGTGAATCGGCAATCGAGCCAGCCCGGCCCGGAATGATGGGACAGATCGGGGCCGTCTTGCGGCGGCTGGTCACGCGTCCGGAACCCTATGTGTTCAACAGCGGCGGCTATCAGACCCTGAATTTCATCCCTTCGTTTGTCACGATGTTGATTGGACTGATGACGGGCGAGTTCATCAGGCGCAATTCCGGTCAACATGCCAGAGTATTCAAGACCCTGCTGACGGGGGGGCTGGTACTGTGCGCACTGGGGTGGGGAATTCACGCGCTGGGTGTCTGCCCGCTGGTCAAACGCATCTGGACCCCTAGCTGGACCTTGTTCAGTTCGGGTCTGACGCTGCTCATGCTATCGGGCTTTTACGGCATCATTGATGGTCTCGGCTGGAAAGCCTGGTCATTTCCGCTAGTTGTTGCCGGAATGAACTCCATGGTCCTTTATCTGTCGGGGCAACTGCTGCGCGGCTGGACAGCCGATTTGCTTAAGCGGCATATCAATGACGATCTGTTCAACATCTTCGGTGAAAAGTACGCTCCGATTGTGCAGGCCAATCTGGTGCTGCTTTGTTTCTGGTTGTTCGTTTACTGGCTGTACCGGCAACGCGTTTTCATCAGGGTTTGAACTGTCGAATCGCGCCACGCTCTCATCAAAGATTCCGAAATGTATGACGTTCTGCTGAAGGGGGCCCGTGTCGTCGACCCTTCCCAAAAGTTAGACGGCTGCTTCGATGTTGCGATTCTGGGAGGCCGAATTGCGGCTCTCTTAGATCCGGCGTCAACGCCCCTCGAATCGGCTGCGGCCATTCGGGTCGTGGATGTTCGGGGGAAGATCGTCGTTCCCGGTTTGATCGATTTTCATGTCCACGTCTTTCCCGGGGTAAGTCACTTCGGTATCGATCCTGATCCGACCTGTCTGGCACGCGGAGTCACCACGGTTCTTGATTTCGGAACTGCAGGGGGACTGATTTTTGATGGCTTTCGCCAATTTGTAATTGATGAAGCCCAGACGCGCGTGCTGGCATTACTGCACATCGCAGGTCAGGGTTTGATCGGAAGCGTGGGCAGCCCTCCTCTGCTCGGGGAACTGCACGACCTTCGTTACTGTGACCTCGATACCCTTGAACGGACGTACTCAAAGCATCGCGACGTGATTCTGGGGGTCAAGATCCGCTGCACTGCGGATCTGGCCGAAGGGGGACGCAACGAGGCGGGTGGACTGGAAATGGCCCGAAAGGGGGCCGACCTGCTGAACCTGCCGCTGATTATTCACAGCCCGAACTCCAGCCTGTCCATCGAGCACGTGCTCGATCGCATGAAACCAGGCGATGTCCTGACCCATTGTTACCACGGTAAGGATTGCGGTCTGGTCGATCAGAAACTGAAAATTCCTGCTGCGATTCGCGATAAGCTGCAGTCAGGTGTGCTGCTGGACGTGGGGCACGGCTTTTCCAGTTTCAATTTCAGCGTTGCTCGAAGCCTGTTGGATCAGGAAGTGCTTCCCGATTTCATCAGTAGTGACATTCACTTCTACAATCTGCACGGTCCCGTGTATGACCTGTTGACGACGATGGACAAGTTTCTGCATCTGGGGATGCCGCTGGCCGAAGTCATCCGGCGGACGACGCAGACACCGGCAAAATTCCTGGGACGTCAGGATGATCTGGGGACGCTGAAGCCCGGTGCCATCGCTGACATCACCGTGCTGGAACTTCAGGAAGGGGAGTTCGTCCTCGAAGACTCCGAGGGGAACCGTGAAATCGGACGCCACCGACTGGATGCGACGCACGTGTTCCGATCGGGCAGACAGATTGGCGTGCTTCCGAAACCATCGCCAGCAGTCGCTCGGGCTTGAGTTGGACATCGTCTGCAGGTGATCCGGGCAGACTGATCGAGCCTGCCCGGCTGTCAATTTGCCAGGCCCTGCACGGGGAACCGGCGTCGCATTCTCCTGATACGGTGCTTGGGGCCGCCTGTCGCGTTGCAAACGGATGGGGTTCAGGTAATCTTTTCCTCGAATGCAATCGCGCGGGCCACTGTGAAAACCTGATCAGAACTGTTCTTCTCGTACTCGTGACTCGCATTCCACTGACCGAACGCCACTTTCCGAGTTGCTGCGACACATCTCTGGCTTCAATGCCGGACTGCGGCTGATAACTTCGTCCGATACCAACTGGATCACCATGTCGATTCCTTCGCTGTCATTCGCTACCCAGATCGCCGATGTTACGACTTTTACGAATGCGGAGTTTCTTCAAGCGATCGAATGGGATCGGAACGCATCCGACGCAGTGAAAGAGGCGGCACGCCGGGGCTCTGTGGCGGCCTTTACGAAGGCGTGGCACGCCAATCGCCGTGTGACAGGGGCAGGTCCCCGAGCCAGTGCAGGATACGGTGAAAAATCCATGTGGTCGCGACAGGCTTACCCCGAAGAGACGGGATTGGTCGCGATCATCTCGCTTGCTGCTGGATTGCCCGCGAAGCGGGCCGGTAATTCTGCACGCCGCCCCGTCAACAAACCGGCCGCGACCTGGCAGCAGACTGTGCAGCCTGTCGTCGGCGAATTGATTGACGCGATCTCGTCTGAGGAAACGCGGCCACTAGCTCTGCTGGCAGCGTTAGAACTGCTGGATCAATCGGGCCATCGTCTTCAAGGAGAGCAGTTCTTCACACTGTGGCGAGCGACCTTGACGGAACTGATGAACTGGCCCGCGGCGAACCTTTCCGATCCAACGATTCCGCCCGACGTGCTGCTGGTGGAGAATGGCGAAATCCCCTTCGTTGGGGGGCTGGTGTTCCGTGACGTCGCCAATTCCGTCAATCTGATCAAATCCGGCCGCAAGCAATTGTCGAAGGAACTGGTCGAGCGCACCGACACGGATGGGACTCCACATGCTGATATCATTTCCCGGCTTTCGCTCTGGCTGGCTCCGCTGATTCGGGCTACCCTCGCCAGTGAGCGATTTGGAGTGACATTGTGGTCCGATGATCAACGGCAGCTACTGGGTAACGTCGTCGATCGCGCGATTGTGCTTTGTCGGCCTGATGGACGTGGGGCTCTCGCAAACGGTTTAGGTCTCGATTCACTGCCGGTGGTCAGTGCCGCGGCAGGGCTGTTCGGACTGAGTCTGGTCCATTCGACAGGGGCTTACCTGCAGGCTGTGCAGCGTGCGATTGCGGGGAAACCGCAAAAGAGAAGTCGCAGCGAGATTGCCACGATGCCCTCCAGCCAGTCGGATTGGGCTCGTTTCGCCGTGCTCAGAAGTGACTGGAGCGTCAATGCAGACAGTGTTGCCATCACACACCATCGGTCGCTTCCGCAACTGGACGTCACGGCGCTGGGGCGTCCCTTCATTCATGGTGACTGGGCGCTGAAGCTAAAGATTGGCGATGCGGATATCGAACTGGCGGACGAGTGGTCCTGCGTCTGCTGGCAGTCCGATCCTGATGCCGACTTTATCGAACTGCAGATGTCCGGCCCCGGACGCCTCAGCGTTGAACGACTTGTGATGTTATCCCGAAAAGAGCGGTTTCTGTTCATCGCTGATTCTGTGAGCGGGATTCCGATCCTGAACTCGGGATCACGAGGCCGCTCGGCCGGTTCCGATGTCAGGATTCCCGGCAACCGAACACTCGCAGGGACGCGACAACGAATCGAGTATGAATCGCGGCTGCCGTTGTGTGAAGGAATGGTCGCAACCTGTGCGGGACCGACCCGAGAAGGGAAGATTTCAGGTTCCCGATTCAAGGCACGTGTCTTTCCTCTGGGGATTCCTCAGGACCGGGTGCTCAGCACTCCTCACGAGTTTTCTGTCGAAGGGAATGATCTGGTTCTGAAGCACGTCGTGGAAGGGGAAGGGTTGTTCGCGCCGCTGCTGTTTGTCTGGCATCCGGAACGAACTCGTGTCGATGCGACATGGCGGACTCTGACCGTTACTGAAGACGGCCGTGTTGTGGGACCGGATGCAGGGGTCGGTTATCGTCTGAAGCTGGGGGATTTCCAGCTGATGATCTCGCGGAATCTCAAAAAGACCGGTTATGCTCGTGCTTGCCTGGGTCATCATACGTTCAATGAAACGGTTGTCGGAAAGTTCGATTCGAACGGGGACATTGAACCCATTCTGATGGTTGAGTAGCAACGACTCGAACAACTCTTTGTTTCTCTAATATGCAAGAATGCGTTGGGGCTCACGGACCTGTGCGCAACGGTCAACTTGCGCAGAGTCCGGGTTCTCGATACGCTGCTGGTATTGCCACCCGATGTAGATTACGAAACGCGTTATGGGACGAGAACCATTCGGTCTCGTCGCTGAAGATAAGTCCTCTTTCGACGCCGTCACTGCTTCTTTTCGTTACATGGACGCGATTTCGGGAACTTTCTGTCTCCTCTTCCGTCTGTATTCGTCATCACAGACCCATCGAACGCAAAAACAACACACATTTTCCCCTACGGGACATGATTCCGATTTTCGGACAAGAGAAGTTCCGGGACGATCAGGCTTCAGTCCAACGGCATGCCAGTCGGAGATCACCAGTCGAGGTGTGTTCGCCGCGAACTTACCTCGCATCCGCTTACCTCTTCTATGACAGGTGCAATCATGCGATTTCGCGTCGTTTATGGAGTTCTGGCGATGGCCTGGATATCGACTGCACTTGGAGGTGAAATCGACTTCGTTGAAGATTTTGTTTTCGCGAAGGACCGTGCCGAGGTTCTTAAGCAATTGATTCCCGGGACGGAAGACCACAGTTATTACAGCGCTTTGCATGCGATTCAGACCGAGCAGTATAAGGGGGTTGAACAGATACTGACCGAGTGGGTCAAGCGACATGGTGAAACGCAGCGAGTCTGGGAGATCCGGACACGGCTGGCTCTGGCTACCTATGATAAAAACCCCGAGAAGTCGCTCGAATACCTCCGAAATCGACTGGGGATTCACTACTTCCACCAGAAGGAAGAACTCAACGCCGAACCCAACCTCCCCTCGTCCCTTGATCCCGCGCAGATTTCACGCGAGGCCTTCATTAATCGCGCGAACGCCGTCGCGACAGACAATACCGAACTCTTTGAAGAATCCGCTCTGGATTGGCTTGTGGGGTATGAACTTGGTGCGAACCATCGTCGCAGCCTGCTATCACGTCTCACACGGCCCGATTATCCCAAACTGGTGAAACAGGTCATTGATGACCTGAACCAGGACGATTCAGGGGGCTTTGGTTCTCTGGCGATTCACCGACAGATGCTGCTTCCTCAACTGGAAGAGATCGTTAAAGTCAAGCCGGAATTATTGAATCAGCAACAGTTTGTGCAGGCCTATCTCACCAAGCTGCAGCCTACGGCTGACGAAGACTGGCAACGTGATCCCAAGCTCCGGGCGGCCTACCTCGAACGGCTGACACGCTTTGCGGATCGGCTTTCTCCCGTTCACAACACCCTGAAGGCGCACGTCCTTTACTATCGGCTGGTCCTCGATCGACAAAACGGCGAGTACCGGAAGGATCGGTTCATCGAGTATCTCAAGTTGCCCCGGCGTGTTGGGTACCTTTCCCGGCGGATGGCAGAATCCGATGCAGTGAAGCGATTCGCGGGAGATCTGACGAATAACTATGCGGGCGTTACCCTGCTGCCACCCATCGGTAATGACGAGCCTCTTGTTCGCAGCTACCTGCTGCATCTTTTGCAGGATGAAGGCAATACAAAAGAATTCGAGCCCTACATTAACGATGTCTATCTGAAGCAATTGTTTGCCGAAGTTAAAATTGTTAATGGACTTGGCAACGCCGAGCAGTGGTCTGCTCTCTTGCCTGCCGCTCAATTCCAATCGCTCAAAGAGCGAGTTGACCTCGATTTCGCTGTCACGAACAAAACACAGTTTGCACCGGACGAGCCTGTCAAGCTCGAACTGTTCATCAAGAACGTGAATACGTTGATCGTGAAAGTCTTCGAGATCAACACACAGGCCTACTACCGCCAGAATCAGAAGGAGGTCGACACAGACATCAGTCTCGACGGACTGGTTGCGCATGTCGAGCAAACACATCACTTTGATGAATCTCCGCTTCGACGCGTCCCCCGAAAGTTTGAATTTCCTCAGCTTGATCGGACGGGCGTCTATATCGTCGATTTCATTGGGAACGGTCGCAGCAGCCGGGCGTTGATCCGAAAAGGACGCCTGCGTCATCTCGTACGGACGATCCCTGAAGGGCAGCTTTTTACGATTCTTGATGACAAGAACGATCAGGTCAAAGACGCGACCTTGTGGCTGTCCGGGCATGAATATCGGCCCGGTTCGTCGGGAGAGATTCTGGTTCCGTTCAGTTCGGAATCCACTCGCCAGGCCATCGTCCTGACTCACAATGGCTTGGCGTCGCTCGATCACTTTCAGCACGAAGCGGAAAACTATTCGCTCGTGACGGGATTTTATGTTGATCGGGAATCCCTGCTGAAAAACAAGAAAGCAGAATTGGTTGTCCGTGCCGGACTCACGCTGAACGGAACACGGATCTCGGTCAATCGTCTGAAAGACGTGAAGCTGAACATTACCTCCGTCGACCTGGATGGGATTTCGTCCTCGAAAGAAATCGCCGAGTTCAAACTGTTCGAAGATCGCGATTCGACCCACGAATTCCCGGTCCCGGCTCGACTGGCCTCCTTGACGTTTTTATTGACAGCGAAAACAAAACGTCAGAGCGACGGAGGCGGCGAAGTCGACCTGACTGCCACGGATAATTTTACCCTGAATGGCGTCGACAACACTGACAAGATTCAGCAATTGCATCTGGCACGATTCAATGACGAATATGTGCTGGAACTGCGAGGTAAGACGGGAGAGGCGCGGGCATCGAGGCCCGTGCTCGTCACGCTGAAACATCGTGACTTCCGGCAAGCTCACTCTGTCTCGTTAAAAACGGATGCGGGCGGTCGAATCCAGTTGGGACGCCTTCAGGACATCGTGGATATCTCGGCCACGGTGGGCGAAAACGAGTCGCAGGCATGGCACGTCGCAGAGGACGCACACACTTATCGTCAGTCGGTGCACAGTCAGGTCGGGGAGACGATTTCGCTGCCGTATCTTCCGCGGACGGCTTCGGCACGGCTCAATCAAGGTCAAGACAAAGCCCTGGCGCCGACACGGGATGAACTTTCGTTGCTGGAAGTTCGAAGTGATGTCTTTTCGATCGACCGCTTCGAGAACCTGTCGATCCAGGATGGAATACTGCGGATTAAAGACCTTCCCGCTGGTGACTTTGATTTGTTTCTGAAGGGGACCGGAAACCGCATCCGGCTTCGTGTTGCCGATGGACCGAGTCGACACGGTTACGTCCTGGGGCGGCAGCGTCAGTTGGAATTACCCCCTGCCGCTCCTGTTCAAATTGCGTCGATTGTTCCCGTGGAATCAGGACTGAGGATCCACGTCACGAACGGAACTCCACTGACTCGCATTCACGTGTACGCAACTCGGTACCTTCCCGAATACGGGGTCTATGCAAAGTTGAGTCGGGTGCGCTGGGCAGAACCGTATCTCATCCAGCAGAGCCATGCCGACTCGGCCTTCCTGACCGGGCGTAACATCGGGGACGAGTACCGCTACATCATCGACCGACGATACGCGACCAAATTTCCCGGTAATACCCTCGAACGTCCCTCGTTGCTGCTGAATCCCTGGGCCATTCGTGAAACTCAAACGGGAACACAATTGGCGGTTGCAGGAGATGACTTTGCTGCCGCAGGTCCTCCCCCTGCAAGTGCCATGGCACGCGAGGAATCGACGCAGAATATCACCACTCCACAAACCCCTCACCGGACGAATCTGGACTTTCTGGCGACCGGCAGCGCGGTTCTACTTAATCTTGTTCCAAATGAGAATGGACTGATTGAGATCGAACAGGAACTGCTTGGACCCCATCAACATATTCACGTTGTTGCTGTGGATCCGATCAACACTACGTTCCGCAGTATCAGCCTGCCCGAGCAACAGGCGAACTTCCGGGACCTGCGACTGGCATCGGGTCTGGATGCCAAGGGGCATTTCACCCAGCAGAAGCAGATCTCGACCCTCACATCCGGTCAAACCTTCATGCTGTCCGATGTCACGACATCCCGATTTGAAGCTTACGATAGTCTCAAACGCGTTCTCAGACTCTATGCAACTCTGAATAACGATCCGAAGCTCGGTGAATTCTCGTTTCTCCTGGACTGGCCAACACTGAGTCAGGAGGAACGTCGGAAGCATTATTCCCAGTCCGCGTGTCACGAACTGTCTTTCTTCCTGTCCAGAAAAGACCCCGAATTCTTCCGGGATGTCATTCGACCTTACCTGGCCAATAAAAAAGATAAGACGTTCCTGGACCAGTATCTCCTGGATCAGGACTTGGGTGAATTTCTTGAACCTTGGAAGTTCGCACAGCTCAACGTGGCTGAACGAGTCCTGTTGGGGCAACGAATCCAGGAGCAGCGAGCAAGTACCGCCCGACATATTCGTGATCTTTACGCGTTACTGCTCCCCAATCCGGATCACTCCGTGAAACTTTTTGAGACGGCGGTCAGGCGAAGTTCGCTCGAACTCGGCGATGCGTTCGGCGTGAAGCAAACAGAAGACCAACTACGCATTGAACTCCACTTCTCGAACGGATTAGGGGGATCTCTCGACGAGGGCGCGATGGGCGGCGCCGGTGGCATGGCCCTGGGCATGGGCATGGGGGGGGGAGCTGAGGCTCGGTCGGATCTAAAATCTGAAAAGTTAAAAGCGGGAGCCTTGTTCAAGCGACGACATGGAGGAAGCTGGGCGGACGCCGACAGGAAAAAGGACGAGGCGAAAGACTCGCCAGTTGATGAACTCAAGGAGAACCTTGGCCGCAGTCCGGCATTTCCTCTCCCGTATCTGCGCGATGCGGAGGCCTTCGATGTCGACGATGTTCGTCAGTTGTATCGGAAGCTGGAGAAGACGAAGGAGTGGGCCGAGAACAATTACCATCGTCTGCTGATCCAACAGCAAACTGCGGGGCTTGTCTCCGTCAATGGCTTCTGGAATGACTATGCGAACCATGACCCCGCGGCTCCGTTCTTGTCGAGGCATCTGGCAGAGGCCTCCCGCAACTTTACGGAAATGCTGCTCGCCCTCGCGGTGCTTGATCTACCGTTTGATTCCCCCGACCATCAAACAGAGTTCGATGGTCCACGCATGACGCTGAAGTCTCAAGGACCGATGGTCATTTTTCACGAAGAGATTCGACCTGTTGCTGCTGCGGATGGGACGACTAAGGTTCTCGTCAGCCAGAATTTCTTCCGTCATGGCGATCGCCTGCGGATGGAAGGTGGCGAGCAGTATGACAAGTTTGTTCAGGATGAGTTTCTGACTCAGGTGGTCTACGGGTGCCAGGTGGTGCTGACAAATCCAACGTCGACTCGGCAGAAACTGAGCGTCCTTTTGCAGATTCCGGGCGGCTCGATTCCGGTTTCGAATGGACAACCCACCAGGACCGTGCTGGTCGATCTTGAACCATTCCACACCAGGACGCTCGACTACTATTTTTACTTTCCTGTCGCCGGTCAGTTTCAACACTTCCCGGTCCATGTTGCCCGGAACGAAGTGCTGATCGCTTCCGCTGAACCCATTCTCTTTAACGTGGTCGAAAAGCCAACGCGGATTGATACGGGGTCGTGGGACTATATTTCTCAGTATGCATCCCAAGACGATGTCCTGAAATTCCTCGACCAGCAGAATATTGCTGCACTCAACCTGGATCGAATCGCCTGGCGGATGCGGGATCGCGACGTTTTCGCAGTGACGCTCGCCAAACTGACTCAGCGACATCTTTATCAGCATACACTGTGGTCGTATGCCCTGATGCACAACGACGTCCCGCGAATTCGGCAGTTCCTGCTGCATGCTGATCAGATTACTAACGATTGTGGGGGGCGTATCAAAGGTCCGCTGCTGACGATCGACCCCGTCGAGCGGAAAACGTTTGAGCACCTGGAGTATAAGCCGCTCGTAAATGCTCGAGCCCATTCGCTGGGGAAACGGCGACAGATTGTGAATGACCAATTTCATGCTCAGTATTACCGCACGCTGAAGCAACTCTCTTACGAAAAAAAACTCGGGTCGCAGGACCTACTGATACTGACACACTACCTGCTGCTGCAGGACCGGATCGAAGAGGCGCTATCGCTCTTCGCTCAAGTTGATGTCGAGCAGGTTTCCACCCGAATTCAATACGACTACTGCGCTGCCTATCTCGACTTTTTCACTGATGATCACAAACGGGCACGGGGAATCGCTTCCCGTTACAGCGAATTCCCGGTGGACCGTTGGCGGCAGGCGTTTGCCTCGATCATTGCTCAGCTTGACGAGGCCGAGGGGCAAGGTGTTGGGCCGGTTGACGCGGAAGACCGAAATCAGCAGCAGAGTGTACTGGCGGCGACAGAGCCTGCGCTCGAATTCGTCGTCGAAGAGCGCCAGATCCGGCTGGAGACCCAAAATCTGAAATCGGTGACGGTGAACTTCTATGAAATGGACGTTGAATTGCTATTCAGCAGCAACCCATTCGTGCAGCAGTTCCGTGGTGAGTTCAACTCGATCAAACCAAACTCGACGTTGCAGGTGGAACTGACCGCTCAGGAAGGGAGTCAGCCCGGCACTCCACGAGCGGTCTCCAAAACAGTTCCGCTCCCCGAGGCGCTCCAGAATAAGAATGTGCTCGTGGAAGTGGTCGGAGCGGGCCTGACCAAGTCACATGCTTACTATTCGAACTCGCTGACGGTGCAGGTCATCGAGAACTACGGCCAGGTCAAAGTGACGCAGCAGAAGGATGGGCGCCCTGTTCCCAAAGCCTACGTCAAAGTGTATGCGCAACTCTCCAACGGCGATGTTCAGTTTTACAAGGACGGTTATACCGATCTCCGGGGGAGATTCGACTATGCCTCTCTGAGTACGGACGGACTGGAAACGGCGACGAAGTTCTCGATTCTCGTGCTGAGCGATGAATTCGGTGCCACGGTGAAAGAAGCGACACCGCCGAAGCAGTGACGGCCGTTCCGCAATGAGGTTCGTGCCGACGAAATCGTAGAAATGACTTGGAAGTCAACGAGGTCGCTTGAAGGGATGGAAAGGGCTGGGAGCCTGTTCCCTTCGCGTGGGAACAAACCGCCAGAAATGGCGGTTTGTTTTTTCAGAGGCGTCCATCTGAACTGTTGGGAGTTCGGTTTTCGAAAAGGTAGAGCGAGCTGCCTGCTGACTCGGCGATCCGGGTTGACTTCATCGGGCAAACGCATGGATAATGCGTTATGCGTTTTAGCGACCGGTCGGGTGAGGCACTTTACGCGGGGAAATCGATGCTGACAATTTTTGGCCGCCGTCCATCAACGGTCCGGGGTTTCTGTGACGGTGTTTCCCGCCGGGATTTCCTTACTGTCGGAGGTCTGGCCCTTGGCGGTATTAGTCTCGCTGACACATTGCGTGCCGAGTCGCTGGTGAAGAGCGGTCACTCGCATAAGGCCATCATCAACATTTATCTTCCCGGGGGACCGCCCCACCTGGACATGTGGGACCCAAAGCCTCTGGCGCCGGTCGAGATTCGGGGCGAATTCCAGGCGATCCAGACGAATGTCCCCGGCATTGAAGTCAGCGAAATGTTCCCGCGGATGGCTCAGATGATGGACAAGTTCATCCTGGTCCGTTCGTTGTCCGATTCCGACGGGGCCCACGATGCGTATCAGTGTATGACTGGGCGTAAAAAGGGTGAGCGGCAGCCTGCGGGGGGATGGCCACAGGGGGGAGCATGGGTTTCAAGAATGCAGGGACCGGTCAATCAGGCCATCCCGCCCAATGTGGCATTGATGTACCAGACCGGCAACCGAACCTGGGGTGAGCCAGGTGATGGTGGATTTCTTGGTGTGGCACATGCGCCATTCAACCTGTTAGGCCGTGAAGCACGCAGCAGTGCGGAAAACATGGTGCTGCACGGTATCACGCTCGAAAAGCTGCGTGACCGGACTTCTCTGATGCAGTCACTCGATAAATTCCGTCGATCTGCAGATCAGCGGGGCCAGATGGAGAGTATGGATGTCTATGCTCAACAGGCGATGGGGATCCTGACCACGTCGAAACTGGTCGACGCTCTGGACCTGTCGAAGGAAGATCCTCGCGTCGTGGCACGCTATGGGAAGAGTAGCGAAGCGTTCCAGCGCGATGGTGCCCCGCCGATGATCGAGAATTTTTGTGTCGCACGGCGATTGGTGGAAGCAGGAGCTCGTTTTGTCTCTTTGAACTACAGCCGGTGGGACTGGCATGGTCCCGACGGAATGAACTATCCCAAGTGTCGTGAAGAATGCCCGCTGCTGGACCAGGGTCTCGCTGCACTCGTGACTGATCTTCATGAGCGGGGACTTCACCGTGATGTCTCGGTGGTCGTCTGGGGCGAATTCGGCCGTACTCCGAAAATTAATGAAAACAACAGCCGCGACCACTGGCCCCAAGCCAATACCGCGGTCCTGGCCGGGGGCGGAATGCAGTCAGGCCAAGTTGTGGGCTCTACGAATCGTAACGGCGAGAGTCCGCAGACGCGCCCCGTCAAGTTTCAGGAAGTCTTTGCCACGCTCTATAAATGTGCTGGAATCGACGTTCAGAACGTCAGAGTCTTCGATGTCTCTGGTGTTCCTCAATATCTCGTCGATCAGGGCAACGAACCGATCGCGGAAGTGATGTGACGCGACGTGCCAACGACGTTTGATCGCCGCAGCGGCATCGAACGTCGAAGTACGCTGGGACCAGGGTGAGAATTTCAAGCCGGATTCCACGAGCCGCGACCGGGTGATTACCGATCGCGGCTCGTCGACGTTGAAAAACGCCGGCGGCTGGAGCAACATACTGGGCGAACGTCTGAATGAGATCCAGAGTTGGAAGGAGGCGACTCGAGTACCGTCTGGTCGGATGCGTCTCTGGAATGCACTCTATCGCAGCAAGGTCCAGAACTCGCATGATTCAACACCCGATTGTTCTTCCAGTCCTGCATTGGCTGCGTCGGTCTTCCCTGGTCGTGATTGCCGCATGCAACTGCTTAACAACTTCACTGGTGTGGGCGCAGTCTCCCGATTTCGTTCACGACATCGCTCCACTGCTGCGTGATCACTGCGGAAAATGCCATATCGGTACGATCAAGGAAGGGGGACTCTCTCTCAATTCGCGCGAGTCGCTTCTCGCGGGGGGAGATGGGGGCATCGTTGTCCGGCCTGGAAAAAGTGGCGAGAGCAAGCTGATTGACGTCGTTACGACGCGAGATCCAGATCGGCAAATGCCGCCTGACGGACCTCGCCTGACGGACAAACAAGTACGGTTGCTGAAAGAGTGGATCGATGCCGGCGCCGAATGGGACGACACCTTCGTCTTTCAAAAGTCGACGTATGAGCCTCCGCTGAAGCCGCGACGTCCGGAATTGCCTCCAGTCGTTGATGGGCGGACAAATCCCATTGATCGACTGATTGATGCCGAATTTGCCTGGAGACAGACTTCGCGTCCGCGCCCACTGGATGACGGTGCGTTTGCCCGGCGAACGTCGCTGGATCTGACCGGGTTGCTTCCTTCGGTCGAGTCGCTGAATGCTTTCCTTTCTGACACGCGCGCCGACCGTCGTGTACGCTGGATCGAGCAACTTCTGTCGGATGAAACAGCCTATGCAGAGCACTGGTTGTCGTTTTGGAATGATCTGCTGCGAAACGATTATGGAGGGACTGGATTCATTACCGGCGGCCGGAAGCAGATCAGCAACTGGCTTTATCGAGCACTAATCGACAACAAACCCTATGACGCAATGGTGCGGGAATTGATCGCTCCGTCCGCAGAATCCGCTGGATTCTCTGAAGGAATTCGTTGGCGCGGCACGGTCAGCGCAGGCCAGACGGTCGAAATCCAGTTTGCTCAGTCGGTGGGCCAGGCCTTCCTGGGAATTAACCTCAAATGTGCTTCCTGCCACGACAGCTTTATCGATCGCTGGAAGCTGGACGAGGCCTATGGACTGGCGGCGATCTACGCAACGGCACCGCAGGAGATTCATCGGTGCGATAAGCCTGTTGGTCGTCAGGCCGTTGCCAGTTGGCTCTTTCCGGAATTGGGGCAGGTGGTCGCGACAGATCCTCAGCCCGAGCGATTGAAACAACTGGCCGGCTTAATGACGCACCCTGAGAACGGGCGTTTCACAAGAACGATCGTCAATCGCCTGTGGCAGCGAATGATGGGACGAGGGATCGTGCATCCTGTCGATGCAATGCAATCAGAGCCGTGGAACGCGGACCTGCTCGATTTTCTGGCCAGTGACTTTGCCGATCACAAGTATGACTTGAAGCAAACTCTGAAACTGATCGCGACATCGGCCGCCTATCAGTCGCAGTCGGAAGTTGTTGGCGCTGGAATTGAAGAATCGAATTATAAGTATGCCGGTCCGCGTGCCAGACGGCTGACAGCAGAACAGTTTGTCGACGCGGTCTGGCAACTGACTGATTCGGCTCCACGTCAATTCGATGCGCCCGTCGTTCGGGGTAAAGCTGCAGGTGTCAGTGCCGAATTGAAAGCACTCTCCGGACAATGGATCTGGTCGACTCGGGATGCGTCGGCCGCTGTTCCCCATACCGATGCGATTGCCGTCCGGAGGCGATTCTCATTGCCAGCGGCACCACTTCGGGCGGGAGCCGTTGTTTCCTGTGATAATTCGTATGTTTGTTACGTTAACGGTGCAAAGGTTTCAGCATCGGAATCGTGGGAACGGATAGAGGGAGTTCCGCTTGAATCGGTGTTGCGGGCGGGTGACAACGAGATCCTGATTGTGGGCCGAAACGGCGGCACCAGTCCAAATCCTGCCGGGCTTTTCTGCGAAGTCTTCATTCGCTTGAGTGATGGTCAGACCCAAACCATTGCCTCGGACGGGACGTGGGAATGGACTGCAACATTGCCTCCTGCAGATGGCAAATATGTCACTGTCCCGACCGACTGGAGACCGGCTGTCGCTGCGGCAGACCAGAACTTGTGGGCGAGTCGCGTTGGCGGTGACCTGCTGCTGCAACTGACGCATGTCGCGATTAATCCGCTGCGAATGGTCCGTTCCTCGTTACTGAAGAGCGACTTCCTGCAGCGGACACTGGGACGCCCCAACCGGGATCAGATTGTGACCACCCGGCCTAATGAACTGAGCACGCTCGAGGCGATTGACCTGAATAATGCTCAGACACTGGCAGAGAATTTGTCACGCGGGGCCAAACACTGGATAGAATTGACGGGTGGAGATGCCGGCCAGGTGGCAGACGGGTTGTATCTGGCCATGCTCTCTCGCCGACCGACGTCCGAAGAACGGTCGATCGCGCTCGACGCGTTGGGAACTCCCGTCAACGAACAAGTTGTGCAGGACCTGATCTGGGCTCTGCTGATGCTGCCTGAGTTTCAACTCGTCCGTTGATTGTGACGGAAGGTATACTTCATGAAGCCGTTTAATGTGATTGACGAACGTGTCCCGGAAGAAGTTCTTCGCCGGACGTTTCTCAAGCAGCTTGCCGCTGCGAGTGCGGCGGCGCTTGCGGTCCGGGAACCACGACTGATCGGTGCCGAAACGACTGAGCATCCCACGGCAACAGCAGACGCCTGCATTCTGCTCTGGATGGGTGGAGGGATGGCCGCTCCGGACACATTTGATCCGAAGCGGTATGTTCCGTTTGAAGTCGGTGTTCCCGTCAAAGAGGTCGAGAGTACATTTCCTGCGATCGATACGGTCGTCGACAATATTAAGATCACAAAAGGGCTGGAAAATATCGCCCGAGTGATGGACCGGGCAACGCTGGTTCGCTCGCACGTGCTCCCCGATCTGGGAAGCATTCTGCATTCGCGACATCAATACCATTGGCACACGGGTTATGTGCCCCCCCAGACAGTCGCTTGTCCGCACATCGGGGCATGGATGGCTCGCGTCCTCGGGCCTAACAATCCCGTGATTCCTCCTTTCATCACGATTGGTCAGCGGCTGGAGGGGGTGGGTGAGTCAGAAGAACTGAAAGCATTCACGACGGCGGGCTTTTTTGGCAGCGAATTTGGACCGATGGTCCTGCCGTATCCCGATGAAGCGGCGCAGTCAGTCAGACCTCCCAAGGGGATGGAAGGGGGCCGATTTGAGAGTCGTGAAAAGCTGTTCCGAAAGCTGCTCGACAGGTCCCCGCAACGTGATCGAATGAGCGATTTCCAGCAGCAGTCCTATCTGAGGTCGCTCGACGGTGCTCATCGGTTGCTCAGTTCCAAAGATCGGGCCGCGTTCGATCTCGAGCTGGAACCTGGCGATAGTGCTGAACGATACGGCAGCACCCGGTTCGGGCGCGGCTGTCTGCTCGCCCGCCGACTGGTGGAATCCGGGGCCCGCTTTGTGGAAGTGACCACGGAATACGTCCCCTTCCTGAATTGGGATACGCATGCGAACGGGCATGAGACGCTCGTCCGCATGAAGCAGGAAATCGACCAGCCGATTGCCAGTCTGATCCTTGACCTCGAAGCCCGGGGATTGCTGGATCGGACCCTGGTGATCATCGCGAGCGAGTTCAGCCGGGACATGATCATGGAAGGGAAGCCGGGATCGACAGCGGGTGATCAGACCACTTTCCCTGTCGAGAAGCTGTCTGAGATGAAGCACTATGGACAGCACCGGCACTTTACGGGGGGCTCGTCCGTGCTGATGTTCGGAGGAGGAATGCGTAAGGGTTTCCTTTACGGAGCTACCTCGACGGAACGACCTTTCGTTGCGGTCGAAAACCCGGTCAGTGTGATGGATCTGCATGCCACCATCTTCACCGCGATGGGGATCAGTCCAAAGACTTCGTTTGATGTGGAGGGACGCCCCTTCTATCCGACGGAGGATGGAAAAGGAAAAGCGGTTCGTGAGTTATTCTCCTGAACCATCGGAAATCGAGATCAGGTTGTTTGTGGTTTGCCTCAACTTTGACACCTTCCGTCGTGATATTTGTCACCGCTAAGGTCGGCCGCAGTGACGAGCCGGTGATAGGATGATGAAGACCCGACTGAGTGTCATCGCGAAAGAACGCTGAAGGATTCACCGTTTTCGGCCCTGACATCGTTAAATGATCGAGATCCAGATACTCGCCCCAGGAGCAAGCTAATCCTATGTTCGAAGCGCACCTGCCAATGACGCGTCGGTCTCTCCTTGAGCGGTCCGGAATGGGGATGGGGGCACTCGCCCTGGCGGGCCTCTTTCACGATCAGGAATCCCGTGAGGCACGCGCGGCATCCGGGGCGGACGCCGCGGTGACTGAAACAGAAAAGAAACCGCATTTTCCGGGTCGAGTGAAACGGGTAATTCACTTCTTCCTGAATGGTGGTCCGTCTCACGTCGATACCTTTGATCCGAAACCGGCTCTGGAAAAATATGCGGGTCAGCCGGCACCCGTGAATCTGACGACCGAACGGAAGACAGGGGCCGCCTTTCCGTCCCCTTTCAAATTCCAGAAGTACGGTCAGAGCGGGCTGGAGATCAGCGAGATCTTTTCCAAAACGGCCGCCCATGCAGACGACATCGCGGTGATTCGCTCGATGTACGCTCATGTTCCCAACCACGAACCCTCGCTCATGCTGATGAACTGTGGGGATTCCGTTCAGCCACGTCCCAGTGTCGGTGCCTGGGTGCTTTACGGGCTGGGAACAGAGAATCGCAACCTCCCCGGCTTCGTCGCGATGTGCCCTAACGGCCTGCCGATCAAAGATTCAGAAAACTGGCAATCAGGGTTCCTGCCGGGTGTCTATCAGGGAACGTATGTCGATCCCCGGCACCAACTGATTGACAAGTTGATCGAGAATATCCGCAGCCCGCACGCCACGGCGGGAATGCAGCGGCGGCAACTCGATTTGCTCAGGTCACTCAATGCCGAGCATCGGGACGTGCGGGTCGATACCCGGCTGGAAGCCCGTATTCAGTCCTTCGAACTCGCGTTCCGCATGCAGACGGAGGCGGCCGATGCCTTCGATATTTCGAAAGAGCCGAAGCACATTCAGGAACTTTACGGAGCGGGAGTGCACGCCCGGCAGACATTGATCGCCCGTCGGTTGCTCGAACGGGGGGTGCGGTACGTCCAGCTCTGGCATGGAGCCGGGCAACCATGGGACAATCACTCGGGAATCGAAAGTGCGCATCGCCAGCTTGCAGGAGAAATTGATCAACCCATCGCCGCACTGATGACCGATTTGAAGCAGCGCGGAATGTTCGAAGATACGCTGATCGTCTTCGGTGGTGAGTTCGGTCGGACTCCGACGGTGGAACTGGCCGGTGACGGGAAGGCGCTACTTGGACGTGACCACAACCACTATGGCTTTAGCGTCTGGCTTGCGGGTGGGGGAGTTCGAGGCGGGACCGCTTACGGAGCCACCGACGAGTTCGGGTTCAAGGCGGTCGAAAAGCCGACCAGTCCCCACGACCTGCATGCGACGATCCTGCATCTACTCGGCTTTGATCACGAACGGCTCACCTATCGCTATGCGGGACGCGACTTCCGCCTGACCGACGTGCACGGCCAGGTGATTCACGAAATCCTGTCCTGATTGATGAACTTCGTCGATGAGTTGTTCCGGGACCGGACCTGGCAACGATTTCTACGACCGCTGGATTTCCTGCCGACGCTGCGTCTGACGGGCTGCGTCTTGTGTCCGCTACCACTGGACCCGTTGGTAACTTGAAGGTCGCTACATTACGGCAGTTACCGTAATGGCTCTGCGTCAATGAACACATCACATTCCGGCGCCCAGAATCACGGGGCTGCTGCGGCTCGAACAGACTCCGCCGCCTTGCTGGTCACGCTGTGAGGGCTGCTGTGGGTTTGCTTGAGACACCATGTTCGTCGATACTGCCGTCTCATGGGAACTGTTTTCGCCTGCGGCACCTTAACGCGGAGTTTTGCATGGTTCGTTTTCTGATCGCACTGAGGATCGTCTGCGTTATCAGTGGGTTGAGCGGTCTCGGACAACTCGTCGCCGCGACAGAAAGTACCGCAACGTATTCTGTCGGTGTTTCGCAGGCCGACGTGACGCCGGAATACCCCGTTCGGCTATCCGGTTTTGGATTCCGCAGAACCGAATCCGAAGGGGTGACTCAGCCCATCTGGGCGAAAGCATTGGCCATTTCGGCGAACTCTCAGTCCGATCCCGTGGTGCTGGTGACGGTCGACAATCTCGGAATTCCGGCATCGATGTGTGATGAAGTCGCGTCACGCCTCAAGACGAAAGCAGGGTTAAAGCGAGCAAACCTCTCGATCACGGCTTCGCACACGCATACGGCCCCGATGCTGCGTGGTGTGGCTCCGACGCTGTTCAGTGTGCCGATCCCGGAAGACCACTGGAAGCAGATTGATCGATATACGCAGTTCCTGACCGATCGAATTGAAGAAGTGGCGCTGGAAGCCCTGGCGAACAGGGAAGAGTCGAAGCTGACCTGGGGGATCGGGACAGTCAAGTTCGCGATCAATCGACGACAGCAGGGGGGGCCCGTGGACCACGATCTTCCAGTCCTGGTTGTGACGAGGCCGGATGGAGTGGTCCGAGCCATTTACGTCGACTACGCGTGTCATTGTGTGACGCTCTCTAACAACAAAGTGAGCGGTGACTGGGCGGGGTACGCTCAGGATTTGATTCAGCGCGAATTTCCTTCTGCCATCGCTCTGGTATCAGTCGGATGCGGTGCCGACCAGAACCCGAGCAGCGGGGTGGTGGGCGACAGGGCCGATATTGCCATGCAGCAGGGGGCCGAGATTGCCGCTGAAGTGAAACGAATGATCAGAGGTTTTATGACGCCGGTCCAGGGATCGATCCAGGCCGTGCGTGAGTCGGTTCCGCTTGACTACGACACGCTTCCGACACGAGCCGAATGGGAGAAGCGAGCTGAGAAGGATGACGCTGTTGGATATCAGGCGCGCGTTCAGTTAGAGCGGCTTAACCGCGGGGAAAAATTGCCGACGACGTTGGACTATCCGATTGTGACGTGGTCGTTCGGTGATTCGCTGGCAATGGTCTTTCTGCCGGGCGAAGTCGTTGTTGATTACTCGTTGCGGCTGAAACGGGAATTGGATCGGATGCGGATCTGGGTAAACGCGTATGCAAATGACGCCCCCTGCTACATTCCCTCTGAGCGAATTCTCAGGGAGGGAGGCTACGAAGGGGGAGGGGCGATGGTCTACTACGACCGTCCCGCGCCATTTAAGCCGGGACTCGAGGATCGAATTATCCGTTCTGTCCGAGGTCAACTCGACGAGAAGTTTGCAGCCCGCTTCGATGCCGGAAAGACGTCCGGAACCCTGCCGAAGTCTCCTCACCAATCCCTCGCTGCACTCGAGACGACGTCGAATCTGAGAGTCGATCTGGTTGTGGCAGAACCTTTGATCGCTGATCCGGTTGCGATCGATTTCGGACTGAACGGCGAATTGTGGGTCGCGGAGATGAGCGACTATCCCAATACATTCATCTCGCTTCAGGGCAGTGAAGGTGGCGCCCTCGGGGACTCCGTGCCTCCACCCCCGGGCGGACGAATTCGCCTGGTCCGCGACACCGATGGTGACGGGCAGTTTGATCGATCGACCATCTTTTTGGATAAGATCGCTCAGCCGACGGGAGTCACCGTCTGGCGAAAAGGAGTGCTGATCTGTGCCGCTCCAGATCTGCTGTATGCGGAAGATACCGACGGCGACGACAAGGCCGATCTGGTTCAGAAACTGTTTACCGGCTTCGGAACTTCCAATAATCAGGCACGTCTCAACAGCTTGACCTACGGTCTGGATGGCTGGATCTACGGTTCGTGTGGTCTGTTTGGTGGGTCAATTACGAACCTGGCTGGCAAGACCGTCGAATTAGGTGATCGCGATTTTCGGATCAAACCAGAGACCGGTGAGATTGAAGCGGCCACTGGCCGGACTCAGCAGGGGCGAATCCGCGACGAATTCGGGAACTGGTTCGGCTGCGATAATTCCACGCTCGGTTATCACTACCCTCTGGCGGAACACTACCTCCGACGAAACCCTTACGTGACTTCACCCCTCAGTCGCGTGAATCTGGCGCAATCGGAGGAGACGCGTCGGTTGTATCCCGCTCGTCCTGATGCTCAGCGATTTCAGCTCAGCGGAGCACCCGGCACCGTGACCGCGGCGTGTGGAATCGCTGCCTATCGGGATTCGGTTCTCGGCGCGGACTACCAGAACAATCTTTTCATCTGTGAACCGGTAAATCTGCTGGTTCACCGCTTCGCCCTGAAGCCCGCCGGGACGTCCTTTGTCGCAGAACGTCCGGCGAACGAGGCGGAGACAGAATTTTTGCGATCGACCGATGGATGGTTCCGTCCGGTTCAGGTCGTCAACGGGCCCGACGGCGCCATCTGGGTCGTTGATATGTACCGCTTCATTATCGAGGATCCTCGTTGGATCCCCAAACCGGAACTCGATCCGCTCGATCTGAGGGCGGGAACCACACTGGGGCGAATCTACCGTGTCACGAGTCAATCCGACCAATCCAAGCCAGCGACACGAGCACTCCCTCGCACTGACCGATCTGGAACCACGGAAACTAAATCTCCACTGTTGTCGGTCTATCAGGAGCGGGAACTACACGACGTGATTGCTAGCGGCGGAAAAGGGACCCGTACGATCTCTGCCGAACGGGTCAAGTCGTGGCGCGACGAAAGTCAGCAGGGCAATGCAAACCTGCGAGTGATGAGCTATCGCCGACTGGCCGCGGCATCGCAACTCACTGCAGCCGATATTCAGCGTGCATTCAGCGATCCTGACCCGCGGGTCCGTGCAGTGGGCCTGGTGCTTGCTGAGGGGATGACCGAGAAGGGGGCACTGATCGATTCGCTACTGAAACTTTCGGACAATGCTGATCCCCATGTGCGGTTGCAGGTGGCTTGTTCATTGGGTGAGTGGGAAGACCGACGAATTGGATCGACACTGGCGAAGATCGCCTTGCGTGATGCGGGTGATCCCTACCAGGTCGCAGCGATTTTCAGCAGCATCCGGCCGGGAGACCTGCAGGCGTTTACGACAACCCTGTTCGATGAATTGAAAGACGGAGAGCCACCTCCGTCGCTGATGGCCCCGTTCCTCGCCACAGCCGTCGGATACGGTGACGACGGTGCGATCAAGTTGGCGCTGGTTGCTGTCTCTAAAGGCCTGGATCAGCAACCCCGCGCCTGGCAATTGCGAGCGGTCACAAACCTGGTGGAATCTCTGCGTCGGCGACCTGCCGATGCGGGGGGTGAGCAGGTGAAGCGGGACGATGAGGTACTGAACGTCACCCGCCGGATGCAACAGGCGGCTCGCAGTTTGATCGCGGCCGAGGGGGCCGACGATGAAACTCGCATCGCCGCGATTCAGTTACTCGGGCGAGACCCGATGCAGCAGATGGATGACGTCGCGACACTGATCCCGTTGCTGTCATCTGCTTATCCGCCGGGAGTTCAACTGGCCGCAGTGGAAGCGTTTGAGCGGATCGCCGCAGACAACGTTCCCGAAATCTTTGCAGAAAGGTATCGCGAACTTTCTCCCTCCGTACAGCCTCGAATTGTCGACGCGTTCCTGGGACGTGGCAAATGGACGCCCTACTTCTTTGAAAAAGTGGCCGATGGCACGATTCCCGCGACCTCCATTTCTGCGGCTCAGCGCCAGGCCCTGATTTCCCATCCAGTTCTAGATATACGCCGGCAAGCGGAAAAGTCGCTCGCCGCCAGCATTAATACCGACCGGCAACAGGTGGTCGAGCAGTATCGCGAGGCACTGACGCTGAAAGGGGACAACGAGCGTGGTCGGGCTCTGTTTGCCAAGACCTGTGCCCAATGCCATCGTCTCGGCGATGTCGGACACGTCGTGGGCCCCAATCTGGCCATGGTGGCCAACAAGTCTCCTTCGTTTCTGCTGCAGGAGTTACTTGATCCCAATCGCAATGTGGATACTCGCTACATCGGTTACCTGGCCGTGACCCGGGAGGGATTGATCCGGACAGGACTCCTGGCGAGTGAATCGTCAAACAGCGTGACGCTGCTCGGTCCCGAAGGGAAGCAGTTCACGTTGCTGCGGAAGGAATTGGAAGAGCTGAGAGCGACGGCAAAGTCGCTGATGCCGGAAGGCCTGGAAAAGGACCTGTCACCGCAAGCTGTCGCTGACCTGATTGCACTTCTCAGTTCCGTTTCGGTTCCTCCGAAGCAGGCGGAAGGAAATACGCCAAAGACGGTCCGTCCGGAAGAGGGGCGTTTGTCTCTGCTTGCCGCAACGGCCGCGATCTATGGCAATGACATTGCTTTCGAAACCCCCTATGGCAATATCGGATACTGGCATGGGGTGAACGATCACGTTGTCTGGTCGATCGACCTGCCCGAGGCAGGCGTCTTTGATGTCTACCAGGAGTATGCATGTGATGGCGGTTCTCAGGGGAACGCATTCCGAATCGAATGCGGTGAAAAATCTCTGACGGGCGTCGTTCGGGGAACAGGTGGATGGAGCAACTACGTCGTAACGAAAGTCGGCTCACTGTCACTCGACGCCGGCGCACATCGATTGCTGCTCCGCCCGGACGGAAGTCATGTCAGCGGGGCTCTCATGGATTTGCGGGGAGTTTATCTGATTCCCGAGGGGCAGCCGTTCGCTCTCGCCAAGGTTGAACCTGTTTCTCCGGCCACAGACGTCAAGGAATTTGCTCGGCAACTTCTTGATGATGCGCTGTCCGCAGACGACCGCGCCCGCTGGATCACAGAGAAGCCCGAACAGGCGAGTGAAATTGTTGCGGCACTTGTAGCAGACTTGCTTGACGATCAGGCCGAAGAATATCGCAGGATTCCCTGGATCTGGCGCGTCGCCATTGGCTGTGGCAAACGAGCCGAGGGAGATCAGCTTTTCAAGCTGTTAGAGGTTTCGCTTCCGAAAGACGGAGAACCGCTTCGGGACTGGCAGGCGGTCGTCGTTGGAGGTGGAATCATCAATGGCATCAGCTTGAGCGGAGGATGGCCGAAAGGGCGAATTCTCGAAATCCTTAAGGACTCGCCCGATCTGAACCAGCGGTGGAAGAGGTCACTGGTTCTCGCGTCAGAGATGAGCGACAACGAACGCGTTCCGACGGGAACGCGATATGACGCACTGCGAATGATTGCTGTGGACGACTGGAATCGACGTCGCGCGCAACTGGTGAAGTATCTCGCAAAGGGCGTCAACGCCGAACTGCAGATGGGGTCGATCAGCGGTCTGAGTGATGTCGAGTCGTCAGAAGTCGCTGACCTGCTACTGGGCTGTGTCGAATATGTCAACGAGCACAATCGCACGCTCGCCCTCGACGCACTGCTGAGGACCGATCGCCGCGCAGAGAAATTGCTTGATGCCATTGCCGGTGGCCAATTGTCAGCAGCCCGGTTAAGTTCCGCACACCGAAAATCACTGCTTGAGTCGAAAACGTCATCGATCAGGGAGCGGGCGGTCAAGCTTTTGAAAGAATGATGGGCAATCAATGAACGAACTCGAACTTGCCGAGCGACTCCCAGCGACTTTTGGCGTCTTTCGTGAAGGTGTTGATCGGCAGTTACATACGGGCCTGCAGATCTATGTCTCGCTTCAGGGCGAGGTCCTGGCTGATGGTGGATTCGGACTCTCCGCGCCAGGCCAGCCGATGACATCAGAGACGATCAATCTGTGGCTGAGTGCGGGTAAGCCGTTGACAGTGGTCGCAATCCTGCAGCAGTGGGAGCAAGGTCGACTGCGACTGGATGATCCCGTGGTGAAATTCATCCCGGAGTTTGCGGGGGGGGGCAAGGATGGGATCACCATCCGCCACATACTGACTCATACCTGCGGTTTCCGGAATGTCGAAACGGGCTGGCCCGAAGCGTCCTGGAATGACATCATTCGGCGGATCTGCGATTCGAGCGTCGAACCCGACTGGGTGGTAGGACAAACGGCGGGGTACCATACCGCATCGAGCTGGTTCATCCTGGGTGAGATCCTGTCCCGGCTGACGGGGCTTTCTTATCCCGACGCGATGCGCAAGGGACTATTTGAACCTCTCGGCCTGCGGCAAAGCTTCACGAGCCTGACTCCCACACAATATGCGGAATACGAAAGCCGGTTGGGAAAAATCTACACCCGAGAGGGGGGCGGTCTGCAACTTCTGGACTGGCACGAGCCGGCCCGTTGTGAAAAGCCCTCTCCGGGTGCGAATACGCGGGGGCCGATTCGGGAACTGGGCTCCTTCTACGAAATGTTGCTGAATGAAGGACAATACCAGGGGCGGCAGATCCTGACCCCTCAGACCGTGGCCGCCATGACTGCCCGGCACCGGGTGGGGGAATTTGATCTGACGCTTGCGCATAAGGTTGACTTCGGATTGGGCGTGATCGTGAATTCGATTCGCTACGGGGCGGAGACCGTTCCATACGGGTATGGCCCCTTTTGTTCGCTCCGTACTTTCGGCCACGGCGGGGCGCAATCATCCCAGGGATGGTGTGATCCGGAGCGTGGCCTGGTCGTCGCCTATTTCTTCAACGGACGTCCCGGCGAGGGCCAGCATGGACGCCGTCTGCGAAAACTGAACGAAGCGATTTGTGCCGATTTGCAACTGACCTGAAAACAGGTGAAGGCACACTCATACTGAAGAGTACTGAAGAGGAGCCGACTTTAGCGTCGGCAGTTCCTTGGGTACGATTTTCGCTTATCGTTGACGGACAAAGATACTTTGCTTTGTGACACGTACGATTGGCGGTTTGCAGGTCAACACGTGGATGGTCGAGCCTCACGGCGTGAACGGATGAATCACTTATCGACTGGTTTTGATGTTTGAGTAATCAAGAGTGGTTCAGAAGTAGAGCCTTGGTGGATGTTTTTGAGATAATCAGGCCAGCGCCAGTCCTCCGATGCTTTATATCGACACGCAGATTTGAACAATAAGGGAGTCTGCGTACCTTGTATCGATTCTCCTTACGTTCCAAACCGAGGATCGATTCAAGGTGTAAGACAAGGGGGCCACTGGAAGCGTGGATAAGCGACTCGATTCGCAGTCCTTATGCACTGCGCCCCGACTGGCTCTGGTTCGTTGTCACACGTCAAGCGACCTGATTTTCATAGACAATTTGATTGTAAGAGGCTGCCGCTGAAGACAAGATTGGCGGTATTTTCGTGTGGATACAGCATGACTCAGGCAAACCTGTGCTGGAGAGAGTGGCTCAGTCAGTCTGAGATGGCCGTCTCCGTCATGTTGCGCCGAATCTGCGTCAAGGGGCGGGGCGGTCAACGAACAACCGCAGTGGGTCGGGCGGACGGTGCGGAGTCTATGTGATTTGGCCCGTTGCTGATTCACCGGAACGAGTCGCCAATGGAATTCGGGCATTGAGGAACTGAGATGAAAGTGATTGTCACCGGGGGGGCTGGCTTTATCGGCAGTCACATCGTGGATGCGTTGCTCGAACGAGGCGATGTGCCCGTTGTCATCGACAACCTCGAATCTGGATCGAGACGTAATTTGCCTGCGGGCGTTCCCTTGTATGAGGCTGATATTCGCGATCAGGATCAGGTTCGCAGAATCTTTGACGAAGTCAGACCCGAAGGGGTTTGCCATCAAGCCGCTCAGATATCGGTCAGCAGGTCGATGCGTGAACCAATCTTCGATGCGGAAGTGAACGTACTTGGCTTGCTGAACATTTTTGAGAATGCGTCCCGAGTTGGTGTGAAACGCGTCGTCTTTGCCTCGTCAGGAGGCGTGCTCTACGGAGATGTGACGTCCCCCGCGTCTGAGGATTTTCCGAAGAAACCAAAATCCGCCTACGGCATCAGCAAGTGGGTCGGCGAACAATACCTGGAGTTTTACGCCAAGGAGCGCAACTTGCAGGGGGTCGCCTTGCGGTATTCGAACGTCTATGGACCACGTCAAAATCCCGAAGGGGAAGCGGGGGTCACGGCGATTTTCATCAGGCGGACCCTGGACGGAAAAGGAATCACCATCAATGGTGATGGGAAATACATCAGAGACTTTGTTTATGGTCCCGACGTCGCACGAGCGAATGTCGCAGCCTTACACACGGACCTGGCCGAGGATTTCGCTGCGATCAATATCGGGACCGGACTCGGGGTCGACATCAATGAGCTGGCTCAGATGATCGCGGATTGCCATCTTGATGACTTGAAGAATCAGGGGCAGGTGGGCAGAACCATCGAGATTCAGCATGGTCCTCCTCGCATCGGGGATTTGCGCTCCAGTCTCGTGTCGCCGGTGCTGGCAGAGCGGCTACTGGGATGGAAACCGACTGTTTCACTCAAGGAAGGATTGCGAGAAACCGTGCGGTGGTTTGGTAAGCGGCCGAGCGAGTTATGATCGACATCCGCTCCGAGAGGTCCCGTTGCAACCGTCATGTGGGAATTGCGACGAGTCGTCTCAATTCCCACATCAAATTCAGCCGTGGGAAAGTCTGACAGATTCTGCGGAAGTAACCGCCGCATGAATTGGAAAGTGACGTCGGGCCAAGGCAGAGACGGAAATTGAACTGTTCATCCATTAGGATTCACAATGCTTGACGCGAAGCTTTCGCAGATGATCGAACAAACTGGTCAACAGCACCTGTTGCGTTTTTGGAAAGAGCTGTCCGCCGAACAGCAGAAGCTCCTGGCAGCGCAGCTTGCGGATCTGGACTGGGATCTCGTCTCCAACTTCGCAAAAAAGGGAACCAGTCCGCAGAGCGACTTTGAGGAACGTGCCCGTCGGGCCGCTCCTCCTGCGTATGTGGTCAGGACGCCGAAGAGTGCCGCCGACCGGGATAAATGGCGGGCCGCTCGGGAAATCGGAGAGAACGCACTCCGCGAAGGGAAAGTCGGTGCCGTGCTGCTGGCTGGCGGCCAGGGGACTCGACTCGGATTCAAGCAGTCCAAGGGCCTGTTCCCGATTGGTCCCGTGACGAATCAGTCATTGCTCCAGATCCTGGCAACCAAGTTAATCGCCACGTCACAGCGGTATGGCACCACGATCCCCTACTTCGTGATGACCAGCGACAAGACGCATGACGAGATCGAGGAATTCTATCGCCGAAACAATTACTTCGGTCTTGATCCCAAGGATGTGTTCCTGTTTCCCCAGGGCTTTGCACCATCCGTCGATTTGAAGTCCGGAAAAGTCCTGCTGGCCGACAAGGGAAATCTCAGCATGAGCCCCGATGGGCATGGGGGATTGTTCTCGGCCCTCTGGAAGGCAGGGCTGTTCGACGAGATGAAACGAAGAGGGATTGAATATATCTTCTCGCATCAGGTCGACAACCCGCTGGCGCGTGTTTGCGACCCTGAATTCATCGGTCTGCACCTGATGCATGAATCAGAGGTCTCAACAAAGGTTGTCGCGAAAACCGGACCTGACGAGAAGGTGGGTGTGGCCGTGGACATCGACGGCCGGACGCAGATTATCGAGTATAGTGATTTGCCCAAGGACCTGGCGCAGGCACGTGACGCGGCGGGTGATTTGAAATTCTGGGCAGGCAGTACCGCCATCCATCTTTTCAATCGCAGCTTCCTCGAACGGGTTGCGACATCCGACAACATTCTTCCCTGGCATCGAGCCATCAAGAAGATTCCTCATATTGATGAACAGGGTAACGCGGTGGAGCCGACCGTTGAGAACGGAGTGAAGTTCGAACGATTCATCTTCGACACCCTACCGCTCGCGAAGGTGGCGCTCATCGTTGAGACCGTCCGCGATGACGAGTTCGCGCCGCTGAAGAACAAAGAGGGAGAGTTCTCTCCTGATTACGTGCGTGACCGGATGGTTCGGTTAAGCAAACGCTGGTTGAACTCGGTCGGCGTGAATCCTCCAGACGACGTCGCTGTTGAGATCAGCCCCCGCTTTGCTCTTTCACCGGAAGATCTGTCGGCCCGTACCGGCGAACTCGCTGCGGTTCCATTCGATAGTCCCACGTACCTTGGCCCCAAAGACTGAACTCTTGATCGACAGCGTTGTCATTTCGGAAATACCTTTCATGAATTCGCCTTTGACCATCGACGATCCGCTTGTGTTCGATACGTTTTTCCGCCCACAGGTCTGGGGGGGAAGGGGGATTCAGTCTCAACTGGGAAGAACGCTTCCCTGTGAATTGCCGTATGGAGAGGCTTGGGAGCTCAGTTCACTTCCCTTGCATGAAAGTCGGGTGCTCGAAGGGAAAAATGCCGGCCGTCCACTTGCTGAACTGTGGACGAAGTCGCGAAAGGAACTGACGGGCGGCGGAGGTCGCGATGTCTTTCCGCTGCTGCTGAAATGGCTCGAATGCAAAGAACTCCTGTCACTTCAAGTCCACCCTGATGATGCGATGGCGCAGCGGCTTCTGAACGAACCTTACGGAAAATCAGAAGCGTGGGTCATTGTGTCGGTGGAACCGACCGCCCGGATTTACGCGGGACTTCAGCCCGGCGTAACCCGCGAGGATTTCCTGGCCCATATGAAGGGGGGGACAGTCGAGAAGTGCTTGCATTCGTTCGTACCACGTCCAGGTGATTGCGTCTCCATACCCGCCGGGACGATTCACGCGGCGGGGGGAGGACTGATCATTGCAGAAGTGCAGCAGTCCAGCGACGCGACATTCCGCTTGTTCGACTGGAACCGGCTGGGGCTGGACGGCAAACCACGTCCGTTGCAGATCGACAAGGCGGTCGATGCGATCAACTGGGACCAGGGCCCCGTTTCCCCTGTCGTTCCTGAAAAAATTCGTTGTGAATCGTCAGGGCTCAGCGGAGAACTCCTTGTCGACGGCGTGGGCTTCCGCATGGAACGCTACACATTACACCAGCCAGGTGCGACGCCGCATTCGGGTGAGTTCACAGTCTGGATGGTGCTGGAGGGGGAAGTGTCGTTGACAAATTCCGGTACAGGGTATACCCGCGACTTCCAGAAGGGGTCGAGCTTCATGATTCCGGCGAGTGCGGGACAGACGCGGCTGAGCCCGAAAGAAAATGCGGGTTTGTTGACATTACTTTGTGTTCGCCTTACTTAAATGGCCGTGGATGAAACGGAGGTCCAGACATATCTGGAGGTTTCGCGACCACTTGAACCCCCCATCACGGATGAATAAAGGGATTTTAAGTTGAAGATCGTAGTGATCGGGACCGGATATGTCGGATTAATTACGGGGACCTGCTTCGCCGAAAGCGGCAACGACGTGATTTGCGTCGATGTGGACAGTGAAAAGATCCGGAAGCTGAATTTGGGTCAGATTCCCATTTATGAGCCCGGACTCGATGAACTAATTGTCCGCAATGTCGAAGCAAAACGTCTGCGGTTCACAACCGAGCCTAAAGACGCCATCCCACAGGCCCAGTGCGTCTTCCTTTCTGTAGGGACTCCTCAGCGAGACGACGGCTCCGCAGACTTGGCCGTTTTCTGGAGTGCGGTCGATTCGATTGCCCCGCACCTTTCCCACGATGCGATCGTCGTGGTCAAGAGCACCGTTCCCGTGGGAACCAATGCTGCTGTTGCGCGTCGCCTGCAAGATCTGCTGGGTCGCCCGGTCCACGTTGCATCGAACCCGGAATTTCTGAAAGAGGGCTGTGCTCTCGAAGACTTTATGAAGCCGGACCGGGTTGTAGTCGGTGTGACACGGCCTGAAGTGGCTCAGGTCCTGCGGGAACTCTATCAGCCTTTCCTGCGGACCGAGCACCCGTTCCTGGTGATGAACCTGGAAAGTTCTGAGATGACGAAATACGTCGCGAACTGCATGCTCGCGACCAAGATCAGCTTCATCAACGAGATGGCGAACGTCTGCGAGCAGGTCGGTGCCGATATCAACCACGTACGCAAGGGGATTGGCCACGATCAGCGAATTGGTTTCGCATTCCTGTTCCCCGGTGTCGGGTACGGCGGATCGTGCTTCCCCAAGGACGTGCGCGCGATGATTCGCGTCGCCGAACAATCGGGGATTGAACCTCACATTCTCGAAGCTGTCGATGCAGTGAACGTTGCTCAGAAAGAAGTCTTGTTCCAGAAAGTGCACAAGCACTTTGGAGGAGAACTCAAGGGGCGGACCATCGCCATCTGGGGGCTGGCTTTCAAGCCTCGGACTGACGATATCCGCGAAGCCCCGTCACTCATTCTGATTGACCGACTTCTCGCGGCAGGAGCGACCGTGCGGGTGCACGATCCTGTTGCCATGGAGAACGTTCGCAAGATCTACGGAGATCGACTCACCTATTGCCAGACTCCTTACGATACGTTAGACGGTGCTGAAGTACTGGCTATCGTTACGGAATGGAATGAATTCAGAAATCCAGATTTCGGTGTCATCCGTGAGAAGCTGAAATCTCCTGTCATTTTTGATGGTCGAAATCTGTTTGATCCAATGAGGATGACTCAGTTAGGATTTCATTACTCCGGGATCGGGCTGGAATCAAAGACCGACGCCAAGGATGGGGCCGGCAGCAAAACAACATAACTATTCCATGAGGGAATTGAGGTTTTCCAGCAATGCGATCAATTCTTGTGACAGGAGGGGCTGGATTTTTAGGCAGCCATCTTTGCGAACGGTTACTTGAGCGGAACGAGAACGTCATCTGTCTCGACAACTTCTTCACCGGTCGCAAAGACAATATCCTGCATCTGATGGGGAACCCCCGGTTTGAATTGATCCGCCACGACATCGTTCACCCCATCGTGCTCGAAGTCGATCAGATCTATAACCTGGCCTGTCCCGCATCACCTGTCGCCTATCAGTTCAACCCCATCAAAACAATCAAGACCTCGACCGTTGGCGTGGTCAATATGCTGGGACTGGCCAAGCGATGTCGCGCCCGGATCCTGCACTGTTCCACGTCTGAAGTCTATGGCGATCCGAGTGTTCATCCCCAGCGGGAAGACTACTGGGGGCATGTGAATCCGATCGGCCCGCGAAGTTGTTACGACGAAGGGAAGCGTGTCGCCGAGTCGTTGTGCATCAACTATCACCAGGAACACGATCTGGCCGTCCGGGTGATCCGGATCTTCAATACCTACGGGCCGAGAATGGACCCGAATGATGGACGCGTCATCTCTAACTTCATCACACAGGCGATACGCGGCGAACCGATCACCATCTACGGCGATGGCTCTCAGACGCGATCATTCTGCTATTGCGATGATCTGATTCGCGGGATGATGCAGATGATGGATCAGGACACCGAAATTGGCCCCGTCAATCTCGGTAATCCTGATGAGTACTCAATGCTGCAACTGGCCGAAGAGGTATTGAGGGCGATTCCGGAATCCAAATCCAAGATTACGTTTGAGCCCCTTCCCAAGGATGATCCAAAGCAGCGATGCCCGGACATCACCAAGGCGAAAGCCGTACTCGGCTGGTCCCCGACCGTCGGTCTTCGCGAGGGTTTGGCCAGGACGATCGCCTACTATCGTCAGGAACTTTCACGGGCCAGCTGATTCAGTATCACCACCGTCGAACTGGCCTCGCTGTCGCGTGCTATGCGAAGTGAATCCGAGCATCTGATATTTCACGGGAACCTCCATGATGAAGATCAAGATCGGCCAGATAGGGACGGGGCACGGACACGCGTCGGGAAAGCTGGAGGTTTACCGGAAATCCGACGACTACGAAGTTGTGGGGGTGGCGGAACCGGATGACCGGCTGCGGCGGAAAGCGGAGTCGAATCCCGCTTTCCGTGATGTGCAGTGGATGTCAGTTGAGCAATTGCTGAATACCCCCGGGCTTCAAGCGGTCGCTGTCGAGACAGAGCCCCGACACCTGCTCGCCCATGCGGAGCAGTGTATTGACGCCGGAATGCACGTTCATCTGGATAAACCCGCGGGCGAATCCTTGAGTCAGTTCCGGCGGATTCTTGATACTTCTGCTCGGCGACATTTGTGCGTGCAAATGGGGTACATGTACCGCTACAACCCGGCCGTCGTCCTTTGTCGGGATCTGGTGAAGAAGGGCTTTCTGGGTGATCCGTTCGAGGTCCACTGCGTGATGAGCAAGCAGCTGGACCGCGCTGCGCGGCTGAAGCATGCAGAATATCGCGGTGGAATGATGTTCGAACTCGGCTGTCACTTGATCGATATTGTGGTCAGTCTGCTGGGGGCACCCGACTCAGTGTTACCCGTGACAGAACACTCGTCTGACCAGGCTGATGAACTACTGGATAACATGCTCGCGGTGCTCAAGTATCCGCGCGCGATCGCTTCGGTCAAATCGTCAGGGCTGGAGGTGGAAGGCTTCGCACGGCGTCACTTTGTTCTGTGTGGAACCGAAGGAACCATCCATATTGAACCGCTCGACAGTCCGAAGGTGGTAAGACTGGCTCTGTCGAAAGAGCGGGGAAAATACCGAAAAGGGTACCAGGATGTCCCCGTCGAGTCTTATCAGCGCTATGTTGCCGATGCGGCCGATTTCGCGAAGATCATCCGGGGCGAAAAAATGAGTGACTGGTCTGTCACACATGATCTGGCGGTACAGGAGACTGTGCTCCGGGCGGCGGGGTGTCCCACCGACACGTGACAAATCTTAGTCAGCCCGAACGTCGGATTGAGTCAACTCGCATGGTCCGAGCACGACACGATTGTTTTGTGATCCCTCTGATTTGAAAGACGGCAATGAGTCTTCAGCGACGTGATGAGATCCTGGCCCGGTTGCGCAAGAACGTTGCCGCAGGTCGACCGATCCTGGGTGGAGGTGCGGGAACCGGACTGTCCGCAAAGCTGGAAGAGGCGGGCGGCATCGACTTGATCGTGATCTACAATTCCGGCCGGTTTCGCATGGCGGGCCGTGGGTCGCTGGCTGGAATGATGCCGTACGGTGACGCCAACGCGATTGTCATGGAGATGGCTCGCGAAGTGCTGCCCGTCGTTTCAAAAACGCCGGTACTGGCGGGAGTCTGCGGCACCGACCCGTTTCGATTGATGCCCCAATTTCTGCGGGAGGTGCAGGAGGCTGGTTTCAGCGGGGTTCAAAACTTTCCCACCGTCGGATTGATCGACGGACAATTTCGGCTCGGGCTGGAAGAGACGGGCATGGGCTACGATAGGGAAGTCGAAATGATCCGCATGGCGGGGGAAATGGGGTTGCTGACGACACCCTACTGCTTCAACGTGGAAGAGGCCGAGGCGATGGCCAGGGCGGGTGCCGACATTCTGATTCCCCACATGGGGTTAACGACCAAAGGGCTGATCGGCGCCTCGACAGCGGTTACGCTTGAGGAAGCGGCGCGGCGCTGCCAGCAGATGCACGATGCAGCGAAACGGATCAAACCAGATATCCTCGTCCTGTGCCACGGGGGGCCGATCGCCGATCCAGAGGATGCACAGTATATTCTTGATCATACTGAAGGAATTGTAGGGTTCTATGGGGCGAGTTCCATGGAACGACTTCCGGTTGAACCCGCGATCATCGACCGGATTCGCGAGTTTTCCGAGATCCATTTCCGCCTGCCATCCTGAAGTTCGGAACGGGTATACTCGGTTCCCGCAGTTCCTCAGGCAGCGACAGTTGCTGAGGGGCGAGGGAGTCGATACCCTCGCGATGCTGTCGAAAATGCAGCCTCACGAAGAAATTGCCGACCAATGGGATCTCACCCATTGCGTAGTTTTCCGGCGAAGGAAATTGTTGCTTTTAGGAGAGCTCTGAGTATGACCGACGTTGCCCCCATTCGAGTTGCGATCACCGGTGCTGCCGGCCAGATTGGCTATGCGTCCTTGTTCCGACTCGCCTCGGGCCAAATCTTCGGGGCCCATCGCCCTGTGATTCTGCACCTGATCGAACTTCCTGCTGCGGTCGGGGCATTGGACGGGATCCACATGGAACTCGACGACTGTGCTTTCCCGACACTGGCCGGGGTGCAAAAGTTCGACAGTGATCATCTCGAAGACGCATTCCGTGATGTCAACTTCGCGATCCTCGTCGGCAGCGTTCCCCGTAAGCAGGGGATGGAGCGTTCTGACCTCATCCGTATCAACGGCCCCATCTTCACGAATACCGGCAAAGCGATTCAGGCCGCAGCCGCCAAGGACGTCCGGGTTGTTGTCGTCGGAAACCCCTGTAACACGAACTGTCTGATCGCCATGTCGCACGCTCCGGACGTGCCACGTGATCGCTGGTTCGCCATGACGCGTCTCGACCAGAATCGTGCCGCCGCTCAACTGGCTCAGAAGTCCAATCGACCCGTCGCTTCGGTCACCAATCTGGCGATCTGGGGTAACCATTCTTCGACGCAGTTCCCAGACTTCCTCAACACCAAGATCGATGGCAAGCAAGCAACCAGCGTCATTTCCGACCATGCCTGGTTGAAGGGTGACTTCGTCACGACCGTTCAGCAGCGCGGTGCTGCCGTCATCAAAGCACGTGGTGCTTCCAGCGCTGCAAGTGCTGCCAATGCTGCACTCGATACGGTGAAGAGCATCGTAACGCCGACCGCCGCGGGTGACTGCTTCAGCGCCGCTGTCTACTCGGACGGAAGCTACGGAATCGAAGAAGGTCTGGTCACCGGTCTGCCGCTCAGCACTGACGGCAAGAACTGGAGAGTTCTGCCTGGTTTCGAGATTGATGAATTCAGCCGTTCGCAGATCGACAAGACCATCAATGAATTGAAGCAGGAACGCGATACCGTTCGTGACCTGCTGCCCTGATGCATCGAGCTTTCGCAGCGTGCGATGCATTGAGTGCATCGCACATGTCGTTGCTCAACCGGACATGATCCCGTCTGCCGCTGGTGGACGGGATCATTTTGTGTGTCGTGGGAACGCCCGAAGAACTGTTCTTTTTGCCTGAGTCTATGTCGATCAGCGGAGCCTTCATGTCCCCTCGGATCGTTATCGTTGGTGGGGGGTTGGCCGGTCTGGCGGCTGCCGTGGCCTTAACGGAACGCAATTTACCTTGTCTGGTGCTCGAATCCCGGATACGGCTGGGAGGCCGGGCGAGCTCTTTCCACGATCCGACAACGGGTAGTGAGATTGATAATTGCCAGCATGTCACGCTGGGATGCTGCACCAACTTTCGCCATTTCTGCGAAGCGACAGGCTTGGCCAGTTCCTTCCGCAGGGAACCTGCACTGCACTTCGTCGGGCCTTCCGGCAAGGTCGATCGCTTCGCCGCAGGACCACTTCCAGCCCCGCTGCATCTTCTGGGGGGATTCGCCAGCCTGTCGTATTTGTCCTGGCAGGAAAAGCAGGCACTGGCACGAGGGCTGAAAGCCCTGGCGAGACCGGTCAGTTCGGCGGATGAGGCACTCCCTTTCAGCGAGTGGCTGAAGCAGCACCGGCAGCCGACGAACGTCGTCAACCGGTTCTGGTTTGTGGTGCTGGTCAGTGCCCTCAGCGAGTCGCTCGATCGGATTTCGGTGACGCATGCGAGGAAGGTGATCGTTGATGCGTTTCTTGCCAATCGGGATGGGTGGTATGTGGATATTCCCACCGTCCCCCTCGAAACGCTCTACGGAGGACTTCTGGTCGAATGGCTCACCTCGCGTGGGTCCCAGATCCGACTTCAAACAGGCGTCGAAAAATTTGAGATGGCGGGTGAGATTGTATCTGGGGTCCGTCTGAATTCAGGAGAAATCGTTGAGGGTGACGAGTTCCTCGCGGCGGTTCCATTTCATCGAATCCGGTCGTTGCTGCCGGACGCTTTAACTTCCCATCCAGACCTGCAGGGAATCGAGCAGCTCGAACCCGCACCGATCTCGAGTCTTCATTTGTGGTTTGATCGACCGATTACGGATTTGCCTCACGCCGTCCTGGTCGATCGACTCTGTCAGTGGGTCTTCAATCGCACACTGCTTGGCAATACTCCTGCGAGTACTTTGCTGGCGGGCCCGCAGGGGACGGATGTGGTTGAAAAGTCGTTCTACTACCAGATTGTGATCAGCGCCAGTCATCAGCTTGGCGGGCGGAGCAAAGAGGATATCCAGCAGGAAGTCTTGAAAGAATTAGCGGAGGTCTGGCCGGAAACGGCAAATGCGATCCTGCTGCATTCGCGACAGGTGACCGAGCATCGCGCTGTTTTCTCACCGGTCCCCGGAATCGATGGGCTCCGCCCTGCCCAACAGTCTCCTGTAGCAAATCTTCAACTGGCCGGTGATTGGACCCGTACCGGCTGGCCCGCGACGATGGAAGGAGCTGTGCGAAGCGGATATCTCGCCGCCGAGAATATTCTGTCGCGACTCGGTAAGCCGAAGAGAGTGATTCGTCCAAATCTGAAGACGGCTTTTTTATCGCGAGTCATCTACGGGCTGCCCGCTAATGAACCGGGATAAAAGTCAGTATCTTTCGTGTGGAACTCGATGAGGTTCACGAGCGAGCACATTTCCGAAACTTGCCGGCGCGGGTTACGATGTTCGCAAAGCAGGTGCCGCAAAGTTGCGAAGGTCGTGAGTCGCGAGTTCTTGAACTGTGCAGGAATCTGTCGCTGGGGATCAGTCAGGATCGTAGAACGGCAGGAAACACTTGAGTGTGGCAAGCCCCCAGTCAGTGGCTGCCACTGATCGAGTCGTTACCTGGAAGTGTCCGACGATCTGTCCTCAATCCTCGAATGCCGACGGAATGAGAAATTGAAAATGGAGTGAATTTGTGGCTGTGCCGATCCTTCAATCTCTGTTGCTGGCCGATCACGTTTATCGGGACCAGGCGACCGGTAAGCACATCATCTGTGGTGTCTTCTCAACCATCTTCTTTACCCCCAACACCCATCTGAACTTCTCGTCACAGGAAAGTGGACCGGTCACAGGAGGGGGCTCGGGTGGAGGTCATCCGTTGGAACGAGGTCCCGGTGGATCGGGAGAGGGTGGGGAAGGGGATTCTTCGAGCCGCGTCCAGCCCATTCAGCAGTTGATGCAGGCAGGATCCCCGTATGTTTACTTCAGTCTGACAGAGCTTTCAGAACGCAAAACATTTGAAGTCCGGTATGTCGAACTTCGAGAGAATCGGTCCTTGTTCCAGGCGGAAGTCGCCATTGAATGCGATGATCCTCTCAAGACGATCGAGGTCTCACTTCCACTGCCTCGTTTGCCACTGGTGGCGTTGGAAGAGCGTGCCTATGCGCTTGAAGTCCTTTGCGAAGGGCAACTGCTTGGAAGCCACCGTGTGCTGGCCCGAATGACTCCCGGAAGTGCACCTCCAGGCTTGTGACGAAGTCGCGCCACTTCTGTCATCATGGTTCCATATTTGTTCCTCTGTACGACAGGATTCGTTCAAACTCAGTACTCGACAATTCTTCACCACTAGAAGGAGTGAGAACCGTGACCATGGACCGCAGAGATTGGATCAAGCACGTTGCAGCCGGATCCGTTGCAGCGATGGCATCGAATTTGACTTCCGGGAATGGCGCTGATGCGATTGCCGCATCGCCTGTTCCTCGGGGAGAACTGATCGGGAAAGAGAATGAACAGCCGGGATCGACAGACTGGCAGTTGACCCGAGTTCGCCTCGACAAGAACCTCGGATTTCGCAGCCCATTCATCGAAGGCTACTGTTCTCGTCAAAGCGTCAAGGCGAACGAGACCATCGACATCATGGTGTCATGTGATCCGGTTCGACCCTTCAAAATTGAAATCTTCCGGACGGGGTACTACGGGGGAAAAGGGGCACGGCTGATGCAGACGCTGGGCCCGTTCCCCGGTAAGAAGCAACCGATGCCTGCCCCGGGTGAAAAGAATCTTCATGAATGCCGCTGGGAACCGACAACCACGCTGACGATTCCCGCCGACTGGACCAGCGGCGTCTACCTCGGACGGCTGAGCCTTGTTGAGGAAAGTCCGGATGCGGGGTACTGGCAAAGTTATGTCGTCTTCATTGTGACCGACGACCGCCCTGCTGACATCCTGGTCCAGTGTTCGGACAATACCTGGCAGGCCTACAACCAGTGGCCAGACAACTATTCTGTCTATACGCATCCAAAAGGGAATCAGGGGCCGTGGGCCGACGTCAGCTTTGACCGGCCTTATGCCAAGTATGCACAGATCTACGAAAATCCGCAGTCGATTGGTTCCGGTGAGTGGCTTTGCTTTGAATTCCCCATGTCGTACTGGCTCGAGAAAGAAGGATACGACGTCACCTATTGTTCAAACAGTGACATGCTGACTCCGGATCGGGCTCTAAAATGCAAGGCCTTCTTGAGTGTTGGACACGATGAGTACTGGGACATTCGCCAGTATGAAAGCGTTGTCAAGTTGCGTGATTCCGGTGTGAACCTGCTGTTCTTTTCAGGGAATTCCGTCTGCTGGGTGACTCCGCTGCGGCAAGGCTTTGACGGTCGTCCTAATCGCATCATGTTTCGTGGTGGCCCTTATGGGGGTGACTATAAATATGCGGAACTGCGTGAAAAACAGCATGGACCGTTCCCTCATCGCGGTCCCGATGAGGGCTATCTGATCGGATCCCGTAACGTCGAACCGGTCAACGGTGGCGGCGACTGGATCTGCACCAAACCGGATCATTGGATCTTCGAAGGAACAGGCATGAAAGAAGGGGACCGTATCCCCGGGCTGATCGGCTGGGAGTATCACGGTGAACCGCCAGAAGACATCCCCGGTCTCGAAATTGTCGGCAAGGGGACGGCACTCGTGGGAGGAACCCAGCCTCAGCACTGGACCGCCACGATCTATCCGGGCCCGAAAAATAACTTTGTCTTCAATGCGTCGACGATCTTCTGGTGCCAGGACTTATCAAGTCCTCCAGGGCACATGCTCCCGTGGTCCCACTGGAGTCGTCCGCACGGACCGGATGAACGCGTCCAGCGAATTACGCACAACCTGTTGCGTCGTGCGATCAAGTAGAGACAGTGCTGGATGTCCTGAAAGAGAAGTAGCCGGTCTGACGGACCACGGTCACGCAGTGGTCCGTCAGACCGCAATCTGAAAATGAGTTTCTCAGGACGTCTCACACAAAAGAAGAAGGGTCAGCCCGCAGACCCAAGTGGTCCGTCGGGCTGACTCATTTACAGGCTCACGATCGATTTCGTACGGAGGTCGTGGGACTGTGCTCGTTTCTGATGATGACACATTTCCGGGCACTCAGGCGATCGGGAAGGGAACACCGAACGACTGGGTGAGAAGTTCGGGGTCGTGAGGAATCACTTTCCTTCTTTCATCGTGAGACACCATCGCATGTAGGCTTCGATCCACGGATCGAGATCGCCGTCGAGTGTCGCCTGAGGATGTGACGTCTTGTATTCGGACCGGTTATCCTTGCAGTAAGACTCGGGATGCAGCACGTAGCTACGGATGGTTTCACCGCCGAAGCCGATCCGCGACTTCTCGCCGCGGCGTGCCGCGTTTTCCGCTTCGCGCTTATCCATCTCGATCTGGTACAGTTTGGCGATCATCATCTTGCGAGCAAGGGCTCGGTTCTGGTGCTGACTTCGCTCGTTCTGACACTGAACCACCGTGTTGGACGGAAGATGGGTCAATCGAATGGCCGAGTCGGTTTTGTTAACCTTCTGGCCACCCGCACCGCTCGCACGACAAATGTCTTCGCGAATGGTCTTGGGGTCGTCCCACTCGATCTCGATCGAAATGTTATCGTCAAGTTCCGGAGTCACGTCGACAGCGGCAAACGAGGTTTGTCGCCGATGAGCAGAATCAAAGGGGCTCATCCGGATCAATCGATGAATCCCAGTCTCACCTTTCAGCAATCCAAAAACGTAGGATCCGCGAATCAGGATGGTGGCGGAATGGATCCCTGCTTCTTCCGCGGGAGAAGTATCCAGAATTTCGGCGTCGAAGCCGCGACGTTCAGCCCATCGCTGATACATTCGCATCAGCATTTCCGCAAAGTCCTGCGCGTCCGTGCCTCCTTCACCCGCCTGGATGGCGACGTAGGCCGAGTTCCCGTCTTCCGGAGCGGACAGCATGGCTTGCAATTCGACTTCGTCGAACTGCTGTTTAAGGCGGTCAACGGTCTGCTGAATCTCGGCAATGGTTTCGGGCGATTCTTCTGCTTCGGCAAATTCCAGCAGAACGGCAAGATCTTCGGATCCGGAAAACAGCTCATTAATCGGCTTGAGGACGCCGTTCAGCGTCTTGAGCTCATTCACCTGAGCCTGTGCTTTGTCCTGGTTGTCCCAGAAGCCTGGCTGGCCCATGGCGTCGTTGATTTCGGCAATGCGGCGATTCTTGGAATCGCAGTCAAAGAGACCCCCGCAGATGGAGGATGCGTTCAATCAAATTCTGGCAGACTTCTTTCAGATCATTGTCCATCGCAGTACTTCAATTCTAAAAAGGAAACCGCCGTTCTCACGCGGAGAATCGGCGATTAAGGCGAGTGTCAGAAAGCCATTGAGCACCTCGCAAAGGGGTGTTCACGCTGGCTTTCAAATCGTTCACGGCGCGGGAATTATAACTGCTGCCCGGAAATCGGACCAGCCGTCTGCGACACCGTCATTTCTGCAACGAATTGAGGAAGTTGGCCATCGAGTCCCAGATCTGCTGGCGAAAAATAATCACCGCAGCCAGGCCTCCGAATACAAACGTCAACCAGAGAATAAACGTCACCAGTCCCGCCGTTCCCGATACCAGATCTTTGATCCAGCGAGTCCATGCGCGGCGGTCGTACTGCCGTCCGATCTTGTCGAATTCCGATTTCAGTCCCGCGGATTTTCGCTCGGCCTTCTCTTTGACCAGACGTCCTTCGACGGCTCTCTCAAACTCGGGGTAGAAGCCAATCGGGACAAAGCTGTCGACGGGATTTTTTTTGATCCGTGCCTTCAGATCGATTATCCCGGTTTTAAGTGCCGTCTGGAGCTGCAGAGTCGAAAACCTTCCCAGAGTTTCTTTCCCCTGCGGAGTCTTGTACTGGACGATCCACTGGTCCACGGGTGAAGTCGTTCCCGCTTTCGTGGTTCGTGCTTTGATTTCATCTTCGAGGTCTGAAGAGGGCGGAGTGCCTCCGTTCGCGCGGTTTGAAATGGGCGACGAGTCAACGCGCTCACCAGGCGATGTGTTCGCTTTCTTCGCAGCGGCGGATTGCACGACCCGGTCCGCCGTTTCGATGAAGCTCAATGAGGAGTTTTCCAAGCCCAGTCCCGCCAGTAATTTGATGACTTCATCGCAGTCTTTCATGCGATGGGCCGGATCCTTCTCGATCATCTTGCTGATGATCAGGTCGAGCTTGTCAGGAACTTGTTGATTGAGTTTGCGGGCGGGCGGGTACTTCCCTAACTCTTTTGCCATGATCACTTCCATCACGGATTCGCCCTTGAATGGGAGCTGCCCGGTGAGCAAGTGATAAAGCGTGATGCCCAAGGCATAGATGTCTGACCGACGGTCGACGTGTTTCGCGTTTCTCGCCTGTTCGGGGGCCATGTAGTAGGGAGTCCCGAGGCCCATCCCGCTGGCAGTCATTGAAAGGTCGTCGTCCAGTGCTTTGGCCAGGCCAAAGTCCGCCACTTTCACCTTGCCGTTTCTGGTGAGCATGATGTTGTCGGGCTTGATGTCGCGGTGAATGAGGTTCTGCTTGTGAGCGAATTGCAGGACCTCTGCACAGCGCAACGCAACATGCAGTGCATCACCGACGGATAACGTGCCCAATAAATTGAGCCATTGCTGCATACTTTTGCCATCGACGTATTCCATCGCGACATAATGTAGTCCATGGTCTTCGTCGACATCAAAGACGCTGACGGCGTTATCATGATTGATCCGCGCCATTGCGCGGGCTTCTTTCTGGAAGCGGGCGATGAAGTCGGCTTCCCTGGCCAGCGTCTTGGACAATACTTTGACGGCAGCCTGACGGCCGAGCTTCGTGTCTTCCGCGAGATAGACTTCGCCCATCCCCCCCTGACCCAGCTTTTTCAGCAGCCTGTACTTGCCAAGCTGGGACGTTGCCTTTCGTTTCGGTTCGCTGGCCGAAGCCGTTTTTTCTTTTTCTGATTCCATGCGTTGGCCCGATGGTCGTACAGAAGGAGCGACGGTAGGAACGAAGTGGCGAACCCCACGAGGGAAGAATCTGGATCTGATTATTCGCAGCAACAATCCTGTTTGGAATGAAATTCCAGGATTTCCACCAGAATTGCGACGGAGTTTATCCCGTGATTTCGGTCAGTTCGACGGCCCGATGTTCCCTGGCCGAACGGTAGCAGGCTTCAACGAGAGCCATCGTCTTCAAGTTGTCTTCAGCGCTGATTTCTGGAATCTGATTGTCTTCGAGGGCACACAACAGCTGAGCCATCGGACCGACGAAGGCATCGGGGAACCAGACTTCATCCCACCGTGGCATGTGCCACTGCGGGGACTGCGTTGTGGTGTAATCGAGCGTGCTGGGAGTTCGTTCCGGATAGCTGGGCCAACCAATGGTGCCTCGCGCCATGCCGGTTGTTCCTTCGATCCGCCAGCGGATGCCAATGTCGGCAGCGGATCCCTCCTTGGATGGCCCTGCCCAGACGTCATCACATCCCATGGCTCGCAGCCCATTGGCATATTCGAGAATGTACAGGCAGATTCCGTCTTCGTGTGGAAACGTCGTGCGGGGATCGGGGCGGACGCTCGCGTAAACCCGCACGGGGTCGCCAAACCAGTACCTGAGCGTGTCGAGATGATGAATACTCATGATCCGCAGCGTCACCCATCCCTGTCGGGACTGCCACGGCATCCAGTGCGGAATCGCGCGCATGTCGATGGTCGCGAGAACCGGTTCACCCAGCTTGCCACTGTCCAGCAGCGAGCGACACGCTCGCACCGACTGGTCATACCGCATGTTCTGGTTGACCGACAGAGTGATTCCCGCTTCGCGACAAAGCCGCACAACTTCAACGGCCTGTTGGTAGTCGACCCCCAGCGGCTTTTGAGCCAGCACCCCGCGGATGTGATCTGCGTGAGTCACAATCTGCTGGATCACTGAAAGCTGCAAATCGGGGGGAACAGCAACGTCGACGACTTGCACAGCCGGGTTGGCAAGCAGCTCATTGTAGTCCGTATACACATTGAGAATGCCATGGCGATGTGCGACGGAATCGGCCTGTTCCTGTCGGCGTGCAGCGATTGCGACGGGATTAAATCCCGCTTGCCGGTACGCAACCAGATGACAATCGGACATGATGAAACCGGCACCGATACAGCCGATCCCTACCGATTTGTCGCGAGGGAGCCGAGGGCGAAATTCGGGGTCGGCACAGTGATCATCAGACATGACGGTTCCTTCACCAGGCAGTTGAATCTCTGCAGCGCGCGGCGCGATGATACCATCGCCACCCCTTCGCAGCCCTGCAGGAACGAGTGGAAATCTTCAGTCTGGCGATGTTGCCCAACCTGCTTCGTTCAGACGTCACCACGCAGCAGCCAGGCCGACGGATTCTCAAGCGCCGAGCAGACGGTCTGAAGGAAACGGGCTGCGGGGGCGCCGTCAACGATTCGGTGATCGAAGGTCAAGCTGAGTGTCAGTTGATCACGCGCAACGATCTGGTCGTCCACAACAACCGCTTCCCGCCGGATACGTCCCAGGCCGAGAACCGCCGTTTCAGGCAGATTGATAATCGGCGTGAAGGAATCAATTCCAAAAGAACCTAGGTTCGAAATGGTGAAGACCCCTCCCTGCATCTCCGAGACGCTCAGTGCTCCGGCACGAGACTTCTCAATCAAGGCGGCAGACTGCTTCGCCAGTTCAAATAAACTGGACGAACTGACATTCCGGACGACGGGAACAACCAGACCGTCGTCCGTGTCGACGGCAAGTCCAATCTGCAGATCCGACTGTGGCGATGGAACGATCCATTGATCCCCTTCTGCTCGGGTCGCCAACGCTAGATGCTGTTTCAGGACCAAAGCAACCAGCTTGATGATGATGTCGTTGAACGACGGAACCAGGCCGTCTGTTGCTGCTTGTTTGAATTGCTTTCGCAGGCCGACGAGGTTCGTGGCATCAATCCGCGATGTGAGGGTCACCGCAGCCGTTTGCTGCTGGCTGGCCATCATTCGACTGGCGATAGTTCGACGGCGCGATGTCGGAAAGGTGCTCACGCTGCCTGCGGCTGCTGCAGGCGATTGCTGGCTGGCTGACAGTCTGACATCCGCTTCACGGACTCGACCATCTCGCCCTGTCCCCGGCACGCGTCTCCAGTCGACACCCAGTTCCGTGGCGGTCCGTCGGGCTCGAGGACTCGAGAATTGTGAAACGACAGCGTTTGCCACTCGGGCTGGCGACGCAATGGTGTGATGAACGTCATCAGCGGTAATTCGGCCTGCGGGACCAGTCCCGCCGAGCGACGCCAGTTTGATCCCCTTTTCACGTGCCAGCCGGCGGACCGAAGGGGGGGCCGCGGGAGAGTCATGTCCCGTCGCCGGTACAGTCACGGATTGTGCGGTCGCTGCAACAGCGATGGGACGCGGAACGGATGCTTTTGTGGCAGGGGGGGCACTCTGCTGAGGAGTGGGCTGTCGAGGCGCTGACGGAACGCTCGCGACCGAGTCTGGTATGGCTTCCCCTTCTGCGACGAGGTAGCCCAGCACTGCACCGACCGGGACAATACTCCCGGGTTTCGGCGCGTTAGCAGGAATGCGCAGGAACCCTTCATCGACGGCTTCGATGTCTTGTGCTGCTTTCTCACCTTCCAGCTCGAATACGGCCTCACCCGCTTTGACGTAGTCGCCCTCCTGCTTCAGCCAGCGGACAAACGTTCCTTCTTCCATCGACCAGCCGAGACGGGGAACTGTGATCTCGAATGACATATTTCGATCAGCCTTGATGACGTGAGTGAATGGGCCGAATACTCAGGATCAACCGCAGACCGGTGGCCATTGGTTCTTCACCGGATCGCGCTGTGTTGTCCGCACGACGTTACTCATTAATCAGTTCCCGAATGGCCTGAGCGATCGCGTCTGCATTCGGAATGACAGCGTGTTCCAGCGGTGGGCTGTACGGTGTCGGTGTGAAGGCGCCGTTCAGTCGTTTGATCGGTGCGTCCAGATCGTTGAATCCGCGATCGGCAACCTGCGCGGCAACATCGACAGCAAACCCGCAAGGGGCAAACCCTTCATCGATGACCAGCAGACGGCCTGTTTTCTTGACGGATTCCAGAATCGTATCGATGTCCAGCGGCAGCACCGTCCGGGGATCGATCAACTCCACAGAAATCCCTTCGGTCTGAAGTTTATCGCAGATCGATTGAGTCAATACGACCATCCGGGCCAGAGCCACAACCGTCACGTCGGTCCCCGGGCGAACCACGGCTGCTTTCCCGAATTCGATCTCGTATTCTGTTTCCGGTACGGGACCTTTCAGTGACAGGATCTCGCGATGTTCAAGGAACAGGACGGGGTCATCACCGTTCAATGCCCGCTTGAACAAGCCTTTGGCGTCGTAAGGATTGGATGGAACGACGACCTTCAGCCCGGGGATCTGTGCGTACATTGTATAATAGTTACCAGAGTGGTGCGTCGCAGCGGAGTGGCCGATGCCGATGCAGCCTCGCAACAGCACGGGCATCTTCAGCCGACCGCTGCTCATGTACTGGATCTTCGCAATTTGATTGACGATTTCACCAACGCCATCAAGTACGAAATCAGCGAACATGAAATCGATGACAGGCCTGGTTCCGGTCATCCCTGCGCCGCATGACAGGCCCACGAAGCCTCGCTCACAGATTGGGGTATCACACAGGCGGACTGGACCGTGCAGAGCATAGAGCCCCGCGGTCGTTTTGAAGTTGCCGCCACGCTGCCCGATCCCTTCCCCCATCACAAAGATTTTCTCGTTCCGAGCCATCTCTTCGGAGAGCGCTTCGTGCGTCGCCTGGGTCATGGTGATTTCACGAGCGACATCCGTCGGACGTGTGTTGATGATCGGCCGTCCCGAGGGGACAGGTGTCTCGGAATAGACGTGCCTCGTCGCCGACTCGGGACTGGGCAGGGGGCTCTCTTCCGCAAATTTGCGAGCCTCTTCCACGAGCGACTTCACTTCGGCATCGATCGCATCCAGCTCGGCGGCGGTCACGATCTTGTCTTTGATTCCTTTCTCACGCAGTCGAAGGATGGGGCAGCGTTTTTTCCACTCTTCGACGTCTTCGCGAGTCCGATAGCCGAAATCGCCCATCCCTTCGGCGTGGGCTCGCGTTCGATAGGTGACACACTCGATCAGTGTGGGACCTTCGCCGGCTCGGGCTCGAGCGACGGCCTCACTGGCAGCTCGATGGACTTCCATGGCATCGTTGCCGTCCACTGTCAGGCCGGTCATTCCGTACGCCGCAGCACGGCTGCCGACGTTCGGGTTACCAGCCGCATACGAGAACGGAACTTCGGTAGCGAACTGGTTGTTCTCGCAGATGAACAAGACCGGCAATTTCCAGATGCTGGCCATGTTCAGACCTTCGTGGAAGGCGCCATTATTGGTGGCGCCGTCGCCGAAGAAGGCGACAGCCACGTTGTCTGTTTTCATCAACTTGAAGCTGTAACCGCCGCCGCAGGCCTGCAGAATACAGGGGCCGACGATGCCGCTGGTTCCCATCATGCCGACTTCCGGGGAAAACAGATGCATGCTGCCGCCGCGCCCGCGTGAACAACCGGTTTCACGCCCGAACAGTTCGGCGATCAACTCCCGCGGAGGCATTCCCTTCGCCAAGGCATGACCGTGGCCACGGTGAGTACTGAAGACGACGTCTTCATGACGCAGGTGAGCACAGACGGCACTGGCAATCGCTTCTTCACCGACGTACGTGTGACACGCACCGTGGATCAGGCCTCGCTGGTGACATCGAGCCAGTTCCTCTTCCGTTTGCCGGATGACCTGCATTGTCCGATAGAGCCCCAAATACGTCTGCTTCGATGGCGAGTTGGTCATCTTTGTGTTGAGATCCTTATGGAGTCAGCAAACAGAAACTGGACTGAAAGCGAGCCTTTCGCGGATGGCAGTACCCTGGCGGGGTCAAGTGGCCGAATTCGGGTAACGCCGAGATCCCCCCCCGTTCATGGCGAGGTTTCCGCCATCCATGGGGATCAGTGCGCCCGTAATCCAGCTTGAGGCGTCGGAAGCAAGCAGGACGGAAAGTCCCTGGATATCGTTGGGGTGACCGAATCGTCCGGTCGGAATGCCGGAAAGGAACTTCTGAGCCAGGTTGGGGTCTTCGGCGATCCGCTTTTCCAGAGATGGATTCAAGACTTGTGCGGGAAGAATGGCATTCACGCGGACGCCGTGTGCGGACCACTCAGTACTGAGTTCTCGGGTCATTTGTGCAACAGCGCCCATGGCCATGCTGTAGGCAATATGGCCTCGACCGAGTGCGGTGAGACTGGCGAGAGAGCCAATATTGACGATACTCCCCTGGCCGGCTGAGATCATGCGCCGACCCGCTTCCTGACACATGCAGAAACGCCCGAAAACGAGATTCCGCCAGGATTTTTCGATATCTTCCAACGATATCTCTTCGGGCTTTCCGAGCACCCCTTCACCCGCGACGTTGCCCAGAAAGTTGATCTTTCCAAATTGCTCGTCCAGCAGGGCGAACATTTTGCGAATGGAGTCCGGGCAGGAGACGTCACACTTCACGGTGACAGCTTTGCGCCCCAGTCCGCGAATCGCATCAGCCGTTGCTTGAAGTCCTGCTTCGTTGAGATCTGCCAGCAGAAGGTCCGCCCCATGCTCTGCCAGGGCAAGTGACATCGCTTTTCCCAGACCACTCGCCGAACCCGATACCAATGCCACGCGTCCCGAGAGATCGAAAAGTGATGCCATATACTTGCCCTCATTCGGTAAGAGAATTGATGACGACGCAAATCCTCAGACTCTGTTCGTTTTTCGCCAAGACAACTGAAAAATTACGAGATGCCCAGTAATTCTTTCAGAATGGGCCACTGTTTTGTGACAAAAACAAGATAAGACAGACCCAGATAGAATACCGCGCACAAGACCATGCCTGTCTTATGATACCATCTCGGCTGGATTTGTTTGGGAAGGAGTGTTGAATTGACCCATAACAATTGAAATGCAGTAATACCCAGCGCCAAATTGTTGAGGTTGGCGATAATCAGCGTCATCAGTTTGGGTGTACCATAAGTACTGAAGAGGTACGCGGCCACCAGCGTCCACAGCACGTACGAGAACAGGATCGTGTAGTAAATGTACTTCACCTGATCGTCGCGCATGTTGTCTCGCGCGTGCCGGTTGGCAGACCAGATGATGTCCGTCCAGCGGCGGCTGAAATCTTCGACGATCGACATCTGACTTGGGAGCAGTACGGTCAGTCCCACGAAAAGGGTGATCGTCCATAGCAAGCCACCCAACTGTGGTCCTAAATTCGGAGCGTGGCGGATGCCATCCGCAGTGATCATCGCCTGGGCCCATTCCAGCTTGTCTGTTTGATTATACAATCCTGAATGTGCGGCGAACTGAAGGGAGAGCAGAGCGGGTAATGCCATTCCCATGAAGCAACCGGGAGTCCAGACCAGGATCTGGTCCGTCAGAATGTATCGCCACCAACCGTTCCACTTTCGCAGATTGTCCGGGGTGATGAGGAATACCTTCCCCAAATGACTGAGAGTGATATCACGTCCCCCTACCGCACTGGCGATGGCACCGACCTGACTGCCCATTCCCCAGCCCTTGTCACGGACGTAGTTACTGTAGGTGGAATTGGCCAGTCCACCGCCCCCCGCGTAACCAGCGAAGGCTCCGAGAACGGCAATGTTCCCCAGTTCAATCATGGGCCATGTACCAGTTGACCACATCTGTGTGAAGACGTTCGCGATTGCGTCCTGTCCATCGATTTTGACCGGAACATTTCCGAATCGAGCGAATCCACTCATCACGTTCCACCAGTGCAGGGGACTGACGAACAGGATGCCGATCGCCAGACAGAAGCCCAGCACAATGACGACTTTCGCCGTCATGACTGCCTGAAGCATGTTGTAGACCTTCCCCCCAATCAGTACTGGGAAGGCGACAATCAGCAGACAGGCATAGGCAAGCATCGTCACGAGGTTTCGATCCTCGGCGCCGGGGGGACGGTCCAGCCAGATTCCCGCCATGACGGCTGCGGCATTGGTTGAGAGAGCAGGGATCAAAGCCGAGAGGTTGAGGAAGAGGATGACCGAAACCCAGAAGAGCGGGCCGGGTCTTTTCCGGAGAAAACCCGTCATGACAGGCTCGCCACAATAGAGTGCGTAGCGGGCACATTCAATGTTATAGAAGACCTGAAGCACGATCGCGACTGTTGCGATCCACATGAGGTTGCCGCCGTAACGGGCGGTGACCTCCGGGCCAAGCAGCCATTCGCCGCCTCCAATCTGGATGCCCATCATGACGATACCCGGCCCCACGAAACCGGCCCAGTTTCGCAGTCCCAATGGTTTCGGTTCGGGTAACTCTGCCAGGTCCCATGCCGGCAGGCACGTGACCGGAAGGTCTGACGTGTTTGTCATAAAAAACACACCGAATTGTTAGGGGATGGAGATTCCGGCGGATACGGTAACCCAGTGAGTCGCGGGAATCAAACTCGCGAGCAGAAGTCATCTCAATCTTTTTGGTCACGGTGTCTCTGCCACATGCTTACTGCGGAAACTTGAGCCCCAGACGATTCCGAATGATGTGTGCAAAGGCCTCCGCACCATTCAATGGTGTACGCTCCACCTTTGAGAGAAAAGGCCAGAGCTTCAGTTTCCCTGTCCTGCTGTTACGACACCTTGCGTTCGGGTTGGCGTGCTCGAGCACGTCGCTAAAAGATCGAAATCGACAAGAGTCTGGAACCGAGCTAATTTAAGCGAGTGACAGCGACACACACGGGACCGTCCGTAAAAACGTATGCTACCGGACTCCTGAGCGGGAAAAGTGACAAGGGCAATCGCGGACCTGCTGTCGACCTCGGTCAATTATCGATGGCTGCATGGGTCACCTGAGTGTTTGCCGTTACGCGATCGGAATTTGGATTTAAAGGAATTGACGATGCGAGTTTGGCCAGGGCACCCCTATCCGCTGGGCGCAAGCTGGGATGGAGCGGGAGTCAACATCGCGCTCTTTTCCGACAACGCGACCAAGGTGGAACTTTGCCTTTTCGACTCTCCCCATGACCTCGAAGAGAGTCATCGCATCGAGCTCACAGAGCGCACTTACAACGTGTTCCATGGTTATTTTCCAGATCTTCGACCGGGGACGCTTTACGGATTTCGCGTACACGGACCTTACGCGCCCCAGAATGGGCTGAGATTCAATCCCAACAAGCTGCTGTTTGACCCGTATTCTCGGGCCGTGGGACGTCCCCTGAAGTGGGATGATTCGTTGTTTGGCTATCGGAAGGACGATGCACTGGGAGATCTGTCATTTGACGATCGGGATTCAGCTCCCTTCGCTCCTTTAAGTCTGATTGTCGATACCGCATTTACATGGGGAAAGGACGAGCGGCCCGATATTCCCTGGGAGCGAACGGTCATCTATGAACTGCATGTCAAAGGCTTCACGAGGTTGATGACAGAGGTTCCCGAGAAATTGCGGGGGACCTATGCAGGTCTGGCGAGCGCACCTGCCATCGACTATCTCAAACGCCTTGGCGTGACCGCGGTTGAACTACTGCCGATTCACTTTCACGTCGATGAAGAATTTCTGACAAATCAACAGCGAGTGAACTACTGGGGCTATAGTTCACTCGGTTTTTTCGCTCCCGATCCACGGTATTGCGCGACGCAAGATCCTGAGTTAATGGCTCAGGAATTCAAATCGATGGTTCGGACACTGCATTCGTTCGGTATCGAGGTCATACTGGATGTGGTCTATAACCATACGGCGGAAGGAAACGAGCGGGGACCGACGTTGTCGTTTCGCGGCATCGATAATACCAGCTACTACCTGCTGGATGCGGAAGAAAAACGCCGCTACATGGACTTCACGGGCTGCGGCAATACGCCCTACATGCGTCATCCACGCGTTCTGCAACTGATCATGGACAGTCTGCGGTATTGGGTTACCGAGATGCACGTGGACGGATTTCGATTTGATCTGGCCACGACGCTGGGACGCCAGTTCCACAACGTCGACAGTATGAGCAGTTTTTTCAACATCATTCATCAGGACCCGATTCTATCCCAGGTCAAGCTGATCGCAGAGCCTTGGGATGTTGGCGAAGGAGGGTACCAATCCGGGAAGTTCCCTGTGATCTGGACCGAATGGAACGGTCGATATCGTGACTGTGTCCGCTCGTTCTGGAAAGGGGACGGTGGAATGGTGAATGAACTGGCTACACGGCTGGCAGGCAGCAGTGATCTCTACGAAGACAACGGACGAAAGCCATCTGCCAGTATCAACTTCGTCACGTGCCATGACGGGTTCACGCTCAACGATCTGGTCAGCTACAACACCAAACACAACGAAGCAAACGGTGAAGGAAACCGTGACGGCAACGACCATAATCTGAGCTGGAACTGCGGAGTCGAAGGTCCAACTATCGATCCCGAGATCCTCGAACTGCGTGCACGACAGCAGCGGAATTTCCTGGCGACCCTGTTTGTTTCGCAGGGGGTCCCCATGCTGCTCGCGGGTGACGAACGGGCCCATTCAGCACAGGGCAACAACAACTGTTACTCGCAGGACAATTTCCTGTCGTGGCTCTCGTGGGACTTCAAACCGGCTCAGAAGCGGCAGTTAGACTTTGTCCGGCGACTGATCCAAATTCGCAACGAGCAGCCCGCACTCTCGCGTCGCCGATTCTTCAAGAGCTCCGTTCAGGGAGACGATGTTGACGACATTTACTGGCTCGACAACTCGGGCCACCGGATGAGTGAGGCGGCGTGGAGTGATACCTCGCGCCGTTCGCTCGGCATGCTCCTGCTGGGACATTGCAGTCAGATCGATGAGCAGGGGGCCTGTATCATCGGTGATAACCTGCTGGTCCTGCTGAATGCGGGAGAAAGTCCGGTGCCATTCACGATGCCGCGAGCGGTCCAGAGATTCAAAGCCATTGACCGGCTGTTCGATACATACCATGGTTCGACCGACATCGTGAAATACGAGACCGCAAACCCCTATGTCCTTGAGCCAAGAAGCATGGCCCTGTTCCGTCACAGGATTGGAGATTGACCGCGAACGCAGTTGTCCGCGCTCGTTCCTCTCGCATTTCTTGCAATGGCCGACAGAGGATGTGTACGCGGAGCCGGTGGAGCAGGACCGTCGACATTAAACGTCAGGCCTGAGTCTCCCATATCGAAAACTGGCTCTGGAGGCATCGAGTCGTTCGATGCGTCTGCGCGCCAGTTTCGAATGGCGGGATTTGAATTGCCGGCCCCGCTACGGGGGCGGCGTTGGCTCCGCGGTTTCTTCACCCCTTTTCGAAACTTTGCGTCAACGATCGCAATTGGGTCAGTTGGTCAATCAGCCGAGGCAGTTCTGAGAGCGGGACCATATTGGGACCATCGCTCAAAGCCTTGTCCGGGTCAGGATGGGTTTCGAAGAAGACACCATCGCAGCCACTGGCGACAGCGGCACGGGCGAGGAAAGGGACCATGTCGCGGCGACCACCCGTGGTGGCGCCACCGGGCAACTGAACACTGTGCGTGGCATCAAAGATGACAGGTGCGCCGAACGACTGCATGACAGGGATGCAGCGGAAGTCGTTGATCAGCCGACCATACCCGAACATTGTTCCCCGTTCGGTGAGCAGGACATTCTGATTTCCCGAGGCTTCGCACTTTTTGACGACGTGAACCATGTCTTCAGGGGCGATAAATTGCGGCTTTTTGACGTTGATAATCCCGCCGTGTTGAGCCGTTGATTTTGCCACTGCTTCCACCAGATCGGTCTGTCGGGCCAGGAAGGCGGGGATTTGCAGAATCTGACAGACTTCCGCCGTCGGTTCGGCCTGCGCTGGTTCGTGGACATCGGTTGTGAGAGGTAATCCCGTCTCTGCACGAACCTTCGCCAGGATTTCCAGGCCCCGTTCCAGTCCCGGTCCGCGAAAACTGTCAACGCTCGTGCGATTGGCCTTATCGAAGCTCGATTTGAAGACGATTTGAACGCCTTTCGACTCCGAGATCTCCGCCAGCTTCCTGGCGATCTGCATGACAAGCTCTTCGCTTTCAATCACGCAGGGCCCCGCGATGAACAACAGGGGAAGACCTCGACCGCATTTCCAACGCCCGACCTGGACGGGATTATTTGGCACAATAGCTCCTTCTAGAAATGTAGCGACTCCTCAAGTTCGCCGGTGCTCCGGTCCGATGTCGCAGAAATGGTGTCAATCGCGGCCTCTTTTGGGCTGCAGGTCCATTACTGCACTCGACGTACTTCACGGGCGATCCAGTACCGAATCTTATCGACGGAAAGAGATTCCCGCGACTCCGGCTTGAGCCAGATCAGGAGACTCGCTTCGAACACGACGCGTCATGACGACGTGGGAAATCCTGCGGCTCGTTCGAAGTAGAGTCCCCTCCGGGAACGATTTGTCACGTTCCGAGTTGTCCGGTCCACGTCAGTAACTGTTTCCAGAACGACGCATAATCGTGTCCGACTTCGATCCCCTGTGACTGAGCAGCCTGACCCGTGACGCGGGGCAAACCCCAGTCAACAAAGCCCCCCACCCAGTGAGGAGCGACGTCGCTGAGGAACGAGGCGGTTCTGCCTTTCCCGTATTGTCCGGTGACCAGAGCGGGGTACTTCTGATTCGGCGTGAACGACCAGCCCGAGTTGCTTGAGTCTGCCGAATTCGATGTCCCCGCGTATGTCGCCTTAAAGGTGTGAGCTTCCAGGACCACTTTGGAATCGGGTTTTGGTGTCACGTGGTTCATCCCGCCAATTGCAGGAGGTCGCGTGAGCCACGGCAGGCCGCTGATGGCTGGATGCTCGGTTGCCGGGACCAGCCAGGCGGATTGGTCAAAGTTCATTCTGTCATCCTGGGCCGCGATCTCCACGGGCAAGGCGGCCGCCAGAGGGGTCCCGTTCCAGTCGCCGCCGAATCCGTGATACGACTCCCACCCGCCGATCATCAAGAGCCCGCAGCCTTGCTGAATGAGCTTGAGAGCCGCCTCCTGGCATTCTGGAGCAAAGTTGGCGGCCGGGTAGTCGCTGAGGATCAGCAAGGATCGAGGTTTCTCAAGGTCCGCGATACTGATTCGCTGGTTGCTGGGGATGTACTGAAAATTAAAGTTCCAGGTAGTCAGCATACCTGCCAGATAGGACGCGGCGCCGTTCAGGTCAGTGTCGCCGCAATACAAAATCGATCCGCTCACAGATTCACTCTCCCGAGAAAAGTAGGTGCGCAATCTTAGTGGATGGCGCTTCCCGCCGTCTGCCCCGCAATGTCGCTTCCGTGGCTGGAAATGTCGATCGCAAGATCAGAGCAAGGTGAAAAAGTGCGGCAGAATAATCGCGGATGGCCAGTTTCATTGATCGAAGTCCCGAAAACCCCGCCGGTGAGCTTGCAGACCTGGCGCAATTTGGTTGTATTGATCCCCTCGCCTAGCACTGTAATTGCCCCCCGCGAATAAGGCTTCCCTCAATGCATGGATTTGATACTGCAGCATCGCCAGAAGAACCAACGCGCTCTTCAGCTCCCTGGTGGAAAGATCTGTCACGCTATCACTGGTTTGTGTTGGTCGTGGCAGCGCTGGGTTGGCTCTTCGACACGATGGATCAGCAGCTTTTCAACCTGGCTCGCGTTCCCGCGATGCGCGAACTGCTCGCACCGGCTCCCGGTGTTTCCCCAGCTCAGGCGGACGTTGAGTTCTATGGCTCAATTTCCACGTCGATCTTTCTGCTGGGCTGGGCGACGGGCGGTCTAGGCTTTGGAATTCTGGGTGACCGGATCGGCCGAGCCAAGACGATGCTCCTGACAATTCTGCTCTATTCGGCCTTTACGGGACTGAGTGCTCTTTCCTGGGACCCATGGAGTTTTGCCGCGTTTCGATTTTTGACCGGCCTGGGTGTGGGTGGGGAATTTGCCGTTGGTGTGGCACTCGTGGCAGAAGTGATGCCCGTTCGGGCGAGACCATTCGCGTTGGGGTTACTCCAGGCACTGTCTGCTGTGGGGAATATCTCGGCTGCGGTGATCAGTCTTGTTCTATTCGAACTCGAAGAACGAGGGGCGGTGGGGAGCGCCTGGCGAATCATGTTCGTGATTGGGGCCTTGCCCGCGCTGCTCGCGATTCTGATTCGTCGACGATTGAAGGAGCCTGAACAGTGGCAGGCCGCTTCGGACGAACAACTCCAGAAGCAACTTGGATCGTACAGTGAACTGTTCGGTAACCCCACTTGGCGGCGAAACGCGATTGTCGGGCTGATCATGGCGGCGTCCGGGGTGATCGGACTGTGGGGCATCGGATTCTTCAGTATCGACCTGACCCGGTCCGTCTTCCGCAAGTCCTTCGAAAACGACCTGCGCGTGGCAGGTGAGGCCGAGAAGGACCGGGAATTTATTCGACTGCTTGTCAGCAAGCCCCAGTTACTGAGCGAGGCAAAAGCGGTCCCGTTCCCCAATCAGTTGTTGTCACCTGCGGCAGGAAATAAAGACGCTGAAGTCATCTACTCTGAAGTACAAAAGAGAGTAAAAGCCGGGGAAACGCCGACCGCATCGGAGATTGCCTCGAGCCTGTCCAAAACGGATGACGAGCGAGCGCGTCGGTTGGAATATCTTTCGGGCGAAGAAGTTTCAGGCGATGCCGCCGCGGTCGAGGGGCATACCGACCGCATTTCGAAACGGGCGAAGAAGCTGACGAATCAGTTGGGGCGTTGGGCGGCATTCACATCTGTCATGCTCAACATTGGTGCCTTCTTCGGGATCTATGCCTTCACCTACGTCACCTACTACACCGGTCGCAAGCCCGCCTTCGCGGTCGCTTTTGTCCTCGCAATGCTCAGTACAGTGATGGTGTTCGGGTACCTCACCGAGTTCAGCCAGATCTTCTGGATGATTCCCATTATGGGTTTTTGCCATCTCGCCCTGTTCGGTGGATACGCCATCTATTTCCCCGAGCTCTTCCCCACGCATCTGCGCAGCACAGGGACTTCGTTCTGCTACAACGTGGGGCGCTTCGTGGCGGCGTCCGGACCGTTCGCTCTGGGAGCTTTCAGCAAGTTCGTGTTCCACGGGTATGAGGAACCGATGCGTCAGGCGGGAGTGACGATGAGTGCCATCTTCCTGATCGGATTGCTCGTTCTACCATTCGCCCCAGAGACCAAAGGCAAACCGCTACCGGAGTAACGTTCTCCCGAGGTATCTAAAGCTGTCGATGGGGATCCGGCGTTTAAGTTCTGAAATTGGCGGTCTCATCAGGACGACTGATGTGATTGTTCAATATGATGAGTTGGAACCTGGAAACGCTTGAAACCGGATCCCGCGCCCCTGGCGGCGTGGGATCCGTCTCATTGAGGCAGCCCGGGCGATGGTTCCTGCGTCCGCATGCGGCAGAGAGGCGAACATGTTTCTGGTGCGATCCGAGAGCGCACGCCCTGGGGTCGGGTGCTCAGATCTCAAAACTGGCTAACATTCGATCAGAACGATCGACTCACTCGGAAGCCAGTTTTGAAATTTGAGTACCCGAGCCCAGTTTGTTGAAACGCCTCTCGCTGACCCACGTCGGGGCTTGGTTCCGGTCTACAGAATCGCGAGTGCCTGCTTGGTGCGCTCAAGTAATGGCGAGTCAGGTTCGCCTGCGCCTCGCAGGTAGTAGACACTCGCGGCCATCAGTTGCGGGCGAACGGCTGGGCTGGCGTACGAAAAATCTTCGAAGGCCGAGGCCGCAAACTTGAAGTCGTGCGAGTCCGTCCCCTTGGTGAAGATCAAATGCCGGGCTGCATCGAAGAACCGGGCGGGATCTCCTCCATGGCGACTGTAAGCCAGCACCTGCGCGGCTGCCGTATCCCGATTCTGTCGCAATCCATCGAAGACCGCTTCAATGGACGGTGGAACTGCGTCGCTCGGTTGGAATTCGTCGATGTTCGGCTTATCGGGGAAGCGGCCACGCTGCCGCGCCCCCTCGCGGAACAACGCGATCCACGATGCCGCCTGCAGCAACGCGAGTCGCCGCGTTGAATCGTTTCCACTTTGTCGGAAGATGAAGAACAGGGCGTTAGTGGCTGTCGTCGCGTGAAGGGGGACAATTGCCTGTTCTCGCATCAGAAGCTCTCCGGCTGCCAGCAGGATGGCATCCCACAGAGAGCTTGCAGCCACGCCTCGATTGAGCTGAGTGACCACTGCCTGGGCCGCTTCTTCCGGGGTGGCGGCGCGCAAGGACTGAACCATTGACCGAGTGACTTCGGGGTCGGGTTTGCCGTCCATCCAGTCACCACGGATCTTGCTGGCCAATTCCCGATTCTTGTCGTAGGGGGCGGCTGAGTCCGTGTTTCCCCCATTAAGCAACCCGTAGACGAGCGACCGCATCACTGGCTCGGCATGTTCCCAACCGATCAAGTCCAGCGTGCGGCCCGCACAGGCTGCAAAGATCGCTTTATGCCCGATGTTTTGCCAGTCTCGAATCGCGTACGGCCAAACGATTTCCATAACTTCGGTGGAACTGGCGGATCGGCAAAGTCCCGCGATAGAGACGTCAGCGGCCGCTTCGTCCCAGCGGTCCATGGCCTCGATGAAGCGTGCTCGTGACTGAGAGGCCGAAGGGACCTCTGCGTCGCGAACAGCAGATAAGGTCCAGTCTCCTTCTTTGACGTCCTGGGCCTGCGCGCCTTTGAAATTATCGAGCGCCCAGAAGAACGGAAGAAGACGATCGGCCTGCGATGCATCGAGCGAAAGTTGATGGGCCGCACCCATCACCATCACCGCGTGAAATTTGAACCCGACGGGGCGGGGTTTGATATTGCGGATTCCAGCGAGAAAGAGACCTCCGACGAGTTGCCGATAGGGAAGTCCGTTTTTGAGTTTTTCAACCGCCTGCTCCAGAATCTTCTCGCGTGGAGCCTGCTCAATCCAGCGGACGACTCCTTCCATTTCGGGGCGGAACTGCACAATTGTGGGATCTATTGCTACGTCTTCCGCTCGGGCGGATGTCAGTGAATTCAATGAGCACCAAGCGGCGCTGCCAGTGACGAGCGTGCCACCGAGGTCACGGAGAAACTCGCGACGATCAATTGGAAACATGCTGTTCCTTTCCAAGCGGATGGAATCATCGAGCGGAATGGCCCACCAATTTGCCAGTGTAGCAACTGGATGAGCTGATTTCCTGATCCAGCGTGCGCTGGGAAGATTTTGACACGAGTTTGATGAGAGGACTCCAGAGACCAGTCCGTTGGATCCAGGGAACATTTCGCTGAAAAAGTGGCCCCTTAAAAAAAGGGGCCTCTTTCGTAGCTCGGGTCTTGTCGGGGTTGATACGATGCGCGTCTAATCCCACATGAAGCAGGATGGCAGCCAATGACGGGCGAATTTACCTCTGTACCGACACCGAACTCGATTCGACGTCTCAACCAGATCATGGAGACGATGCGCGAATTGAGTTTGCAGACTGATCCGCAGGCCATGGTACGCGAGTACTATGAGCGGATGAGGCAGGTCAATCCGCAAATTGATCGACGCCTGGCCATGAGTCGGCGTGAACTCTCCTATCCGGACTTCCTCATCACTCGATACAGCGAATGGGAAGATGATATCGATCCCTGGAAAGAGCCCGAGCGTTTGCCCTTACTTTCTGGTGGAATCCTCGCTGAACTGATCTACGGAAACGAACCGCGGATCATCAACAACCTGAACGTGTCTCCTGACGATCCTGCTTACGAATATCTCGAAGGACAGCACTCGCTGCAGGCCATCCCGCTGCTTGACCAGGGTTTGTCGCTGAACATGTCCCTGCATATGCGGCGGGTCCCAAACGGCTTCTCGTACGAGAACCTGCCCGAATCAGTTTGGCTGGCAAACTTGTTCGGACGCGCCACGAGTACTCTCGTCCTGGCCGAGCGACTGAAGGAAGCTTATGAAGAGATTGATCGCGAACTGAAAGCGGTGGCCCGGATTCAGCGGTCGCTGCTGCCGATCAAGCTCCCCCAGATCCCCCGGATGAAACTCGCGGCGTCGTACCAGACAGCGCGACGGGCCGGAGGTGACTACTACGATTTCTTTCCACTGGGGGACGGGCTTTGGGGGCTGCTGATCGCGGATGTCAGCGGCCATGGAACACCCGCGGCCGTGATGATGGCTGTAATGCACAGTATTGCGCATACGTTCCCCGGCTCGACAATTACCCCGGGGGCGATGTTGAACTACCTGAACGATCGCCTGTGTCAGCACTATGTCGGTAACACGGGCACATTTGTGACGGCATTTTACGCCATCTTCGATCCCCAGACACTGCGGTTAACCTACTCGTCAGCTGGTCACAATCCCCCGCGGCTGCGACGCGGTGACTCGGGCAAGATCAGCTCGCTCATTCACGCGCAGCATTTTCCGCTCGGCGTGATGCATTCTTTCCGTGCAGTGGAGGCGGCGATTGATCTCCGTCCTGGAGATCAGTTGATCCTGTACACGGATGGGATTGTGGAAGCCGCAGGACCCGACCAGGAACTTTACAGTCTGTCACGACTGGACCACGAGATTTCGAACACATCTCTGGATCCTGAGCAGACGGTTCAGACGCTGCTCAATTCGGTTGCTGAGTTCTCGTGTGGAACACCCGCCTCGGATGACCGGACGCTCGTCGTAGGCACGATTGTCTGACGGAGCTTCAAGACAATTTGTGAAAAGGTGCGAGAATAAAACGTCGCTGCCTGTCTGTCTCGGGCCTGAAACAAGAGTGACAGCAGGGGCGCTTGACTGACCTGCTGCTGTCAACCCACATTACCTCAATTGTCGAAGTAACTGACCGGTTGCGACTGACCACTCGTGAATGGTCCCCTCGAAGCTGGCCGAGACCAGTGTCTGATCGTTAGGGCCAAAGACCAGACCTCTGACGATTCCATACTGACCTTTCAATTCTTTGGGAGGCTGTTCGGGTTCGGAGAGATTCCAGATGCGAGTTTTGTGATCGAATCCCCCGCAAGCCAGTTGAGTTCCATCGAGCGAGAACGACACTGCCCGTGCGAACATGAAATCGAGTCGCTGATGCCAGACCTGCTTACCCGTGGTCGTATCGAACACAATCACGTCGCCGTGCTGATTTCCCACGGCAAGATAGCGACCGTCACTGGTCCATTCTGAGCAGCAGCAGAATCCCGCCAACCCCTGCAATTCCACTTTCGACTGCCCGGTTCGGGAATCACAGAAGTAAGGGGTCGCCTGGTCTGCCGAGACGAACAGGCGGTTTCCATCGGGAGAGAGGTTGTTCTCGACGTTCAATGGCTCGAGAGTGAACTCATGGCGTTTGGGTTCTTCATCTCGAAGTTCCCACCCAATGGCGTTCCCTTCGAGTGTCATCACGATCGCGTACGTTCCGTCCGCAGAGACGTTGACGGTGGCAGAAGTTTGAGACTGCGTGCCGAACTCTTCGGAGATGAGAATTTCTCCTCGTCGAAAGATGTCGACCCGGTGGTGAATGGCACCCCCTTCAGCCCATTCGGAAAGATGTGCGACGACTGAGTTCCTTTGGGAGGCGTCATAGGCGATGACTTCGGGAAAAATGGTCTGTTGCGTGACGTCTCCGGTATCGAGAGAAATTTCGTCGTGTTGGCCTCCCCAGACATGAGCCAGGACAGCCCCGCGTTCACGGTCGACGTTCAGTGCCAGAACGGGAAGCAGCTTTCGAGCGTTCGGCTGTTTGTCGGCGGCAAGATGTACCTTCATAAATGCCGAGGACTGCCAGAGACAGACGGTGACAATAGAGACTGCGGACGCAAGGACGAAGACCTCGCGTAAGGCACCCAAACAGAAGAACCCCGTTCGTTGATGTCGGGGGCTACTCAGATTCAGGCGGGGCCGATGGACTAACACAAGAAACTCCCTAAACTCTCGGAAAACTCTTGAGACGCACTCACTTAATGGCTGACTCGTTCAGCCGGCGTGCGCAAGTTTTCTGCAAAAGCGATCTACTTGCTTCAAATTGTGGAGAATGATCGCGTCGACTACTGCCTGATTATCAGGCTCCTTGTCGGGAGTGTGAACAACGCAGACCGTATGCCACTTCTCGATTGGGATTTCCGAAGTGCGCGTAAGTTGTTTTTAGGTATATATTTCTGATGCTGTGTGGCTGTTTCAAAGGGAGTGATAGTGAACAAAAGCTTCGGCAAGCCGCAGAGGTGAACTCGGGGAATATGCGATCTTGTTAAGCGTTCTTGCAAGCAACATGAACAATACTATTGCGAAGGTGTCCGTTTATTTGAGGCGGCCTATTGAAATGGGTCCTTGTGTCTGCGCGAGTGCTGGTAAAATAGGCAATCATTCGCGCACAATAGACGCACGAACCTCGCCCGTGTGACATTGGATCCCACGACTCAGCTTTTAATCCTTGCGCCAGAAAGTGCGTTCTATGCGTTCCCGCGAACTGGTCATCTGTGGCCTCAACGCCGTTCGCTCTCGTTTCGAAACAGCGTCCAGCACGGTGAAACGGCTTTTTTTCACTCTTCCCATCGCACCGGAGATCGGTGACCTTTGCAGATGGATGGCCAAAGAACGGCTTGTTTACCGCTGTGTTGAACCCGAAGAACTTGAACGCATTTCGGGGTCCATCCATCACGGCGGGGTTGTGGTAGTGGTGCAACCGCCCGAGATCCGCTCACCCCGCCTGGATGAAGTCCGTCAATGGGCCAGCAGTGGTCTTCCGCTGCTGATTCTTGACCGGGTGAGCAACGTGCACAATTTAGGTGCAATCATCCGAACGGCCGCTTTCTTTGGGGTCACAAAGCTGATCATTCCGGATCATCCTCAGGCGGCACTGCCGACCGAGGCGACCTATCGCGTCGCCGAAGGGGGGCTGGATCACGTCGAGGTCTTCTGTGTGGACCATCTACCTGGCTTTCTGCGAGCGATTCGCCCCTACTACTTTATTGTCGGTGCTGCGACCCGTGGTGGTTCGCCCACAAAAGGAAGAAACCAGGAACGGCCCTATGCCATCGTTTTGGGCAACGAAGAGCTTGGGCTGGATCGGGATGTGATGAGTGCCTGTCACGAGCTGACGACCATTCCCGGATCTGGATTTGTCGAATCTCTGAATGTTTCTGTCACGGCGGCGATCCTTCTTTGGGAACTGATCCGTTCGCCTGAACGCCCTGATACTCCTCGGTTTCCTAATGGACCCATCTCGGCTCGATGACTGTAGTTTATTTCATCAACCTATTGTCCCATCCCATCTGTCGGGTCCGTTTATTCCTTCCCAAACGTGTGATCCTAAGAATTGGACTCGTCTAACACAGTTCGGCAATTCTGACAGCTTCTCGCTGATTCGATTTTGAGAGAGCCAGCGGAATTTGCCGATCTAGGCGACAGGATGAGGTGACAAGGTAAACAGGGCGACCTTAGGCTCGGTCTCTTCAGGGAATTTCCACTGAATTGAGTTCTGCGCGGGAATCTACGCGCTTTGGCTCATGCAGGCGGACCTTGACGGTCGATCCTATTAGATAACGGACGAAGCCCGTTTCAAACCTGCAGACACCCATCGTGACTACCACTTTGACGAGCCGTTCTGACAGGGATTAAGGGACCGATTGATGAGATACATAACTTGGATCGTCGTAGCGAGCTTGCTGGCGCTTGCTTCCGACGTCAACGTTGAAGCCTCCTACTGCGGGGCGGCGAGCTACAAGAATTGTGCTCCAGCAGCATGTGCCCCCTGTGGTGATTACGTGGCAGCCAAGAGCTGCTGCGGGACCAGTTATCAGACAGTGCGTGAAACCGTCTACGATCAGAAGACGATCACCTGCTGCCGAACCGTGTACGATCAGTGTACGGAACAGTTTCCTGTGACCTGCACACGGACCATTCACGAGACCTGCTATCGTGATGAGTGCTATACCGTTTGCAAGCCGGTCTACCAGACCTGCTACCGTGACGTTTGCTGCACGATTCGCAAGCCGGTCTACCAGACCTGCTACCGCGATGTCTGCTGCACGATTCGCAAGCCGGTCTATCAGACCTGCTACCGCGACGTCTGCTGCACCGTTCGTAAGCCGGTTTATCAGACCTGCTACCGCGACGTTTGCTGCACCATCACCAAACCAGTTTACGAAACGAAATACCGCGACGTCTGCTGCACGACTTATCGCACCGAAACCGAGACCCGCTACCGCGACGTCTGCTACACCGTCTGCAAGCCAGTTTGCGAAACCAAGGAAATCCAGGTCTGCACCGGCGACTGGGTGACCGAGACGAAGCAGATTCCGGGCCCCGTGGTGAAACGGCACACCAGCAATCCCGGGACCTGGTCGTGGGATGCTTGCCTCAACCGTTGCGTCTATCAGCCAGGCTGCTGCCAGACGGTTTGTGAACAGACCTGTCGCACTGTCTGCTGCCGCCGCTGGGTTCCTCGGGTTGAAACCCGCACGATTACCTGCACACGGATGGAGCAGGAAGTCCGTCACTGTCAGCAGCCTTACACGGTCTGCCGCAAGGTTCCTGAAACCGTCGTCAAGCAGGTTCCTTACACCTGCGTCCGTTACGAACAGCACACGGTGACCAAGAAGGTTCCATACACGACTTGCTCGTGGACCTGCGAAACGATCACCAAGAAGGTTCCTTACACGACCTGCACCTGGACCTGCGAAACCATCACCAAGAAGGTCCCTTACACGACCTGCTCGTGGACCAGCGAAACCATCACCAAGAAGGTTCCTTACACCACTTGCACGATGACGCAGGAAGTTCGCACCCGCCGCGTTCCTTACACGACTTGCCGTCAGGTTTGTGAAACGAAAATGGTGACCCGAACGAAGTGTGTCCCACGTCAGGTTGTCGAAACCAAGGTGATCTCAGTGCCGCGCACGATTTGCCGACGCATCCCCGTTCAAACGGTTTGTGTCAGCACCCCCTGCCAGGGTGGTGCCGTCGCAGTCCCCAGCAGCAACTGCGGACACTAACCACGAGTAGAACGTCTGGTTTGGAAAACGGTTCTGAGGGACATCCCCGCCCTCAGAACTCCAGACCCGGCCGATCGGAACTGGTCAGAACGGAAAGCCGACTCATTTGAGTCGGCTTTCGCTGTTTACGGGCAAGCTTTTTTGAGCAACCCATGAATGTAGACGTCGCCATCCAGCAGCTCAACCGATGGGCTCTCCAGCGAAGCCAACTCAGGAACGAAATCGATGCCGCGGCCCCCGATCGGAGTGAGTGCCTGAGTGCCTCCCACGAGCTTGGGGGAAATGAACGCATGAAGCTCGTCGATTAATTGATGTTCGAAAAACGCTCCATGGATTCCGCTTCCTCCTTCGATCAGCACGTTCGTCATGCGCCGTCGGCCCAACTCAGCCGCAACCGCTGTGACATCGCAGTGCTGTCGCGAGTCCTCGCTAACGACGACGACTTCCACGCCCGCCTCACTTAATTGCTCGCAACGCTCAGGGGCGGCCTTTCGGGTGGCAAAAAGGAGGACGGGAACTTCGCTTGCGGTGCTCACCAGTTGAGACGTCAGGGGCAACCGCGCGGCTGAATCGATCACGATTCGAACAGCCTGACGGGGGCCGGCTGGACGCGCAGTCAAGCTGGGATCATCGGCCAGGGCCGTCCCGGCGCCGACCAGAATTCCATCCATACGTCCGCGCAACTCATGGACGACGTTCCGTGAACGTTCATTGGAAATCCATTTTGAATGGCCCGTCCGGGTGGCAATCTTGCCATCGAGTGTCATGGCCCATTTGGCGAGAAACCAGGGGCGTTGCTGTGTCATCAACATCATGAAGGGAGCGACGAGACGGCGGGCTTCGTGTTCAAGAATCCCTGTCTCGACTTGTACCCCGGCGTTCAGCAATTCCTGAATGCCCCCCCCATCGACGCGGGGGTTTGGATCTCGCATTGCGGTGACGACTCGTCGGATTCCCGCCGCAATGACGGCTTGTGAACAGGGAGGGGTCTTCCCGAAGTGACAACAGGGTTCGAGTGTGACGTAAAGAGTCGCGCCTGATGCTGCTGTGCCCAGTCCTTCGAGTGCACGAACTTCCGCGTGCGGACCGCCGTAGTATTCGTGCCAGCCTTCGCCCAGAATTCTGCCCTGGGGGTCAACGACGACGGCCCCGACGAGTGGATTTGGTTCGACACGACCAAGACCGCGACCTGCCAGTTCCAGGGCGCGTCGCATCATTTGTTCGTCGAAGGGGCGATTGCTCGACATCGACTGCTGCTTTGCCAATCTTCAATTCAATGTTTTCGGGCAGGGAGGGATCCCGGCCGGTTCAAAGGGCTTTGAGAAAGAAGAGAGCAGCGGTCTGGCCGCTGCTCTCTTCTTCTGTCGCGATTACTGACCGGGCAGCCAGAGCTTTCCACCGGCCTGAGAAGTCTCGTTCTGGTCGGATGTCCAAATACCCGCAGAACCGGCTGCCCCGCTTCCGCTGAGGATTTCGATCGAACTCCACGGGGACGGAATATCGAACGCTTCGAGTGTCTGTTCGATGTGGGGGCGGATCTGCGGCACCTTCGGGCCGTAGTAGGTCACGAAGCGATGCAGCAGTTGCTGCAACTTCGGATCAGTCGGGTCTTCCAGACGAGAAGCCAGTTCCGCGAGGTCCCAGGTCCATGCCTGCTGGAAGGCCGTTTTGCCATCCTCAACGCGAAGCTTGCGACCTTGATCAATCCACTCGAAGGCTTCGTCACGCTGTCCGAAGATCGAGCTGAGTTCTGCCAGCGTGCGCATGATTCGAGGCATGTCGAGGTGGTCAGTCAGATTCGGCCGGGCAACCGCAGCTTTGAGGACCTGATAAAGCGTCTCATCGTGCCGGATCAGCATCGATCGGTTGACGACCGTCAGCAATTGCTGATCGCTGAGCTTGTCGATCGGAAGCCGGTGCATCTGCATGACGGACAGGCTGCCGACATTCGTCTCAGGGGTGACTTCAATGGCGGGAAGGGGCTCGATGTTCAGTCGCTTGATTGCTGCAGAGAGAAGTCCACCACGCCCGCGGACCTGACCTGCGGCGTCCAGAGCGTATACGGCTCCCAGCAGCGCGACTTTGTAAGCAGGATCCTTCGCGGCTTGTTCGGGGGTATGGCCTTCCAGGGCACGCAGTGGCAATTGAGGCCACTTTTCGGTGATGACCGTATCCCAGAACCGATTGAAGAGCTTCTGCCGCTGCACGAGGGGCGTCTTCTTGGGGAGATACCAGTTATTGTCGAGGAAGTGGAACTCTTTGGGCGTTCTTCCGACAACTTCGGGTTCGCCCGACGTCGTTGACCACGTTAGCAGATCACCCGCAGCAGCTGAGATGATCGACTTGGCGCGATCGATTGTGGAACCGCGAATTCCCGCGATCACAATCGTGGCAGGGCTATTTCGCTTTTCATCAAGGTCATCGACCACGACTTTGGCGAGGATATGCGGGATTTGTTCCAGTGATATGTTGGAAAAGTCGTCAGGGACTTGATCCGTATCCAGAACCACATAGGCGGCAGCGGGTGTTCTTCCTTCCGGATTTGTCGGAGGTTTCACTCGTTCGATACTGGGGTGCTTGTCCAGTTCGGTGAGCAAACGGGAGACGGAACCGACTTCTCCCTGATAGACGCATTCTTCAATCACATCTTGAGTCGTCAGCTCGTCCAGCAGTTGTGCAAGCGTTTCGCATTCGACGGCCACCGCCAGGTCTTCGTATTGTCGCGCTGCGCGATGCAGGGCCTCGGCCGCGACTTTTTCGTCACCGTCCCAGGCTCGGCAGAGACCGGCGGAGTGCCAGAATTCGGGGCGGGATGAATTGTCATTCGCCAACGTCGTGAATACGTCGGCCGCGGTGCTCCAGCAACCGACGGCAGCGTACTTCTGTGCCTTTCGCACTTCCTTCTGGACTTCGAGGTCAAGTCCCGGAATGTTGGGGAGTAAATGTGAGCCTCGCATGGGATAGCTGAGGCCGTTTTCGCCGTCCAGTTCCAGCAATTGAACGAACAGTTCCTGCCGACGTTCTTCCGGGGTCAGACGCAGAGCCAGAGCCAGGTGTTCGCGAGCGGCCATCATCTGGCCACGTTGGGCGTAATCGATGGCCATCGCGTTGGCCAGGTCGCTGACGAGTCCCGGGAATTTCTTGGCACTTTTCTGGAAAGCACGGTGCACAGCTCGCTTTCCGGCGCTCAAGCCTTCCATGCGAACCATTGCCGCAGCGAACAGAGCGATCGCCAGTTCGTTGTCTGGTTGAGCGTTCAGCAGCTGCTTCAGCACGTCACGTGCGCCAGCGGGATCGTTGAGGTCCAGAAGGACCATGGCCCGTGTCGTTCCGACCCAGGGGTTGTTGGGCACCTTCTTTTCGAGTGCTTCCAGTTGTTGAAGTCCGACTCGCGGCTGGTTCCCTTCAATCAACCGACCAATACGATCCATTTCTTCGGAGATGGCGCTACAGCAAAACTTAAATTTCTTCCCGCTTCCGCATGGACACGGTGCATAAATATCGACGGACATGATCAATGTCCCTTCCACAAATGAGCGATGGTATTTCCAAAAGTCGACGCCTGTCGGGGCGTAGCATCTTCCGAAACCGCGGGCGCGGTTAAATCGGCTGCAAAGCGAGCCGAATGGGTTACGAAATCAGGTCGACGTGCGCAAGAATCCGACACATCGAAGAAGGCGAGTCTACCAAATTTGTCCTGCTTTGACAGGGGACGAAAGACGTTTGAAGGTCTCTGTGCGCAAATTGGAAGTGGCTTTGGCTGCAAGATGAAACAGACGGTTCCTCGTTGCCCGTTCCACTCGATTTCCACTCGCGAATTCCCTTTAACGGAGCTGGGGGATCGTTGCGTCCGTCCAGTTAGCAGAATGCTGCAGAGCACGATCGGAGGTCGGTGTGGTCTCGGCAGATTCCTCGAACTCATCCACGTCCGATTCCTCTTCCTCGTCGTCCGAATCCCATCCACCGACGGGAGGCAGCATCTCGTCCGACTCGTCCACGGTTCGAACCAGCCTTGGCTGCGACTGACTGCCAACCCTGCGAGCCGTCTGGGATGCAGGGACCACCTTCACAATCTGTGACACTTCAAGCTGACGGTCGTCGGCTGTACTGAAATTCAGGTGCAGTACCAGACTGTTGTGCTTTGGTCGAGTCTGAAGCGGCAAGGTGAACTGGTACCCCGAACTTGTGAGACCTCGGGTCCAGTGTTCACGACATTCGTCAGCAGAAAAGTTCCAATACCCAATTTCCTGTTGGGAAGAGGGCGCCTGGGGATCAGAGAGTCGAAATTCGACATCGCCGGGAACTTTGAGAATGTCACCCTCGACGTCAACAGGTACGAACTGAATGACAACGGCGTCGTCACCCGGTTGATCGTCCTTATTCAACCCGCCACTTGCCAGCGAATGAATATGGACTCGATCTATTCTGGCAGCGAGTGAGGTCAGGGGCTTCGTATCCCCTTCCTTAGGAGTGAGCTCGGCCTGGAGCCGCTCCGCTTCCAGCAGAGCTCGCTTTAACTCCGCCCGCGTACGGGCGATTTCGTTCTCCGATTCCGCCAACTGAATTGCCTGCTCGCGGATGCGAGCCTGCAGCAGGTCAGTGTCCACTTTGCCCGCACAGCCGCAAGAGGCCAGGCAAGCGAATATCAATGCCAGCATTCCGCGTTTCATTTCGCCATCCATGGCAAATCGGTCTGACGGCGAGGCACACGGCCCGCACGCGAGCGAGAAGCTATCGGCAATCGCAAAATCTGACAACGGCAGGTTTTGCCTGTCGAACGGCAATCACGACAATTCCATGAAGTCCTGGTCGATAGTTCGTCACCAATCAGGAAACGCTTAAGAGAATTCCTGATGTATCGGAGCGACAGAACATTCTTTTAATAGTCATTACCGGTCGTTACCGGGTCGTTGAGGCGCCTGTCGTAGCAGATGGGCATCGTCGGTCGGGAGATTTTGTGTGGAGCAGGCCGCATCAAGAAGTTCGTCACCGCGAGCATGCGACAGAGATGCACTCGATCGAAGCTGAGTCGATTCGACCAGAGCGGCTATTGAGAAAAACGACGGTTCAGCGTTCTGAGCATGGCCTGCTCAAGATCTTCGTCACGCCCTTTGTTGATCCATCCAGAGGGGGTTGCCTGTCCCACGACCGGATTCAGGTCACGCTGCAGTGCACTGTTGTCGAGAAAAGTCGCACCCCCGGCGAAATTGGCTGCCTTTGATACGTCTTCCAGTTCCTTGACCGCCTCAATGCCGACCAGATACCCACCAGGCGCGGGGGTAAAACGGACAAAGGCTTTACGGCGAATCGACTGCAGGCTGCTTTCCCATCGGTTTTCTGCCCCGACAGTGTCCGGATGCCACGGTTCCAGCATGCTGGCACCCGTCTTGTAACGGGTCTCGATGACGCCCCCCAGCTTATTTTCCCGTTCAATTTCGAAAAGATAGTCGTGGACGACATCCACCGTCCGTTCCCACGCCTCTTCCGGATTGTTCGCCCGCACAAAAACGGGGTTCGCGATTGGCGGACCTTTTGCGTCAAGCGACACACAACCGCAAAGGGCAGTGGTCGCCAAAGCAATCAATCCGACAGGAATCAGTCGCTTTAACATTCGAACACGGTTACGGGGTTGATGATTTGGCATCGTGAGGGGGCTGCGCGAGGAATGTGGCAGGAAATCCATTTTTGCTCAAGACCGGTTTCAACTGGCATTGACTCGAGGAAACCCTCAACAATTGATAATCCACGTCCCGGGACGCGGTTTTACGACAAACTGACGAGCCTGGGGGGAGTGCGAGGTTTTTGAATCAAAGTTTCTCTGCCAAAAGTTCCCCCGTTCTCGCATCGTATTTTCCCCACGCGTGACAAATCACGTACGAATTCCCGAAATGTCTCTTCGCTGAAGGAGGTCGCATCCGCGGAGACTTCCTGTTCGGGGAAGAGTTCCGAATTGTTCCCGTCCTGATTCTTACGGAGGCTGTTCCGATTACGAACAATCTGTGCCAATCCACAGGGACTCGTCAGGGGCGAGTTCGTGGGCAAATTGCCGTTACTTGTTAAACTATATCGGCACACGAAACTCTCATTTTAAAGCTACTCGATCACCATGCGCCAATTTCGACTTGCTGTTGGGACACGCTGTTTTGCTGAACCGCTTCTTGAATCGATCAAGACGGCGGCTGAGTTGAATGTGAAAGGGGTACAGTTCGATCTCCGCTACGAGCTGCGAGCATCCGAAATTACGTCAACCGGACGCCGTGATCTGCTGCACCAGATCAGCGAATACGGTCTTACCGTGTCCGGGGCCGTCTTTCCCCTGAATTATCCCCTGTTTGAACAGGACAAGCTCGACGTCCGAATTGCAGCAATCCGCGATGCAATGAAATTTGCTTATTCGTTGAATTCGACTGTGCTCTGTTTGCGTGTCGGGCGAATTCCGGAAGAGGCGGAATCGAAAGATCGACAGCTTCTGGTTGAAGTGCTGAGTGATCTGGCCCGCCATTCAACTCATATTGGCACCACCCTTGCCATCACACCGACGAACGATTCGGCAGAGACCCTGCTGAAGCTGGTGCAAGAGATCAAGACGGGATTGATCGGTATCGATTTCGACCCCGCTCACTTTGCCATGACTCGTCGTCCGGTTGCAGAATCGCTGCGCATTCTGCACGAACACGTCGTTCATGTGCAGCTGCGGGACGGAGATTCCGGAATGCGCGGGGGTGAAGAACGGGCTGTCGGGCGGGGGAACGTTGACTGGATTGAAGTCTTTGCGTTGCTGAGTGAAATGGACTATCGAGGTTGGTTGACCGCCATCCGAACCGAGGGGGACGATCGCGCCTCTGACATCCGTCGCGGCCTGGGACTTATCCGACAGAGTCTGCTGGGTGGCTAAGACTGGTTCCGATTGAGAAAACGACCTCATCGCCTTTGCGTTGAAAGTAACTATGTCGAAGCTTTACATCATGACGGTGGTTGCTGCAAACCGGACTGGCATACTTGCTGCCCTCGCGAACGCACTTGATGAGCTGGGCGGCAACTTGCGTGACGTCAGTCAGGCGGTCATTCAGAAATTCTTTGCCATGATCATGGCGGCAGAGTTTGCCGACGACCAGGACCCCGAGGTGATTGTTGAGCACATACGTGCGGTCTGCCGGGCGTTCGGTGCTGATGTGACTCTGCGCGATCCTGAAAAGGACATGGGTTTCGACGGAGCTACCGAGCCAACGCCAAAGGAACGCTACGTTCTCACACTTGCCGGGCCTGATCGGCCAGGTGTCCTGCGGTTTCTGGCACATCGGCTCGCCCTGGATGGAATTGATCTGGTCGATCTGCAGGGGCGGCTGGAATGTCGTGACAAAGAATCACAAGCCAAAATGTTCCTGGCAGCGATGGAACTGTCTGTACCTCCAGGTGTTGACGCGCTGCAATTATGTGAAGAGCTCCGCAATGAATTTCAGGCGGATGGTATCACTGTTTCGCTGCAGCATCGTCGAGTGATCGCCGCACTGGCACATCCAGAACCCGTTGGCTTCAACACGGTCGTTTCCAACGCGGTCGTCCCGTGACGTTCGCCCGCAATGCTCGGATGGGAAACGCTTCCCGAATTCGTCACCAACTCAATCCACTCCGCAGAGTTCCACTATGGATCAATTAACAGGGTTCTTTTCAGCCCTGCAACAGTTGCGACAGTTGCCGCTGGATGTGCGCACGGTCACACTGGGTATCAATATCTCGGATTGCGCGGATCGCAATTTCCATAAGCTGTGCGAAGGGATCTATCATCGGATCATTTCAAAAGCAGGGCGGCTGAATGCCGTCTGTTCGGAAGTCGCCGCGCTGACCGGGGTTCCGGTCCTGCAGCGTCGATTGTGTGTCACCCCGATCGACCGGGTTGCGCAGGGATTTAATGCGTCAGACTTCGTCAACATCGCCAAGACACTGGATGGCGCCGCCGCCAATGTTCACGCTGATCGAATCGGGGGATATGCCGCGGATGTCCAGCACGGGATGACGCAGAGTGCCCGGCAGTTGATTACAAGCCTGCCGGAAGCACTGACCCACACCGAGCGTTTGCGTGCAGCCGTTCATGTCGGCTCGACCGAGAATGGCGTGAACATGGACGCGATCTCGCTGGTGGCCGAAACTCTGCTGCAAGCCGCAGAGGCGACGCGGGATCGTAATGGTGACGCAGCCGCAAAACTTGCGGTGCTCGCGAACGACTCGACGGGGCACCCTCATCTGACAGGAGCCTGCCTCGGCGACGGCTGGGGTGACCTGGTCGTCCATGTCGGAGTCGGGGCCGCGGCGATCATCCGTCATGCTTTGGAGCAGCGGCTGCTTGAGAATCCGAATTCCCGGCTGGATGAGTTTGCTTCGGTCATTCAGACGGCCGTGTTTCAGGCGACCCGAACGGCGGAACTCGTTGGCCGTGAGATTGCCAGCCGGCTGGGGGCGGATTTCGGCAGTATCGACGTCACATTAGCGCCCACCCACCGTCCCGGTGACAGCGTTGTCGATTTACTGCCGCTGCTGGGAATCAAACGCGTCGGTGCTCCTGGGACGGCCACAGCCCTTTCGATGATTCTCAGCGCCATGCGTGCAGGTTCGGCTTTCGCTTCCTGTTCTGCAGGGTCTTATTCCAGAATCATGCTGTCTGTCCTGGAAGACGAATCGCTGGCTGCCGCAACTCAGTCAGGAACGCTGACTTTCGACCAGTTGTGCATGGCCGCCAATTCCGGCGCCAACGGCCTGGACCTGATTTGTCTTCCGGGAGATACCGACGTTGCCACACTGGCGGCGATTATCTCGGATCAGGTCTCCTTTGCTGTGCTTAACAGGCGTCCTGCAGCGGTACGGCTAATCGTCGTTCCTGGGAAGGAAGCCGGTGAACTGGTTTCCTACAATCGAATGAAGGGAAGCACCGTGATTCTGCCGGTTCGAGGAGCGGGGCTGTCCCATCGATTCATCGAACATGGTGGGCGGTTGCCCCCGATCCGCTGACGCTTCAAAACTTTGCTTTCTATCCCGCAGAGGGATTGGGAAACGCGTCGGCGTCACTACAATTCCATGACGATCAGTTCCGCCGGCGGGTTGGCTGCGACGACCATCCGTTGCGGTTGCCAACCCCGTTGTCTTCCAGCACGATCCGGCGCTTGGAACACGCCAAGACCCATTACAGAAATTGAGACTGCAATATGCCTTTCCGCGACATGCTCGAGACTTTCCCCAATCCCTACCCGACGCGGGACTACTCCATCGAGACGATCTGTCCCGAATTCACCTCGCTGTGTCCCAAGACCGGACAACCAGACTTCGGCGTGCTGACTTTAACGTACGTACCGGACCAGCTCTGTTACGAACTGAAGTCGCTGAAGCTCTATCTCCAGCAGTTTCGCAATCACGGGGCGTTCTATGAAGCGGTGACAAACGAGATTCTGGACGATCTGGTCGCCGTGACAAAACCTCGATCCATGACGCTGGTGGGGGCTTTCACACCCCGCGGCGGAATTCGCACCAACGTCACGGTGACCTATCAGGGTCCCGGGAACAAATAACCCGATTCAGTTGCTTGCCGGCGAACTCGCAATTACCGTAACGGCCGTTACTGGAACCTGGTCCTGTTTTCATCAGACTCGAGAGGCTTCTATGAATCGCCGAAATACATGGTTTCGCGTCGTTTGCTTGACCGGTGTTGCTCTTACGGCCTTTGCGCTTGGGGGATTTGCCAATCAGAAGGGGCAGCGAGACTCGAACTTCGCCAGCCAGACGATTGATCTGGGGATGGTGGTCAGTGACCTCGATAAGTCGCTGAAGTTCTACAAGGATGTTCTCGGTTTCACTGAAGTCCCTGGCTTCAAGGTTCCCGGCGCGTTTGGACTCGATACTGGCCTGTCGAATAACATTGACCTGGACGTCCATGTGCTGGTGCTGGGCGAGGGGGAAACAGCGACGAAATTGAAGCTGATGCAGTTCAAGTCGACGCCAGGGGCCCGTGTGGACAACACGTTTATTCACTCGTCGTACGGTTTCCGCTACCTGACAATCCCCGTCAAGAATCTCAACCTGGCTGTGGAGAATGCCGCCAAGGGTGGCGGCAAGCCGATTGCAAAATGCCCCGTACCCCTTCCGGAAGGCTTCCCCGCAGGTTTGGCGCTGGCCAACTACCGTGATCCCGACGGGAATCTGGTCGAACTGGTCGGTCCCTGGTCTAAGAAGTAATCCGGCCTGACGCAAATGCCCGCTCTGGTGTGAGCATCGAGCCATCGACGATCCGAACATCGTTCAAATCGGTGTGCTGGTGTGTTCATCGGGAAAATTACTTCAACCGCAAGTCAGATAGGATGCCTGCTGCTCAGTCATGGGTAGCAGGCATTTTTCATGACGGCGATCAGTTCCCGTTCCAATTCCAGTTCATCAGGAACGAAAACGCGCCAGCACTCATTGAAGCCGTCCGCTGAAAGTACAAGCGAGGCACTGCGCCGGAGTTTTGTCGTTCCTGCGGGCAGCGAAAGCCACCACATTTTGCTTCACCAGGTTAGGTCCGTCGCCACTACGGGCTCGACTGATTCGACCGCCGCATCAGTTCGGCACAATGCGCTGATTACAGTCAGAATCATTCGCGCCGAGTGATGCACGAGAGCCCTCTGAACTTCGCTGCCGGTTCTCCGTTTCAGTTGGCAACAGGAACTGGAAAGGCCCGCAGCCGCTCGCTGACGATTGTCGGATTGGGACGCAATGACCCGATCACGCTGGCGAGTGCCCCCTTCACGTCCGGGTTTTCCGTGTTCTTCCAACCTGCGTGGAGATTGATGACTTCATCTTTGGTGAGCATCAGGCCGAACTGCTGGATGTGGTAGGCCAGTTGGTTCGCCGCCGTCTGCCGCACGCCGTCAATCATCTGTGGGTTGACGGCAATGTCTGCAAGGCGTCGCTGCGCAGAGGGGGTTCTGACTCCAGCCAGCCCGATCAGAGCATTGGTGGCGATCGCAGGATTTTCGGTCGCGAGGACTAACTCGTTTTCCACTTGTGACAAATCGAAAATTTTCGAGAGGCTGCCGCTGCCGATCGTTGCCAGCCAGTAGGCCGCGGTACTCATCTGCAGGTCACGCTCTTGTGGCGTCAGCGGATCTGACTTGACGGACTTGATGAACGGGAAGAACTGATCCAGGAAGTCAGACACGGTAGCGGATTCGGCGATGTAGGTTGCAGGTGCCGAGCGAGTGACCAACCGGGTCAGGTCATCCGTCAGGTCGCCGGGCCCGTAAAGGACGATCGGCAACTGAGACGTCCTGGCATCCGCGCGAAAGTTTGACAACGTCTGGGTTAAGTCCCATCGCTGAACATTGACATGGATCAAGACAACTTCGACACCGGTAAGAGTGGAAGCCAATTCAAAGCCCTGACGTCCGGATGCGGCCATATCGGCGGCATATCCACCGCTCGACATGTAGCCCATCACCGCACTGGCACGGTGAACGTCCGAATCGATGACAATGGCTCGAGGTTGATTCACATCCGTCAGAGCCCGGGCGAGGATCCCGACAATTCGATTGGAGCCCGAAAAGCCATGTTTCGGATCGAGCTTCAGGATGGTCGTAGCAGCTGTGAACTGCACCCGTGGATCGGGAGAGTTCAATGCAGCCAGTACGGGCGACTTCGTCCCGTTTCGCGATATCAGTTGCTCTCTCGTCCCCAGTTGTCCCAGGATCTCGAGTGCAGGCACCGCCGTGGATGGACGTTTTGCGTCGAGCGCCTCGGCAAGCACCTGTGCCATCGTCTCTTCACCCGCTGTCAGGCCCAGATACATGGCCGTGCCGGGAGTACTCACTCGTGGTGTATCCCAGCCCTGACGCAAAACTTCGAGCCCCAGGAGTGCGGCAAGATACTGGCGCTGTGGTTCGGGTTGTTCGGGTGACAATGCCAGAGATTGACGTGCGAATCGGGTCGCCACGTAGAGTGATGCCAATTGTGGTGAAATCGCCTTATCGACCACCGTCCCGACAGCGTCACTCCACGTCCACAGATGGACATTGCCGTCATCATCGACGGGAAGAGCCTGAGGAGTGCGGTAATAGAGTCGTGCCAGACGCCGCAGTTCGTTGGCTGCCGTCACCGACGAAAACTGCAGTCCCAATTTCGGGTATGACTTCAGCAACTTCGACAGTGCATTCTTCGCGGAAGTCTGCACGCCTGCGGGTTGCTGTTCATCAAATGCGGGAAACCAGAGATAGGGGATGGCTTCGGGCGATTTGAGATATCCTAATGCGTCGATAATGGCAGCCCGGACTCGTTCGTCCGGGGTATCCATGGCCCCAGTCAAGGCAGGGACGACCTGTGGTCCCATCCGCACCAGTGCCAGCAGCAGCGTGTCCTGCTGATCGACCATCTCCTGAAGCGACATCTGCCGCAAAATCTCGGGAACAACTTGGATTCCCGCATTTCGGAGTTCCGCTGTGGCGAGTGCACGTTCGGTTTCATTAACCGATAATCGCTTGATGAGGGTATCAACAAACGCCGGGTCAGCCGCCTGAAGTCGCGCAGCGGCGTTGAGACGATCGAGCAAGTTCTGTGAGTTCGGCTGCAACTCTTTAAAAAGGGAAAGCTTTACGAAATCACTCGTACCGTACTTGTCACGCAGTTGGATCAGCGTTTCGTTATCGGGTTCAGTGGCTTCAAATTGCTCAAGATAGAGTCGAGCAAGATCAAGCCGGGCCAGATCGGCCGTGAGAACTGCTGCGGCGAACATCTCTTCCGGAGTCGTCGGTTCTTTTAACAGCGGCGAACGTTCGATGGCTGGCTTTGGGGGCGAAGGCTGGGCCCAAAGAGTTGACGCACCGGATAGTACAAAGACCATCCAGGCGACGAGAATTGGTAACATAATCCGAATTCGGGCCATTTGGCAGACTCCGCTTGGGCACTTCGTTTCCGGGCCCAATCCGTTGGGCGTCATTCGCAGTGCTCTCTCTCAAAAGAGACCCTGATCTCATTTACCGAACGTGATCGATTGAGGATGGCCTCGCGATGACGAATCGGATGTATCACGAAACAGAGTAGTCTCGCAATCGAATCGACATCCCGGCAACCACTGCATCGGGAATAAGCGGTACGACTGCTTCCAAATAGCGAGTCGGTGTCTCGTTGTAACCAACACTCCAACTGGAGGAACTTTGACGGTTACATCGTTCTTGACGTGTATACTGATTTTGTCAGTTTAGAGTTCAGTGTACGGTGATCTCTGCCGAACCTGATGTCGATCAAGGGGACGGGACCGCGAAAGATGGTTTCAACGATTTGAGCGTGCACCGGGTGGGGAATCCGTGATGAACAGAGGGGCGCGGCACGGACGGTTCAGGAGCATCGGAGAGGCACAGTATGGCGCCGTTCGTCAGCACTTTGGAGGGGACCACATATAACCGTCACATCATATCCTTCACATCGCGTATCTGGTGCCGATTGCGGTGCCTGATATGATCGAGGCCGCTATCCGAACAATCGAACAGCATTTTGCAGGTGAGCGTTTCATGTCACACCGCGACTACTGGAATTTCTACTCGGCCGGGCGCATCGTTTTTGGATCGGGAATTGTTCGCCGGCTGGCTCAGTTCCTCGAACCCTGGAAGCCAAAACGAATACTGCTTGTTTCGGATGCCATCCTCGCGAAGGTTCAAATTGTCGATCAGGTGAAAGCTCCCCTGGAAGCAGCCGGGATCTCTGTGACGATCTTCGATGGGGGGGAACCTGAGCCCTCATTCAAGACGGCGGATGCGGCGATTGAAGTGGCGCGCGGGGCCAAACCCGATGTGATCGTGGGTGTCGGTGGAGGAAGCAATCTGGATCTCGCCAAAATCGTCGCAACTGTGCTCACGCACGGGGGAAGCTACCGCGACTATTTTGGTTTTGGAAAAGTTCCCGGCCCGATCATTCCGCTGGTCTGCATTCCGACGACAGCAGGGACGGGGAGTGAAGTTTCCCACGCCGCAGTACTGACCGATACTGAGGATCAGACCAAGATCAGTTCGCTCAGCCACTATCTCCGTCCGGTTTTGGCAGTCGTCGATCCAAAGCTGACGTTAACGTGTCCTCCCCGTGCATCAGCCGATAGCGGTATCGATGCCCTGACGCATGCGATCGAAGCTTACACGGCAGTCCACTATCATGAACTGGATGTCCCGGCAGACGAACCCTTTCCCTACGACGGAAAACAGCCTCTTGGTGATTGCCTGGCGGAACGGGCGATTGAACTGGTCGGAAAGCATCTGGTTACCGCCGTCAACGAACCACAAAATCTGGCAGCGCGAGAAGGTATGGCTCTCGCGGCGACATTGGCGGGGCTCGCCTTCTCGAATAACGCTGTGGCTCTCGTCCATGCACTGGAATATCCGATTGGCGGAGCTCTGCATTGTTCTCATGGCGCGGGAAATGGTCTGCTGCTCCCTTATGTGATGCGGTTCAACCTCCCCTCCCGCTTACCTGAATTTGCGCGGATTGCGGAACTCCTGGGGGCTGATACCAAGGGGCTTTCGACGGAAGCGGCAGCGGAACTGGCAATCACTCAAGTGGAAGCGCTGCGAAGTGCCATTGGTATTCCATCCCGGATTCGCGACCTGGGCGGGACGCGCGATCAACTTCCTGTTTTTGCCCGGAAATCGTTTGGAATCAAGCGACTCATGCTGCTGAATGGACGCTGCCCAACAGAACAGGACCTGCTCGAGATTCTTGAGGCCGCTTACTGAGAAACTACGCACGGATTGCCGATCGAACTGCCTCGCCCCGCATTCGCAACATTTCCTCCACGGCGACAGGGTCCGAGCCCTCGGCAAAGACAGTGCAAATCGGCCAACCTGCATCGATCGTTAATGGAACTTGGGGGATATCTGTCACGATGGGGGTCTGCCACGGGTCAATTGACCGAAAGTAGTGGCGAAGTTCCGGGGCGGATATCGACTCTACAGCGTACAAAATCTGTTTCGCGACGATCCTTTGTTGATGGTTCTCGCTCGTACCGTGGTCTCGACCTGACTCAACCCGACCTGATACAGCCTGACACGACACAGGCTGCGGTGACAGCAGCGAACGACCCGACGCAAGTTCAAGCACTTCCACCGATGCTGTGTAACGTGGGTTGATCTCTAACAGCCAGGCGTGCTGAGGATCCTCGATGAAGTCAAAGCCGACCAGGCCATTCAGACCTGAGGTCTGACTGACAATCGTCGTGACAATTTCGGTGATCGACCGCACGATGTGATCGGGAAGATCGGTCACGGGGCCGGTCGAGCCGCAGTAGGAATAGGGAGTCGGGGCGGGCAGGGGATTCGCCAAGCGAAGTGCGCGAGTCGCTCCCAGCCAGGCGGGCGGTTTCCCTTCATCACAACGAAACAAGACAGACAGTTCGCTGCCGGAAACTCGACGCTGGAAGTAGTGAGGCTCCACGAACGGGCTACGTTCTGCCACCTCGTCCCATACCCGAATTTGACGCCCACCGGCACTCGAAAGTGGCTTTTGCAGCCAGCAGCTATCGGGGGGAGGTGGCGCCGATTGGCGGGCCACGTCGAGACAGGGAAGTCCTGCTGCACGCAAAACTGAGGAAATCCAGGACGGATTTCGGACATGAGCCAACGTTTCCGGGTGAGCTCCGATCAGAGGGCCGAGATTCCGGTTTTCTTCCAAGATGCGCGAGAGAATTTGCGGCTCGTTTTCGAGAGCTCCGCAGTACATCCAGCCGTCGGCACGAATGTGGGCCAGGTCGTCTGGCAGGCTTTCCGGGTAGCGACGGACGGGAATTGTTTGGGCCGTCTGCTGCAGGTCCCAGTCGACAAAAAAGTCGGCACACATCGGTCGCCAACCAGCTCGTCGTACCGAATCGGCGGCCGCTCGAGTGCTGCCACCGATGATCAGGATCTGACGAGATGACATGGTTGAATGGCTTTCTTGGGACAGGAAAGAAAAGAGTCGCACGCGTGTCGTTGATCCTGCCCGAGCACGATCAGGTTACCCGTGCAAGGTGCAGTTTCGTGGTTGAAGCGGGCAAGGGAGTGACTCCGTCGGGATGGCTTGGGCCGAGCACGATCAAGTCGCCAAGTAGCTGGAAAATCATGGTATGGATGTGGTATCACAACGGCCAATTCTCCGGCATCGTGCCGCAGGATTCCGGTCTTGGGATCGGCTCGCCTCTGCGACTGCGAGGTTCTGAGTCGTCGACCAGAAATTACTTTGAATGAGGATTACAGCATGTCGTTCTATGTTGGTGAAGCCCTGTCCGGTGACGGTAATGAAATTGCTCACATCGATCTGCTGATCGGCGACAAGTCGGGGCCCGTCGGCGTCGCCTTCGCCAATGCTCTGGCCAATCAGAGTTCAGGTCACAGCAATCTGCTGGCCGTGTTGGAACCAAACCTGGCTGTCAAGCCAGCCACCGTCATGATCACAAAGGTCACGATCAAGGGTGCAAAGCAAGCCGTCCAGATGTTCGGCCCTGCTCAGTACGCTGTTGCCAAGGCCGTTGCCGACTCCGTCGCTGAAGGCGTGATCCCCAAGGATCAGGCTGAAAAGCTCTGTATCGTTTGTGGCGTCTTCATTCACTGGGAAGCTGCCGACGACAAGAAGATCTTCCAGTACAACTACGACGCAACCAAGCTCTCGATCGCTCGTGCCATGAAGAGCGAGCCAAGCGCTGACGAAATGGTCGCCAAGAAAGAAACCGCAAAGCATCCATTCTCGGGTGTGTGAGTTTAAACGCTGGCGATTCTGCTAAGTGATGCGCAGGCCCGTGGAATCTCGTTCCACGGGCTTGTCTTTCTGTGCGCCTGGCATGTTGTGTTTCTCGGAGATGCAAGTTCTCTACGGGCCGTGATGACCGGAACCGTGAGCTGTAGGACAGGGTGCCCGCCGCGAGGCGGGATCTGAAGGAGCCGAAAGCGAAACTTGGACTCGACGAACAGAAACTGGATACAAGGCCGACGTGGTGGGGTAACCCGGCAGTGGACGGGGATGCCCAATGCTCATCCGACACTCACGCCGGTAAATCCAGCGAGGCCCAAGGGAAAGAAGCACAACTTACCCGGGGAGATCTCTCTTCGTGCCGGTCGACCCGGCTATGTCGGTGGCAACACACCGTCAGACGCGTGGAGAGAAGTCAGCCGAGGTCGTAGTAGTTGGGGTGCATCGTCAGACACGTTGGTCATGACTTACTCACCGGCGAAGGACCGAATCTAAGATGCAGGGTACGCCTGAGACGACTCGATGAGAGCGGAGCGACAGGAAGGCAGTTGGTATCAACGGCGACTCTTCGGAGTCGACGGAGAACCCCCGCGCCACGGCCAAGGCGGTGCGGACAGCATCCAATCTGCCCGGTTCGAGGAGTCACAAACTCTCGCGGCGTCAGACCAGACACGCGCCTTGACCGACAACCTGATGGAAAGGATTTGTGACCGAGACAATCTCAATCGAGCCTATCGCAAAGTGAAAGCGAACAAGGGTGCGCCCAGGCGTCGATGGGATGACCCTCGACGATTTGGCCGCCCGGATTGCGACTCACAAGGACACGCTGATCGCCTCGCTTCTGGAAGGACGATACCAGCCCCAACCGGTGCGTGGAGTGCAAATTCCGAAGCCGGGAGGTGGAATGCGACAATTGGGCATTCCGACGGTTGTCGACCGACTCGTACAGCAAGCGATTCTGCAGGTTCTCGAACCGCTATTTGATCCGACGTTCTCGAACTCCAGCTACGGGTTCCGCCCCGGTCGCAGTGCCCACCGGGCCTTGGCCGCGGCTCAGCAATACGTGGCCGAAGGACGTCTCATCGTCGTGGATATGGACCGAGAAGTTCTTCGACAGGGTCAACCACGACATTCTGATGGGACGTCTGGCGCGACGCGTGCCTGATAAGCGTCTGCTTCGCATCATTCGCCGGTTCCGGAAGCGGGGCTGATGCAAGACGGTGCCTGCCTTGCACGTCAGGAAGGGACGCCGCAAGGCGGTCCCTTGTCACCACTGCTGGCGAACTTGTTACTGGACGATCTCGACCGGGAACTGGAGCGTCGCGGGCACAAGTTCTGCCGCTATGCCGATGACTGCAACATTTACGTGCGGACAAAAGCAGCGGGAGAACGCGTGCTGGCCTCGCTCACGACATTCCGGAAACGCATCTGCGATTGCGGGTTAACCGCGATAAATCCGCAGCAGCGTACATCCCGACCGGAAATTCCTGGGCCACCGTCTGCTCCCGGGCGGGAAGCTGGGGTCGCCCCTCAGAGTCTCGCACGGGCACGGCAGAAGGTGCGTGAACTGACGAAACGCAATCGAGGCGTCAGCCTCCGACGGATGGTGACCGAACTCAACTCGTTCTTGACCGGATGGGTGACATACTACCGACATGCCCAATGTCGGTCTCACCTCGAACGTCTGGATGAATGGATTCGACATCGTCTGCGCTGCGTTCAACTCAAACAGCGGAAACGTGCGAAACCGATCTCCGACTTCCTGATCTCGTGCGGAGTACCCCGGTACCTCGCGTGGATTCTGGCTAACTCGGGGAAAGGATGGTGCGCATGGCGGGTAGCCCTCCCGCTCAACATGCCATGTCCATCGACTGGTTCCATCGTCTCGGCCTCGTCTTCCTGACCCAAAGGCACGCCGATTTACAACCATCTTAGAAACCGCCGGATACGATGAGTACGTCCGGTGGTGTGGGAGGACGGGGGTAACCCCTCCTCCTACCCGATTTCGAGCCTGACGGACGTCCGAGGTTGTTGCTTATTTCCGGGGTAGGGTATGGCCATGAAAAGATCCTGATTCAACTCGATACTGATTCCTTGCCCAGCAGTTTCGACAGAGTTGTCGCCGTCGATGCGGGGGTGGATGAACTCTTCAGCTATGGTGGTGTGACGCCGGACAATGTCGAGACCCTTGTCCACGGAGCCATTTTCACGCGTAAGCCGTCCGATCTGGTCAATACAGCCATCTTCGTCGGAGGAAGCAATGTGGCTGCCGGTGAGCGCTCCTCAAAGCCGTCACGAAGTCTTTGTTCGGTCCATTCAAGGTCTCGGTCATGATGGACTCGAACGGTTCCAATACGACGGCCGCGGCAACCGTTCTTGCTGCGTCCCGACATCTGGACTTGTCCAAAACGACCGCTGTCGTGCTGGGAGGAACCGGGCCTGTCGGTTCCCGGGTTGCTCAGTTGCTGCTGCAGCAGGGAGCCACCGTGCGACTCGCCTCCCGATCTCTGGGCGCCCAACCGCCACCTGCGCAGGGCTGAAAGAGATCGCTGACGTGAGTAAGCTGAGTCCGCACGAATCTCAGTCCGACGCCGGACTCGCTGCTGCCTGTGAGGGTGTCGATTTGGTTGTCGCTGCGGGAGCGGCCAAAACGCGTCTGATCAACGCCGAACAACTCAGCAAAATCTCAACCCTGAAAGTGGCGATCGACTTGAACGCGGTCGCCCCCGCCGGAATCGAAGGGATTGAGGTCATGGACAAGGCCCGCGAAGCCGGACAAACAATTCTTTATGGCGCGGTCGGGGTCGGGGAACAAAAATGAAAATCCACCATGCTGCCGTCCGGAAACTGTTCACATCAAACACCTTAGTGCTTGATACGGCTGCAATCTACGACTTGGGAGCGTCTCTTTCCTGAGGCCTTTTGCCTCCGCAATGATCAATTCATCACCCTCGCAAGTTGCCAGCTCGACGTAACTTGACTCCGTTCCTGCCTGAATTCCGGATGAGCGAAAAACGACTTGTTGACGGACTCATGTTTGGCCGAGAGAATCAATATGTTGCGAAATTCCGTGTCTCGGATTCGCAGCGTGATCGGCGAACGTTGCCGAAAGGGATTCCCGCATGCGTCCACTCATCCTTTTTTCTGTGCTGTTTCTGGGGACTCTGATTAGCCCTCTCCCATCGCACGCGCAGTTCGGCGGCGGTGGTAGCGGAGGGGTGGTTTCGGAGGAGGCCGGGGTGGTGCGCGCGGGGGGAGGATTTGGCGGTGGCGGTGCTGGCGGCGGCCTCGGCGGAGGGGACTTGGTGCTTCGGGCATGAGTGCCGGTGGCATGGGCGGCGGGGACTCGGTGGTGCTGGCGGACTTGGCGGAGGTCCGGGGGCGGTGCCGGCGGGGGCTTCGGCGGTGCGGGGGCGTTCGGCGGGGAATATGAACAACGGCATGAATGCCATGGGCCAGCAGGGACAAGGGTTCCTGGGGGTCAATACTAACCCGAACAACTTTCTGGGACGCAACGTTCAGGGGCAGGGCCAGAACGGAATGATGAATCAGAATATGGGTGGCAATCGTCGCGGTGGTGGCAACCGCGGTAACCCGAATGGCGGGATGTTCAATAATCAGCAGCAGCAGGGAGGTATGGGCGTTGGCTTCGGCGGCGCACAGAGGCAGGCTCCGCCGATCCGGCCACGTCAGAAAGTCGCCTTCGAGCATACCCCCGCTCACTTGCCCACTGTTTCGACAAAGCTTGAAACAAAGCTCAACAAAATGACATCGTTGAAATCCAGCAATGTCAAACTGAGTGTCAGCCCCGAAGGGGAAGTGGTCCTCCGCGGTCACGTTGCTTCCGCCGAACGGGCGAAGGTGGCGGAAATCATTGCTCGTCAGGAACCCGGCGTCCGGAAAGTTCGTAACGAGCTGACTTATCCGGATACGACGCAGACTCCCTGATTGCAGTTTCTGAAGTGCCTGAGACCCTCAAGGACTTTCTTACAGACATTGCCCGGCCAGATTTAATTGCCATTCAATTGTTACGGACGGCCGTTGCCGGTCCAGGAAACAATGATGCCGTCTCGAGTCAGATCGACTGGTTCGGATGATACGTCGCCACTTCAGGGTACCGCCACGCTCATGCGTTCTGCAGGATCTCTGTCACGACGCGTCCACTGACATCAGTCAAGCGGAAATCACGGCCGTTGTACCGATACGTTAACCGCTCATGGTGAAGACCTAACTGGTGAAGAATCGTCGCGTGCAGGTCGTTGATACTGACCCGGTCGATGAGTGCTTTGTAGCCGATCTCATCCGTTTCACCGAACAGGGTTCCCCCTTTAACGCCTCCCCCGGCGAACCAGGTGGTAAAGGCGTGCGGATTGTGGTCTCGACCGGTTCCACCCTTCTGTACGAGCGGCAGGCGACCAAATTCACCCCCCCAGACGACCAGGGTTTCGTCGAGCATTCCACGCTCGGCCAAGTCCGTCAGCAATGCTGCGATCGGCTGATCTGTTTCCGCGGCAAAGCCGGTATGGTTGCCTGCGATATTCGCGTGACCGTCCCAACTCCGTTCGTTCTCCATTCCGCCGGAGTAAATCTGCACAAAGCGAACGCCCCGTTCGACGAGCCGTCGAGCCGTCAAACACTGCTTCGAGAAGTGAGCGCACTTGGGGTTGTCGAGTCCGTACAGCTTCTGTGTCGCTTCTGATTCACTCGCAAGATCCAGTGCTTCGGGGGCGGCCATCTGCATGCGGTAAGCCAGCTCGAAGGATTCAATCCGCGCCGCCAGTTCTGACTCGGCCGCATGTCGATCCAGGTGAGTCCGGTTCAGCGTGGCCAGAAGATCGAGTTGCGATCTCTGCTGCTGGTCAGACATCCCCTGTGCCCGTTTCAGATTTTCGATCGGATCGCCTTGAGGTTTGAGTGCAGTTCCCTGAAAGACGCTGGGTAAGAAGCCGGCACCCCAGTTTTGAGCATGTCCTTTGGGAATTCCCCGTCCCAGTGTGTCGTACATGACGACGAAAGCGGGCAAGTTCTGGCTTTCACTCCCCAGACCGTATGTGACCCAGGAACCGACGCAGGGAAAGCCCTGCCGGGACATCCCGGTATTGATACGAAACAGAGCAGGGGAGTGGTTATTGGAATCAGTCCAGCAGGAGTAGACGAAGGCCATCTTGTCGACGTGGCGAGCCATCTGCGGAAAGATTTCGCTGACCCAGGCACCACATTCTCCATGCTGTCCAAACTTGAAGGGGGATTTCATCAGGGGGCCCCCCTGACCAGCGAAGAAACCCGTGGTCTGATCGAATCCGACAAGCTCAGTGCCGTCCCGCTTCTGCAGTTCTGGTTTGTAGTCCCAGGTGTCGACCTGGGACGGTCCCCCATTCATGAAGAGCCAGATAACCGATTTCGCCTTGCCAGGGAAATGGCCGGGACAGGAGGCGAGCGGATTCACTCCCGAAGACGTCGCAGCATGTCCCAACCCCCCTTCCTGGGCCAGCAGACTTGCCAGCGCGAGGGAACCGAATCCATTCCCAGCCTTCGCGAGGAATTGTCGACGTGTCGAACCCCACGGCAGCGGAGCAGTTGGAATGTGTGTCGACATGGGATCTCTCGCGAGCTTTTTGAGGAGATTCAACTGGCGTGACTACACGATTCTATACCGAATCAAAACGTCCGACGTCCAATCTGCGAATGTCAGTGATACGTGCCGAAGAACGTGGATGCCGACTCGCGAGAGCATTTCAGGAGAAGCCGATCTGGATGTTGATGCAAAGGAGAACAGGGAGCAGCGCGGCACTGCTCCCTGTTCTGAATGTGATTCGCAGAAGGCGAACTGATCGCGGCGATCGTCGTCTCGATGTCCTTCCTCACGACTTTTCATTGATGACGGGGGGCTCTGCGGGCTTCGGAGCGTGCGGTGCCGCGTGGGGCGTGAAATAGGCGACGGTCACAATGCAAACCGCCATTCCCATGATCCCCAGCCAGAGACGTGGGTCGGCCTGGGTCTTGGTTGTCAGCACCGCGACGATGGCGCTGACGGACACAGCCGTCCCGAACACGATGGGCATCACGACTTGAGGCATCGCGGTTCCTCCAGTGAACATGGCCAGCGTCAGCGTCAAAGCTCCCCATGCTCCCAGCGTACCCGCGGCAAATCCCCAGATCGTCCCTTGCCGGGTGAACGTAAAGGCGTCTCCTTTGGCAAACATGCCGACCAGCCCACCGATGATTCCCCAGAGCAGGTATGCCACGCCGATCATGACGTACGGTTTGAAGGGGCTCTTCTCGAATGCACGCGCCTGACCAAGCACGGGGCCATACGTTCCCCAGAACAAGCCAGTCAAAAGCGCGAATACAACAGGCAGAAGACTTTTCATTTCACGGGTCTCGAATTCGTCAAATTGTCCGGACGGTTGGTTGCAAATGCAGGGCAATCTTAACGGAGAACCACGGATTCTGCACGTCCCGTAGAGGCGACTCATCGACCTTCACGCGATTCAACCTGGTCATGTTAAGTGGGGTTGAGACGCTGCTTTACCCGCACCGCTACGGCTGCGGGGCTGGCACGTAAACGCAGAATGCCCCCCAACCGGGGGGCACTTGAATGAATCACATTGTTGACGGTGAACCGCGAGGCCCGGTCAGTCACCGTCTTCTCATCGGGTCGAGCGGCCTGCCACTGGAAATCGGGAGCCGCGCTGATCGGGGGCGAACCTGAGCGAGATTCTGACGGGCTCCGCTTTAATCAGCTCTTCAAGTCCAGCTTGAGCGGCGAGGGGGCAGATGTCCCCACGCTCACTTTGAAGCCTGATGTAGTCGGTGAGTTGTACTTTTTCGGGATCAGGGACTTTGCCTGACCCATCTTCATCGTCTGCGCCATCGCATCTTCCGGCTTCAGATCCGCCGAGACGTTACGTTTCTCGACTTTGGTGACGGCGACACCATACTCACCAGTCATCGCGCCGGGGATCTGATTTCTCGGGTCGAAGTACGTCTTAACAGTAAAACGGCCTTCTGCATCGGTCACGCCTCCTGCAGATCGTAACTTCGGGTCGCTCGGGACCAAGACCACATCGGCTCCTTCCAGCGGCTTGTCATTCAACGTCACGACTCCGGTGACAGCATATGTTTTAGGAAGCTTGCTTCCTCCACAGCCGATGAGCAGCGAAGCCATCAAGAGTACCAACAAAGAAAAAATGCGCACGACGGTCCTTTCTTTTCAGAAGGATGTAACGAAAACCAGATCGACTGCAGGCGAGGTGAGCGAGCGCTTCTCCAAGCCTCCGACTGCATCACAAGGGGCGTGATAAATTTTCTTCTGCCGTACGAAGCGTTAGCGACATTGAGTTGAAAGCGTTTCTGATCAGCTCCTGGCCACTCTGAATTGATGATTCCAGGATAGACGATGCTGCGAGATTTGCCCCGGTGAAATGTACCGCACGCACCAGCATGACATATCGCTGGTGATTAGAAATCGCCGATCACGCCCCCATCTGCCTTGTCTCCGAGGCGGGCGTAGGTCAGCCGGTCGATATTCTGTCCGATAAAGCGAACGGAGCCGTCGCCCAACAGAAACTGGGCGCCACCGACGTGCTTTGACTTGAATCCGAATGTCGCATTCCAGTTGTTGCCATTATTCGAAAAACAGGGGTTCGACTCGTAGCCCGGTTGTCCCGGGCAGGTGGGAAAGTTGATCGGGGCTGTTGTGGCATACCACAGTGATTCAGGCCAGGCCCATCCCCAAGGAGAGTACAAATTACATTCCATGAGAATTTCACCCATGAGAATCGTATTCGAGGTTCCATCGGAGAGCTGACTGAACTTCGCTCCGTACGGAGAAAAGTAGCCCCGTCCGAACGGCCCCGATATTTGCCCACCGTTCCCATAGTCAGAACGAACATTTCCGCGATTGAATGGATCTTCTCCATCACCGTCGTTGTCGAGTCCCATTCCCGCCGGATAGGTTCCGGCCCAGGTCGCCAGGTTACAACCTGCATTCGACTGAATCTGTTGGGCCCCGATACTCGGAGCATAACTGCAGCGAGCGGCGCCTGTGCTCGGATCTTTATCGCCCCCTCCGGTATCGCTCGGGCAGATATAACTGGTAATGAGGTGGTCACAGACTCGCTTGCCGTTTACAAGTTCAAGAGTCAGGTTGGCCGATAAGAAATTAATTCCATTATATAGCGGTGCCTGATCGATGTAGGGAAGAATGCCGATCAGAACACAGAGATTGTTTCCACGATATCCATCAGTATAGCCCGCATCATACTTATTAATCGGGAGCATATTGAATGTGTCGTGATAGTTGTGCATGGCGAGACCCAGTTGCTTTAGATTGTTCTTGCACTGGGTTCGTCGAGCCGCCTCTCGCGCCTGCTGCACCGCGGGAAGAAGCAGGGCGATCAGCACTGCAATAATCGCAATCACGACTAAGAGTTCAATGAGGGTAAACGCCTTACGTAAGGATCGGAAAGACATACGCAGTCACCTCCAGAAAAAAAGTAAAACGGAGAGCATGACAGACGTTGGCCGTACGAAGAGAATTATCCGGCATCAGGTACTTGATGCAATTGGAATGAGTGCGCGTAACAGCGGCGAAAAATCAATAACCGTGATGGTGCAGATGAACAGTATTGCATTCCACCGAATGGGGACTCTCACACGAAGATTAATAGAATCTTAAATAGCAAAAGCCGGGTAGCAGCTTGCAAGAATCGATGGGCAGATAAACGGGCACGTGGCGTCATGACGGCGTTTAACGGTGGATGGTTTCATCGAAGCCTGGAAATATGACGGGGCTTGCTTTTTTGGACACGTCAGTGAGACGAAGAATCAAATGTCCGTCAGACCTGCGGCGGGGGCGGACGGTCGACAAGAGGATCTGTTACGCGGGCAGATCCTCTGCCATAAGCGGTTACCTGTCCTGCCTCCAATAAGTTGAATCCGATGCATGTTGGCGAGCCGATCTCGGGCCGGCCCGTCGGAACCAAGATCGTCGAGGCCCGTGTTGGGTGGCAAAACGAGTAGCGGAAGCATCGCGCAATTGGGGGCTCTGCTGACCGAGCTACTGCTCAGATCACGACGGTGAAACAAGAGTCAACGATCTCACCCTTTTGCGGACGCATGCAGGGTGAGATCAGATTGACAGTTGCCGATCCATATTCTGAAGAGGCGAGCCGAATCTCGTACACCTCAATAAATCGGTCGATTTTACTCTGTTTCCTTGTTTCGAGGGGGCTACATCTTTTTCGCTCTGCATGAGAAGGGCAACCTTGTTCGGCTGAGGGGGGAGAACTAGAATTGTCGATCTTGGTCTGGCGAAGGTTTGTGGCGGGTCATCTCTTTGAAAATGGACTCGCTGTCCGTTAGGACACGCTTCAGCCAGGCAATTCAGGCAAACATCTCAGGAGAAGTATTGTGACGGTGAAGGTCGCGATTAATGGATTTGGCCGTATCGGACGTTTGGTCTTCCGGGCGATGGTTGAACAAGGCCTTGTCGGCAAAGATCTACAGGTCGTCGCCGTGGGTGACATTGTCCCCGCTGATAACCTTGCCTACTTGTTGAAATATGACACGACGCAAGGTCGTTTTGCTGGTGAAGTCGGTTCGAAGAAGTCGAGCCCGGACAAAGCAGAAGACGACATTCTGATCGTCAACGGACACGACATCCACGTCGTCAGTGCCAAGTCCCCTGCAGAATTGCCATGGAAGCAGTTCGGCGTTGATATCGTGATCGAATCGACCGGTCTGTTCACCGAAGCAGAAAAGGCCAAAGGCCACATCACCGCCGGCGCCAAGAAGGTCATCATCTCGGCTCCTGCCAAGGGTGAAGACCTAACTGTTGTGATGGGCGTCAATTGTGACAAGTACGATCCGAAGTCGCATCACATCATTTCCAATGCGTCCTGTACGACGAACTGTCTTGCACCCGTTGTTCACGTTCTGCTGAAGGAAGGTTTTGGCATCGAGGAAGGTCTGATGACCACCGTCCATGCCTACACCGCTACGCAGAAGACGGTCGACGGACCCAGCAAGAAGGACTGGAAGGGTGGCCGTGCCGCCGCTCAGAACATCATCCCCAGCACCACCGGCGCTGCCAAAGCCGTGGCATTGGTCTGCCCCGAAGTCAAAGGCAAGCTGACCGGTATGGCGCTTCGCGTCCCCGTGCCAACGGTTTCGGTTGTTGACTTGACTGTAAAAACCGTTAAGGAAACAAGTTACGCAGAAATCTCTGCCGCCATGAAGAAGGCCAGCGAGACCTATCTGAAGGGTGTGCTCGAATACACCGAAGACGAAGTGGTCAGCAGCGACTTCATTCACAGCAAGTCGTCATCGGTCTTCGACAAAGGTAGCGGTATCGAGCTCAACAACCGCTTCTTCAAGCTGGTCAGCTGGTACGACAACGAGTGGGGTTACAGCAACCGCGTTGGCGATCTGGTGAAGCTGGTCATCTCGAAGGGTCTTTAGTCGATTGAGTCGGTCGCGATCTGGACAGCCCGTTCGCGGTCGGATTCAAGAAACTTGAGAAACAGTGTGCGCGTGCCGCACTTCAAGTCCGAAAGGTCCATCGAATACGGTTCCGGCACTGAATGAATATGGCATCCCGAATGGCTCAGAGCCATTCGGGATGTTTTCTTTCCCGTCTTCATGATTCACGCCCGTTTTGCCTTCTTTATCAGCGGAGAACTCGCTGATCGTGATGAGAATGCCTCCGCATGTGCGTCCGAGGCAGAGGATTTTTCATTGCAAACCCCGCACTTTCGTTTGGAGTTTGGGGCCTCTCTCGCCGTCTTGCTGATTTCCGAGCCCTGTGTGAGTCTGTAGGTCCGGTGGCCCGAATGGGGTGGTCCGCCGGGAGACGTTCACCACAGACCTCCGCTGCTGTTGGTCTTTGTCGATACTTTCCAACGCGTGGAGCATGCGATGGGGAGGGCGGGGAATGGGTATCAGGTGTCTCTCTTATCCGTGCGAACTCTGAGTGATTCGACGTACGGAGGCGATTCCGCCAGCGAGAGGAAAGGCGGAAAGCTCTCCTGCCAGAGCGGCGACGACATTCGTCTTGCGGCAAAACTCGCCGATGAAGTAAAACCCCGGCGCAAACGGGGCAAGATTTTCCGGCCTTACTGTTTACACATGCAGTCACCTCTCTGACCTGGACGATTCGAACAGCGTCTTAAACTCATCCGCCGACGGAACCTTTCTGACGAATGGACTATCACCTTAAACCACTGGGTAAAAACTGTGCTGCGACGGGTAAACCGCTCGTCCCCGGCTCGGTGTGCCACTCGGTATTGGTTGAACGTGAGAATGGACTCGTTCGTCTGGACTTTTCCGACGAGGGGTGGACTGGTCCACCAGCGGGGCACTTTGGCTGCTGGACCGTCGAAGTCCCCGCGGCAATCGATCCCAAACTGACCAGGATCGACCCCGAAGTCGCGATGCGGTACTTCGAGCAACTGAGTGAAGAGGCAAGTCCGGTTCACGAGCGAACCCGTTATGGGCTGGCGCTCGTGCTGCTGCAGCAGCGGAAACTGAGGTTGGAGAATGTTCGTTATGAAGACGACCGCGAGTTCCTGGAACTGAGTGGTGTTCATGGCGAAGGGACGTTTGAGGTCTTCAACTACCATCTTGGTGATGCGGAATCGCAGCAGCTGATTTCAGAACTGAAAACCCAACTTTCAGCGGAGTGGCAGGGATGACCCGATTTACAACCCTGTCACTACCCCTCCGCAGTCCGCAAAACGTCGGCTCGGGTGTGGCGATTGCATGCGCCGTGAGACGACATTCAGAACAAGCAGGTCGCCCACGAGCACTTGCTCTCCGACTGATGTCGCTGTCTTTGCTGTTGTTCGTCGCTGGTTCGCTTTCGGGCTGCGTCTCAGGCCGTGGAATTATCTGGAAGCGGGCGCGTGACCCGATGGCCGGGGCACCTTGTCTGAAGAACGTCAGCAACCCTTCCATCGAAGAAGTGGTCGCACACCTGAATCAGAACACGGATCGCATCCATAGTTGGCAGGCGAAGAAGGTGAAAATCCGTGTCGACAAGTATTCGTTCAATGGAATGCTGGCCGTCGAAAAAGACCGGAAATTCCGCCTTCAGGTGATGTCGATGCGAGGAAAGGAGGTCGATCTTGGTTCCAACAGCGATCGCTTCTGGGTCTGGGCTCGCGAGATGGATCCAGGATTTGTGACCTGTCGGCACGAAAACATGGACGCCGCTCGCCATCAGATTGGTATTCCTTTCGAACCTGACTGGTTGCTGCAAACGTTGGGCGTTGCGCCGCTGCCGACGACCGGAGTCACTATTGAAACTGACCCGGAATACGAGCAAGCCCGGCTGATCGAGCAGATCGTCACTGCCCACGGGCTGCCACTGCGACGTGTGGTGCTGGTCGATCTCAAGAAGGGGATCGTGATCGAGCATAGTCTCTACAGCAATGACGCCACGCGCCTCGCCCAGGCCAAACTCGATGATCATCGACTCGACCCCGCCTCTGGGGCCGTACTCGCCCACCAGATTCGGTTGGACTGGCCGCAGACGAAGATGACTTTGACGATGGATCTGGGAGAAGTACAAATTAATCCCACCTCCATTCCGGTGGATTGCTGGGACTTACCCGAGTTCCCGCATACTCAGGTGGTGCACCTGGATGCCAAAATGCAGCGTCCATCCATCGCGGGGGAGCAGAGCAGTCCGTCTACAGATCGCCTTGTCCCCGTAGAAACGTTCCGTTCTCATGAGTCACATAATTTTCTTCGCGGAGACGATTACCTGAACGAAGAAGATGTCGAAGTGGTCGACGATGACGTGACTGACGATTCCTTTCAGACGATGGAAGCCGATTCAGAAGAAGAAGAAAAAGAGGAGCGGTTCCGAGAATTTCGTGATATCGCGCGGGAATCGGACGCGTCGCCCTATTGACCCCGTCTATGCCGGATAACCGCGGCGGGCACTTCTTCAGACGATTTAGAGGCTCAGACGGTACCACTTCACCAATCGAAACCTGCTTGATTTTGACTGCACGCCTGAACAAAAACATCGCCCACAGGAGCGGTTTCAGGTCCCTCATCCTGTGGACGATGCACGTCAGAGAGGCGGCAGCATCGATCAAGCGTCTTCATTCGTCGCAGGTCTAACGCAAAACGGGACGAGCTGCCCGGTTATCGCGGAAATAAACCTCGGCGGGAAAATCGTACGGTGTACCTGTCAGCTCATTCCACCCGTCGAGTTGTGCCGGCTCGAGGACCGACCGCAGACCCTCGTTGAACTCGGCACGGCCCTGATTGTATCGCTTGAGCACCTGGTCAGGATTGGTTGAGTAGTCGCGACGCCACGTCGTCATACGGCTATCCCAGTCTTGCTCCAGCTTCCGCAAACGTTCCAGTTGGGTATCGTTCAGCCGGATACGGGATCGGACATCCTCATCATTGAACGCGCTGATTCCGCGATGCTGCCAGTAGAGCTGATTGTATCTTCGCCGCAGGGCAGGGTCTGAGATGGCCGTCGATGTAGATTGATGAACTCGTCGATTAAAGTCCGCCCGAAGCTCGTCTCGAATCTTTGCGCGTTCAATGTCTGTGGCAGCAGGATCGATCTTACTCATTCCCTGCTGGTATCGTTCGAGTGCCTTCTGGTAGTTGGCTTCCAGCTTCTCGTATCGGCGGTCGTCGAGGTCCAGTTCACGGCGGATTGCAGGATCGCTGAACCAGGGTTGATCGGGGACCGACCAGTCCGTGCTGGGTTCGACCACAGTACGCGTATTGAGCGGCTGATCCGTTGGCTCGACCTGTCCAGTACAGATCTGTGCCAACTTCAATGACCATAATCCAACCATTAATCCGTATCGGAGTACTCGTAAGCTCATGGCATCCTCGCATCTGCTAGTAATCGGGAACTTAAGATGTGCCATACTAAGAATGATGGCACCTGATTAGTGGGGCGAGGTGCAAAGAATGTGCCCCCTAACATAGCTGAAGGTTGTCGCTCAGGATCTCCGGGAAGTGATCGGGAGCATTGAGTGACGTGGGGGCTCGCCATTGAGGAGATGCGAGGCTTGCACTCGGCGGCGTGGCCTGTTGGATCTGTAAGCCCGAGGAACTCCCGCAAAACGGGGCATGGAATATGCGACACGCTTTGCCTGACGACGCATGGTTTCGCTCAATCGACGCGTGCGGATACGGCGAGGGAGCGAGTCCAGTCAGACCGAATTACATTTGAAGTGTTGATCAAACCACGGGATGCAAGCCGAATGGTGCGCCGTTCCGGCCGCTACAAGAGGAGCAAGAATTATGAGCGCACCGAACGATGAGCGAATCATTACAGCAATCGAAGCGGGATCCCTTGAGGTGCACGCACTTCCGAAACTGGTACCCGATACCTCTGCCGAAACGGAGGTATTTCAAATCGTTCTCACCCTCTCCGGTGATGAGATTGCTCGATTGGGAGTCTGGAAGACATCCTCGGGCGGTGTGTTTGGTGACGGGGCTCCGCGCGTCAACGTGATGAACAAAACGATTCATGTCCTCGCAGGAGATCGAATGCAGGGGAGTTTTGATATCGAGTGTGAACTCCCAACGCAGGCGGAAGAAATCGCCGAAGCTCTGCAGGAACAGCTGACGAACGCCTACGACGAAGTCGAAGTAGAGATCGTAAATTCGTAGGTATGGTGCACTTCCCAATCAATCGTCCCTCACAATGGCATAGCCTTTCGACTCTCATTTGATGTTCTTTGCAATCCAATCTTCCTGGCCCGTTTCATTCGGCGAAGTTGGTCGCTACGGCTTGGCTCCCGCTTCGAACCGCGGAGCGGGAATTACCCATGGATCACTCTTGGGGTCCCAAGGTCGAGACCAGTAGTCCGAGAACGTCAGTGAAAACATGATCAGCAGCCAGAAGAACGCGATCGTGATCACCAATTTCACGAGCGGCGTCTCTTGCTTAATGTGCATAAACACTGCACCAATCAAGACGGCTTTGAGCGAGGCGATGGCCAGTGTGATGGCGATGTTCCATGGTCCTGCATCGTACCGAGCGGCGAGCACGGTTGCCGCCAGCAGGACCAGCAGCATTCCATAGACGCGGAAGTACGTCCCCACCACGGTCCGCGTGTGCGATATCATGGGTGAGCTCCGATCAGGTAGAGCAGCGGAAACAAGAAGACCCAGATCACGTCGACGAAGTGCCAGTACAGGCCGATCATTCGAACGGGCGTCGCGAAATCTCCCAGCAGTCCGCCTCGCATCGCTTTGACGAGCAGTACCAGCATCAATCCGAGCCCGATCACCATGTGCAGCAGGTGGACGCCTGTCATCACGTAGTACAAATCGTAGAACAATTCGGCCCCTGGGCGCGTCGAGTCGACGTCCCAGCGGAAGGGAAGCCCCATTAATGGCATCAGCCCATGCTGATATTTTCCGTGGTATTCCCAACCTTTGATCGCAACGAAGAGGGTTCCCAATCCGATCGTCGCTGCAAGTAATTGCGTCAGCTTGCGCTGGTCACGGGATTGCGCGGCATGCACCGAAATCGCGACCGTCAGACTGCTGGTCAGCAGAACTGCCGTATTGACTGTGCCCCAGACGACGTCCAGATGGTGACTGGCAGCGGCGAAGGCCGCTTCATCGTTCAGCCGATAGAGAAAATAGGTCAGAAAAAGACCCGCGAAGAACATCAGCTCCGTCGCCAGAAACAACCACATTCCAAGGTCCGCGGCGGCTCGTTGCTGCTCAAGATCATCGAACTGATGCGCCAGAGGAGATTCGACATGGGTGTGGCTGTCAATAGTCATCGCAATCCTTCCTCAACCTGTTGATTGTCGATTGCGGGATAGTCGTAGGCCTCATGTCTGACGACTGGCGTCCGTGCAAAGTTTTCTGTAGGCGGCGGGGACGGGGTTTGCCATTCGAGTCCGGCCGCTCTCCAGGGGTTGGCAGAAGCAACTTTGCCATAAAAGAGCGACCAGATCAGGTACGTGAGGGGAAACAGGTATCCTACCCCTAGGATCGAGGCCCCCGCCGACGACATCACATTCAGCACCTGAAACTCAGGTGGATAGATGTGGTACCGCCGAGGCATTCCCAGATAGCCCAGAATGTATTGAGGGAAGAAAGTGAGGTTGAAACCGACAAAGATCAGGATCGCCGAGAGTCTTGCCCACCCCTCCGGGTAAAGGCGGCCCGTCATTTTCGGCCACCAGAAGTGAATGGCCCCGAGGTACCCCATGACCGCGCCGCCGACCATGATGTAATGGAAGTGGGCCACAATGAAGTAGGTGTCGTGCACATGCACATCGACCGCCAGCGCCGCGACGAACAGTCCGGTCAGGCCTCCCATCGTGAAGAGGCCTACAAAACCCAAGGCGTAGAGCATGGGAGTGTCAAAACTGATGGAACCTTTATGCAGCGTTGCCGTCCAGTTGAACACCTTCACTGCGGAAGGGATCGCCACCAGATAACTGAGCATTGAAAAGACCAGCCCGGCGTAGATCGACTGTCCGCTGACAAACAAGTGGTGTCCCCAGACGAGGAAGCTGAAGGCCGCGATGGCGAAACTTGAAAAGCCAATAAACTCGTATCCGAAAGGTCTTTTGCGACAAAAGCAGGGAATGATTTCGCTGACGACCCCCATGCTGGGCAGAATCATGATGTAGACGGCCGGATGCGAATAGAACCAGAACAGATGCTGAAAGAGGATCGGGTCACCACCCAACCGGGGATCAAAGATGCCCAGTCCCAGCAGTCGTTCCAGTCCTACCAGAACCAGAGTGATCGCCAGTACCGGGGTGCCCAGCACCATGATGATGCTGGTGGCGTAGATGGACCAGATGAAGAGGGGCAGGCGAAACCAGACCTGTCCCGGAGCACGCATTTTGTGGATGGTGACGATGAAGTTCAGGCCCGTCAGAATCGATGAAAATCCGGTGATGAAGATCCCCACGGCGGTCGCCATGACGTAGGTATTGCTGTAGGTACTGCTGTAAGGAGCATAGAACGTCCAGCCGGTATCCACGCCCCCCGCCAGCAGGGCATACAGCGTGAATACTCCTCCCACCATGTAGACGTACCAACTCAGCAGGTTCAGGCGAGGAAACGCCAGATCGCGCGCCCCCAGCATCAGGGGGACGAGAAAGTTTCCCATGACCGCCGGAATCGACGGGACCAGGAAAAAGAAGATCATGATGACACCGTGCGCGGTGAACAGCTTATTGTAGGTCTCGGACCGAACCAGGTCCGCCTGCGGTGTCATCAGATCCAGGCGGACCAGTGTCGCAGCAATCCCGCCGAGCACGAAGAAGGCCGTGATCGACACCAGATAGAGCAGGGCGATCCGCTTGTGATCCGTCGTGAAAAGCCATGATCGGACGGTGTACCCGGAGTTCAGATAATGCCGTTTCGGCAACGAAACTGACTCGGGAGAGACGGATGTCGGACGATCGAGTGCGGCTGTCATGGTTTTGCCAGCGATTTGATGTAAGTGATCAAATAAATAAGCTGCTCTTCGCTAATCTGCCCCTCATAACTGGGCATCAACGGTTCGAATCCGGCAACAACTTTCGCGGCCGGCCTGAGGATCGACTCGCGCAAATAGGTTTCGTCCGCGGGCACGGTCGTGCCATCAACAAGTTTGACGTCGCGTCCGAAAAGGCCTTCCAGTGGTGGACAGCGGCCGGTCGCCCCTTCCGGACGATGACATGTCACACATCGAAATTCCTCATAGAGCCGCTTGCCGGCCGCGAGGGGTGATTCCTGCATGTTCGAATTGGCAAGCCAACGTTCGTACTCGGCCGGCTCCATCACGATGACGCGTCCGATCATGCGCGAGTGATTCGTGCCACAGTATTCTGCACAAAACAAGTGGAACGTCCCCGTGCGTGTCGCCTCAAACCAGCAGTTGGTGTAGCGTCCGGGCACGACATCGCGTTTTGTACGAAAGGCGGGGACAAAAAAACTGTGAATGACGTCTTCGGAAATCAACGTCAGTTTGACCGGGTATCCCAGCGGGACGTGCAGGTCGTTGATCTCGCGCTGTCCGCTTGGATGCTGGAACTTCCACATCCACTGCTTTCCCACGCCGCGAATCTCGATGGCATCATCCGGGGGGCGGTATTCGGAGTAATACAAAGACGCTCCCCAGGCAAAGATCGCCATGGAAATAAGCAGCGGGACCACCATCCAGAGAACCTCGAGCCATAACGAATGGTCTTCCCCCTTGGATCGATCAACCTGCTGGTTTCCCCGTCGATATTTGATGGAGAAATAGACGATCAAAACGGCGATCAGGACCGTGAAGAAGGTCGATACGCTCAATAGGAAGTAGTAGAGCAGGTCCACGCTCGGCGCGAGTGTCGAGGCTTGCTCTGGCATTAACCGAAATCCGTCGTCGATCATGGGTGCTCCCGGAGGTGAGGATCGAGTTCGGGAGTCTTGAGCGGCAAGGCCAGGTCGGAATCTCCCTGGACCAACCGGGAACGAGCACACTCACGTCGATACATGCGGTACAAATAAGTCCCAAGAACGAGTGCGGTGAGAATACCGGCCCAGCGCAGCAGGCCCGCGATGGCCAGACCATACTTTCCCGTCAGTGGATCGTAGTGGTAACACAGGAGCAGAAACTGTTCGACCGGTGACCCGATCGCTCCATTCGAGCTTTCAACCAGTCCCAGCCGAAGGTCGTGGGGAGAGTATTCAATTCCGTAAAAGTAGCGCGAAACCCGTCCGTCCGGCGTGACGATTATCACCCCGCTGGCGTGGGCGAACTGGTCCGTCTCTTCGACGTAGCGGTAGTGAAACCCGACGGTATCGGTGAGTCGATCGATCAGCGCCTGGTCGGCTGTCAGAAAATGGATTCCTGCTTCTGCCTCTGACTGGCGTGTCATTCGGACGTACTGGCGTTTCTTCTCGGCTGCCAGTTCGCTTCCTTCCCGCGGATCAAAGCTGACCGCGATAAAATCATAATCCACGCCGATCTTCAGCGGGATCGCGTGGCTCACCTTGAAAAAGCCATTCAGCACCTGGGTGCACAGCATGGGACAGCGGTATTGCACCAGTGCGAGGACGACAGGTTTCTCGCGGAAGAATGCGTCGAGTTGGACTTTCGATCCATGTTCGTCGACGACGATTCCGTCCAGTGGCAATTGGGCGTTCAATCGCTGTTCAATTCCCACATCGCGCAGTAACTCGGTGGAGGGACTTCGACCGGCAGGCGAATTATAGGGGCCTCCCGTTGCGAATCTTTGAGCCAGTGCGGATGAGCACAGGATCAGATCACAAAGCGCGATGCCCAGAACCCACACAGCGCAGGTGCCGAATGTCTTGCTCCAAACAGGGTTTTGCGGGTGTTTCATGGCCGGGGTTCCTCCTTGGCGGTCGGGCGAGCGGGCCCTTCAGGTTCGGGCAAACCCTGTGTGGCAAGAAGCTTGATCGCTGCCTCCACCGGAACGTGAACCACTCCCTTTTCCCGGTCGATCCATCCGTAACTCGTCAGATGTTTCAGCTCAGCATTTTTCAAGTCCCTTAGTTCGACGGAGGGTTGGGGCTGGAGCTGCGGTCCGGAATACGTGACATCCGGGGTGAGTGCGCTGACTTCCTGTCGGTTGCGCTGAATTCGGGATTCCATGGTGGAATACATCCAGCCCAGTAACGGCATGACCAGCGCGACCATGGCGACAAGTCCCGCGCCGAAGCGGCCAATCAGGCTGGGGCGAACGTCAGACGTCTCGTGGCCCGGATCGGGATGGGAGTCTACGTGAGAGTCGTGGGCGGGTTGCGTCATGGAGACTCTCCTTCCAGTAACGGGTCATAGATTGGCCGCGAAGTCCGCTCGACGAGTCGCCAGGAAAAGAGAGTCAGCCAGATCCCTCCGAGCGCCATCCAGGTGACGACGGAAGTCCAGTCAACCCGGAGACCGCGATAACCAGCCTCGTCCTGCTGAAACCCGGGCGCCACGGTCCAGTAGAGATCCACGTACCGCATCAACAGCAGCAGGCCGGCTATCCCGCGCAGGTACTTTCTGTCCCGTTTGATTGTGCGAGACAGCAGCAAGAAAAAAGGGACGACGAAATGCAGCAGGACCAGGGAGATCGCCAGGTGCTGCCATCCGCCACTCAGTCGATGGACGTACCAGAAATTTTCTTCGGGCAGGTTCCCCGACCAGATGACGAGGTACTGAAAGAACGAGCAATACGCCCAGAACATCGTCGAGGCGAGCAACAAATTGCCCAGATCATTCAGACGCGACGTTGTGACGAGCCGGGACCAGGGATAGTACGACTGAAGTGACGTGATGACCAGAACCGCGAAGGCGAGTGCCGCGACTCCCTGACCAGCCACCTGAATCAGAGCGTACATCGTCGAGTACCAAAGTGGTTCCAGTGACATCGACCAGTCAACGCATGCCAGTGTGAAGGTAAACCCGAAGGCAATGAACCCCACGCCACTGGCGGTCTGCAGCCGCCGTGCCCGCTCTGAATCGGGATCGCGCTCATCGTTGGGTGACCAGCGATTCAGGAACAGGGTGATGGCGATCCAGACCGCGAAATAAATCAGTGCTCGAATCTGGAATCCGGTGACGGTCAGATAGGCGGACTTCCGCATCAGGACCTCGTGATGATGCACATAGTCCGGATTTGTCCAGGGATAGATTCCAGTCACATCCAGCCAGATGGGGACGAAGAAGATCAGGAACAACGGAACGGTGTCGTATCCTGCCTCCAGACTGCGACGTATGGTTCGACCCCAGCCACCCCCCGTTAAACCGTGGATCATGGAGATGGAGAGTGACCCAAGTGCCAAACCCAGCCAATAGAGGAAGGCTGTCAGGTATGACGGATAAAAGTGTTCTCGGTCGTAGAAGTACGCGAGTATGGATCCGAGCAGGCCCAGCCCACCCATCATCAGTCCCCAGGTTCTGAGACGATGGACAACCGGCATGAACTCACGTGGAGCCTTCATTCCTGTGGCTCCTCCTGAGGGACCTGGATTTGGTTGCTCAGTTCTGTGGCTGAGAGTTCCTTCCGGACTTGTTCCGGAAGGTCTTCAACCTGTGAATGCTGACTCCTTTGAAGTGCCCGCAAATACGCGACGATCGCCCATCGGTCTGCGGCGTCGATCCGACTTGCGTAACTCGACATGGCACCGAATCCGTGTGTGATCACATCGAAGAAGTGGCCGTTCGGAACTTCACGGAGTCGGTCAGTGTGGAAAGAAGGTGGTTTGCGGAACCCCCGTCGCACGATGATCCCATCCCCTTCGCCTGATTGACCGTGGCAGACCGAGCAAAAGATTTCGAAGCGGTCTTTGCCCCGGATCATCAACTGAAGTCGAAGCTCTGCGGGTTCGATCGAGTCAAACGGGCTGCCAAACCTGGCCGGATTCCGATCGTACAGTGCCTGAAACGCCGCTTCAGGAATTCGGACGGCGAGTCCGTCTCCCTGCTTTCCGGTGTAAAAGGGCTGATCCTCGCGTAGATTCCCCCGGGCAATTGTCCCTTCGACAGGCGGGCGCGCAGACAAGCCATCCCTGAAAAAATGACTCTGTTCCAGCGGTTCGTAGCGCGGCTGGTCATACATATCAAGACGGTCGCAGCCCAGCGTCGCCCCGAGCACCAGTCCCCAGATCAACAGACGGGTTCGCCGATCCGGAAGCCTACGCGGATTGGCCGAGAAAATCCTGCAGCCGTGCACCAGCGTCGATCGTCTGATCTTCATGGCTGCACCTCATGCACGCGGGATGTTAACTGCTCCAGAAATCGACGTGTTTCATCGAGTCGGAATAGAGGGTCCTTTGCCTGGATACAGAGGAAGAAGCGATCACGCGAGGCGAGGCTGAACTCGGGGACCTCAAACAGAGGGTGGTTGGGATGAGGCAAACCGTTCAGCGCCAGCATCCCAAAGAACGTCGCGAAGGCCGCACCCAGCACGGTCATTTCGAATGTAATCGGAATAAATGCGGGCCAGCTGTGCAGCGGACGCCCTCCGACGTCAAGCGGGTAACTGATTACGGACGAGTAGTACAGCATGTAGTACGCTGCACTCCCGCCGATCAGTCCCCCCAGCAGCACGAGGAACGGCAAACGCGTTGGCTTTTGTCCGAGTGCTTCGGAAAGCCCCTCGACGGGAAAGGGGGTGTAACCGTTCATCGATCGATAGCCGGTGTCGTACGCCTTCTGCGCTGCGTGGATGATCTCTTCAGGATGATCGAATTCTGCCAGCAAGCCGTAGATTTTTTCTGGTTGCGAGGGGATCGCCATGGTTACGTCTCCTCGCTTGATTCGTGGACCAGTGTTCTCAATTCAAAAATGGAGATGACGGGCAGCAGGCGAACGAAGAGGAACAGGAGTGTAAAGAATAGTCCAATGGAGCCGACGAAGTGGGTGTAATCCCAGACGGTCGGGTAGTACATCCGCCAGGCCGAGGGAAGAAAGTCGCGATGCAGGCTGACGACAACGATAATGAATCGCTCCAGCCACATTCCCACATTGACCAGCAGGGATACCACAAACAGCACGGGGATGCTGCGTCGCAGTTTGCGGGACCAGAACAACTGCGGGGCCAGAACGTTGCAGGCGATCAAACCCCAGTAACTCCAACCATAGGGGCCGAGCAGGCGATTGATTGCGAGATAGCGTTCGAATTCGTTTCCACTGTAGTATTCAAAGAAGATCTCGGCTGCATAACCATAGAACATCATGCAGCCGGTCGCGAGAATCACCTTTGCCATGTTTTCCAGATGACGGAGCGTGACGAAGTCCTGAAGCGAGTAAATTGATCGCAGGGGAATCATCAGCGTCATCACCATTGCGAAGCCCGAGAAGATCGCCCCGGCGACGAAGAACGGTGAGGAGAAGGTGGTGTGCCACCCCGGCACGATCGCCGCCGCGAAGTCCATCCCTACGATACTGTGGACCGAGACCACCAGCGGCGTCGCCAGGGCCGCCATGAGCAGATAGGCCACTTCATATCGCTGCCAGTGCTTGGCCGAACCGCGCCAGCCGAGAGCCATGATCCCGTAGACAATCTGACCGAACCGATTATGGGTTCGATCCCGCAGAGTCGCGAGGTCGGGAATCAGGCCCATATACCAGAAGAGTAGCGACACGGTGAAGTAGGTCATGACAGCGAATACGTCCCAGACCAGCGGGCTGCGGAAGTTTGGCCACAGATCCATCGTGTTCGGGTAGGGTAGCATCCAGTAGAAGACCCATGGTCGCCCCATGTGCAGTAGAGGAAACAGACCTGCGCACGACACCGCGAACAACGTCATTGCCTCAGCAAATCGATTGATACTTGTTCGCCATTCCTGGTGCAGCAGGAGGAGGACGGCCGAAATCAGAGTTCCAGCATGGCCGATCCCAATCCACCAGACGAAGTTCACAATTGGGAAGGCCCAGCCGACGGGAATGTTCGTTCCCCAGATCCCGATTCCCCGGGCAAGCAAGTATGCCGTGGCGTAAAGCAAGGCCATCATCAAGGTGAATGAGAGAGCGAAGCCGAGAATCCAGCCACGCGAAGTCTTCCGCGTCAAGACGATGGAACTGATCTGGTCAGTGACGGATGCGTACGTATGGCCCGGCTCGAGGACGGGAGTTTCGTCGACGGGGGCTGGCACTTCTGCCATGGAAGCAGAAGCGTCGAGCCCCGGGTGGGTGCGGTGACGGCCACGTTTGCGACGACTCATCTTTCCTCCTGTGGTTTTGAGGAACGGCCGTCCCACGGCGGAGTATCTTCAGCGGCCAGTCCCGCCAGACGCGGATGCGGGTTACGCAGCCGAGCCAGATGCGTGGTGCGAGGACGCGTGTTGAGTTCCGCCAGCAGTGAGTAATTCAGTGGGGATTTTTTGAGCTGCGTCACAGCACTGGCGGGATCGTTCAGATCGCCAAATATAATGGCTTGCGCGGGACATGCCTGCTGGCAGGCTGTCACGACTTCACCATCGATCACGTCTCGGTTCTGCTTACGGGCTTCGATCCTTGCGTGACTGATTCGTTGGGTGCAGTACGTGCATTTTTCCATGACTCCGCGGCTGCGAACCGTGACGTCGGGATTTCGCATGAGCTTAAGTGACGGTGCGTGTGCCGCGTCGTAATGAATCTCGGCATCGTAGTCGAGGAAATTGAATCTGCGAACTTTGTAAGGGCAGTTGTTCGAGCAGTAGCGAGTCCCCACGCAACGGTTATAGATCATCTGGTTGAGTCCGTCGTGACTATGCACGGTCGCGGCGACGGGACAGACGAGTTCGCAGGGGGCTTTCTCGCAGTGGACGCACATCATGGGCTGAAAATAGGTTTCAGGGTCCGCGATCTGTCCACGGTAGTAGCGGTCGATTCGCAGCCAGTGCATCTCCCGACCCATCCGCACCTGTTTCTTGCCGACAATCGGGATATTGTTTTCCGCCTGACAGGCGACGACGCAAGCATTGCAGCCGACGCAAGCTGTCTGATCAATCACCATGCCCCAGGCGTTGGGTGATTCGGGAGACTCGGGGTACAGAGAGGGAAGTTCATGAGGATGACGCATTTCGGGTGAGATGAAATCGGGGTTCTCGACGTAGCCGGGAAGCGTTTGAATCTGGACCAGATCCCGTCCTTCCATGCTGTGATGCGACTGGGTGATGGATAGCTCGTACAGTCGCCCCGTCTTCTTCAGTTGCCCCCCGGTTGTGAACCAGTCGCTCGTCGCTGGCCGAATCGGGTAAGCGTTGAAGCCTGCGCCGTTTCCGATGCGTCCCGACCGGGTCCGTCCATAGCCGAGAGCGAGGGACAGTGAGTCGTCCGGTTGGCCGGGAACGATCAGCACGGGAACGCGAATCGATTTCTCTCCGATTGTCAGATCGACAAGTTCGGCGTTCTCAACCCCCAATCGACGGGCCGTGCGTGGGCTGATCAAGGCGGCATTGTCCCACGTCAATTTTGTGATCGGCTTGGGAAGTTCCTGCAGCCAGCCGTTGTTTGCATAACTCCCGTCCCAGATTGTGGGGTCGGGCACAAATGTGACTTCAAGACCCACGGTTGCTGCGTCCCGGGCGGTTGTGGTTGCGCGGGTGGGAGTGACCTTGTCGACGAACTTCCATTCGGGACGGATTTCCTCTGCGCTCGAAGACGCGATTACACCGTCGTGGACCGCACGGCGCCATCGATCTTCAAAATCGTCACTACCCCATTGCCGCTTCCAGTAGTTACGGACAATTTCGTAAGCGGTCAGTTCGGCTCGACTCGCCAGCACCGCGATCAACTGGTGCTCATCGCGTGTCTCGTAAAGGGGAGCGATAAGCGGTTGTTGGATCGAACACGTTCCGTCATAGGCACAGGCGTCGCTCCATGCTTCGAGGGTATGCGATCGTGGAATGTGCCAGTGAGACTCGTATGACGTTTCGTCGTACTCGTGAGCGAGATGCACGCGGAAAGGGACCTTGCGGTAGGCTTCCGCGAAGTTCAGTTCCCCGGGAGCGTTATAAACTGGATTACCACCGATCACGATGAGCATTTTTACGTCGCCCTGACTTATTTTCGTCACGAGCTCACGCAGAGAATCGATTTGGTCACCCGTCTCAGCTCCGAGAGCGGGGATATAGCGGACCGTCTTGCCGACATTGTCGAGCTGGCGATTGATTGCATGGGCGAGCGCATGAACTGCAGCGGGTTGGCCGTCGCCGGGAATTACCAGGCTGGCACCCGGTTCCTCCTGCAGGTCTGAGAGGAGTGCTTCCAGCCACTTGGCAGGGACGGCAGGGGGGAGATCTTCGACACGCGTCGCAACTTCGATCCCCAGCCGCTCGGCCAGGATGCGAGCCACCGTCTCGATTTCAAAAGCGCGCAGGGCCAGTCGATGATCGGCCTGGGCTCCCGTGAGACTCGGCGTCGATTCGACGGTGTAGAGTCGGTTCATCGTTACCGCATGGGGATCGGCCGCGCCCGCACGACGCCGATCGATGAAGTCGCGTGTATAACGCAGACTTCCGGGCATGCTGGTCAGGAAGTCGGCATCGAGCGAAAGTATGGTTTTCGCCCGGTCAAACTGATAAACGACATCGACCGGTTGACCGAACGCGGCGATGGCACCCGCACGAACATTTCCTCGGCTGACCGGAGAGTACTGAATCCACGTCAGTTCAGGCAGATCCTCGCACAGCGATTTCAACTGGTCCAGCAGTGTGGGCGAAGTCGTGGCTTCCGTAAGGATCACAAGTCCTTTGCCACCAGCGGGACGGAGACTATTCAGTTCTAAAGTCAGTTTCGAGAGAAATTCGCTCCACGTACTGATCCGGCCCGCCTTCATTAAGGTCTGGGAACGATCCGGGTCATAAAGTGAGAGGATCGACGCTTGGGCAAAGACGTCGGTTCCCCCCAGACTGGCAGGATGGTCGGGGTTGCCTTCGATTTTGGTAGGGCGGCCCAAATGACTTTCGACCAGGAGACCCGTTGCATACCCACCCCGCGTCATACAGGTCGCAAAGTATTGAGGTTTGCCGGGAATCATGTCCTCGGGCTGCCGGACGTAGGGGACAATTTTTTCTGCCGGTTGTCTGACGCAGCCGCTCAGCCCCACACCCGCCAGTCCGAGCGAGGCGGCCGCCAGCCGGAGGAAGTCTCGCCGACTCGACTCATCCGTCCATTCGCTCGCCTGACGAGGAAATTCGCGATGCAGGTAATCAAAGAACTCGGGAGACTGTGCCAGTTCTTCAAGGCCGCGCCAGAGGGGAGGAGGGTCTGTGGTTTCCAGACGATTGAGCAGGGCATCTAGGTCGAGAGAGCGAACATTGTTCTGCGGATCGGAATCCGTAGGAGCACTCGGCGAGCGAACATGACCTGAGTCTTTCATCGGTGGCATGTCCCACAATCGAGAAGTTGGTGAGCGTCGATTTTGAAGCTGTGCATCAACTGAGTGACCTCGTCCGGCGAGGTCTCGGCTAGGCTCCCGAATTGATAGATTTTTGACGGGTCGCGAATGAATTTCTCGGGCTGCCGGTGGCAATCGAGGCACCAGCCCATCTGCAAAGTGTGTGCCCTGCGCATGAGGGGCATGCGGTCTACGCGGCCATGGCAGCTTTCACATCCGATACCTTTGGCGACATGAATACTATGATTGAAGTAAACAAAGTCTGGCACGTCGTGCACACGGGTCCATTCAATTGGTTGGCCCGTACGGAAGCTTTCGCGCACGGGGGCGAGCATGGGACTGTCCTTCCAGATCTGGGAGTGACAGCTCATGCAAACTTCGGTCGCCGGCACGCCCGCAGATGCAGACGTTTCGACGGTGGTGTGACAGTACCGGCAGTCAATACCGAGTCCGCTGACGTGATGATCGTGGCTGAAGGGAATCGGCTGGTCTCGCACGACATCCGCTTCGGTGACATAAGCCGATCGGTTGAACTGATCCCAAGCGAAGGCAATCGCCACGCAGAGCAACAATCCTCCGAAGATTGTCACCTTGGAAAAGGTGTTCATGCTGCGATGGAAGATCTGAGGCATTGCTCTCGCTTCCGTATCCGTGTCGTCGATCTCGACTCACACCGTGCAGTTCACTCAATCACCGTAACGAAGTGAAATTCAGAATGCGAATAGATTTTTTCGCGAAAACGTCCTGCAGCTTATATTCCGTTTCCGGCTTAAAGTGGTCCGAGAGCCCTCGGCGATCGGATGCCGTGCGACCTGGCCCGACTTAGTAGGAGTAGGCCGAGATGGCAATACGAGGACAGTGGAAGCTTCGCCCAAAACAAAAACTCCTCGCACCCAACTGCAGGGGCGAGGAGTTTTCTAATCAATCAGTCAGGCAATCTGACGGCACGGCAGCACAGATGAGTACACGTTAGATAAGCACGTGTTAGAAGCTATCTGCGATCGCCTGGTCGATTCCCCCTTCGTAGTTATCGAACCGCATTGATTCGCGACGCCACTGGAGATTCACGACGCCGGTCGGACCGGATCGGTGTTTGGCGACCACGATTTCTGCGAGGCCGGGACGATCTTCAGGGTTATACGCATCGGGGCGATGAAGGAACATCACGATATCGGCGTCCTGTTCGATGGCACCGCTCTCTCGCAAGTCGGCCAGACGAGGACGTTTGTCTTCTCGCAATTCGACACCACGGTTGAGCTGGGACAGTGCGATGACCGGCAGACTGTTCTCCTTGGCGATCCCCTTCAGACGACGGGTGATCTGGGCAATCTGCTGTTCGCGGTTGGTCCGCTTGTCTTCGGGTTCGATCAACTGCAAATAATCGATGATGACGAGTCCCAGATTATTGCGGCGCTTCAGGCGTCGGCAGATCGCACTGATCTGCGCTACCGTACGGCCGGGGGCGTCGTCGATGAACAGCGGCAGGCGGCTCAGTTCTGACGAAGCCTCAAGCAGCGCGTGACGCTCTGCCGGTTCGAGTTGCCCTTTTCGCAAACGGTGACCGTCGAGTTTGGCTCGAATACAGAGAAAACGTTCTGCCAGTTCCAGTTTGGACTGTTCAAGACTGAAGATCAGTGCTGCGGTTTCACCGGCCCCCGCCACCCACTCGGCGATGTTACAGACGAACGCCGTCTTACCCATGGATGGACGAGCTGCGATGATGACCAGTTCTGCCGCCTGGAAACCGTTGGTCTGGCGATCGAGATCTGCGAAGCCGGTCGACAGTCCGCTGATGCTGCCATCTTTTCCCAGTCGGGAATTAATGCGGTCCAGCGTCTCGTGCATGATGTCGTCCATGCCGATTTTAGACGCCGTTTCCTGCTGTTCGAAGATTCCGAAGATACCCTGCTCAGCCCGTTTCAGCACATCGGCGGTCTCGTCGCTCCCCTCATAACATTCACGCAGCACTTCGGTACAGACGTTGGTCAGGCTTCGCTGGATCCATTTGTCGCGGACGATCTCTGCGTAGTATTTCACGTGCGCCGCGTGCGGAACGGTTTCGAGAATTTCGAGCAGATACGGGGCACCACCGATGTCAGCGAGCTTGTTTCGTTCGGCAAGTTCATCGGCCAACGTGATGACGTCGATGGCTCGTGCATCTTCGCGCATCTTGCTGATGGTGGCATAGAGCAACTGGTGAATGTCGCTGTAAAAGTGTTCTGCACGCAATACGTCTGCCACTTCGTCCATGGCAGAGTTTTCGAGCAAGAGGCACCCCAGCAAGCTTCGTTCTGCCGAAAGATTCTGAGGGGGTAATCTGGCTGCAAACGAGGAGTTATCCGACATAAGAAAGTTTCTTCCTGGTGAAATCGCGTCTGATCTATCTGCGGGCGCAAACCCCGCGTCGCAGCGGGTGCGGGGAAAGACCCGAGGGAATCCGGGGCCTCATCGGTGGGTCGCACGAGTCTTGAGTTTCGACGTGCTCGAGAACCACACCCCGCCCCGGTGACAGAATTCCGAATTGGCCATCACGGAATATAGATCATTTCATTCAGGTTGAAGAGCGAATGAGCAACGTCCTTCCAGATTTCCTGGCTCGTGAGAATTTTTTCCGGGGAAACCTGGTAAAGCTGCGCGAGATCAGCCACCGTTTCTTCAAAGCGGCTCAATTCTGCTGCATCCGGTCGTCGCCCCAGTGCGGTCTGAAACATCATCTCAAGGCGTGACGAGATCGTGTCTTCGCCGTTCGCCAGTAGACGGTTCGCCCAGAATTCGGACTGTTGTATCACGAAAGGATCGTTCAGCAGCGCCAGAGCCTGAGCTGGGACATTGGTGATATCTCGTCGTCCCTGAGTGACCTTTCCCCCCGGAAAGTTGAAGGTCTCGAGGAACTTGGGTCCCTCCATCAAATTGTTCTTGATGTAAAGACTGCGGCGCCCGAGACCGTCGAGCGGGCCGGGGAACAGTCGCCGATCTGCATATTCCTTCGCGCGAAATGGCTGCACACTGGGGCCGTAGAGAGTTCTGTCGAGCCGTCCCGACGCGTTCAGGAACGCGTCTCGAACCGATTCGGCCGGCATTCTGCGAGCGGGGTAATGCTGCAGTAATCGATTCTGTGGATCCACTTCGCGCGCTATTGCCGACGGGTGGTTCGACTGCTGGAAGGTCTGGGACAGTACCAGCGACCGAATCAGTTTTTTCACAGACCAGCCCTGTTCCACGAACTGGACTGCAAGCTCATCGAGCAACTCAGGATGTGAGGGAGGTTCGCCGACGTGCCCAAAGTCATCAACTGTTCTGACAATTCCGGTACCGAACAGATGGTGCCAGACACGATTGACCATCACTCGGGCTGTCAGCGGATTGGTGGCGCTCGCAATTTGTTCCGCCAGTTCCAGCCGACCGCTTCCCGCCGATCTGAATGCCTTCGGTGCAGGTCTTGTTTCAGAACCTGATGTGCTCGTCGACTCGCCGCCCAACGAACGATCCATCGCAAGGACTTCCAGATACCGACGGGGAACGGTCTCGCCCGGACGATGACTGTCACCACGAATGAAAACCGGTTGGTCGATGCCGGGGCCACCGTCTGCAATGCCCACTGCAACTCGGGGGACGGCGAGACTTGCTTCGACCTGTCGATACTCCTGGACGGCAGATTCGATACCAGGCGACAGCGCGCCGTTATTACTGATCAGCTCACGATTGAGCAGAACTTCCAGCCAGCGTACGTCATCTTCCGAGGCGGTGTCGCTGGTCCAGGCCGCTATGGCGGATTGCATTCGAGCCGCATAGCGATCTGCGAGCTGGGACAGAGAGAAAGTGACGTCCGACGGAGCGGTTTCGATAGCACTGGAGCTTTCGGAAGCGGGAGTCTCATCACTCTGGAAGAGTGACTGCAAATGGGTCAGGCCGGGCTTGGGCGTTTCGGGGCTGTCGTGCAGCACCACTTGAGTTACGCCGAAATAGGAGCGGGGGTTTTCCGCCGCCTGCTCCCAGGGGAGCCTGTAATTGGCATTGTCGCCTCCGAGTGCCGAAAGCTGGTCAGGAAACTTGGGGTTATCAAACATTGTCATAAGTTCCGCGTACGTTCGCAGAACTTCGCGATCTTCTGGAGGCGAGAACGTGACCCACTGAAACTGGGGCGACGTGAGCGCTCGATAGTTGGCGTAATTCAACTGGCAGTGGTTTGAGACCAGACGGACGGCGCTGCTGCGTTCGCCCAGTACCTGAAAGCTGATGAATTTCTTGCCGGAGGGGACGACCGGGGATCGAAGCGTCCCGTTGAGTTTGGACGAAAGTGAATGCGTATAGCGACCTGCTGGCAGGATCGATCGGATGACCGACTCGCCGTCAAGCTGCACTACGAATTCGCCATCCTGTGAGACGGGGCCATTCATGGACTGACCACCAAAGCTCCACTCCCCGGCCTCATCATTAGAAAATACGCCGAAGGGGCTGAACTGCTGCTGGTTGAATTCCGAGCGGGCGCGTTGTTCCTGTTCTATTTCCCGACCCAGCGCTTGCCATGTCTCGGTGATCCTTCTCGCGATCTCATCAGGTGTGGTTGCCACCGAAAGTTGCTCTGGAGAGGCGGGCATCGTCGGAGCGGCGGTTCGGCGCCAGACCTCGAACGGTTCCTCCAGAGGAAGTTTTTCCGCCGAGAGCACGGCGACCCACTTGGCGAGGCGTTCCGGAGACAGGCCATTACCGAGTTCGGCGGCATCAGGCTGGTTGGAACGGGTCGCCTGTGCGGCCAACAGGTACCGGGCAAAGTGCCTCGCTTCCTGTTGCCAGAGAGCCCCGAGTTCCTGTCGGAGCAAGGATTTCAATTCAATCAACCGCTGCTTCTGCTTCGCATTCACCTGGGGCGAATCGATGGAATGGCTGACATTTCTCGAACTGCGAAGAACGGCGAGCAACGCGTAGTAATCATTCGTCGAAATGGCATCCAGTTTGTGATGATGGCAGCGGGCACACGCGACCGTAGTCGCTTGAAATGCCTTGGTCAAAGTGTCGATCTGGTTGTCAGCCAGGTCATAGCCAATCGAACGAAGTGTGATGCAGTCATCGTGATTGACTTCACCAAAGCGAAAGAAACCGGTTGCAATCACCGACTCGTTGAATTGCTCGGTCTGGTTCCAGCGCGGTTCGGTCAGCAGGTCTCCCGCGATATGCTCGCGGATGAACTGGTCATAAGGAACATCGTCATTGAATGCCCGAATCAGATAATCGCGGTACCGCCAGGCATGGTGAACTTCATAATTCCATTCGTTGCCGTGTGTCTCTGAAAATCGAACCACATCCATCCAATGCCGCGCCCAGTGCTCACCAAAATGGGGTGATTGCAACAGGGAATCTACGAGAGCTTCAACCGCTTCCGCGGGCAGAGGATTCGTTAATGGCGAGTGGCGACATGCGGCGACGAACTGGTCAATTTGCTCAACCGTGGGATGCAGGCCGGTCAGCACCAGACTCAGGCGACGGATGAACGTTCTGGGATCGGCAGGAGCGGCGGATTCAAGTCCCTGTTCGGCGAGCTTCTGACGGACGAATCGATCGGCGACGGAAGCCGCGTCATCGATATTTGGCAGCGGCGGAACAGTATGGCGAGCGACGGGACGGAGACTCCACCAGTCGCTTCGCTCCCTCATGACCTCATCCCATGAAGCCGTTTCCGCTCGCGCGGCGGGGCGATCCCGTGGATCATAGGCACCCTGTTTCACCCATTCTTCAAAGTCTGCAATCACTGCCGCAGGGAGCTTCCCTTTGGGAGGCATCCTGACTGATTCGTCGGTGTAGCGAATGGCCTTAATCAGCAGGCTTTCATCCGGATCTCCTGCTTTAATCGCAGGCCCAGATTCGCCCCCTTGATGAACTCCTTCACGACTATCAAGAAGAAACTCTCCCGCGACAATTTTTGAGTCAGCGGAGTGGCATTCGTAGCAGTAGGTAACGAGGGCCGGGCGGATTTTGTTTTCAAAGAAATCGCGCCGGGCGTCTTCAGCGGAAACAACAGGGGTGATCAACAGTGCAAGGATCGCCGTGACGATCACATGAGTAAATCGCATGGATGCTATCCCCGCCTCGATGTGACACGTGGCTTCCGTTCACCGATTGAAGTGCGCTTACTGATCCGGGATTGCTCAGGCCTGAATTTCCTGGATGACCCGACCTGCGACGTCCGTTAACCGGAAATCGCGTCCGGCATACCGATAGGTCAGCCGTTCGTGATTCAGTCCCAACTGGTGCAGGATCGTCGCGTGGAGATCATGGATGTGGACCCGGTTGTGGACGGCCTGGAAACCGAAGTCGTCCGTTTCTCCGTAGGTCATGCCCCCCTTGATGCCTCCGCCCGCCATCCACATCGTGAAACCATAATGGTTATGGTCCCGGCCGTCGCCGTTTTCGGTTGTCGGTGTTCGTCCGAATTCACCGCCCCAGATGACCAGAGTTTCCTCCAGCATCCCTCGCCGCTTCAAATCCTGGAGCAGTGCTGCGATGGGCTGGTCGATGTCCTTACACAGGTTCTTCACCTGATTATTGTGGTCGTTGTGAGTATCCCAGGGCTGACCATCTCCGTAGTAGACCTGAGTAAAGCGTACCCCCCGTTCGGCAAGCCGGCGGGCCAGCAGGCATCCGTTGGCGAAGTGGGTTGACCCATACTCTTCCCGGATGTGCTGCGGTTCGCGATTCAGGTCGAATGCCTCGGTGGCGGCGAACTGCATCCGGAATGCGGTTTCCATCGCGGTGATCCGCGAATCGAGTTGCTGATCGCCACCCCGTTCTTCCAGGTGCTGCCTGTTGAGCGACCGCATCAATTCAAGCTGCCGCTGCTGCTCGTCAACGGGGAGATGCTTGTTACGCAGGTACGGGATCAGCTTTTGAGGATCGAGGTTCGAATGGTTGATGTACGTTCCCTGGTATTCCCCGGGAAGGAACGCACTGGTCCACAAAATGGAGAAACGGACCGGGCGACCCGGGCAGAGGACGACGTAGCCTGGAAGGCTTTCGTTCTCGACGCCCAACCCGTACGAGAACCATGAACCCATACTGGGTCGGGTGGGAACGATCGTGCCGTTGTTCATCAGCAGCAGCGCGGGCCCATGATTCGGATTGTCGGTATAGACCGATTTCAGCACACAGACATCGTCGATGCACTTGGCAAAGTTCGGCAGCAACTCGCTGACCTGAAGACCGCTCTCGCCGTGAGCTTTGAACTGATACGGCGAAGCCATGATGCCGGCGGTTTTTCGCTCGGTCCTGAACGAGTCGAGTTCGGATGGGCGTTGACCTTGAAACTTTGCGGCCATGGGCTTGGGGTCAAGCAAGTCAGGCCCGAACGGTCCCCCGTTCATGAAGAGCTGAATGACCCGCTTTGCCTTGGGAACCGCGTGTGGCGCCAGCTCTTTGGCAGATGCCTGGCCCAGCAGACTTGCCAACCCGATCGCACCGAAGCCCCCGCCAAGTCTTTGCACCATCTGCCGACGATTTACGGGCGCGGCAAATGCGGATTCAATCGACATCAAACTTCTCCAGAGCCTGGGAGGGAGTGAGCTGTAGCAGGTCATCTATCATGACATGCCCGCCAAGATGTCTCAAGCCGGACCGCCTGACTGACCAACCGTTCGAACCGGCTGTGGGTCAGCAGGTGTAGGACTGGTTTGGCTGGCAGATACTCAACCCGTCGATTCCCAGTTGCTGGAGTTCGCTTACGACTTCGTCATAAAAACCGGGCTTGATGTGGACTGCGATCACCGGAAGTGCGCGTCCCACCTTCCCATATTCGATGGCGAACGAAGCAGGAGTCAGGTGCTTTGCCTTGTCGGCCAGCCAGCTCATGGAATTGGGGAAGGCAGCTTCGAGGAAGATCAACTTGATGCGAGGATGGCTCTTCACGCATTCCCAGATGGCCATTGTGGGACCTGTGTCACTCACGAATGCCACGGCGCTCTTGCCGTCGTCAACAATGAAGCCGAATGTGGGAATCACGTGGTCCAGCGCGATCGGGGTCACGGTCAGACCGTGAATTTCCACGGGAGACCTGTCTTCCAGGGGCACAAATCGAATGAAGGGAGATCCATCGCAGGCCAACCGGATCAAATCGGGCCAGACGATGTCGTTGAAGAAATGGGCCTTCAGGTTGTCGATGACATGCTGGGACGCGTAGACCGTCGGACAGTCTCGATCCGGCTGGTAAACGTTGTCGATGAGAATCGGCAACGACGCCACGTGGTCCAGATGGATGTGTGACAGCACGATGGAGTTGATGGCTCGTTGACGTTCGATGCCCGCAAACCCGATGCTCCCCGCATCAATCACCAGATGCTGGTTGACGACGTACGAAGCTGCAAATTGATGGGCCGTGCCTTCGACTGACGACGATAAAACAGTAACGTCCACAGTGTCCCTTACATCCGGTTTGAGCGGCACTGATGGCAGCCGGGGGAATGCGCTGGCACTATATCTGCGATGACGTAAGGCGACAAGCAATCCGGATTTGCTGAGACAAAGGAGCGGACGGATGTTCGATCGGCGCTGCTCAGGCCCGGGTCGAGACACACCTGGACCAGCCCGGCCGCACTGAACGAATCCCCCCGAGAAAACACAAGCCTGATAATACACAGGGGGTTCCTCAGACAGGCTGGGCGATCGCCTGAGGAACCCCGTTCTGATGGGACGCACACCCTTAGGGTCAGGCCTTGACGAGACCCTCGAGTCTGTGGTTCGACGCTTCTGTTGATCGGGAGCTGGTGGTCGACGGCAGGGCCTGATAATGACGATTGATCAGGTCGTTCTGGAGCCACAGGAGTTTGGCAAACGCTCGGACAGTTTTTGTCTCGACATCCCGTTCCAGCCCCAGACCCAGGATCGTGCTCGTCATGGCGTCTGCCACAAAACCCATGAGCGCGTTCATTTGAACAAGCGGGACGTCGAGCTCCGGAGAACCCGCTTTCGGCGTATGCATCTTCCCGACCATATCCAGATAGGCCACCATCTTGCCGTCATAGGGCCGGGTGACCAGTGCTGCGAGATACCGTCCGAGGTGTTCCTTGCGAAAACGAATCATCTCGTGATCGAGTGAAACATCGGCAATCGACTGGGGGACGGCCCCTTCGTAACCCGTTTGTCGAGGAACAAAATGTCGCCACGTCGCATCGTAACCGTAGAGTTTCTCGTAAACGGCGTTGACCAGTCCTGGAACAAGCGGTGCCAGCAGGGGAGCGGAGGCATGAATCGCCGCGATTTCGGCCTCGCCAAAATCCATGAATTCGGCCAGGTACTGAAATCGGTACGCCAAATCCGATTCAAGTCGTGCTTCGTCAATATGCTTCATGGTCATTTTCCTGGAACTTAATCACCGAGCGCAAAGTGGATGAAAGAGTCCACTTTCGACAGGATGCTATGGTGGCCGGAAGTGGATGTCAATGTCCACTTTTGTTTTTCCTCACGTGCCGCTCTTGGAAGAGGCTTCGCATGGGTCAGAATGCTTTATAAGAAAACAGGTTAAGACATGGGTGAAATGGCGGGAGATGTTTCTTCACTGTGGACAAACTTGCGAAGTTTCACCTCGAAATTGCGACGCGAACGGGTTTTTGAGGAACCACAGAAGATTTCTTTGAGCGGGCACTTGCTCGATCACTCGTTCGATTGTAGTTTACCGGTGGGTTAAATAACCGAATGGTGTAGTTCATCATGTCTCAGGATTCATTAAGCGCCGTTTTTGCGGCTTTGGCTGACCCGACCCGGCGAGCGATCTTGTCTCGACTGCGAGAAGGAGAGGCGTCCGTCGGGGAGCTGTCGCAACCCTTCGACATGAGTCCCCCCGCGATCACCAAGCATTTGAAAGTGCTGGAACGAACGGGACTCATCAAACGTGGTCGCGATGCTCAATGGCGTCCGTGTCGTCTTTCGGCTGAGCCTCTTAAGGAAGTGCTGCAGTGGGTTGAGCAGTACCGGGAATTCTGGGACGGAGGGCTCGATCGTCTCGACGAGCACCTGAAACAGTTAAACGCGAACGCGAGCAGGAAACAGAAAGGGACTGACCGTGCAGAAAAAAAATGATTTAGCCGTGCCCCAGGTGTTGATCGTGCGTGAGTTCTCTGCGCCGCGCGAGCTGGTCTTTGAGGCGTGGACATCGGAATCGCAGCTTTGTCACTGGTTCGCACCGAGCGGATGTCAGATCCGTTATCGCAAGTTCGATTTCCGTGAGGGCGGGGAGTATCACTCCTGCATTCTGACTCCTGACGGGAAGGAGTGCTGGTGCCGGGGGGAATATCGCAAGATTCAGCAGCCCGAGTTAATCGAGTTCACGATGGCTGTCTCGAATGCTGCCATGCAGCCGGTCGAACCGCAGGATGTCGGGATGGACCCGCAGTGGCCTCGTGAAACGATCGTCACCGTCTTCCTGGAAGAAATCCCGACAGGGACGCGACTGACCCTGCGACAAACTGTTGATGAAGCTCTTGCCAAACGAACAGGGGCGCACCCGAGCTGGCTCAGTATGTTTGATCGACTTGCAGAACGACTGAACTAGCCTGATCAAGCAACGCCGTTTCCTCTGTCCTTGATCCAATTCAATTCTTTCGAAGCTGGACGAGGAGTCGCCGTTAAAAGAACGCGTGAGGCCCTGGCCGTTGTTCGGCGAGTAACAGCAACGTCGCTGCCTCTGCCGGTCAGGTGTGACCGAAAATCGCATGATTGACGGACCGATTTCGTTCGACCACAATTTGCAAACGCCGTTATCGGGAGAAGGACCGATCCACTTCGATTGATTGCATGGCGGTGTTTGAGGACTCTTATGTACGCTTCGCACACCGAATTTCTGGAATCCGCCAATATGAGTTGGGCTCGTTCGACGATGCCGCTGTTTGCTCTGCTCGCACTGTGTTGCGGGTGCGGATATTCCGAGTACGAAGCGCGGCTCAATGAGTCCAGAAAATATTACGCTTACCTGGATAAGATCGAGCAATCTCTGGCCCCCAAGTGGACCGTGGCGGGAAATTTGATTGAACTGCGGGTTCCCCTTCAGTTCACCCTGATTCCTCCCGCCGCACCGATTCAAAAAGAGGATGGGACGATCGAACAGCCGACGATCGATCCTCGTCAGCCCGACTATCTGAATCTGACTTTTCCCGAACTGTTCGGGGCGTGGGAGTCGACTTTTCAGGTGGGAAAAGGGAATGGCGTCACCGAGAATCATAAGGGGTACATCTACGCGCTGAGCAACTACTGGGAACTGGCGGGTGAACACGCGACCGATGCGGGTGAATTCGTGAATGCGCTCAAAACGTATCTCAGTGATCGACTCCAGATTCCCGTCACGGACGAAGCCCCTCAGTTGCATCCAAAAGTCTCCCCCTCGTATCAGGCTCAGGCGGCTTTTGATGTTTGCAGTTTCAAGGGGAAAGAGATTGACGGGACGAACTACACTTTTGAGGTGTATTCAAAGAAGCTGGGAAGCGTGATTGGCGTGCTGGTTGTCGTTCTGCCCGAAGGGATCGAGAACGCTCAGAAGGTCAACGAACGCATTCCGCTCATGCTGGAATCGTTTAACTTTACTTCTGTTCCCCCGAAGGCAGGTGCTGACAAGAATGCTCCTGCACAGGGAAACCCTGCCGTTGTTCCGAACGCGGGTTTCTGAGCAGTCTGATTGGCTCGCCCCGGCAGAGTCGGTGACAGCCTGATCGGGTGGTGGATGAGTTTGCCCCCAAGCACCATTTGCCTGAAGCAACCTCTCGTGTCGTTGGCGAACGCGCCATCCACATCGTTTGGACGCGTTATCGCCACCGGGGCTCAGCGAACTTTCACGACCGCAGAAGAATTGCGGTTGACGTGAACTCCGTGCAATCCAGCTTGAATGCGGTGCGGGCTGTCATTGCGGTACGAATGTTTGGATCGAAGGGTTCTGGCAGCTGCGGCGGCAGTGGGCTCGTGACGTCCCAAACGCGCGAAGTAGATGCGAAACACTATTTTTTATGGGATTCGGCAGAAATTGCCGAAGCGAAATTCTTGAGTCAATTCTTTGGAAATCGATCATTTTTTCGAAAAATGATCTTTCCCAGAATTTCACTCTTCGCGTATATCACGCCACGCACCGACGGACGACATCCGAGCTGAACGGCTCTCCCACCGTACCCAGCAATGTCCAACGGTCACATCTCACCTCTCCAAATCCCGTCTTCTCGAAAATTGGTTCAAAGGAACACTTTATGTTCAGCAAGATCGCGCATGTCATAGCAGGTTTGATGTTGACCGTCTCATCGGTCGGATGTTGCTGCCTTGGCGGGTATGGCTACGGGGCCGGGTATGGCATGAACCGGTGTGCTCCGTGCAACAATGGTTGCTCACCATCTGGCGGCTACCTTCCCCAGACTGGCAGCCTTTACCAGAGTGACTTCAGTCAGGCTGCGTTTGCCCCGGGTTACACGCAGGCCGCCTTTGTTCCTACTCAGACCGCCACGGTGATTCCAGGAGCGGTTCAGGGGGCAGCAATTTATAACAGTGCCGCGCTGGTGCCAGTGAACGGCTTGCCGACCTACTGATCGACTTCAGCGACTGTTGTGCCTTGTGCGAGTCTGGAGATGAGAAGTTTTCAGTGTTCAATGATTCGCTTCGGGTCGAGCTGACTCTCAGACCGTCGGAGCGTCTCACTGAACACTGAAAACTGACGGGAACTACTTCACCTCAAGTAGTTCGACCAGGAAATGCAGGGTTGATTTGGGAGGAATTCCCGGTCGACCACGTTCTCCATAGGCAAGGTTGTAGGGGATTTCGAGTTCGATCATTCCCCCTTTGCCAACGAGTTGCATTCCCTCTGTCCAGCCTTTGATGACGCCGTTCAAGGGGAATTCAATCGGAGTTCCTCTTTCGTATGAGCTGTCGAAGGTCTGTCCATCATCGAACCAGCCCCGATAGTGAACTTTGACCGTGTCTTCAGCGGTCGGCATGGTTCCCGACGACTTACGGCGGATTCGATATTTCAGTCCGCTCGGTGTGGTCGTGAATTTTTCTGGTGCGTCTTTGTCTACAGCCCCTGGCTCGATTGGTTTTGGCGCCGGTGTGACTTCGAGCAATTCGACGATGAAGTGCAGCGTTGATTTGCCGGGAATCGTCGGAGGGGCACCCCGTTCGCCGTAACCAAGTTCGTAGGGGATTTCGAGTTCGATCATCCCCCCCTCGCCAACGTGCTGCATCCCTTCAGTCCAGCCCTTGATCACGCCACTCAGCGGAAATTCGATGGAATCGCCGTCGGCACCGTAGGACTGATCAAATACTTTGCCGCCATCCAGCCACCCCTTGTAATGGACCTTTACGGTGTCCCGGGCAGTCGGCTTGAGGCCATCGGACTTCCGCAGCACGCGATATTTCAGCCCGCTCTTGGTGGTGGTGAATTCCTTCGGGGCATCTTTATCAGCGGCCCCGGGTTCGAGCGGATTCTTCTGAGCGGCATGCATGGACGGACTTTCTGAGAAAAGAGCGAGTGCCAGGACCAGGCTCGCGGCCAGGACGTTTCGAAAGTTCATTGAGACCTCGCGAAGGAGAGGGACGAAGGTTTCGGTCTTTCATTCGGATGAACGACCGCTACTTTTTAACGTTCAGCAATTCGACAATGAAGTGCAGCGTCGAATTGGGTGGGATCGATGTTCCGAAGCCGGCATTTCCATACCCAAGCTCAGGCGGGATTTCGAGTTCAATCATTCCCCCTTCACCAATGAGCTGCAGTCCCTCGGTCCAGCCCGGGATCACGCCAGTCACGGCAAATTCAATGGCCTTGCCCGTCCGTCCGTACGACGAATCGAAGATCGTTCCGTCGTCGAGTGATCCTCGATAGTGAACGCGTACGGAATTACTGGCGGTCGGCTTTTGTCCATCGGACTTGCGCAGAATGCGGTATTTGAGTCCGCTTTCCGTCGTGGTGAATTCCGTGGGGGCATCGGGATCGGTTGGGCCGGGCTCAACTCGAATCGTATCGGGGGCCTGCGGGATTGGCGGAAACTCGGCAGGCGGGGCTTCGGGTTCGCAACCGGCGATAGAGATCATGATGAGCAGGGCAATGAGGCGTTTCATACGGGTGGATTCTCGTCAGAGGAACAAAGTTTCCCAAATTTACAATCAGATCGTCTCGCTGGCCGACCGGGCAGCCGAAACGTATCATCGGCGACAACTCGCCGATTTACCACTCTGTGAAGGGATTGATCATGGCTCCTTGGCCAATTGGTGTATTTACCTCTGTGGACGCCGGACTTGGCGTTCATCTTGATGTCGCAAAAGAACTTGGGATTCCAACCGTGCAGGTCCATTCCCCACATGCGGGGACCCGGAATCAGGCGGCTGCAGACAAGTTTTTGTCTCAGTGCAAGGAATCCGGAATCACCGTCACCTGCGTGTTCGGCGGATTTGAGGGCGAAAGCTACGCCGACATTCCGACGACGACCGCGACAGTCGGTCTTGTTCCGGAAGGGACTCGCGCCGCTCGCGCAGCAGAAATGAAAGAAATTTCTGACTTCACCAAGCTGCTTGGCTGCGAAGCGGTGGGGATGCACATCGGTTTCGTCCCCACTGACCGCAATGGTGCCAACTACAAGGGGCTGATTGAAGTCACCCGCGACCTGCTGGATCACGTCGCGAAGAACGGTCAGCGACTGCACCTGGAAACGGGGCAGGAAACGGCCGAGCATCTGCTGGAGTTCATCCACGACGTCCAACGTTCCAATTTGTTCATCAACTTCGATCCCGCCAACATGATTCTGTACGGCAACGGGGATCCGATCGATGCCCTGAAGAAGGTTGGTCACCTGGTTCGCAGCGTGCACTGCAAAGATGCCAAGTGGGCAGCCGAAGGGGTGCGTGGCAAAGAATGGGGAACCGAAGTGGCTCTGGGTGAAGGAGATGTCGGTATGGAGCGATATCTCAAGACCCTCAAGGAAATCGGCTACACCGGACCGCTGACGATTGAGCGTGAAATCGCTCATGACCGTGAGCGTCAGCGACGGGACATCGGAACCGCATCGACGCTGCTGCAGAAACTGCGAGCCGAGATCCTGTGACGCCCAGGTCGCCATTGTGGAAACGCTGCCTGACGGCTCCTTTGATCCTGATTGCATCGCTGGTGATGTGGATCGAGGAGTCGTTATGGGAGTGGTTCAAATGGCTGACAGCTCAGATTGCCCTCCTCGCGTGGGTGCGAAAGATCGAATCCTGGATTCAGTCTCTTTCCCCCTACGCGACGATGGTCGTCTTCTTTCTGCCGCTGCTCATTCTGATTCCCTTCAAACTGGTAGCAGTCTACTGGATGGCCAGCGGTCACTGGATTACCAGCATCGTCGTCATCATCACGGCGAAACTTGTCGGAACGGCGATCGAAGCGCGGATGTTCGTCGTCTGTAAGGCGAAACTGCTCACGATTCCCTGGTTCAGACGTCTGCACGATGGACTGGTCGCGATCCACCATCGTTTGCAGGAAGCACTGCATTCCCTGGCCATCTACCAGGCCGTCCGTACTTTGCTCATCCGCGTGAAAGCGCTCGCTAAGTCTGTTCTGCATCGCATACGCGGTCGCTGGCGGATGTTGCGCGTCTGGTTTCAGAGAACCGTGAAACCCTGAACTCCCGCAAGTATCAGCCCAGCAGCATCGGGACCGTTCAGCGGCGCCTGCTGGACTGTGTTGAGACCTGGCGGAACAAGCGATTTGCTCGGTGAAATGAGCCCGACTGCTACTTTACGAGATAGATCTTTCCCCGAAGTTGAATCAGTAATTGCTGACCCTGTGCTTGCTGACTCAGGATCTGATTCTCTGTCGGGGTGTTGGCCTCGACCAGTTTGAAGTAGGCCTCGCTGAATCGTTCGATCGTTTGAATTTTTTCGCGGTCCTTTTCCAGATCCATCTCGGCCGTCTCGGGGGTGACCAGGATCTGGTCCAGTTGCCCGGGCCGTTTGCGAGCGTAGACTGATCGGTTACCGATCTGACGGACGGAATCCGTTGCGACGATTGAATCGGATTCAATATCCACGTAGGAATTCAGAGAATACCCGGTGGCTCCTCCAACGCTCGCGCCAGGAGCGCTTGGTCGGGCAACCGGTCCGGGAATGCCCCCCGCCCCTGAGGGGTGCGTTGCGACTTCGGCATTACTGGCTTTCTGGTAGAGCCCTTTCGCGAATCGCTGTGAAACGCCCCCCATTCCCGATGCCTCATTCAGTTTAGTGAGGTTGTCGCGTGTCCGGTTCACTGCATCGGCACTTGCCAGTGAAGGCCGCACGGTTTCATCCGCCAGGAACGAGGTGTACGGGGTCAGAATTCCATGTCGGGTCGATAATTCCACCAGCTCTTTGACCAGTTCATCGTTTTTGCCTACCAGGTCCAATTGATCGATGATTTCGCCAATCCGCCGCATCGCCCAGATTTTTTCAACGAAGGCGTACGTCTCATCATTGCTCTTTTCGATCAGATCAGCCGGAAAATCAAAACGTTGTTCCTGTTTGCCGACTCGTCCGCTCACCACAACTTTTGCCGCACCGGGTTTCTTGTAACGACCAGCGATCACAAGTTGCTGTCCTTCGAAGAGATCTAAGTTTGTCTTTGGATACAGACGATTGACGGGGGGGCCGTCCTCTGCTTTCAGCGTATCGAGTTCGAAACTGACTTTTACATCCGTCAAAACGGGTGAGCTGATGTTGCTGTAGACAGTGCTGACGTGCGTTTCAATTTCTTCATCGGGTCTGACGTATTCCGAAAGACCAAAGCCATCGCGTGAGATGCGGTCAAGCAAACGTGAGTTGACGTCATAACCCACGCCGAATGTCAGGATTCGCGCACGAACGCGATTCGCTTGGCGGGCGGCCTCGGCAATCTGGCCTTCGTTGGTCGTGCCGACGGTGGGGAGCCCGTCCGTAAGAAAGAGAATATAACTGGGGCGGGAATCATCCTTCAGTTGTTCCAGTGCCGTCTTGAGAGATCCCGCGATATTGGTGCCACCACCGGGGTAGAGTCCTTCGACAAAGCCAATCGCCGCTCGTCGGGTTTCGTCAGTGTATCGTTCGAGTTCTGGTCGGAATGATTCGATGTTTCCGTCGTAGGCAATAATGTTGAATAGATCTTCGCTACGGAGATTGTTGAGGACAAACTTGATCGCCGCACGCGCCTGTTCGAATTTTTTACCGCTCATGCTTCCTGAGCGGTCCACAACGAACAAGACTGTCTTGGGGGGGCGTGCCTCATCGATCGGCTTGACCTGTGGGCTGGCCAGCATCAGGAAGTAACCCTCGTCTGATGCGGAGGGACGATAGCTGATCACCCGGGCCCCGACGTCACCTTTATCAACGTCATACATCAGTCGAAAGTCTGTCGTGGGGACGTCATTCGTCCGCGAATAACTGATGACTGCGTTTCTGGCGCCAGGCCGCTTAATCTCGATCGCGTGGGTCGGGGAATAGATATTTTTGATATCAATAGTCGATTCAATCGCAACCTGGATATCGACCTTTTCGACAGCATGCGATGTGTATTTGGCGGTGCTGAGTGGAAAGAGAAAATCGGTCAGGCCTCGATCCTTTTTCAGTAGCTGATGATAGTGGATTGCTACTTTTCGCTCGGCACCCGCCGGCACGGGGAAGACACTCGTCTGGAATAATCCCATGCCCATCCATTCGACCAGTGCCGGATCTTTGTTCAATCGGACAATCGATTCGTAGACAGATTTGGCTTCATTGGCGGGCAGCAGCTTTCCGGGCATTTCTTTCCCGTCGACGAGCAACGTCAGCTTATCAATTGCACTGTCATGGGGCAGAGGGAAGAGAAACTTGACTTCGATCGGGTTGCTACCCATATTCACAAACGTCTGTGATACCTGGGTTCGAGCGACCTGGTCCGTGATGCGAGAATGAATTGCAAGCTCTTTGATTTTGTAGGACGCAGAACTCACAACCGGGGTTGATGGTGGGTGAGGCGGGTGATGTGGACGGGGGAGCGGAACAGGGGAACTTGTAACGATCAGGACCCCTTGGGCAGCAGCGACGGAGTGCATGAGGCCTGTTATGATGCCCAATGCAAGAAACAAGTAACGTTTCATGGAGCCCTCCTGAACAAGACGAATTTCTGAGGCCGATGTGAATGGTCGTCGTGGCGAGAGGATGCAAAGGCCAGACGTTGTTCCCCTGGATCTTCGACGTGACCTGTTAAGGAAAGTTCCCGTGAGAACCCGGAAATCGCCAAATGCTCAGGATTTGACTTCTCTGCCATCGACCACTCACCGGAAATGGTTCCCGAATCGTCTCCATTCCCGGACGAGCGTCCTTAACTCCCTGACACGCCTTCGGAACGGGGTGAATCTGACCCAGATCCGTTGAACATGGCGCCAGCCGCTTTTACTAAAACACGTTCCTGCGTTTGCCACGTTAAAAATTTCGAGAGACCTGCACACATGCCTTCCGAAGCTCAAACGATTCTCGAGACTCGCCGTAACGAACTACTCCATCACGAATTGTATCAATCCGTTCAAACTGTCGAGAATCTCCGATGTTTCATGTGTGAGCACGTTTTCGCAGTCTGGGACTTCATGTCACTGCTGAAGCGTCTGCAACAGATTGTGACCTGCTGCGAGGTTCAATGGCTTCCTTCAGCAGATGCGTCGCTTGCACGGTTTATCAACGAAATCGTCCTGGGAGAAGAGTGTGACGAGGATGGGACTGGCGGATATGCCAGTCACTTTGAACTGTATCTGAGCGCCATGGACGAAATCGGCGCCGACTCGCGTCCGATTCGTGCCTTCGTCAAGAAGCTGGAAAATCGTGTGCCCCTGGCCACTGCGCTGGCCGAGGCCGAAATTCTTCCCAGCACTCGCGAATTCGTGCGGACCACAATCCAACTGGCAACGATCGGCCAGCCACACGAAGTTGCCGCAGCATTCTTTTACGGTCGGGAAGATATCATTCCTGACATGTTCACCCGATTAGTGGAATCACTGCCTCAGCAGGGGGTGAGCGTGGGGAGACTTGAGCATTACCTGCGTCGCCACATCGAACTCGACGGCGACGATCATGGACCGCTCGCCGAAAAACTGGTCACCCGGCTCTCCGCCGACCGGCCCTCGAAAAAAGACGAAGTGACAGCAGTCGCGACGCAGGCGATTTCGCAGCGAATTGCGCTGTGGGACGGGATTCTTGCTGAAATTCGACGCAGTCAATGACGACGCGATCTATTCTGCTCGGATTTGGATGACCAAAGTTGAATGCCCAAAGTTCAGGGCCAGCGATTAAGCGGACTCACTGGAGGATTGCCACCCGTGAAGTTCACCTGTGAAGATGGTGTCCGCTGACGCAACTCCGGTTCCGTTCGCTCAGGCGAGCGGTGTGGCTAAGGCACTGAAGGTGACTCAAACTAGGAACTCGGTTCAGAATGGGTTGTTGAGTCGAGCGGGTCTCGGGTATGGTTCCGTCACCCTGAAGGGGCGCGTTCAAACAGGTCGAATCGTATTGTGAGGGCGGTACATGCAACGTTGTCTGGTTACGGGTGGAGCAGGATTTATCGGCAGCCACCTGTCCGAGCGTCTGCTGGAGAAGGGTTACGAAGTGACAATCCTCGACGACCTGTCCACGGGCCGTCGTGAAAACCTGGTCTCGATCGAGAACCATCCTCGACTGACGATTCGTACGGGATCCATCACCGACTCCGTTCTGCTCGCAGAAGTCATGACGAATGTGGACGTCATTTACCACATGGCCGCCGCAGTCGGGGTGAAACTGGTCGCTGACGATCCGGTTCGCACAATCCAGACGAACATCTATCCCACGGAAGAACTGTTGAGGCTTGCTGTTCAGCGAAAGCAGCGCGTCTTCATCGCTTCAACGAGTGAAGTCTATGGCAAGAACGAGAAGGAACGCTGGACCGAGGAAGACAACCTCGTGTTCGGGCCAACTTCGCGCCCCCGTTGGGCATACGGCTGTTCGAAAGCCATCGACGAGTTTCTGGCACTGGCGTTTCATCGACAGTTCGGTTTACCGGTCGTCATCGGCCGATTCTTCAACGTCGTTGGCCCGCGGCAGGTGGGCCACTACGGAATGGTCATTCCCCGCTTCGTGGATGCGGCGCTCCAGGGTGGACCGATCGTGGTATACGATGATGGCCAGCAGATCCGCTGCTTTGGCCACGTTCGAGAGATTGTTGAGGCTGTGATCGGGCTGGTTGAGACCCCCGCCGCTCATGGCTCGGTCTATAACATCGGTAGCGATTTCCCCGTGACGATTCGTCAGCTTGCCGAAGAGATTATCCAGCGAGTCAACCCGGCCATCAAAGTCGAATATCTTCCTTACCGTGAGGCCTATGGCGACGATTTTGAAGATGTTCGCCGACGCGTGCCTGATGTGTCCCGTCTGGAAAACATGCTGGGCCGCAAACCCGAGATGTCGCTGGGAGAAATCCTGGATGACATCATCCGCTGGAAGAGAGAACAACTGACTGCAACAACCCGGTAATTCGCTGGGGCAGATGGTCAGGGAGAGGTTTCCCATCTCAGGAGGGGGAACTTGTCTGGTAACCAGTCTGCCAGGATGGTCCAGCGACATCGCCGAGTTGGTCATTCGAGAGGTAGAGACGCCGATTCTGATGACACCTTTAACGCCGAATCCTGTTCTGATTGATGACGCTGAACTGCTGCATCTGATCGCAACGCCGCGACAGCGTTTGTTTTCCAGCTTGAACCGGGCATCCGCCTTTACACCCTTGATCGTGGTGTGCTGTGCGCTGCCGGCATTCCTGCTGCTTTCGCACAACGGATTGAACGAAATCGCCTCGATGTGGGGATTGCGAAGTCTTGCCGTTGCCAATGCGAATTCGCTGGAAGAACTGCTTCAACCGGGACTCAATGACGCCGGGCAGCCGTTGCTGTTTCAGCCACCGCTGGCAGCTTGGCTGAACGGGTTTGTGGTCCGAATCCTCGGACCGGCTCATCCCCTTTCGCCGGCGCTCGTCTCATTGCTGGCTACAGGCGCGGCAATCTGGCTGGTCACGCGGTGCGCGTGGCGGATTGGGGGCGCGAATACCGCTCTCATTTCGGCACTGCTGATGTGCAGTCATCCTCAGGTGCTGGAATCGTCCGTCGTACCGACGAATACTGCCATCGGGACATGTCTATTCCTGGCATCCGTATTCGGTCTGCAGCGTCACCTCGAACGGAAAACATCCCTGCTGTCACCCAGTCTGCTGCTCAGCAGTATCACATGGGGATTCACCTTCCTGGCGATTGGACCGATCGCGCTCAGTCTGCCGCTGGTCTTTATTCTGTTCAACTGGACTTCGCGCCGTACCTGTCGGAGACAACCGACGGAACCGGCAGCCGATTGTGTGACGGGTTGCTGGACATCAAAACGATCGCTGCTGATCTTCATTTGCCTCGGCCTGTTGGTCGGTGGCTGGTGGGAGGTCATGATGCTCTCGAAATATGGGCTGGCGTTCTGGCAACCCTGGTGGGCGTGTGTCCCCAAAGAGTGTCTCGCAGGGGTCGCTTCGGAATGGCTGTCGACCGTCTGTCCGCTCTTACAGCAGTCAGGTGGTGAGTGGATTGTGCAGACAGCGATGGTGCTCGGCTGGATGTTGATAGGCCTGCATCGCACATTGCGTGAGCGACGTCATTCCGAAAATGACACCGCACGACACCGCTTTCAGCTTCTGCTGCTGTGGTGGGCGGTCATGCTGGCAGGGCGTATTCTCGCGGAAATTATGGGAATGGTCTGGTTCCGCAATACGTCCATCTGGAATGTGGCACTGGTCACCCCCACGATCCTGCTCGCCTCGTTAGGGTTCGGAACCGTCAGTGAGCGACTGATTTCCCGCCGCGGGGAAGGGGTGCTGATCGTTCTCGTAGTGGGATTGATCGTCTGGCGACTGACTCTTTCTGAGCTGACCAGCGTGATTGCAGGTGGAGTGACCGCCACAATTCTGCTGTTCGGTCCAATCGTGGGTGCATCCAGCAGACAGACCCAGTCAGGCTGGTCAGAGGGAACCTGGCGCCATCTCATGCGAGTGACTGTCTACGGGTCGTTACTGGCGTGCTTGTCGGCAGGGTTGGGGTTACGAACTTCACGACTTGATGACGAAACCCGGTTGGCTCATTTGAAAGAACGTCTGATTACGCTGCCAGACGTCCGGCGGATCTCACTTGTCGCCTCACGCGACCCGATTCCCGTTGCGCTCAGCTACCTGCTTCGTTGTCGCTGGCCGCATGCAGAAATGGTGTCATCCGAGGGCTGGGACGTCGGGATGTCGAACGCCATGGAGAAAGAAGGGCAGATGCCGGCATCCCGGTTCCTGGTCCTTGAATGGACACGACGCGAAATCCGGATGTCGGCCGACGCCAGTCAGTATTGGCAAATGTCTGCGGTCGGAGAGCCCATGCGCTTCTATGGTCGCCGATTGTCACTGGTGTTGATCGAGCCGAAAACCTGATCCGGTTGATCTGATCCGGTTGCTGAACTGTCGTAGATGTGCCAGGCAGTGCTCGCGCGTCGTTGGCTGCAAAGTGCGAGGGTCGCAGCAGTTTACCGTACCCACTATCTGGGATCGAGCATCGGAAAGAACTGCTCGTAACCCATTTCGATCAACCGTTTCTTCAGTAATTCAATCCGCTCGGACTCGGGCAAACCGTTGAAGACGCTGAAAAGCACGCATCCCATCACAATACTGGTCACACGGACCACGCTCATCGGAAGCTGAAACGGAGTCAGATCCGCAAAGATTTCGTCGGCACTGCAGTATTCACCGAACTTCTGTCCGTTGTAGAGCATTTCGACTCCACAAAAATCACCCGCCCATTCGTAGTCGAACGGGCCATAGACCTTGCGCCGGTGTTTCACCCAGAATCGGCTGCCGTTGAGATAGACGCCATGACTGCCGGACACGATCAATTCTCAGTGAAGGGAAAGGGGGTAAACGAGCGAATCGGGTAAACGATAATCTGAGGGTGGTCAGCCTTGTCTGGTTGTTACGAGCGGAACGGAGTCTGATCGCGACAATTCGTCTTCAAAATGAGTCATCATTGCTTCATTCGATTATGAAGATCGCCACGTTTTCAGCAAGATGGATCGTTCGTGCTGTTGAGCGACTTCGGAAGTGGTCGATACGATCAGCAAATCGATCTTGAGTGAGGCTGGGGCAGCATCGGCAATTGCTGCTGGTCTCGGCATTTTTCCCGCTGCGGCGAGTGACAAATGAAAACGGCTGCCCTGCAAAAGCTGCGAAACAAACTGGCTCAGGATTCGTCCGTCTTCGGGCTATGGGTTACCCTCGAATCCCCCAGCATCACGGAAATTGCCGTGGGCCTTGGTCTCGATTGGGTGGTGATTGACGCCGAGCATGGACATCTGGATTGGAAAGAGATCGTCGAACACATCCGAGCGACGGTCCGCAGTGAGACCGTTGCTCTGGTTCGAATCGCCGAACTGAACTCGGGCCTGATCAAGCGCGCCCTCGACATTGGGGCTGATGGCGTCGTCATCCCGTGGATTGAAACGGCGGATCAACTCCGTCAGGCGGTCAATTTCGCGAACTACCCCCTTGAAGGGTCACGCGGGATCGGGGGCGAACGGGCCACCTGCTGGGGACAGTGTCTGGCTGAACATACGGCTGACGCGAACGAGAACGTGCTGGTGGTCCCGATTGTGGAGACCGTGCGCGCGATCAGGCAAGTCCCCGTCATGTGTCAGGTGGACGGAGTGGAATTGATGTTCTTCGGGCCGGCCGATCTCTCCTCGACGGCTGGGCATCGAGGCCTGTGGGAAGGTCCGGGTGTGGCTGATCAGATTCATCAGGCGCGCGAGACGATCCGCCGCGCCGGCCGTCATTGTGGCGTGCTGGCGACTGGTCCTGATGATATCAAAGCGCGGCAACAGCAGGGCTTTCGCATGATTGGCCTGGGGATGGACGCGGGACTGCTCGTCCGGTCCCTCCGCTCGTTGCTGGCCTCCGTTGGACGAGACCGACTGATGCAGTCGTCACTGACACCGACGGAAAAGCCGCTGAACCCCCCACCGCTGGCCCGCCCTCCCGAATCGATGCGGCCTGATCGGGACGAAGTCATGTGTGATGTCGGAAACGGCCCTCGCGCTGAAATTGCCCAGGGGGTGAACTTCGAGTGTCTGGTCGGGCGGCATAATCAGGCCCGCAATCTCACGACAGGGATTGTCACTTTCGCCCCCGGTGCCGTATTGCCTTACCATGATCACATCTTCACGGAGTCGATTACTCTGCTGCAGGGAGCAATGACCGTCGAGGTGGACGGGCGGTCTTACAGTCTTAAAAAGCTCGACAACGTCGTCATTCCTGCCGGACTCGCTCATGCGGCACGCAATGGGTCCGCGTCAGAACCCGCAGTGCTGCATGTGGCCATGGGGACAGACTCACCCAGCCGGACACTTGTTGACAAGTTCTTCTCACGTCGCGCGATGCCCGAGACTTCGACCGGAATGCCGGGGGCAGAACGAGTCAATCGCTATGCCACAGCCCCCCGTGTCGTCCCCGGTCCGAATGCCGAATTCATCGATTGCTTTAACGCGTCTCTGGTTCCCGGAATCGAAATGAGCGGTGGATATGGATTGTTTCATCCCGGGGGGCGACTCCCCGCGCACATTCACGATTTCGATGAGTCGATCTGCATTATCTCTGGAACCGCGACCTGCGTCGTTGAAGGGCGAAGGTACTCGATGAGCGACTGTCAAACGGCACTGCAGCCACGCGGACGAGTCCACTACTTTATCAACGAATCCAACGGACCGATGGAGATGCTGTGGGTCTATGCCGGACCAATGCCCGAACGCATTATCGTGGACGAATCGTGCGCAACTGTTGCGGGGAATCCCTGGCGGGCCACGCCCGCAACTGCACCACTGCACCGCTAAACGAACCTTCCTGCGGGGACGCGATTTTTCGAGTTTGTCGATTCCAGACCGTTGGCCTTCCCGAAGCCATGGTCGCTCACGTTTCCACCGCATATCGCTCGCCTCAATCCGACTTCAGCAGCAGGACTCGCAGCGCGGGACCGTTTCGCACGGAGCCTGAGTTGGGTAGCATGCTGTGACGTCTGACGCGCCAAGCGCGGGCGGTCACTCGAAGCAGGACTTCGGGTGTATCGTGTGAGGCCCATCGAAGAATTTTATCCCCGGATGAAATGACCGTCTGATGATGAATGTCGATCCCGCGGACCATCGCCCATCGCGGGCGGAGCAACTGCTAGAGGCCGCGGAGAATTGCGCCGGGGGTTGCCACTGGCAGCAGGCGAACGCACTTTTTCATCAGGCCATCTCGTGCGATGACACGCCCGCCAGTCGTATCGCGTACGGGGCCTATCTTTATCGACGTGGGCATTTTAATCACGCCATCAGCACTCTGATCCCGGTTCTGGATGGGACAGATCTGAAGGCGATTGGAATCGTGTGTCACAATCTGGCCGCGATCTACCGCGAAGTCGGCGAAGTTGACCTTGCCCGCCGTTTTCAGTGGCGGTCCACACTCTTGCGGAATGAATCTGACGCGGACGAACTGTTGGCCATGGCCAATGATGCGATCGCCGTAGGGCGTCTGGAAGCGGCCAAGCCCCTGGTTGCGGCGGCGATTGAACTCAACAGCGATGAGGCAGCGGACTGCAGTGACGGGGACCTGATTGCGACGCAGGGATTACTGCAAGGGATCATGGATTCGCCGCGCAGCGGGGTGGTGACGCTCTTCTGGGCGTATCAGCTTCACAGGTCTCACCGAGACCTGAAGCGGATGGGGACCGACCTGCTGAACATGGCCAACCTGTTCGGTGAACTGAAGCGATTCCGAGCGGAAAAGTCCTGCCTGCTGCGCGCGATTCGCTGTTTCGAGAATGTCAGCGCGCATGATCTGCTTCACCGGGCCCACGGGCGGCTCGAACGGCATGTTCGAATGCATCTGCTTCGCTCGTTCAACAGCGAACTCAACTAGGCCGAAGCGACTCCGGTTAGTCAATCTCTGCCGCTGCTCACCGTGCATCTGTCGCCGACTGATGAGCCATGAGCGGGTGAGTCGAATGGACAGATCGGAAGCGGACTCGTGCCGACTCGTTCCGCTGCGGAAGACCGTGTATGTTATGCAGCGAGCGGAGATGACGGTTTCATCCCCTGAACGTTCAAGAGGAGTCTGCTGATGCTGGCGGTTGTGTGCAGTCGTATTGGATTTGGAAAATCTCTCCTGGTGCTGGGAGCACTTTCGGGGCTTGCCTTCGTCTCAGGTCAGGCTTGCCTGGCTCAGGAAGACAAAGACGTGGTCGTCGTCACCAAGGCGGTCATTGACGGTGTGGGGCCGGACTGGCGGCCACTTGGCGAAGCCGATTTCGAGAATGTGAATACCGATCCAGATACCTGGACCTGGAAGGAAGATGGCGTTCATTGCAAGGGAACACCTGTCGGCGTGACGCGGTCCAAGAAAAAGTACACAAATTTTGAACTGGTCGCGACGTGGCGGCATCTGAAGTCGGGCGGAAATTCGGGGATTTTCGTCTGGGCCACGGAAGAAGCCCTGACAAACCTGAAACCGAATTCGTTGCCACCCGGGGGGATCGAAGTTCAGGTGCTCGATCATGGATATGCGGAACAATATGAAAAGCAGACTGGCAAAAAGCCTGACTGGTTCACGACCAATGGCGATGTCTTTCCGGTCGGCAAATCTGACATGAAGCCGTTTCCCCCGGTCGCACCGGATGGCAAGCGGAGCTTTCCTCGCAAGAACCTGAGTAAAGGTGTGGGGGAATGGAACCACTACTACGTGCGGGCGATTAATGGTGAAGTCCGATTGTGGGTCAATGGCGAAGAAGTCTCCGGCGGGACGAACTGTGAACCCAAAACGGGCTATCTCTGCCTGGAATCCGAAGGGTCACCGGTCGAGTTCAAGGGAATTCGAATTCGGGAACTTCCCTGATTGACCCGTCGCGCATGGGCGACTGACTCCGCGTTTCGATTTCCAATCCTCTGCGGACGCAGTCGCCCTCACATTTTTTGATGAGCAATCTCAGCGTTAAGTTTCTCGGGGCCGCTGTACCGTGGACTTCTGGGCGCCCCTTTCGTGGAATTTTTGTTCAGGTATGGGCTCTTAAATCGCGTCGCGCTAGAAGCAGGTTCCCGTGACCATCGATTTCCACTGTCCTCACTGCGAAAAGTTTCTCAAGACCACTGAGGACAAAGCGGGACTGCAGGCGAAATGTCCGGGTTGCGGCGGTGTGATTACCATTCCAGGCGCAACGGGAGCTGAATTTCCCAATGAAGCGACGAGCGATATGAGTCCTCCTCCCGTTCCTGGCGGAACGGGAAGTCAGCTAAGAGAGTGCCCCGTCTGTCGGGCCGAGGTTTCCGACAGCGCAATCCGATGTCGAACTTGCGGTGAGGTCTTCCCCAGCAGCTCGGTAATTGTAGCGGGACGCTCGGCCGGTCAGCGTGAAATCCGGCCGTTCCCACCCGGAGAAGTAATTGAGGAAGCCTGGCGGATCTTTATGCAGAAAATGGGGTTGATGTGCGGCGCCCTGTTTGTAATGGTCTTTCTGAGCTTGATCGCAGGAGGCTTCGTCTTCCTGCTGGCTGTCGTTGCAGGATTTCTGTCCGACACAGGCAACCAGGTCGGGGCGGCGGTCGGCTGGACCTGCTTCGGGATTGGCTACCTTCTGCTGCTTTACTTTAATCTCTACATTCAAATCGGCTACATGATCCTGTCTTTGAAGGTGGCTCGTGAAGAACATGCAGAACTGAGTGATCTCTTTACTGGCGGGCGTTATGTCGTTCGAGTACTGCTGAATTCCCTGGTGTTCGCTCTCATCGTCATGGTGGGATTGGTCCTGCTGGTCGTGCCCGGCCTGTTCGCCATCGTGATGTTGTGGCCTTTCAGCTACCTGATCATCGACAAGAATTATCGCGGTTTAGAAAGTCTGAAACGGGCCAAAAGTCTGACCGAAGGGAATCTTGGTTCGATCTTCCTGATCTTCTGCGTTTGTTTCCTCTGCAATCTGGCGGGGAGTCTTGCGTGTTATGTCGGGATGCTTTTGACCATCCCTTATGTCTGTCTGCTTCTGGCTCTCTCGTACGACCGAATGTCGTGCCAGACGCCTCTTGCAGGTGAAGCGACAGAAGAGATCTGACCCGCAGCACGAACTTTGTATGGCGTCTAATGGCCTGTAGCACTGATCAGTGTTTACCAGGTACGACACTGTGACACGGGCTGAGAAAATTCGACTTCTCTTTTCGATTCCAACCACGAACGACTCGTAGGGAGATCTGGGATAAACAATTGGGCACCCACGGCTACCGAAGTATTGAGCCTGATTCGTTTCTGCTCGAAATTCTGACTTCTGTCGTCGCCTTTGTCTGGCATATTCCTTCGACCGATTCGCCTTCACGCCCCTTTACTCTTCGCATCGACGATCGCTATTCTGAAATATGAATTTCTGGCGATTGCAATCCCTTGTCTGAACTCGGAACAGATCCCATGAGACTTGTCAGATCTCTTACTCTGGTTTTCGCAAGTCTGGTCGTTGGTCTCGTGTCTGCTGAAGAATCAGCGACCGATCACAAGCCCGTCAGTTTCTACCGGCAGGTGAGGCCCATTCTTCAGCGACAGTGTTCCGGGTGTCATCAGCCAGCGAAGCAGGGGGGCAACCTTCAGCTGGTCTCTTATGAGCTGCTGTTGAAAGGGGGCGAGAGCGGGCCGTCGATTGTTCCGGGGAAGCCCGAAGAGAGTGAAATAATTCGCCAGATCTCGGGTGACAAGCCGGAGATGCCTCTGAACAGTGAGCCGCTCGCCGCTGCCCAGATCGAGATTATTCGGAAATGGATTGCGCAGGGAGCCCGGGATGATACACCGGCGGTCGCACGGGACGAGGTTTCCGCGGAAGCTCCCCCGATCTATACGACGTCCCCTGTGATCACGGCGCTGGCGTACTCGCCGGACAGTTCACTCCTGGCGGTCTCGGGCTACCACGAAGTCCTTTTGCATAGCGCCGATGGCGCGACTCCCGTGGCGCGGCTTGTTGGCCGCTCTCCGAAAATTACATCGATTCAGTTTTCGCCCGACGGGACCAAATTGGCTGTTGCAGGCGGCGCACCGTCGTTGTTCGGTGAGATCCAGTTATGGGATGTGGCGACTCGAAAGCTGATTCGTTCGGACACCCTGGGCGTTGATACCGTCTACGGGCTCAGTTTCAGCGATGACGGGAAACTCTTGTCCTACGGTACTTTTGACAATCGCGTGCGGGCTCTCCAAGTGGAAGACGGCAAGCAGGTGATGTCGATGGATGCGCACTCGGATCTCGTCTTCGGGACGACGTTCTCGCTCAAGAACGACCACGTCATCAGTGTCAGCCGGGATATGTCGATGAAGCTCACGGAACTGAAGACGTCACAATTCATCGACAACATTACCAGCATCACCCCCGGCGCCTTGAAAGGGGGCTTGATGGCCGTCCAGCGACACCCGCGCGAAGAGCAGGTGCTGATTGGAGGGGCTGATGGTGAGCCGAAGCTGTACAAGATCTTCCGCACTCAGGCCCGGCAGATTGGCGATGACTTTAATCGGTTACGTAGTTACTCCCCCATGCCAGGGCGAATCTGCAGTTTGCAGTTTAACGCCAACGGGAGCCGGTTCGTCGCAGGGAGCAGTAACGCCACGGTGGGGGCGGCCCGGATCTACCGGACTGACACGGAAAAAACGGAAGTCGAACTGAAGGGGCACAGCTCGGGCGTGTTTGCTGTGGCGTTCCGCCCTGACGGACTTCAGGTGGCGACCGGTGGACTGGATGGGCTGGTGCGGATCTTTAATGCGGAAACAGGTGACCTGGTCAGGGAACTGATTCCCGTCACAATCACTCCCAGCGTGGCCTCACAGCGCTGAAAAGTCCTGAAAGGATTTGACAGTGGAGTCGATTCTCTCGGTTTTGGGCTTTCTCTTTCCGGCCACCTCGGGAACGATCGGCCTGACACTCGCTCTTTGGGGTGGTTTTTCGGCTGACGCCTCCTTCGACGAAGTTGAAATGCTTGTCCCGGTCGCCCAAGAAGTGCGAATGGGGGTTGATTTTGACTTTAATCAAGTGGAGGTGGAAGCGGCAGCCGACTGGGATGCACAGAGCCACGGCCTTCTTCCTGACCTGCTTGAGGGCCTTGCCGAGGGACTTTTCAGCGGCTTGTTTGGCATAGATCCCGCAGCAGAAATTCTGGGATTATTTCTGGACAGAGACGATGCAGATCCTTTCGTCGATGAGATTCTCGGCGAGTATCAGCCGCTTCTATTCACGGAATTGAACTTCGTGCGGATCGTTGCTTCCGACCTGACAGTCGCCGAAAGGAAAAATGTCCTTGTCGCCGCTCAGCGGGGGGTGAAAGAAGCGTATCTGGCTGCTTCCAGGCACCATGCCGGATTGCTGCAGACAACGGATGGCCTGGACAATGACTCATCCTATTCAACGAGCGCGTTGCGAGCAGGGTTGATCAGCAGTCTGAAAGCCGCCTTACCGGAAGACAAGTTTAGCCGCTACGTCCTCCTGTCGGAGTTTCATCAGTCACAACAGAAGCATGCGGCGATCCTTGACATCGTTTCCCGATTGGATGGTGAGCTCATTCTGACTCAGGCACAGAGGGAATGCTTGATCGATGAGCTCACTTCACATTGGAAGCCAAGTTGGGCGTGGCGATGGAACTTCTTATGGATTGACGAAATCGCACCCATTCCCGATTCCATCATGCAAAAGTGTCTCACTGAGGCCCAGTTGGATGCCTGGGAATCGCTCGCCCACAACTTCTTTGAAGTTTCGGGAAACATGCTGGAATTTCCAGAGCGGGACGAATGGTGGACAGAGACGGATGCAGCGGACCAATCCGGTTCACCAGACCAATCTGAAGTGGAACTCGATTCAAAGGGAGCGGGGTCGAATACCCCTTGATGCGACGCCGGAAGTGCCTGACCCCAAGCGGGCGGTCGGCACTGTCTATCGGCGGATGGTGACTGGGAGCTCAACGGAGCTTCCACGTCTTCCGGGCAATACCGCTGCCCGTTTGAGAAATCAGGCTCGTCGGAAAGTCTGCTCACCCGTGGGACGAGCGAGTCTCACGGGAACGGACAACAAGGGGAAAAACGGCCAGCAAGCGGAAAACAGTCTCTTCCCGCCGCGAGCCGCGCGTGAGCCTTCTGGTATTATTTGGCGGGCATCATGGGGCTTCAAGCGGACGTATCAAAAAGTGCATCGACGAACTGTTCTGGGTTGAACAGTTCAAGATCATCAATTTGTTCACCGACACCGACGTATTTGACGGGGATTCCCATCTGCTGGCGAATGGCAACGGTAACGCCCCCTTTGGCGGTTCCGTCGAGCTTAGCCAGTACGATTCCGGTGCAGTTGGCGGCTTCGCTGAAATGCTGTGCCTGATTCAAGCCATTCTGCCCGGTTGTGGCGTCGATGACTAAGAGACATTCATGTGGCGCACCGGGTATTTTCTTATCAATAACCCGGCGGATTTTTTCCAGTTCTTTCATCAGATTGATCTGATTGTGTAGGCGACCGGCGGTATCGATAATTAAGACATCGACGCCACTAGCAAGTGCCGCCTCGCATCCCGAGAAAGCCACGCTGGCGGGATCGGTGCCGCTGGGACGGGTCACAATTTCGCATCCCAGTCTCTGGCTCCACATCGTCAGTTGTTCCACCGCCGCTGCCCGGAACGTGTCGGCGGCAGCGAGCATGACTCGCTTGCCGCACGATGTCAGTAGCTTGGCGAGTTTCGCGATCGACGTCGTTTTCCCGGTTCCGTTCACACCCGTGACGAGAATCACGGTTGGCTTCGTATCTGCAAAACGAAGTGGCGAAAGGGGTTGCTCAGGGTCCCACTTCGTTCCATCGGTTCCCTTCAGCAGTGAAAGAATCGTTTCCTTGACGGTGCCCCAGAGTTCGTCCAGCACGACGGTGCGGCCGAGGTATTTCTTGCGGAGTTCGGCAACGATCAGTGCAGAAGCTGCGACCCCCATATCCGTTCGGATGAGCCGGCCTTCGAACTGTTCCAGTTTCGCTTCGTCGAGGATTTCGCCGGACCGGAAAATATCACGGACGTCCGTCAGCAGCAGTTGCTTGGTGCGCTGCAGCCCCTGCTTTAGCTTTTCAAAGAAACCCATAATTTATACTTCTCACGTAGCCTGCCAATCTTCAACCTAACCGGATCATAGGTTCGCGTATGGGGCAGGGTAAATCCAGTCAGACACTACCAGAAAGAGGATCAATCGGACTTCACGAGTTCATAGGCCGCTGATACAATCGCAACACTTCACTGCCAACTGAGCGCGCCAGCCCCGTTTGTGAAGAGCTGTGCCAGCCAGTCTGCCCTCTGCGAGTCTTCCGACGACGAAGTTTCTCCCTCACTGGCTGAATCAGTCGGCCTTTCCCCTGTTTTTTAGTTCGCTTCCTGCGTGGAAGCCCGGTTAACGAGTCGCCATGAAAACCCGACGGAATGACATTCGCAACATTGCAATTATTGCTCACGTCGATCACGGCAAAACGACACTGGTCGATTGCCTGATCAAAGCCAGCGGTCAGTTCCGCGAGTCGCAAGTCCAGCAGGACTGCATTCTGGATTCTAACGATCTCGAACGCGAACGCGGGATCACCATTCTCGCCAAAAATATCGCCCTGAACTACATGGGCACTAAAATCAACATTATCGACACCCCGGGCCACGCGGATTTCGGCGGAGAAGTCGAACGCGTGCTGCAGATGGCAGACGGGTGTCTGGTGCTGGTTGATGCTTTCGAAGGCCCCCGTCCACAGACCCGATTCGTGCTTCAGAAGGCACTGGAAGTCGGCCTGCAGCCAATCGTTGTTGTCAATAAGATCGATCGTTCCGATGCCCGCCCCAATGACGTGTTGTCCGAAACATTCGACCTGTTCGTCGAACTCGGGGCCGATGACGCGACGCTCGATTTTCCTTACATTTTCGCAAGCGGCCGTGCAGGTTTCGCAACCCACGATCCGAAAGTCTACGGCGACACGATTCAGCCGCTGCTTGACATGATCATCGAAAAAGTGCCAGGGCCCGTCACGAATGTGGACGGGCCCTTCCAGATGATGGTGACTTCGCTGGCCTATTCCGAATTCGTTGGCCGTATCGCGACCGGTCGTATTGTCGGTGGATCGATCAAGCCAGGCCAGAAAGTCGTCTTGCTCAAGGCCGACGGTTCCAAGGTGGCTGATCAGGTTGTGACGGTCGAGGTCTTCGACAAACTGGGACGAGCCACCGTCGAAGAAGCCACGGCCGGGGATATCGTCGCCCTGACCGGTCTCAAAAATCCTGAGATTGGTGATACCGTCGCCTGCCCGCTCAATCCGATCCCGCTGCCAAGAATCAGCGTGGACGAGCCCACATTGTCGATGCTGTTCACGATCAATTCCTCGCCGCTTGCCGGAAAAGAAGGGGGGGGCAAGTTTCTCACCAGCCGCCACATCCGTGCCCGGCTGATGCGAGAACTGGAATCGAACGTCGCACTTCGCGTAGAAGAATTTGGCGACAAGGACGCTTTTAAGGTTTCGGGCCGCGGCGTGCTGCATCTGTCGATTCTCGTTGAAACCATGCGACGTGAAGGATACGAACTGTCTGTCGGCAAGCCGACCGTCATTCGCAAAGAAGTCGATGGCAAGATGTGCGAGCCATTCGAAATTCTCGTCATTGATGTCCCCACGGAATTTGTGGGTCCTGTCATGGAAATCTGTGGCAATCGCCGCGGTGAACTGATTGAAATGTCGGGCAACGATGCCGGTTCAACGCATCTCGAATTCTCAATCCCTTCACGTGGTCTGATCGGAATTCGAACCCGAATGCTGAACGCCACCAAGGGTGAAGCTGTGATTCACCACCGCTTCGAGCAGTACAAGCCGGTCGAAGGAACACTGCCCCATCGTCAGAACGGTGTGCTGGTATCGCAGGAACGAGGCAAGGCCGTCGGCTTCGCTTTGTTCAAGCTGCAGGAACGAGCGGAAATGTTTGTCGCACCGGGCGACGAAGTCTATGAAGGGATGATCGTGGGTGAGAACTCACGCGATAACGACATGGTCGTGAATCCCATCAAGGAAAAGCAGCTCACCAATATGCGGGCTTCAGGATCCGACGAAAACATCTCTCTGAAGCCACCACGACGATTGTCTCTCGAAGCGGCGCTGGAATATATCGAAGATGACGAATATGTCGAAGTAACGCCGCAGGTTGTTCGTCTCCGTAAGATCCGGCTGACGGAACAGGAACGCAAACGCGAAGTTCGCAGTTCTTCAAACGTCTGATCCCTGCCAGGTAACGTGTCCACCAGCGTCGCCTCGTCGAATTCCAGTTCGATGAGGCGATGCTCTTTCATGGGTGTGCCAAAAACGCAGCCACGATTTCGGTCCTTTGGTCCCCAGGTCGGACTGGGGTGCCGAGATCAAACGAGGCTGCCTGATCCCGAAAACCGTCACAATCGATAGGATGTTCCTCACATTTTCCCCTTCGGTAATCCTCAACATGGATGACGGGGATTTGTCAGATCAGTTTTACCGGACGGAGGGCTTCCATTCCTCCAGCGGGGTCGTAAACTCAATGAAGGGATGGATTGCATCGAAATGACTGGGACTTCTGGTCGATGTAAGACTCGTGGAGCTGTCAGAGATTGATCACATCGACGTTCGGGTAATTCATTATGAAGTTGCGAGTGGGTTGGCTGAGTGTCGTCGGCAAACGCGACAATAATGAAGACGCGTGCTACGTAGACCCCCGTAACCGATTCTTCCTGGTCGCGGACGGGATGGGAGGCCAATCAGCGGGCGAACGGGCTAGCGGGCTGGCGATGGAACTCGTTCCCCGGAAGCTGCAACTGATCGACTTTGAAAAATCCACGCCAGAAGCCGCAATCAAGATCATCGATGAAGCGATTACGCAGGCCAACTACGAAATCATGGCCCTGGGCGAACTCGATCCCAAACTGAAAAACATGGGGACCACGATTACGTTCATCGTGCACGTCGCCGGAACGATGTTCGTGGGGGGCGTGGGAGACAGTCGGGTTTACCTGCTGCGGGGCGATAAATTGCAGCAGCTTACGACCGACCACTCGTTGACCCAGGCGCTGATCGAAGCCGGTACGTTGACTCCGGAAGAGGCAGTGAATCACCGCTATAAGAACGTCCTTTACCGTTATCTCGGTTGCAAAGAAGGGGGCGCCGGCACGAATCCGAAGCAGGTTCGCCCACAGGCCGGAGATCGGTTTCTGATCTGTTCTGACGGGGTCACCGGGGGCGCCGATGATTCGACTCTGTGCGAAGTTCTGGCACGAGGGACCGATCCTCAGAAAACTGCGGAAGCCGTTGTTCAGGCGGCAACCGACGGTGGATCGAAGGACAATATTACCGGTGTTGTGTTGTTCGTCGACCAGGTGTAGTTCTTCCTGAACACATCGCTCTCGCATCGGCGAACAGTCACTTGCCGGCGCATCGACCCGCTTTCATTGCAGTAAATTCTTCTGTCACTTCGACTTGGAAGTCAGCTTGATGTCGAGAGGCGCGGCCTGATGCCCCTCGGTCACGTCTCGCGTCTGCTGTGCCGATTCTGACCACTCCAAAGGAATGACGCTTTTTCCTTTACTGCCGACGTGGGTGATCCAGACACGCGACTTGCCGACCGCCACCCCTTCAATCCGATCTGCAGGGACGTACATCATGCGGAATTCACCCCGCTCGTCCGCAGTCCCCACAGAAGTCCGAATCCGTTCTTTCTTTGAACCTGCCATTTCCGTTTCAAGTGGCGCAAAGTAGATGGTGGCCCCCTGAAGCGGTTTACCGTCGAGGGTAATCGAACCTCGAACGTAACCCAGTTTGGGTAGTCTCAACTGACTTCCGAACATTCGGTCCGCACCGAAATAGATTGCGTAGGTGAGTACAATTCCACCGACCAGGACTCCCAGTCCCTGAAAACCAAACTCCCGGAACAGCATGAAGAAGTCGAATCTTTGCTTTGCATCGGCATCGCGCTGGGCCGCTTCGGCGGTGTGATTCTCTTTAATTGCCTTCTTCATCATCCGGGCCGCAGTTGCCAGATCGACTTTTTCGGTGGCGGGCCGCGGTGTGTGGGGTGCTGGTGTCACTCGATTATGTGTGCGGTGCACCGTGGGCGAACGGAAGGTGTCATCGGAATCCCCCGGCAGCGCAATGTCGTCTCCCCGGCTGTCACGTTTGGTTGCAGGCGCTGGTCTGTCGTCGTCAATTTTGGCGACGCTGGGTCGTTCGGTCGGAGTTTCCGGGAGAGTCTTCGTGGGGGGAACTGGTGTGTTGGAGGGAGGAGAGTTATTCAGAAAACTAAACGGGTCGAAATTTGACGGAATCGGTTTGGGGCGTGTCGTGACAGGAGTTTCAGTGACCTTGAATTCACAGGGGCGCGGCGAGCTGGTCGTCGTGTGAGTCGCGTGAGCAACGAGTTCGGATTCACCGGTGGGAAGTAGCGTGAGCATCATGACCGGAGGGCATTCCAGGTCAGCGAGTTCCCAGTCGACGACAGTGGCCGTGGACGTCAGGTGAACTGTGTCGGAGGATGCCGAGGTCTCGCTGGCGAACTCGCTCAGATCCGGCACGTCGCTCGATTTCCTGCCGTCAGCCCCTTCCGGGGCTTCCGACGCGCTGTGCATCTGGTGATCGGCAGAGTCCTGCCCATTCAGATTCTGTGGCGTTTCGTGAGCCGTCTGGGAGGCTTGAAGTTCACCGGGAGCAGAAGTGGTTAAACCACTTGTCGGGGTCACTGATTCCGTTCGTGTACTGCCGGGGTCGACCAGGTTGGGGGGGGAATGGTTATTGTCTGGTACAACAAACGGGTGCTTGCATTTCGGACAATGCGCGGACGAGCCAGCGAGTTCGTCCTTGATTTTCAGCACCGACTCGCAGTGCTCACACTTCAGGTGAATGGTCATAGCGCTCGCTTTCGCAGATCGATCGTGGAGACGATACGCAGACGGATTGACAACCGCCCCCGCTTAGGAGGTCATCGAAAATCACCCGGCGCGGCAGTCCTGCAGGGGACAAGGGGGCGCGGTGATTGTGGACGCGACGAGTTGCCGAGCTCCGGGGATTCGGCGAGGGCCTTACGACTCGTCGCGATGAGAGAAGAGACGCCGATTCTCGGGTCAGAATGGGATATTTACCGGGGCTCCCTGGCTCATATTTCCCAGGTTCTGCCATGTCCGCAGGTCGATATTAATCCCCACCATTTTGACACTGCCGTCGGCGAGCAGAACCTGTACGACTTGATCGTGGGCGCTGTCGGCTTCGTCGTACCACAGTCCACTGTGGGGGGCAATGCGGTTGCTGTAGAGAGTGGCGGGACCACCCCAGATCCAGCCGTCGCTGCTGCGCAGGTTCGGCGGTCCAATATTGGAGAACAGCCGACGCTCTGAGACCATGATCACGTTTGATGTCCCGTCCGTGACGTCCCTGAATGCCACGGCCGAATTGACACCGAAGATGCCGATATTTGATTGAAACTGCGTGAACAGTGACGTGGAAACGTTCTGACCGTTTACGACACCTACCGTCACAGTAGCGCCGAGTTGTTGTGGCAAGAGCCAATAGGTCTGTCGATCGGTGGAGTCTGTTGCGTCCTCATGGAACGTGATGCCCGATCCTGTGCAACCCGCGTAGTCATTTCCCCCTTGACTCCAGGTGATCCCCGGGGTGGGAGCCGCCGTATCAATCCTGTCGCAGGCGGAATAGGCCGCGGTTGCCTGCATCTGGCTCCTGCGGCTGGGGCAGTAGAAAACAGCGATCTCGGTTCGTGGCGGATAGATCAGGGCCAGATCCTGAGTCTGGAAACCGAATTCCCCATTCGTCCGAACGTTGTCCCCAAAGAAGTAACTGTTGTAGAGAGGGGCCTGGTCGATATTGGGAAGAATGTGCAACATCCAACTGGTGCCATGCAGGCCAAGATTGTTGGTGTTACGAGGTTGATACGTCCGTGCTTCAGCCGGATTCGCGTATCGCCCGACGTTGTCAGTCAGGAATGTATTGTTGATCTGGCCTGGCGGCAAGACTCGATGCACGTCGTGGTAATTGTGCAATGCCAGGCCGATCTGCTTCAGATTGTTCTGGCATTGGGCACGCCGTGCCGCCTCGCGCGCCTTCTGCACGGCAGGCAACAGCAGAGCGACCAGCATTGCGATAATCGCAATGACGACCAGAAGTTCAATAAGTGTGAAACCCTTTCTGCGCTGTCGAGTTGGCATGACGATCTCCGTGTTGAGTAAGTAAAACGAACAAGGGATAAAACCTTCGACTGATGGATGGTGATGCGATGTGGACGAAGCTCGTCATAGCGAGATTCGACAGGGGTTCATGACTGTACAAACCGTGGCTAGCTCATTTCAGATTCCTCGATTCTCATCTTGTTAACCCGGGAACTGCGACGCTATCGAAATTGTTCCGGTACGGTGAACAACCGCTGGGAATGAATGTACACTCATCGTCGTAGGAAAATTGTTGGATAGTCAAGCAGTTTCTTTGAAGTCGCGTTTGGGCTGAGCAGGAATTCGCTGTGAATTTCACTTTTGTCGAGCGATCGATATCCTGATCGCCGTGTAACGGCCCCATGGCGCGGGCCGAATTGAGACTGAAGCAGAATTTCAATTTGAATCTGGGGAGCCGACTCGTATGCGCGTTGTGACGTTTGGTGAGGTGATGTTGCGCATGATGCCACCAGGTTGGTTGCGTGTTTCGCAGTCGCTGCCGGGAAGTCTCGACGCCACATTCGGTGGTGCGGAAGTGAATGTGGCAGTCTCGATCGCTCGACAGGGTGGTCAGGCAGCATTCTGCACGGCACTTCCCGATAACCCTCTGACCGACGCGTTCGTGGCCCAGCTCCGTTCGTTTGGTGTGGACGTCGATCTGATTTTGCGGACCAGTGAGGGACGTTTCGGTATTTATTTTGTTGAGAACGGTGCCAATCAGCGGGGTGGGACGGTTATCTATGACCGTGCCGGTTCTTCGATCTCGATGACCCCGGCGAGCACCTATCAATGGGACACAATCTTCAAGGGGGCGAGCTGGTTTCACGTGACCGGAATTACGCCGTCACTCAGCCGTGAAGCCGCCGATGCCGCACTGGCCTCCGCCCGGGAAGCCACACAGCGAAAAATTCCGGTTTCATGCGATCTGAACTTTCGTAAGAAGCTCTGGAACTGGGAGTCTGGTACCAAACCGGCCGCACTCGCACGAAAGACGATGGAGCAACTGCTGCCTCACGTACAGGTTTTGATCGCCAACGAAGAGGATGCTGAGCAGGTCCTGGGAATCCACTCTGCCGAAACAAATGTTGAGGCCGGGGAACTGAATCTCGAAGGTTACCAGGGTGTGGCCCAGCAGATCGTCGAGCGATTTCCAAATATCCGCAAGGTGGCAATCACACTGCGGGAAAGTATCTCGGCCAGCCACAACAACTGGGGTGCGATGCTGTACGACGCTGAACAGAAAAAAGCGGTCTACGCTCCGACGGATGCATCCGGGACGTATACCCCCTACGAAATTCGAAATATCGTTGATCGGGTTGGCGCGGGAGACTCGTTTGCCGGGGCTCTGATTTTTGCCCTTCAGACGCCAGAACTGGCTGAGTCGGCCACGGCTTTGCATTATGCGGTCGCAGCAAGCTGCCTGAAGCACAGCATTCTGGGTGATTACAACCAGTCATCCCGGGCAGAAATCGAAGCCCTGATGAAAGGTGGTGGTCGAGGTCGGGTCAGCCGATAGGCTCATTGCGTTGAAATGACAGTCGCGAATCAGACCGCTGAGTGCGGGACGTTTCGGTATACGACTCAAGGATCCGCCAGCCGCAACTCGTCTGCGAACGGGTGCGGTGGGGCGAGTTCAATTTGATGATTCGATGACTGTCACAAGTTTAGTGCCTTGTTGACTGCGGTGAGACCACGATTCACATCAGTCAGCACGATTGGATTCGGCTGGATCTCTTGGCCGTCGAGACTGCTCCGCGTATGCTTACGGTCTTCGACTTCCCCCGGCATGGAACCGGAGTAGGCCGCCGAGATGGCTTGCCGACTGTTTTTGCCCCCTCAACTAATTTTCGAACGACCAGCAATAACCATGTACCGAGTTCTCATCACCGACGATCTTTCCGCTGCAGGTCTTAAGATTCTTCAAGAGACACCTGGCATTGAAGTTGTCGTTCGCAGTGGCAAGCACACACCCGAGCAGGTCCGTGAATATCTTCAGGACTGTGACGGGATCATCATCCGTAGCGCGACAAAGCTGACTCCGGAGATCCTCAAGGATCAACCGCGACTGAAAGTGATTGTCCGCGCTGGCGTGGGAGTCGATAATATTGACCTCCCCGCGGCGACCCGCGAAGGGATCGTCGTGATGAACACCCCGGCGGGGAACACGACATCCACTGCCGAACAGGCGATGGCTCTGTTGCTGGGACTGGCTCGCAATATCGGTCCCGCCGCCGGGTCCATGAAAGCCGGCAAGTGGGATCGCAAAAGTTTCACGGGAACTCAGCTGGCCGGTAAATCAATTGCCGTGATTGGGCTGGGGCGAATCGGTCTGACGGTCGCCCGACGCTGCATCGCCTTTGAAATGAAAGTTCTGGGCTACGACCCATTCCTGTCGGAGGAACGAGCCCGTGCGGAAGGGATTGAACTCTATCGTGACATCGATGATCTGGTCGGCAAGTGCGACTTCTTGACCGTTCACACGCCGATGACTCCGGAAACGGAAGGCCTGATCAACGCCACCCGCATCGCAAAGATGAAGAAGGGTGTGCGACTGATCAACGGTGCTCGCGGTGGTATTATCGACGAGAAGGCTCTCTTCGACGCCATTCAGTCAGGGCACGTGGCTGGCGCTGCACTGGACGTATTCGTCGACGAGCCGCCCAAGGACTGGAGTCTGGCTCAGTTGCCTCAGGTTCTGGCCACACCTCACCTGGGTGCCTCAACCGAAGAAGCACAGGAACTCGTCGCTGTGGAAGCGGCCGAGATCATCTCGGGTTTTCTGGTCAGAAACGAAGTTCGACATGCCGTCAACATGGCTCCGATCACTGCGGCCGAGATGACGGATATGCAGCCTTACCTCGATCTGGGCCGTCGCCTGGGTCTGCTGCTTTCTCAATTGAACAAGGGTGGCGTACGTGGCGTGCGTCTCCAGTTCAAGGGTGAAGCCGCGAACAAGAAGACCAAACTGATCGCCAATGCCTTTGCCGCCGGTCTGCTGTCGAATGCACTGGCCGACAACGTCAACATCGTCAACGCCGAGATGCTGGCGAAAGAACGCGGAATCGAAATCAAGGAAGAGCTGTCTCACGAAGTGGGCGATTTCTCAACTCTGATTTCTGCGACCGTCACGACGGACAACGGAGAAATCACTGCCGCCGGAACCATCTTCGGCAAGCAGTTCCTGCGACTGGTCCGTGTTGATCAGTTCCACCTGGATGCCTACCTCGACGGCTTGCTGCTGATCTACAAGCACATCGACAAGCCGGGTGTCATCGGGTTCATCGGGAATATCTGCGGTAATCACAAAGTCAATATCGCACATATGGCCCTGGGACGTGAAAGGAACGAACCAGGTGGCGACGCGATTGCCGTGTTGAACCTGGACAATGAACCCGACGCCGCCACACTGGCAGAAGTGGCCGAGCACAAAGCGGTCACCGGTGTGCAACTGGTCAAGTTGCCCAAGGCCGGCGAACCGCTCCCCTGGTTGGTAAGCCGGTAACCTGCGAGATGTTCGGACCCGATTTCGGGGCGAACTGCACTTAATGCGAATCCGATCATTCTGCGATAATCGCTTCGATGATCGGATTCGCTCTTTTTTGGGGGGGTGGCAGAAGGAGCTGCCCCTTGCCGATGACCAGGGATGTTCCAGACAAACCGGGAAAATGAATTCCCTTGAACCAGCCAAGACAGCACAGCCTGTTCTCCGATGACGAGATTCCCGCCAACCTCGAAAAGTGGGAAGTTGCCGATGCGGCCGACCGGCTCGTCGCTGACGTCGTATTTAACCGTCCGTTGACCACCATCTTCCAGTATCTCGTTCCGGATGGGTTGAGAGATGTGATTGGTCCGGGCCGCCGTGTTCAGGCTCCATTTGGTCGCGGAAGTCAGTTGATCACAGGTTACTGCGTCGGGTTAGGAAACACGGTCCCGCCGGGACGCTCGCTGAAGTCCATTGAGTCCGTTCTTGACCGCGAAGCGCTGATCGACGAACGAATGCTCGAACTGACCCGCTGGATTGCGGATCGCTATCTGTGCGGCTGGGGCCAGGTTCTGGAAACGGTGATTCCGAAAGGTGTGAAGTCCAACGCGGGGACGCGCGAGGTCACATTTTTCTCCCTTTCGCCCGAGCTTCGTCGAAAGCTTGGATTATCAGAACCAGCCGCTGCGGGACCTCCCGTTCCCGACACGCGCACCGGGGCGGAAGTGACGGAGGGCGATTCCATCGTGGCCTCCGGTTCCGCTGTTCCGGTCCCCGATTTTAAGCCGATCCTGGACGAACTGAAATTGCGAGGGAAGCAGCGCTCGGTGGTCGAAGTTCTGGCACAACTCAATCGGGCCCTCCCGGTCGACGAACTTTCGACGCTGGCCCAGTGCGGGATTTCTCCCATTCAGTCACTACGTGAGAAAGGTTTGATCGTCACGCAGCGGGAACGGGTCTTCACGGGTAACACCGAAGTGAACACCGAGCCGCGCCGGGAAATCACACTGAATGAAGACCAGACGGTTGCCGTGAATACGATCCTGGATTGTGTTCGCTCGGGCGAGCATCGGACGCTGCTCTTGCACGGTGTCACCGGAAGTGGGAAGACCGAGGTCTACATTCAGGCTATTGAGGAAATTGTCAGCTACGGGCGCCAGGCGATCATGCTCGTTCCCGAGATCAGCCTCACTCCGCAGACGATTCGCCGGTTTCGCAGTCGCTTCGCCTCTGTCGCGGTTCTTCACAGTCACCTGACGGATGCAGAACGGCATGGCCACTGGAAGCAGATTTCCAGTGGGCAGGTTCAAGTCGTCGTGGGAGCTCGCAGTGCCGTGTTCGCACCGACGCCGCAGCTGGGACTGATCGTGATCGATGAAGAGCATGAAACGAGTTTCAAGCAGGACAACACGCCGCGCTACCACGCGCGTGAAGTGGCGCGTAAGCGGGCGGAAATGGAACGGGTTCCACTGATTCTGGGGTCGGCCACACCAACGCTGGAATCGTGGCAGCGAGCTGTTGACGGTCACGACACGCTGATCTCCATGCCAAAACGGGTTGCCGGACTGCCAATGCCTCCTGTTGTGCTCGTTGATACTCGCAACGATCCCGCCATCGGGAAGGGGGCTGCGATTGGACGTGCACTTTTCCAGGCCATGAACCTGGCACTCCGCGAAGGTGGACAGGTCATCCTGTTCCTGAATGTCCGCGGCTACTCGTCCGTGATCTGGTGCCGAGGATGCGGACAGGGGATCAAGTGCCCGGACTGTGATATCACGTTGACGTGGCACCGCGAGCGAGCCCTGGCGCTGTGCCATAGCTGCAATTTTTCGACAAAACCTCCAGCTGCGTGCCCTTACTGTCAGCGCCCCGGCCTCTCGTACCTCGGGCTGGGGACGGAGCGGCTTGAAGCCGAAGTCCGTGCTCGTTTTGATCACTTTAAGTGCCTGCGAATGGATAGCGACACCATGCAGCAGCGTGGTGCGCACGACATTGCGCTGGAAAAGTTTCGACATGGCGAGGTGCAGATTCTGCTCGGGACGCAGATGATCGCCAAAGGCCTCGACTTTCCCAACGTGACGCTGGTCGGAGTCATCGATGCTGACACGCTGCTGCACCAACCTGACTTGCGCTCTGCAGAACGGACGTTCCAACTGATCTCACAAGTCGCTGGTCGTACGGGTCGAAGCAGTCGAGGTGGACGGGTGCTCGTTCAGACAGCCTCACCATCGCAGTATCCGATCCTTCGAGCGGCAGAACACAACTACGTCGGCTTCGCTCAGACGGAGCTCAGCCACCGGAAAGTGCTGAATGCGCCTCCCTACTCACACCAGGCGAGAATCATTCTGCGGGGACCGAACGAGGCCGAAGTGAAAGAGTACTCAACCAAAGTGGGAGAACTGATCCGTGCTGCGGCGAAAGAGACTCAGTCAAATGTCCGCGTGCTGGGTCCGGCACCTTGTCCCATCACCCGACTGAAAGCCAATTTTCGTTACCACCTGCAGCTTGCAGCACCCGACCTGCAGGCCCTATCCAAAATCTGGGAAGTTGCTGCGCCCGAATTTCCACCCCACCCGAATGTCGAATACCAGGTCGACGTCGAACCCCAGAACTTTCGGTGAGGATCGCCGAGGAGAATTGGGTCATTGTTGTCTGGTACTCAGCGAACATCGTCCGCGGCAAAAATTTCCGCTGTTCAGGAAAAGTTACGACGCGGAGGCCCCGGACGAGAGGACTTTTAACGTTTCTCTCAAGACAAGATCCGCCGCGGCCCATTGACGTTGTTCACGGAGAGTTGCACCCGGGAATTGCGTCATCGCGTCAATGTTCGTGAGGCGATGTTCGAAAATCTGTGCCGGCTTATTCCGGAAGCCGACCCCGATGTACACGAGCCCATCCTGGGCGCTTGGAGCGCCCGGTCCCAGATGCCCCGTAATCGAAGCGGCCATTGTTGCCTCGGGAGTTCGCGCGAGAACCCCTTCCACCATCAATCGTGCGACACATTCACTGACCGGACCGGGATCCACGAGGATGTCCGGTGGAACCCCCAGCCACTTTGTCTTCGTATCGAGACGATAGACAACAGCCGATCCACAATGAACACCGGACACACCCGGAACCCGTCCGAGGACTGCCGACACCAATCCCGCCGTACAGCTTTCCGCAAAGATGATCCGCTGCTGCTGGCTGATCAACAGCCTGGCAACATCATGAGCCTGCTGGTCAAGGGGTTGTTTCATGGGCTGTCCTCGTTTCAATCGTGTGCCGGAGCGTTAATCGTCGTTGAGAAATCGTACTGACTCGCAAAATCCCGGGTCGACAGTCCGTCTGCAATTCCTTGGGCGGTGAGGCGTGCACAGTCCAATGTGGCAGGGATCGCCGCTTCCAGCCTTGGCTGATTTCGCGAACAAATCAATTCAATGTCAAGTTTTCACGGACGGAGACGCAGGATCTCAAAGTGGCCTGATTCGCGAATTCCAACATGATAACCTGGGTAGACTTTGTCGAGGACGGCTCGATGTTCGCTCAAAAAAATGTGGCGGGCGGTTCCGTCTCGAAGCTCCTGAAAAGCTGGGAAAAACTGAGTAAACAGGGTGCAAAAGCAGAGTTTCCCTGCGTTTTTTAATCTCTATCGGGGTCGTAGCGAATGTGCCGATGAATCCTCCGCTGGACTTCAGGACGCGATCGGAAGTGAAGGGAAGTCCAGGATCAGTGGCACCTGGTTGTCATTGCAGTTGCTCGCGGTGGAGAGGGACAGTCGCCTGACGGCGCTGTCGTGATCGGTACAACGGGGGGGAAGATAGGTATGCCACACTCGATCCTGCGGGGGAGATGGCTGCGCTCGGTGACGGCAATTGCAACGCTGTGCATCACGACAGCGAGGAGCGAAGCAGGCGACCGCCCCGAGATCACCGAAGCGTTAACGCAGGTCAACACCAAGGTGACCGCCCGCGATCTTGAAAACGACGAGAATACTGCTTACCCGGGATTAACGATCGTCAAGAATGGATCGTCCTCCAGCGCCATCCGTAAGCAGGCCATCGCGGACCTGGGACTGGATCGCCTGAGTGTGAACAGTCAGCGGAAGTCGCAGTCGCTGCTGAAGAACGTAGGGATGTTCCGTCGATTGCCGACAATTTCGTTCGAATGTGATCCCGCCGTTTACGAGTATTTTCTGAAGAACCCGGATGTGGCCGTCGCAACGTGGCGAGCGATGGATATTTCCCAGTTTCAGCTGCAGCCATCGGGGCCCGACCAATACCATGCCGATGCAGGTGACGGATCCGTTGGTGAACTGGAACTGCTGCTGCATACCTCATCCGATACGATGATTCATTGCGATGGGGCATTCAAAAGTCCGCTGCTGCCAAAACCGATTCTTGCACGTTCGCTGATGCGGGTTCAGACCTCATTCGCAAAAGAGCAGGACGGTCGGATTATCGGGACCCATTCCGGCGATGTTTTCGTCGAATTTCCCTCGCAGGCGATTGAAACGGCAGCACGAGTGATCGCCCCAGTCAGTCACAGTATTGCGGATCGAAACTTCAAACAGATGACCCTCTATGTTCATCTGATGTCGCAGGCGATGGTGAAGAACCCGGGATGGGTCGAGCACATCGGCAATAAGCTGGAAGGAATCTCCGAAGCCAGAAAACGCGAATTTCTGGAAGTCTCGGCCCGCAGTTGCGGTGAGGCACGGCGAAGGTTCATCGCAGCAAACTCCAGCTCCGGATTTACTCCAGACGAAGTGCTGACCCCATTCCGACAATGGAATACTACGGGATCAGGCCTGGGGGCAGCACCCGTTGCACCCCGCGGCACATCCGGTCGGTCTCCGGAAGTGACCAGCCAGGTCATCCAGGCGACATCCAGAAATTGATGAGATTGATTCGTGGCAGTGCGACCCGGCCTGCCGCTGAACCAGCAGCCCGATCGCCTTTGAGCGGTTGGGCTGCTTGCCTTTTATCGGCGTGTTAAATGGATTCTCGGCCGAGAATTTCCTCGACGAGTCCCACTTCGCTGGGATCCAATTCAAACAGGGACTGCACGCGTCGATCGATCTCGAACTCAACGGATTGCTGCAGAGCGAGTTCGTCACTTCCTTCCATCGTTCCCGACCGGAATCGATTCTGCGACAAACCCAATCGAAGATCGACTAATTGCACCAGCTCGTCGTGACAACGACGTTGGTGTAAATCGCTGAAGTCAATCCGCGGAACCGGTGCCTGTTTCAGAACGTGACCATTCAGTTCAAGTCCGATGCCACGGCGTTTACTGTGATTCGCGAACCAGGCCCACAGGACTCGGCTGTTCAGGACCGCGCAGACATAATTCAGGTGCTCGCGCGTCTGGGGGCGGGGAACCCAGACATTCGTGCTGAACGGGACATAGCAGGCGCCCCAGACCGGAACGATACTTGGTCGAACCGCCATCTGAAGGACGACCAGTTTATCGGATAGCCAGACTCGTTCCTCACGGGGCCAGTGCAGGTGCCACCAGGAATTTGTCCCCCGCTGGGTCTCGCGCCGCGCTTCCAGAACGACCCGGAAACGAGCAAGGTGTTTCTTCAGATTCGGAAAATCCTCGATATCCGGACACGTTGCCGGGGTCGAATAGATCAGTTGCCGCGATGCGTCCGGCGAACATCGGTAACGGTCGAGGTCACAAAGATCATGGTAGGGCCGCAGCAGGCTCAATTCTGGGGGGGTGAGACCCAGATCCCCAACTTCTGCCGGGGTGAGCGAGAAAACGCCTTCGTCCTGAATCCAGCCGAAGGTTTCGGCCGGCTTGGGAAAACGGACAAGAGTACGCCGATTCAGTGTTGCTGGGTTCTCTGCAATCCCCTGTCTCACTTCGCCAAGCTCGCCAAGTCGCGGAAACTTTTTCAGCTTGGTGAGCAGTCCGTCGTGGGAGGGGAAGACATCGATCCGGTCGCCGGGAAAGAGTTGTGATCGGGACTTTTCGAACCGGATCATCTGGCCGGGACTGTCTGACAACGAAGTTGCCAGAACCGCTCCAGACTGTCCCGCGATTCGAATGACCGTGTTTCGATCGGCCGGTCCCCGAGTCAACTTAAATATCACATGCTGTCCTGTGACTCGGGGGAATACGGGAGTGTTCCTAAGTAACAGAATCTCATCCACGCGAACTTGCTCACGCAGGGCGGCAATCAGCTTGCTGGACCCGCTTCCCTGCAGCCAGTAAGCATTCGTGATGTAGGAAAGAGTTCCACCTTCCTTCAGCAGATGAATTCCGCGAAAAACAAAGTAGTACCACAGGTCCATCCGGGCTGACTGGTGGTGACGCCCCCAGCGTGTGCGCTGGATGAGATCGAGTTCCCGTTTGTAGTCACGTTCTCGCCGGTAGGGAGGATTCCCGACCACCAGATCGAACCCGCCCCGTTGTTTGATGCCTGGAAATTCTGTTGGCCAGTCGAAGGGCGATATCCGCGTGCGAACCCCCTTTGAAGGGGAAGCCCGACTCTTGATCGAGCCCTTCTCCGAAAACGTGGCGCCAATCAGCGAATGTCCCTGTTTGAAATTGGATTCCAGAAAGTGCCAGTCGACTTCCTGCGCCGTGGGGCGTGTTTCGGGAGCTGAGGAATCAAGCAGGACCAGCCAGAGAATTCGTCTCGCAACTTCGATTGCTGCGGCATCGAAGTCGACGCCGTAGAGGTGTGTCAGCAGAATCTGGCGGCAGGTATCGAATGAAAGGTGTGGCCCGGACTTTGTCTTGATCAGGGTGACACTCGTTTCAGTCTGCCCGGATTCGACAAGTAAACGCAGGTACCACGCCAGTAAACGGCGATAGGCGGCGACGAGAAACGCTCCACAACCCGCCGCAGGATCGAGGAGGCTGTGTTCGAGGGCATCTGCGGTGGTGCCTTTTTCTAATCGCTCGTCCAAAGTCAGCCGCAAAATTTCGTCAACGACCGGTTGCGGCGTATAGAAAGTCCCCGTTCGCTTACGAACTGAAGAACGGGGACGCTTTCGATCGGTCTGTCCTGAGTCACCTCGCAGACTTACCAGCAGTTCGTGAATTTCACCGAGGATCTCAGGCCGGCTCGTTTCATCGAGGGGGCAACGCTCAACAAGTGACTCCAGCCCCCGTGGCGGAAGCACTTCGGCGGAATGGAAATCAGGGAGAGGAAGCGAAGCCGTTATTTCGCGAACGCTCAGCAGCTTTCGGAAGGCGGCCCAATCAACGATCGATTCGGCGGGGTATGCTGGTGTGCCCGGCGAGGAATTGGCTTTCGGAGGAACTTCGCCCCGCCGAAGTGACTTGAACGACTGACGGCACCACTTCCGCAGGGATTCGTCCACCGGTAGGCTCGCTGAGTGTGTCTTCGCGCGCTGAGATACACCACTACGTTTCAGCTTCAACCGGTGCGAACGCAATCAGGCCTGTCCGCACCCTTGTCCCTGACCGCAGGCGGTGATCTGCTCGGCGAGTCTCGACGAGAAACCCGTTGCCTCAACATTGGCTGGGCAGATTTCCGAACGCGTCACTTTCCGGCCGGGGACAATTTATCTGACTGCAACGGGAGCGAGACTGCAACCTTACAGATCCGGAAGGTTCGCGGCGGATGACGTCTTCGGCCATCTGCCACACGCTTCGCGGGGGGCCGACGCAGGGAGGGGAAATTCCCGTGAGCGCGCGTTATCTCAGCCGTGGGGTGATCGTCAAATCATCGACCCACAATTTGCCCGTCGCTCCGTTCAGACCAATTCGGACGATCATTTCGCGGGCTTTGAGGGGGACTGCGATCACTTTCGTGACCGTGGTCCATTCCTGCGTTCCCGTCCAGGGGCCGATGACCGGGTCATCGAAAGACCGTCGATTTTCATCATAGAAGTGAAATCGGACCGAAGCGAACTCGTGGTCCTCACGGCCACTTCGAATGTCTTCGGCCTTGTACCGAACGCGAACATGCAATGCGCTGATCTTGGTTCCATCGATCGCGGCTGCCTGTAACCCCTGCGAAAGTCGTCCCGATTCCGGGGACGAGAACAGCAGGCAGCGCTTCCCTTCGGGAGCACCGATATCGACCAGGGTGGTCTGGCGCTGGTAGTGCCAGTGGTCGGCGTATCCGTCCTCGTTTTCATCAAGTTCGAAGCCTCCGTTAAGAATCCGTGGGTTCAGCGGATCGGGCTTCACCTTGCGTTGATCTTCTGATTCCCCCGTCATGGGCACGAAGAGTGTGGAGATCAATTTCTTCTCTTCGAGCTTGCCGTCTTTCTTTTCAAATTGGTGAAAGACCTGCTGATAGCGCTGACCAAGAGGCACCAGCAGACGGCCTCCTTCTTTTAGTTGATCGATGAGGGGCTGCGGAACGTTTTCCGGTGAGCAGGTCACGATGATCTTGTCGAAGGGGGCGTACTCTTCCCAGCCCAGATAGCCGTCGCCGATCTTTGTCTTCACGTTGTCGTATTTGAGGCGACTCAATCGTTCGGCGGCAGACTTTCCCAGTGGTTCTACGATCTCGATCGAATAAACCTCTTTGACCAGGTTTGCGAGAACCGCCGCCTGATATCCGCTGCCCGTGCCGATCTCGAGAACGCGATCTTCCGGTTGAGGATCAATTGTCTGAGTCATATACGCCACGACGAACGGCGGCGAAATGGTCTGCTTGAAACCGATCGGCAGCGCCGCGTCGGCGTAGGCCTCGGCTCGATATTTGGGTCCGACGAATTCGTGACGAGGAACCTGTCTGAGACTTTCGAGCACGCGTTCGTTCGTGATTCCTTCCCGTTCAACGTATTCGCTCACCAGAAAATATCTTGCCTCTCGGAAAGGGTCCTTCTTCTGGGCAACGGCAGTCTGGCCTGCTCCTACGCAAATACCAAGGGCCAGCAGTCCCGCTGCAGTCAGTGTTCCCCGTCTGTGAAGCATTGTCAGCTCCTCTCAATCAATGAAAACCCAAAGTGACGATCCATGTCACTCAAATGCCGACCCCGCGCTGATCGATCGGAGTCTGTTTACGCGGAATCTAAACAAATCAGTGAATCTTCACGAGACCGAGTTGTCCACTTGAGTCACTGATATCCAGATCGTCAGTGAGAGACTCCTCGACCGGGGTTCGTGGAGGAGGCACGTTGTCGAGGGGCTCTTCCGCAGAGGCCAGCGTAAACGACTCGTTTTTGCAAGAGGGGTCTAACGGATTTCCGCTGAGCAGCAGTTCGACGCGAGGTCGGCTACTTGACCGTCTGCTCGAAAGACTCATACGATTCATGCTGACGGATATGGTGCCGTCGTTGAATTCGGATAGGCAGGAAAAACTCCGCAGGGGAGGTGGTTCTGATGAGATCGACCAATTTAAGATGGGGCGTCGCCCTGTTGTCACTGGCCTTTGTGGCCACGTCGGAAATGAAACTGGAAGCAGCCGGTCCGGCAACGGCCCAGCAAGCCATGATGCAGACTCAGTCGGCATTAAACGATGCGTCACTCGGCTGGCATCGGGGCTGGGGTTGGGGCGGCGGATGGGGCTGGGGTGGACCACGTTTTGGTGGCTGGGGATATCGCGGCTGGGGCGGTTGGGGTGGCTGGGGATACGGTGGCTTTCGCAGCTACGGGTATGGCTATCCCGGCTGGGGCTACGGTGGATTTACCTATGTTCGCCCCGTGATTTACACGTACCCCGCGTACTCCTATCCGGTCTACTACACGAGTCCCTCGTACTGCTGTAATTACAGCTACGTCTCTCCTTACCAGTCGTCTTACTACTGCGCATCCAACTCTTCACTTCCTGTGAGTTACAGCGTGGCAAGTTATGACAATCCTTCGCAGCCGGTGCCCTACACCTCGACGCTGGCAAGCACCCGGACTTACAGTTCCCCACGTGCTTCGACCGGTGCTTATGTGGCGAAGACCTTCAACGGAAACTCTGACAGTGTCGTCGTGAGCAGCCGACCTGTTAACAGCCCCAGCTACTACGCTCAGGTGAAGCAGTCCCAGGCAATGGGTTCTAACCTGAGCATGGAACGAGTCGCCGCGAAGACCAGTCATCAGGCTCCGCTGCCGCCGCTGCCGAATCCACCTGTCTCGTATGCGCAGGCAATCAAGAAATCAGAACCGGTCCCATCCCGGTTTGTCGCCGCCAAGCCATCTGCTCTTCATCAAGAGTATCTGGCTGCCTCGGCGAACGTCAGCGCCCGAAAGCGAATGGCGAACGAACCCCTGATTGGTTCCACCGACACCCGCAACGGATACTCATCGGCTGCCAGACTGGCTTCGGGTAGCCTCGACTGACATCTCAATCGCTTCACGATTCAGAGAACCGAGCCCTCGGCAAGCAGATTTGTTTTGCCGGGGGCTTGTTCTCTTTCCAGGGGGACTGCTCGATTTGGCTCGATCCCGTCAAGACAGGATCGAGTCGATGGCATGTAAGAATACGTTCAGCGGGCTTCGAGCGTCTCACCCGTTGAACCTTCCTCGGGGGTACCAGGCTACCGGTGTGCGATCCGCAAGAGGCTTCCAGTGGGCGCAGATTCATGATGACGAATCCCGCGTTGAAACCGCCAAAAACGATGCAGGGCTCACAATTACGGAGAGTTCAGATCGCGAGCCCCAGTATCCCCTCCGTTCCGGGAATATCTTGATGATTCCGCCGCGGGCGCCATTGTGACCCGCCACGGCTCTGATAGCGGATCTCTTCTCAGAGTGTCCGATCGTCCCGTTGGCGCGGGAATGGTGCTTCGTGTGTAACGTAGCGGCACGGAGATACTGTGACTGCTCATCGGATTTACAACAATGAATAAGGCCCGGCTCGATTGTTCGAGCCGGGCCTGTTTGTTGGATCTGAGTTCGCTGGACATCGCAAAATCAGTCTCGTTCGAGCTGACTTCGACGGTCTCGCCACTCACTGGGGTGCTCTTTCACATACTTGGTCAGGAACTCGAAGATGTGCTTGCGGAGGTTGGCATTTCTTGTAACGAGATCCATTCCGCTGAAATTTGCTTCGTATTTCCACAGATACGGTGGATCGTTCTGGTCGCCTTCCTTCTCTTTGTCTTTCTTGACGACAAGCAGGTCAAAAATTTTGTTAGCGGCCGAGACATCACCTGCATTTTTTTCAGAAACGGCAATCACGACCGGTCGTTTCAGAGCCCGAATGACGGGCATCGATTTGGTCACTGTCAGGCCGGGGACGGTTGCATCGGGCGAGATCAAAGCGAGTGCCTGGACATCCTGCCCCTTGGGCGTTCGCCCCTCCAGAGTGGGACTGTCGTCGAAAGGAATTTTGCCCCAGTCGAGTTCCGTGTAGAGCACGGCGACTGCGGCGCTGAAATCGGAACCCACGATGCCCAATTTGTTCATGTTCAGGTTCTTCTTCTGGTGTTCTTCCATGATGAAGTCTTTGACGGCTTCCATATCGAAAGCCACCATCGCCTGATAGTCGTTCTTGCTCAGTCCTCCCTTTTTCGGAAAGGGGCTCTCACCATGTCCGCGAAGATCGACGGCGATGACAGCGAAGTCACCTTTCTGCTGCAGATCGGTCGCGAGTGTTTTCCACTGCTGGCGGGTCCCCCGCTTGCCATGCAGCAGGACGATGACCGGCGCATCCTGCCCACCGAGAGACTTGTAGTAAGTCACCTTGATCTTGAAATTGTCAGCCGTGACCAGGTCACGGTCTTCGATGGTGTGCTTTTTGGCTCCCTGAGCGAACAGCGCCGGTGACGTTGATGCCAGAAGGATTCCCAGAATCACTCCAGCCCACACTCTGGCCACTCCACGCGATCCCTGGGATCGGAGCGAGCAAAAAGCGGATAAATGCGACGGGGCATTCCACATATGAATCTCCACGATCAAGCGAGGCAGCATCTTCAAAAACAGAATGACACATCAGAAGCCCAAAGCAACTCGTAGTGTGAGTACTTAAGCTGCTCCAAGACGGGTTTCACTGTCATCAACTGACGGTTTCACAGAACATCAAATGCCATTTGAAGTTCCGTGGCAAGTCAATTGACGGTGATAGCTTCATATGTCAGTGTAGAATTGTCGAAAAACGGGGTCAATCCGCGCTTACGGCGCGATTGCACAACTCGACCAGAATTCTTTTCAAATAGACGGTTTAAATGGCTTCCAGCCTCGGATCTGCGTGTCGCTGTATCACATTTCTCTCGGACTTCGGCATGCGAGACACTTATGTCGCGCAAATGAAGGGTGTCGCTCTCGGGATCAATCCCGACGTCCACCTGGTCGACCTCACGCACGAGATCCCCCCGCAGGACGTCTTGCTCGCGACATTCCTGTGGAGTGATGCTCTCGACGCATTTCCGGAAAATACAATCCACGTGGGCATTGTGGATCCCGGAGTGGGGAGCGATCGGAATCTGATTGCTGCGGAAATTGGTCCGTTCAGAGTGGTTTGCCCCGACAACGGACTGATCTCGGTGTTGCTGCAGCGCGAATCCGTTCGACGAGTCGTCAAGCTCGATCACCTGAGCCTGTGGCGGCGGACGGTTTCCAGCACATTTCACGGTCGCGATATTCTGACTCCCGTCGCCGCAGCCTGGAGTCGTGGTGTTGATCTCTCTGAGTTGGGAACCGTTTACTCCGAGCCCCTGGTCACACTGCCGCTCGCCACCCCCACGTTCAGTCAGTCTTCGATTACCGGACGCATCATTGATGTCGACCGTTTTGGAAACCTGATTACGAACATCGCCGCGTCCCTGCTACCTGAAGACCGGAACTCCCTGCGGTTTGAAGCAGGGCCCTGCCAGGTCCATGAACTCTCCCGCTGTTATGCCGATGCGCCTGTCGGAGAACCACTGGCATTGATTGGGAGTTGTGGTCGATTGGAATTTGCGATTCGGGATGGGAATGCGGCAGAAGAATTCCAATTGAGTCGGGGTCGTCGCGTTGTGGTGCGGTGGTAAGTGCCAGTGGCGACCCGACGATGCGGGATCGCTGGTAACTCTTGGACGCTGTGAGTGTTCCGAATTCGATTGGTGATCGGTTATGATGCGGGCCGAAGCACAGGACAACTCACGGACATCAGTCGCAAGCCACTGATGAGAAAGGAAATGGAATACGATGGATCGCTCAGGGACGCGGTGGCTGGCGGTGATGCTCATGGGCATTGTGGGCTGTGGTCAGTCCCGACAGGACGTGGCGGAACCTTCACCCGCGAATGTCACCGAATCCACGGACAAATCACCGCCAGCGACTCGTAACGACAGGGGTGAAACGGCTTCTACTTCGGCAAGTCCGAAGGTCGGTCTGGTTGCGACAGCACAGGATGGGTCTGCGGAAGCGACGTTCCAGCGAACGCTGCAGTCATTCCAGGACGGTCGGTTTGATGATGCGTTCGAGTTCTTGCCCCCCTCGTACCAGGCAGACGTCGACCAGTTGCTTCAGGTGTTCGCTGAGAAGATGGATCCCCAGGTCTGGACGAACTCGTTTGAACTGCTCGGCAAGATTGGTCGAGTTCTGAAGAGTAAAAAGAATCTCATTCTCGACATGGATGGAGTGAAGCGACTCCCACAAGTTGAGTTAATCAAGCCGCACTGGGATGCGATTGCGGGCGGGATGAGTGATCTTCCTTCGAGCGACTTCGGCGATCTGCAACGGCTGAAGCAGACGAAGGTCCGACAACTGCTCGGCTCGGCCGGGGGACTGTTCCGCGGATTGCCGCTGCCTCAGTTTGGGGATATTCAAGTCACCACGATCAAATCGGATTCGAAGACCGCAACTCTGGCGTATCGGGAGAAGAAGGACAGCGAACCAAAAGAGGTCGAATTTGTCCTGATGGAAGGAAAATGGCTGCCGAAATCGATCGCCAGCGGATGGAGTGCAGGTATTGCCGAAGCACGAGCGTCACTCGACAAATTGCCTGAACGGATGGCTAGCTGGAAACCGGTCATCATCTCTCAGTTAGAGAAGGTCGAGGGAATGATTGATCAGTTGCAGGCGTCACGGACGAAAGAAGAGTTCAGCGCGGCCGTGGCACCCCTGTTCTTCACGATCGCGTATGGGGCCCAGCTGGCGCAGCAGGCGGTGCTCGAATCGACGGCGGCTGCTCGTGCAGCGGATGTGGTTCACTGCGAGATCAACCGAGAATTGAATGACGAAGACCTGACGAAGCTCAAGGACGTCGTCGTTCAGTTTCTAGGAGAGAGCGGAGCCGATGCCGAGTACGAGCTCATTCCCAACGATGGACGAACGCGTTGCCGGTTCACCATGGTGACGGACGCCGCAGCAATGGCGTCCGTGCTTGCCAAACACTTTGACACGGCGACAGTCCGCCTGGACCTGGAAAGCCGCACCGTTCACATCGATTTCAAATAAGCTGCTCTAGCAGAAACGAGACTTATCATGTCCCCGCTCATCGTTTCTCCCAAACGTCGATACCTGGTCAATTTCAATCTGAAGCGGGTCCCTCACCTGTTTACCGATGTGCTGGTGATCGGTGCCGGAATTACCGGGATCCGGGCTGGACTGGCGATTGATCCCCGGCTGAATGTCGTGCTGGCCACGAAAGACCGGCTGAAGGAATCGAACAGCGCCTACGCTCAGGGGGGAATCGCGGGGGTGTTTGACCCTGTAGACGATTTCGCCAATCACGTCGCGGACACGCTGGCCGCGGGCAAAGGGCTATGTAATCAGGACATTGTCGAGACAGTCGTGCGGGAAGCCCCGGCACGTATCCGTGAACTTGTTTCGATGGGCGCCCATTTTGATCAGGCCGACGGGGAAATCGCCCTCACGCAGGAAGGGGGCCACAGCCACCGTCGTGTTGTCCATGCCCTGGGAGACGCCACGGGCAAAGAAGTCATGCGGGCCTTAATCGAGCAGATTCGCAGTGCGCCGCAGATCGATATCTGGGAAAATACATTCACCATTGATCTGCTGACTCACGAAGGCGAATGCCGCGGAGCCTTGGTCTGGAATGCCAGCCACGGAAAAACCTTCGTCTGGGCCAAACAGACGATTCTCGCGACGGGCGGAGCGGGTCGGCTTTACCGGGAAACGACCAATCCCGAGATTGCCACAGCGGACGGGCATGCGATGGCCTTTCGCGCGGGGTGTGAACTTCGCGACATGGAATTCATGCAGTTCCATCCTACCGTTCTCTACATCGCGGGATCGTCACGGCACCTGATCTCAGAGGCGGCTCGTGGGGAGGGGGGACTGCTGCGTGACTGCTTCGGTCATCGCTTTATGCCCGATTACGATCCGGCAGCGGAACTCGCTCCACGCGATATCGTCAGTCGGTCGATCACGCGGCAAATGGAAAAGACGCGGCATCACTGTGTCTACCTGGACCTCACACACCTTCCGCACTCCCTCGTGATGGAGCGGTTTCCGCACATTCGGCAGGTTTGTGCGCAATTCGGCCTGGATTTGTTGCGCGATCTGATCCCGGTTCGGCCGGGGGCTCACTACATGATTGGTGGTATCGCCGTCGACGATGAGGCAAGAACCTCGTTGCCGCGACTGTGGGCTGCGGGGGAAGTAACTTCCACGGGGCTGCACGGAGCCAACCGTCTTGCGAGCAACAGTCTGCTGGAAGGACTTGTGTTTGGATTGAGAGCCGGTCGCAACGCCTCGGCCGCAGCCTGTGGTGAGAAGGATCAGTTCACGGCGATGGCGATTACGCCCGACAAGCTCCCCTCAGTTCCGAAAGGAGACACACTAGGGGTGCTGGGAAGCGACTTTGATGACTCGGCACTGAAGCTCGATGACTTGCTCAACTCACTCAATAGCGAGATGTGGAGAAAAGTGGGGATCGAACGGAATGCTCAGGATCTGGAATCCGCTCTTCATCAGATTGAGTTCTGGGATCGGTACGTGGGACCGCACGAATTTTCGATCACAAAGGGATGGGAGTTACAGAATCTCCTGTTAGTTGCGAGGCTGATGGTGGCGGCGGCAATGGCACGCAAGGAAAGTCGCGGCACACATGCCCGCAGCGACTTTCCTCAAACCGATCCTGAACAAGCCAGACACATCAGTCTGGTCGCAGCAAAGTAGCGGACCACACATGCGCCGGGTGGTTGAGAGGCCTTACGAGGCCTCCACCCACTCTCCAGTGCGAATGTCGCGGATCAGCTCCAGAAGTTTTCGCCATGCCAGTTCATGGGAGGCTTCGTCTGGACCTCGATATCACCATTCACGCACGTCTGACAGGCCAGTCGCAAATTCTTTTCATTGCCAAGTCTGGCGAAGAACGTCAGGGGATGCGCCGTCATCGAAACCTTTTCGAACAGGCTTTGTGACGAACAGTTCTCAACCCCTTTTTTGACCATAACCTTGCAGCTCGTGCAGAGGCCAAAGCCCATGCAGTTCACGTAATTATGTGGGGTGGGGTAAAGCTGTACGCCCGCCTTGAGTGCCTCGCGCCGCAGGTTGGCCCCCGCAGGAACTTCGATCGATTTCTTCTCATTGACGAATGTCACGGTCGGCATCGTGCTGCTCTTTCCCAATCGAGATGTTGACGAACGAATCAGCGATAACGTGAATCATATTCACGAAGGGAAGTTCAACGCAATCGATCGTCGAGCAGCCGCGGACCAACGGCAGCGGAAGTGCGCAGCACATGACAGGGCACAGTCCCGAGAACGAGGCGCAAAGCCTCGGTGATGAGAGATCGAGCGAATCGCTGCGAAGACTCGATCAAACCAGCATGAGTGCGGACGACCCGGTCGGCAGGAACCGGCGCCATTCCTGAATCATGCGCTTGTATTCGATTCCAACGCTCCTGGGTTGACGGTCGAGATCATACAGGCCAACCGGGTGGACGTTGTTATTTTCTTCCCGCAGCGCAACGTCCCAGTCGATTTGGTCGGTCAGACTGTACCAGGTAAAACCGACGATGGGGACACCATCTTGCCGCAGTCGCAGCATCGTATTCCACTCTTTCCACAACCACTGAACGGATCCCGACTCTTCGCGGATGTTCGTTTCCGTATGCATCAGGGGGAGACCGTAGCGGTTGTAGTAATCCTTGGCAATGACGTAGTAGCCGAAGAACTCGCCCGCGGCGACGGTTGAACCATCAGAGCGCAGAAGATGTTCGTTAGTAACGTAATAGTCGGTTCCCATGATGCAGCGGAACTTGTAGTCCTGGTTCATGAAAAAATTGTAATCGCTTTCCGACATCCCATGCTCAATCATATAGCGATAAATCGGAGCACTAATGACGTGACCGTAGGTGAGATCAAGCGGGATAAATCGCCGCTCGTTGTAGAACCTGGCAGCCTTGACCAGTTCCGGCCCTGCCGGGTGTGTATATTCGCTGGACTCGCTTTGAATGAAGACGGCGTCTGGGACAGACTTCAGAATCGCCTTCATCGCGAAGAGGTTGGCTTTGCAGAGATTGATCGTCGCTCGCACGAACGATTCGTCATCCGTTCGCATTTCGTTCCACCAGCCATACTTGGCAGAGAAGAGAGCCGTAATCAGTATCTCATTGACGGGAGTCCAGTACTTAGTGCCCGGATAGCGACGAGCGACTTCCCCCGCATATTCGGCGAACAGTTGTGGGAAATCTGTATTCTGAAAATTACCCACCCAGTCGGGAACACCAAAGTGACATAGATCCAGAATGGGAAGGATGCCCATCTCGTCCATGCGATTCATCACATCGTCGAACCATGACCAGTCATATCGCCCTGGGCCGAGAAACACCTTATGGAGCGCTGGCCCCCACCGGAGGTAAGTGATATTGAGATCTTGCACGAGTTGCAGGTCCTCTTCCCATCTCTCGTAATGTCCGCATTTTTCCATTTGGTCGATGCGTTTGCCGCCAGCGATGGTCGGGTAGCTGTTTTCGATACCCGTAGCGAACATAAAACCGTGCATGAAGACCTTCCGTAGCAACGAAGGAAAAAGCAGGTGCGCGCTGAACGATCAGCGCGCACCTTGATCCCAATTGACCTACTCAAGTGAGCGATTCTCAACCTTTTGCAGGAGGGGTGTAGACCTGCATATCCCCTGGCCACCAGCGCGCCTGGAAATCCCGACGGAACTGTGCTTCGCCCGGTTCCAGGTCACCGGACACTTCGATTGGCTCCAGGGACGAACCCGCTGTACGTTCAAAAAAGAGGGGAACCTCGGTCAGAGGCTCGGAGTTGGAAAAATTGGTATCTGCCAGATATTCGGTCGTATTCATTTCGCTTCCTATTGTTATGAAATGTTCCATCTGCTGTTGGGCAAGTTTGATGCCACTGCGTTTGGAGTTGCTGTCGAAACCTACAGCATGTGGCTGTCATGCAGATAACGAGAGATCGCGACTCGCCACGGGGATAAGGTGATTCCTCTTTCACTCGCGATGGCTCGGTAGGCCGATGGTGCTTGACGAGTGGATGGGGTTGGTTTCCGGACAGAAACCCGAGGTTGTTCAAGGCGAAGTCTGCTCGCCAGTTCTGCCGCGACTTCTTCAAGTGTCGCGAACCCTTCCCCCGCGAGGTGCCAGATCCCTGAATTGCCATCGATCAACAGGTCGAGCCCTGTGTTCACGATCTCGGGAAGATAGGTGAGGGACATTGTGATCGGGTCGAGGCAACAGGGAATCCCATCGTTGAACGCCTGTACGCTCCTCCGGAGGAATCCATTTTTCGCCGAGATATCCAGATATGCGCCCGGGCGGACCAGCAGTGCATGAGGTGCCGTGTCGAGAATACGAAGCTCGGTCTGGAGTTTCGTTCGTCCAAACTCGCAGATCGGGTTCGGAGTATCACTCTCCCGATAGGGTTGCTCCCTTTCGACTCCAAACACGGATGAGGACGAGAACGCCATCAACGGAAGGTTCGCCGCCCGCGAGATCGTTGCCAGTGCCCCGGGTTCATTCAGACTACGGGGGTCGCTGGCTCGCGTGCGGTATTTGAGGAATGTGTCTTCGCGCGACTGACCTGTGTAGATGATGGCCCAGGGCTTCGTCCGCAACAGCATGTTGTCGATGTTCCGCGGGTTTGAAAAGTCATGCTTTGATCGGCTGATTGCCTTCACGGGTAGACCACGGATTTCACAGCAAACTTTGATCGAGTTTCCCAACGTATCCCCATTGCTGATCAGCAGAATGGGGGGGCCCTTGATCGGCTGTCGATGGGGCGAAGTCTGTGGAGATCGAATCAAAAAGCGGATGTCGCGCCGCCACCAGCCATCCCCTGCCAGGACCGCATGAGAGGGCTTTGTTCCTGAGGCGAGTTCTTTTGCCAGCTTCGCGACTGCTGTCGGGCGAGGAACAGGTCCCCGGACGTCGAAGGCGCCCGATTCATAGTAGCCGGCTTTGCGGGTGAGCAGAGAGTTCCAGTCAAACGAACCCAGGAGCGCCCAGGCCGTTACGGCGCGGAGATCGACTCCGTGCTCCTGTCGAGCGTCGTGGGCGTGGTTCCAGACTTCGTTCAACCATCTGAGCTGCTCTTCACGCGTGCAACCAATGTGAGCTTCCGTGATGGCGATGGGAGTGCGGTACCGTTTCCACGCCTCCTGGACCAGTTTTTTCACCCCCACCAGGCCTTCTCGTCGCACGCGCACCGCTTCGATGTCAGCGTAGACGTGTTTGCCGTTACTTCCCCGGCAACCGACCGGGTACCTGTGGTATCGCCGGTCGAGATACCGCTCGCTGGTCACGTAGTAATTGATCCCGAGGATATCGGCGGGAAGCGGATTGTCAGCGAACCACCGCAGGGATTCTTCCGGCACTCCCAGCCATTCGAAGTAAGATCCGATGGGGTGATGTCGATCGACGGCTCCTGCCAGCAAGTCAAAGGTCAGCCAGCGACGCTGATTATCGAAGTCAGCCTGATATTGCAGGGACGGAGAGGCAAACGTCTTCCCGAGATCCTCTGTCTGAATCAACCTAGCCTCAGGATTCACTTTTCTAATGGCGCGCATCGCCAGTACCGTCGCCTGACACTGGTTGAGCATCGCCATAGCGAATGCCCGGCTGTCTCGTTGGTGAGGATACCAGTGCCCATAAAGAGCGCTGAATCGAGCCGTGGTGAGAGGTTCGTTGACCGGGGTGTAGCCTGTCACCCACGGATACCTCGAGGCGAATGCGAAAGCATACGCCTCGAGTCCCTTAGCAAAACTATCCTTCAGCAGATCGACTCCGTGCGGGCCGCCGCCGTGATGAACTAAACCTGCAATGGGGGCGATGTTGAGCTGTTTCAGTCGCTGAAACCGCTCATCGATCCATCCCCATTCATAGTGCTCCGAAGCAGCGGGCGACGCCCACTCCCAGAGAGCAGGGTACCTCACGACCTTGATACCCAGGTCGGCGATCCGGTTCAAATCGTCGACTCGAGCCCAATGTCCCGAACGTTCGAACTGATCATGGAAGTCGTCCCCGACTCGATTACGGGTGCATTCCAAGCCCCCCCATAACCGGATCCCTTGATCGTCAAGAATATCCATCTTCTCAGTGCCTCGTGAAAACCGGCGTCATGTAAAGGTGACTGCTCACACTACTTTGACGACTTCACCGGGTTGCACAGAGTGACTATTCGTCTGATGTGCAGCCCGCAGGCTCAGTGCCTTTTCTGCTGCTTTCTTGCCCGCCAGAAACGCATGATCCGAATTGTAGTACTCCCATTCGCTGTAGCGTCCGGCAAGGATGACGTCGTGCTGGCCCAGCCAGTCACGAATCAGGGTTACGTTTGCTGTACGAGCGTGGTCATAAAGTACGTAGGCGTGCGGCATATCAATTTCTGCCGTTGTCCAGATCTCATCGTGGGGCTTGATGATTCCGACCTTGCGGCAGTCGTCGATACATCGCTGGATCAGTCTTTCCCCTTCATAAGGAAGTGGTTTCGATTCGGCCCGGTAAGTGATCTCACATGTGATCCCGAATCCGCCGGGGGGATTGCAGTGCGGACTGGCGTTCCCCTGCACAAAGATCCGGTGGAACACCGTGTCCTCTGGATAGTAGATCCAGTGCTTGTCCGTCACCGCCTCACGCCCGATTCCAATGTGGACGCAGCGAACCGAGATGTAACGAAGTCCTGCGGCGGCCTGCTTGACCTCTTCCGGTGCTTCGTCCCCGGCAAGACGAACCAGCACGGGGAGTGGCATCGTGCTGATCAATTGATCGTAAGAGATCACCGATCCATCCCGCAAAGTGATCTGGTGCTGACTTGGAGAGAAGCCTGCAACATCCGCGTTCAGACGAAGCTGACTCTTAATATGGGGAATGAAACCATCCATCAGTGCCTGGAACCCCCCGCGAAGGGGATAGCCGAACCGTGCGTTGGGTCCCATCGGTTTGGGCACCGGTGAAAGTGCACCATCGATCATCTCCTCAAGATCAGGCATGGGAACTCGGCCACCCAACCATGACGTTTCCATCTCGGTCAGCGGGACGGCCCACAATTTTCGGTTGTAAGGAATGGCGAAATGTTTCGCGATCCCCTTACCCCAGACCTGATAGATAAACTCTTCAAAGTTGGCGGGACCGCTCGGCTTCGGAGTTTCCGTTCGTTTCGTCGACAGTTCTGCCGTGCTTTCAATGATCCCATCGGCACAACAATCCTCCAGACGATTGCGAGCTGTACCATTGCTCGGTCTATCGACGTGGTGCGATGCGTCATGGCCATTTCGCAGTACCTGCGTACCTGCGTCGCGAGAATGTCCATTACTCCGGTTTGTCCCATGAGTGATTCCGCTGTGCCCATTGGAACTGTGGTCCTTGGAACCGCTGTGTGCGTCGCTTTCACGCTGTCCATTCGACGCTTGCGTTCCATTCGTCGAAGAACCGTTCTTAGCCTGCAGGCGACTGACGGTGGTGACGCTGCCCTGGGCATTTCCGTTCAGGCACGCGGCCCTAGTCACCCGTTCATCCTTCTGCGGCTCAGACGCGTTCGTCTCGTTGGTCGACCCGAAACGAGCCTCGATCGCTCCCATGATACACTCCCGGATGACGTCAGGTGGGAGGCCATAGAGTGCACCTTGAAATGGATACCGTGTGAACACCGCTTTGCTGTAGACCCATGCCTCCCGGTCCTGCCAGTGGACGTTGTCTCCCAGGAGCAGCTTGTACATCTCGTGCACATACGAATCGTTGCTGAACATGATGTGGCCAGCGAAATCGAATGTGAAACCGTCGACTTCGATCGAACGGCACCATCCTCCGACGGTGTCATTCCGCTCAAGCAGTAGCGCATCTTTCCCCAGGTGATAGGTCGCACTTAATCCAGTAGGGCCGGCTCCCACGACGACGACGGGATGGTGCGAACTCCCGGGATTGCCGGCGCGTCCAGGGTGCACTTCCTTCGTGGAGTTGGATACCGATGTGCTCTCTTTCTCGGAATTGATCGCCTCCGTGATCAAGTCTTCCATTTGACGGACGGTCCGATCCCACGAAGTGGCCTTCAGCACTTCACCCATGCGTTTGAGTCTCTTGTCTCGTTCCGCATCAGACTGTTCGAGTGCCGCCACGCACGCCGCTTCAAACTCATCGACGGTGTCGCCGAAGTAAACGATGTCCGAGTAAGGTTCTACCACGTCCGTAATCGATGTGCTGACGATGGCTTTCTCGGCAGCCATGTACTCGAGCGTTTTGGTGGGACTGATGAATTTCGTGGATGCGTTCTTTGCGAAGGGCAACAGACTGACATCCCAACCACTGAGGTACGCAGGAAGCTCTTCGTACTTCCGTTGTCCCAGATAATGAATGTTTGCTGCGTGAGGTAACCGGCTCGGCTCAATTTTCACCACAGGGCCGACGATGACAAATTGCCATTCGGGGCGTCGTTGTGCTAACCCCGCCAGCAGGTCGACGTCGAAGCGTTCGTCGACGACGCCGAAGAAACCGAGCCGTGGATGTGGCAGCGAGGCCTGGTCGTGCGGTTCCTCGAGCGTCTCCTTCGCTTTGCCGAAGTGTGCTGCGTCGACGCTACTGCTGAAGCAGTGGACATGGGGATGCCGCGAACACTTCGCTCTGTAGAGGCTGGGCCCCCCGGTGAACACGAGCGCCGCTTTCTGAAGAAGTTGGTTCTCAAGTTCCAGCAACTCAGGGGGGGCGTGAAGGAAGGCGGAAAGTTCATCCATGCAATCGTACACCACCAGCGACGGTTTCAGTGATTCGAGCAGGGGAACAGCCATCGGTGTGTAGCACCAGGCGACAGGATCTTGAAGTGACTGAGATGACTTCAACTGGTCGATCAGGCTCTGCAGTGCGGGAATCTGATTGGGATGAAAGCCCCCCTCGCGCACATTCGTGACAGGGGTGCATACGAAGAGGTTGGGACCCGCTTCGGTAATTCTCCATGACGGAGTTGCTGATTCATCGAAGACCGGCTCTTCGATGTAGAAGACGCGAGTATCAGTGCCCAGCCGACTCAAAATATGCTGAGGTCGCTGCCACACAAAACTCCATCGAAGATGGCAGAATACCACGATGTCATATTTCAAGTTCATCTATCATCTCCATTGAAGGGATACTAGTACGACGACTTGCCGATCGGGCCGCAAAGTCTGTTCCGTGCCATCCATCTCGTCACACTCCGCGCCGCCTTCATTTTCATTTCATGTGAAGCGAAACTGATCCTCCATCTGCATTGTCTCAGCGGAGAAACCGATCACTCTTAAGGAATTCCAACCCGCACAGTCATTCGCCAGCGAAGTATGGAAAGAGAATTCTCATTCCCAATTTGGACGATCGTGCCGCTTATCGTCCCTTGGTGCATGATGTGAGATCGCCCACGCTGGAACAAAATCTCACAGTGTTTTCATCAATTCGTCATTCAGCGCATCAAGCGGCGCGTTGGTTGCACCTTAGCCGCGCGGGCAAGGGGAACGGTGATTTTCTCAGAGGATGCGACGATGAGTTTTCTCGTGACGGGCGGGGCGGGGTACATCGGCAGTCATGCAACCCGGTTGTTCCTCAGTCGAGGACATGACGTCGTCGTCTATGACAACTTAAGTCGTGGACACGAAGCCGCCGTACCCCAGGGACGGCTGATCGTTGGTGAACTGACCGACAGGCAACTTCTGGCCAGTACACTGAGAGAATATGACGTGGAGGGGGTCGTGCATTTTGCCGGCCTGACCTATGTGGGTGAGTCCGTCGAGGACCCTGCTCTCTACTATCAGACGAATGTAGCGGGAACATTGAGCCTGCTCGATGCAGTTCGCGCTGCGAACGTGCGTCGTGTCGTCTTTTCCAGCACCGCAGCCGTCTACGGAATGCCGGATTCATGTCCCATTCACGAAGAGTGTTCGCGATCACCGATCAACCCCTATGGCCGCACCAAGCTGATGGTGGAACAGATACTGGCCGACTATCAAACGGCTTATGGAATCGGATTTGTAGCCTTACGATATTTTAATGCAGCAGGAGCGGACGCGAGCGGTGAACTCGGCGAGGACCATGCTCCCGAGACGCATCTTATCCCGCTGGTGCTGCAAGTGGCACTAGGGCAGCGTAAATCAATTGCCGTCTTCGGAAACGACTACGACACTCCGGATGGGACCTGTATTCGGGACTACATTCATGTGAACGATTTGGCGGATGCACACCTTCGCGCGCTGGAATGGCTCGAACCTGGGAAAGCAGGGGCCTTTAATTTAGGGACAGGCCACGGCCACAGTGTTCGCGAGATCATCGATGTCTGTCGAGCGGTCACAGGCAAAGAGATACCTGAAGTCATTCGAGACAGGCGTCCCGGGGATCCGGCGCGACTCGTCGCCAGTTCTGAAGCGGCACGGCGTGAACTTGGCTGGAAACCGCGATTTACCGACATTCAGGAAATCGTCGCGACCGCGTGGAACTGGCATTCCAAACGTCCTGCCGGTTACCGCACGTCACATTCGAATGCCAGTCGGTAATCTCGACGTTTTCGAAGATTTACTAACTGTATGTATATGAGGTTGCTAGCTACGCGCAAATGGACCCGGCTTAACGACACCAGAGATCCATCTAGTCAAGGTGCAGTTTACCGTCTGCTGTCGCCGGTGACCGAGGGACATGTTCAGCGGAGCAATTTCAAGCTGGCTGCGCGGCGCACCAGTTGCAAGTGGTCCCGAGTTGCGTCATCCACTTGTAGCGATGTCTGCTCCATCGATGTGTCCACTCTTCCGCTAGACCAAAGGACCCCGCCATGTACCATCACGTCAAGAAACTCATGTACACAGTCGACGTCGGCACTCCTGACCCCCGTTTCGGCAATATGCTGCTGGAACAGTTCGGTGGCGCGAACGGCGAATTGGCTGCCGCAATGCAATATTCCATCCAGGGAATGAACTGCGATGATCCGGCGCTCAAAGACCTGCTCATGGACATCGGCACGGAAGAGCTTTCCCACCTAGAGGTCATTGGAGCTCTCGCACGATTACACCTCAAACCGATGAAGGAAGCGCGGGAGGCTGCGGAAGCCGACCCGCTGGTGGCCATTGCGGGGGGAGGCGGGGTCTGCCTGTTCAACTCACAGGGAAATCCCTGGACGGCGGACTATCTGAAAATTACTGGCGAGCTGGATGTCGACCTGCGTAGCAACATCGCCGCGGAAGCGCGAGCGAAAATCGTTTACGAGCGACTGATCAATTTCTGTGACGATCCCGGCACGAAGGACGCCCTGCAATTTCTGATGACGCGCGAAATCACCCATCTGAAAGCGTTCACCCTGGGGCTCGAAAGTCTGGGTAAGAACTATCTGGACATCGGAGTGATCCCGCCATCGGAGGAAGTGGTGCATGTCTACTTTAACGACTCCACCGGCCAGGGAGACGAAGGGGAAACAGACAGCACCGGTCCCTGGAACGAAGGGGACGAGTGGGAAGTCGTTGAATCGCCGGCGTTCGAAGATACTTCCCGGCAGGACCAGGTGAAGAATCTTGCCCGACAGCGAAAGACTCGTACGGCAAAGAGTCTCAACGGACGGAGCAAACGCTGATGCGGACGATTGGTCCCCTGCGCATTTCTCGCCCTTCAATCAGCGTCCAATTGATTGGGACGCGGGATAAAAGCAATGCCTCAGCTCAGCGTGCGGAAGATCCCCCTTCACGGAGGGGCTGCACAACTCTTCACTGTTCCACATCACAATTCGGAATAGTGGGCGGTAAGGTTTGGTGCGGCGGGGGATTCTTGGCCCGGAGTCGGAACGATTGGAGCTTTCCATGGTGCAGGTTTCACCTATCATCGGGGCGCGCTAAAGCACTCTTCCCGCCGACAACGTGATGATGGAGAGTTCCTCTGTCTCTCGGTGCGAATCAGAAGGTAGGTGTGCCCCCATGCAGCAAAGGGGGGGGCCTGGCTCACACCCATTCCCTGATCAGGTTGCCTTCGATCAGGCGCACTGGGCGGCCGTCCGGGCTTTGGACGTGTAGATCGAGGGGCAGGCCAAGCTTGTGATAAATGGTGGCCACCAGGTCTTCACTGAAGTACTGGTTGCGAATTGGCTGACCCCCTTCGTCATCGGTGGCACCGACGACACTCCCGCCAGGGACTCCGGCACCGGCCATGACAGCGAAACCCGCGGAGGCCCAGTGGTCACGGCCGCTGGCGGAGTTGATCTTGGGCGTACGACCGAAATCGGTGAGCCACACGACGAGGGTTTTCTCCAGCATTCCCCGCTGCTCAAGATCGATCAGCAACTGAGGCAGACCCTGATCGATTCGGGGGAGCAGATGGCCTTTGAGCGCGCTGAAGTTGTTCTGATGAGTATCCCATCCCCCGTCCGAAATCGTCACGAAGCGAACACCGGCCTCGATCAATCGACGGGCCAGCAGGCACTTTTGCCCGAACGAGTTTTTACCGTATTGTTCGCGTAGTTTCGGGTCTTCCTTGTCGAGTTCAAATGCCTGACGTGTCTCCTGTGCGGTGATCATGTCGAGTGCGGTCTTATAGTTTTCATCCAGTGCATCGAAGTCAGTTGGCTGGACGCTCGTGCTTCGCTGCAGCGAATCGACCATCCCCAGAACGCGTTTACGCCGATCGACCCGTTCGTTCGTGATACCACTTGGCGGCGAGATGTCGCGAACCACGAAATTCTGGGCATTTGGATCCGCAAGGATCTCAAACGCATTGTGCTCCAGTCCCAGGATGCCCGCTTTCCCGCCACCAAAAGAGCGATCGACGGCATTGCCCAATTGAATGAACGGGGGCATCGCCGTTTTGAAACCCATCTGGTGGCTGACGACGGACCCGATGGTGGGGTAGTGCATGGCAGGATTAAATGGACGTCCCGACATGACGTGCTGGTCAGCCACCCCGTGACTGCCGTTCATGGGGTTCCAGCTTCGCAGCAACCCATACCGCCCGATCTCTTGCGCCATGCGCGGCACAATCTCTGTAAACTGCACGCCCGGAATGGCGGTATCGATGACCCCATATTCCCCTTTGACATTGATCGGGGCCTGAGGTTTGGGATCAAACGTGTCGTGATGACTTGTGCCTCCCTGGGTCCAGATCAGGATGCAATTAACATCTGACAAATTTCCACGTCCCTTTTTCTCTTTCGACTCGGCCCGTGCTTTTGCGGCGAGGAGATGAGGAAGTGAAAGTCCCAGTCCGCCCAGAGTGCCCACCTGCAGAAAATTCCGTCGCGAGAGACCGGTACAATTACGATCCGTTTCAGGACAAATATTCAGCAAGATAGACTCCCCTCGGTGGCAAGTTTGTCGCAGGGGTCCTGGTCAGAGAGTTTTCATAACCCTCCGCACTACGTCGGACCCGATCCGCGACTGCCAGTCTAGGCGAGCCGACGGGCTGATATCAAGAGACTCTTGCGCATCTTGAGAACCGTGCAGCCTGCCGTTTTCCGAAGGAAAAGCTCAATTCCCTTTACCGGTCATATTCGTCAACAGGTTACGGGCGACCTGACTGACCTGAGCCTTGATGAACCCGGGCGCCAGCTCTTTGATCTTTGTGCCGACCGACATCAACTGGTTGACAACCTGCCAGGCCCGCTGCTTGTCGTATTCACGGTGCAGTGACCGAACGAGTGAACAGGCTCGGGCTTCATCCAGCAGCAGCGTGATGGTCGGGAGCAGGTATTCCTCGATTCCAAAAACACGACCATTTTCGCGGTCGCTGCAGACGGGAACGACGGAAGCGAGGCGGTCAGAAAATGTCTTCCGTACGAACTCCAGGGCGTCGCGGATATTCCGTTCTTTAGGGCGTTGTGGATTCTCCCACGAATAGGGTGGCGCCCATTCCATGATGGGACTGAGGCCATCGATCTTCGAGACGACGCCGACAATCGCCGGGGGCTTAAAGCGATGGCGTTCCCGAAACCACGTATCCAGTTGATCCAGAATCGCGACGTCGGCCTGCTTTGCCGGGGATCGCACATCCATCACGAGCAGCACCAGATCCGCGTTCTTGACCGCTTCAAAGGTTTCCGAGATCTGCTGTGCGGTTGCGCCTGAGTCACTATAGCCCGGTGTATCGAGCAGGATCAGTCGATCCGAGTGCTCATTCATCCGCAGGTCGTAGCGTGTCACATCGCGTGTCAGGGGCAGGATATCAACGGCGGCCCGCTGTTCCCCCAGCAGGCAGTTGACGAGGCTCGATTTACCGGCTTTAACCTGTCCGATGACGGCGATCGTCACAGTCACTGCATCCGGCAGGACGGTTGTCTGGTTGTCGGGATCCGTGACGGGAATCGGTTCCAGCCTGCGCATCGCAGCGCGATATGCGGCGGATCCCCCTCGGAGACGTCCACTGTTGAGTTCAATCAGGTAGAAGCCCAGTTGCCGGATAAAAAGTGCGTAGAAGGTTCCCAGGATGTTTGTCTGAAGTTGTTCCGAAAGGGGATCGACAAACGCTTTGGAAACGGCAAAGCGTGCCAGACTGGTGGGATTCAGAATGACAGAGGCGAGCCAGCCGAAATTGTTCGCAGTCCGCCACCAGGCGGGAGCATTCGACAGCATCCGCCATTGTGAAACAGTGACGAGATGGCTTCCGGGAATGCTGTTACGGAGCGTCGATTCAAGATCTTCTGCCACCAGTTGAATCGTCGTCAAAAGCTCGACGACCGAGGCGGCTCCGAGAGGATCTTTCGCGTTGGGGTGGTAGTGTTTCGCAAACTCTGTCGCCAGTTCGATCGATCGAGTCGTGTAGAACTGGGGATCCGCAAGCTGTGTGGCGGTGAAGTCAACCACTCGCTTCTGCTCGGCTTCGATGAGTGCCGCGGCCGCGTGATCGCGGGGCGTCCAGTGAATCTTCGAGCCAATCTCGGGAAGCGGCACCTGCACTGGTTTGGCAAAGCGGTGCAGCAGCCAGGCTGAAGTCCAGCAGACGGTGATCGTCCACGAGAGCCAGAACCAGTTCCCGGACACCCACAATAGCCAGCCACTCACCCCTGCAATCAGAATCAGTGGCAGCAGGACGAGCACAGAAAAAACGATAAACGGCCATCGAGACATGTTTGCTAGGTTCTCATCAGGAAGATTTACATCACTTCTTCTGCCGGCTGCTGTTTTTCCTGGTTTTGCCGAGGAATCGCGGTGGTGGTGCGACTTCAAACCGTTCAAACAGCTCTTCAATCTGCTTGTGGTATTCGGGAATCTGTTTGAAGTCAGCTAGTGCCTCCTCGCCCCGCAGTTCCATGGATTTTCGAATCAGGTAAATCTTCATGCGTGCTGCCGACTGATTCATGATCCATTCGCGTTCCGCTGGCTTCATCTCTTTCAAGATCTGAAGTTTCTCGTCCTCGGTAGGAAATTTGACTTCGTCACGTGCCTGTTTCATCACTCCCAAAAGCAGCATCCGGACCATGACGTCGCGTTTGGAGTTGGGATTCAGTTTGCTGAACGTCTGCGCCGTTTCCTTGTTGAGCGATCCGATCATTTCCTGAAGCAGTTTTTGTTCCGGCCATGTCTGATAGTCCCCCCCTGTCGACTGGACACTGGCGTGGATCAAAGGGATGAATGCCGCCAGATCCGGATTCTCGAATGCGGGCTGCATGTGCGGTGTGTCGAGATGATCAGTCAGAACTTTCAGCACCGACTTCAGATCTTTGGGGACCAGGGCTTCGCGCTTCGTGAAGACTGTGTTGAGTTGCTTGACGTTTTCGTCGGTCACCAGTTCCGCTGCGATCGGTGGATTGGATTCGACGGGCTCCCCCGGTTCTTCCTGTTCTTCCTTGAATTTCCGGACCAGAGCGAATCGATGTGAGAGGTTCGATTCCTTCTGTAGTTCATCCCGCTGAGTCGGCGTCAATGTCTGGACCCAGACGGAATAGGTCTGAAGCAGGGTTGCGAGATTTCCACCACTGGCCGCATCGGCTTTCAGTTCGCGATGAAGTTTGCGGAAGTGCTCTTTCTCGGCATCGCTGAGCTTGCGGAATTCGGCGATGTTGCGGTTGAGCCGATCCCGCTCGATGGGGGACATTTTTTGTAATTGATTGGCTCGTGACGCAATCAGTTGACGGTCCACTGCACGACATGGATGGGTCGCGATGAGTGTCAGCAGAGTCATCAGGAGGGGGACTCGAAATCTCATGACTTACTTCTCCTGCGGATCATCGAAGAGGCTGGACCGTTTCAATTCCCTGAGGAATTCGATGTCCTGGATTTCCTGATACTGGTCCAGATTCTCGATCGTTGGCAGATCCAGCAGCAGTTCGTCGTTCGGGTTGGGGATCAGATGCTGTGTGAGGTACAGGCCGAACCACGTACAGAGTGAGATCGACAGCAGCCACATGGCCGCGATCCCTGTCCGGCGAAGGTGAATAAACCAGGGCTGCTCCCGCAGGACAAACGGCTTTTCCAGTGCTTTCAGGTGCGACAGCGTCTTGTCCGCAAATTCAGGCGATGCATCAATCGTGGGCAGCAAGTCGAGTAGTTCCCAGGTCCGCGAGAGAGCTTCGACTTCATGACGCGCGACAGCGCTGTTCGCCAGTATCTGATCGATTTGCCGCACCTGCTCGTCGGGGAGTTCTCCGTCGAGATAGGCGACCAGATCCTCGCGTTGCTCAGCATTGAGTCGGACGGTCTTTTCCATGGTGCTTCTTGAAAACGCCGGGACGTAAAATGAGGACTATTTGCTCAGCTGCATATAAGGCGCAAGCGCGGTTCTGAGGCTATCTCGAGCACGAGAGAGAAGGGATTTGATGGCGGGAACAGACATTTCCATCGTCTCCGCGATCTCAACGTAACTCATCCCTTCAAACTTGTGCAGCAGGACGGTCAGTCGCTGGCTTTCGTTCAGTTCGGCCATCGCCTTCTGGACGACCAGTTGCAACTCCTGCTTGTCGACCTGGCGGGCAGGCATCAGGGCGGACTTGTCGGCGATTGCCTGGTCGCCCGGACCGACACTGGTCAGTGTGACCGAATCGCTGGCGGGAAGCTGCACTTCTTTTCGCTGGGACTTATGTCGGTGCGAGTTCATCGCCAGGTTATTGGCGATACGGAACAGCCACGTCGAAAAACGGGCTGTCGGCTGGTATCCATTACGGGCACGGTAGATCCGCAGAAAGACTTCTTGCGCCAGATCTTCTGCGGCTTCCTGGCTTTGCGTCATGTGGCGGAAGATTGTTGTCAGGCGGTTCTGATAGGCCCTCACCAGTTCCGTGAACGCAGTGTCGTCTCCCTCTTTGACGCGCAGCATCAACTTCACCTCGGGGTCCTGCAGGAACCCCGATTCGTCGACGTTCTCTGGGGAACTTTTCGTCAGACCCACAGTTGAAAGCCCTTCGTCTAACGGTTAACGCCGATGCTTTATCACGTCGCTACTGCTGGGCCGATCCGGATACAGGACCGGCTGATCTCGCTGACTGTACTCCGAAGCAAATCATGTCAACTGGTGCTTCGCGAGGGAAGGGCAGACGCGACGACCCGCTTTGATTTGAGCGGTCGCAACAGGAAACCAGCTCGTCACGCGCGACCGCAGACGTCTCAACGGACCTCTCACTGATGCTTCGGTAACTGCAATTTTTCAGGCAGGAATTGCGCGAGAGGGGATCGCGTCGAAAAATTCAGAGGGGAAATCGAAATCGCGTAAGTAGCACTGTGCGTGAACGCGGTCGTTCCATAATCTATGATTCTCGTTCGAACTGAACTCGAATGACGTCCCTTTAGCCGTATGGATGCAAGATGCTCGATCTGCAGTTTGTCTGTGAAAATCTGGATGCTGTTCGCGCGAACTGTCAAAACCGACACGTCAACGCCGATTTGGACCGTCTCCTGGAACTCCGCGACCTTCGAAGCCAACTGATCGTGGCTGTCGACAAGGATCGCCAGCGCCAGAACGAAATTGCTCAGGCGATTCCCAAGGAAAAGTCTCCTGACACAAAGAAGGCCCTGATCGACGAAGGGAAGTCGCTCAAGCAATCGGCGCCCGCCAATGAAGCTCGGTTGAAAGAGGTCGAAGCGGACGTCCGGGCGGCTCTCATGACCATCCCGAACATGACACATCCCGTCGCTCCGATCGGGGAAGAGGCCGATTCAGTCACTGTGCGCACATGGGGACAAAAACCCGAGTTCTCGTTTAAGCCGCTCGATCACGTCGCCCTGGCGGAAAAACATGGACTGATCGATCTCGAAGCAGGCTCACGCGTCGCCGGACATGGATTCTATTTTCTCAAGAACGAAGCCGTGCTGCTGGAACTGGCGCTGACACAGTTCGCCATCCGCAAGCTCGTCGAACACGGCTTCACACTTCACACGACGCCGGATCTGGCGAAACTGGATGTGCTTGAAGGGACCGGCTACCAGCCGCGGGGGAATGAGACACAGATCTACTCCATCGCCGGCATGGACCTGTGCCTGGTGGCGACGGCCGAAATTCCACTGGGAGGAATCCACCGGGACCAGATCCTCGACCTCGACAAACTACCACTCAAGTACGCCGGCGTTTCGCACTGCTTCCGTACCGAAGCGGGTGCCCATGGTAAGGCGACCCGTGGTATCTACCGCGTCCATCAGTTTACGAAAGTCGAGATGTTCGGCTTTACGGCTCCGGATGTCGCGGCTTCTGACGCGCTTCATGCCGAGATCGTGCAGATCGAAGAAGAGATCTTCCAGGGGCTGGGAATTCCCTACCGCGTGCTCGACATTGCATCGGGTGACCTGGGAGGATCAGCCTACCGCAAGTTTGATCTCGAGGCCTGGATGCCAGGACGAGGGGAAGCGGGTGAATGGGGCGAAGTGACCTCGGCGTCGAATTGCACCGACTTCCAGGCTCGTCGGTTGGGAATCCGCTGCAAATCACCCGACTGGAAGGGAACACGATACGTCCACACACTGAACGGAACCGCCATCGCGGTGACGCGTGCGATCATCGCGATTCTCGAGAATTACCAGCAGGCAGACGGCAGCATCGTCATCCCGGAAGTCCTGCGTCCATGGGTTGGTAAAGAGAAAATCGGCTAGAGTCGCTGCAGCCGCCTGTGTCTGATTCCATCTCGATTCGAACAGCGGATGGAAGGCAGAGGAGGGAGGAGCTGAGTCTCATTTCCATTGTCGGGGGGCAGAGCATGTCGTGCTCTGCCCCTTCGACTTTTCGAGAGTTGCGATCCCATGAGAGGCAGGACAGCATCAGTGTAGAAACTCTGCGAGGTCACACTCCCGTTCACGGGGTTCGGATTGGGAATCCAGGTTGAGCACGGGACCCGACAACACTACCGCAAGTCACGACTTTGATTCTGCGATCACGCCGTTAGGAACGAAAACGCGAACCGCCTGGGAAAGGACGCGAAATTCTGCCGGTGTCTGCGTCGTGATCTCCCCGTCCGTATTCAGCTTGCGAGGTCTACTCGTTTCAATCGTGAACTCTGTTCCCCTCAGCGTCCGAGCATGAGGCGATCGCGACAAGTCACCCCGATACATCGCCATCAGCAGCGGAATGATCTGCCACCAGCGCTGAATCTCGAGACTGTAGAAGTCCAGTCGGTTGTCGACGATGCTGGCATCGTCGGCAATCGTCAGACCCCCGCCGTAGTAACGTCCGTTACCAACCGCGATTTGAATCGTTCTTACCTGTATCGATTCCATCTCCGAGCGAATGGAGGCGGTGAAGGGCCGCGACGCCACGATGACCCGTGCAGCGGTCAGCAGATACGCCAGGATTCCCCAGCGACTTTTTGAGCGTTTGGAAAGCTGCTCTGTGACTTTGACTGAGACTCCCAGACTCGCAACGTTGAAGTAATGTTTTCCATTGACCCAACCGACATCGATCGGGTGCATTTGACCTTCAAGGATGACCTGGCACGCCGCAGCGGTGTCCGTGGGAATTCCCAGCGTTCGCGCCAGATCATTGGCGGTTCCCGACGGTACGATTCCCAGTGGAACCGAGCATTCGACTAGACCATCCAGGGCGGCGTTCAGGGTTCCATCGCCCCCCACGATGATAATTTGATCAACGTCGTGACGGTGCTGCCGGATGAGCGAGACAAGTTGGTCGACATCCGGCGGCGATTCTCGAATGAGTTCGATGCCGTTCTGTGAGAGCTCCTTGGCAGCCGCATCGAAAGCGGATGCACCATTGCGTGAGTTACAATTACCAAGCAACAACGCGCGGCTCTTCATCGTTCGATCGTCCCCGTCTCATTCAGGCGGCAAGAGACCACGACCGCTCGGGCTTGCCTGATTGGCAGCACGCGGCCAACGGGACCATTAAGCAATTGTGTTGCCAATTGGCGGCACGCGGAAATCAGGCCCCATTCGGGTGCGGTGATCGCTCAATTCAGCCCACCAGTGACGCGTTCGCATCCTGCGCGGAGGAAAATCCACCACGCAATTCATCAGCAGCGAACCGTGAACGTCGTCGGGCCGGTAAACCGTTGCGTAGGGAGATGTACCTGAGATCAGAATCGGGAGGCCCCGCACATCCAGTCCAGAGCGAGGGAAATACGCTCGATGGTGCAAAGACGGGGTTCTTCAATCCGTGCGAATCTTCGACGTCCGTAACGGGACCGAACAATCAGGGATCGGACAGCGATTGTGGCTCGGCCTTGATCGATGTCCGTCGTCGGCTGTCGTACAGATCACGGGACGAGCGAACGAGTCAGTTCGGAATTACGGACGTCGAGATCACCCCAATTCTGCTACGGCAGCTTGGTGATCAGTCCTTTGTAGGCACGCGTGGTGTATCCGTTGCAGTAAAAATCTGGACTCCGCTCACCGTGGGAGGAATGGAAGCCGTTCGCGGGGTGTTCTGCCACTGGCGACTTCAGCGGCAGCCAGGGTCCACGATTGGTCTGCGTCACCAATTGAGGCCGGCTTCGATTCCAGGCGCGTCCTCCTGCGGCCGCAGGACGGCAATCGGTCGTCAAAATCAGTCCAAGAGCGATCATGGTGCTCAGCAAAACCCGTTTCCGATTCATCATTTTGCCCTGGATACGCACGAGGAGGACTGACTTCGAGCGGACCTTCCCTCCATCGGCAGAAGCAGCAGGTGGACCTGATCAATTATTCGCAGGTCATCAAATCACTTGCATGAAATAATGCGTGCCCGTGAACGATCCGTGTGGCGAAAAGTCCACGTGCCGCAGCGCGCGCGTGGGTATTCGGCTACGTGCGATCTCCTCCTTTACGGCCGGGTGTGTGCATTTAAGTGGATTGATATCAATGAGTTGAGAGGAGTTTCGAGGGCGATTTGTCCTTCGGCACTCGATTTGTATGAGAGTGGGGCTGGGCTGCGTGCGAGAGCCGATTCTCCTGCAGGAGTTCGTCTTACGGTTCCCGCGAGGGAGTGCCTGGATTCTTGAGTAGAGCGAAATGACAAAGCCACTGATTGTCGTCCTGAGCAACGACCAACTCATGGCGTCTGAACTTCCCGGCCTCTTTCAGGGGCGGGCAGAAATTCGCGCGTATGGATCCTCTGAGGAATTGCTCCATCTCGCGTCGACCACGCCCCCCGCGGCGATCGTCGCCGACTTTCGTAATGCTTCCAGTGGCGGGCATCGCGAAGTTCAGATCCTGGACCAAATCATCCAGCGATTACCTGCAGTTCGTCTCGCTGTCGTTACACCCGTGCAGTGCCCCGAACCGCTCCGTCGACGTGCGGCAACGACAGCAATCCTGCTGCTGGTGGGACGCCTGGATCGATCAGCGCTGCTCGAGGCGTTTGCGCCACTGTTTTCTCCTGACTCGGCAGTGATGAATCACCACTCCAGTGCTCAGACAACCTTGTTGGGGCAGGGGCTGAACATTGCTGAGACTCCGCCGCTCGGCGCTTTGATGGGGATCAGTCGTCGTTTCGAAACGAATTCACCGCAATTGAAACAGATGCTGGCCGATCTTGAGATTGCTGCCCGGCACGACGTGACAATTCTGCTGATCGGCGAGACCGGCGCGGGCAAAACGTTCCTTTCGCGCCTGATTCACGAGGTCTCCCCTCGCCGTCACGATCCATTCCTGCCCGTCGCCTGTGGCGCGCTGCCGAGCGATCTGATCGAAAGTGAGCTTTTCGGCCATTCCAAGGGCTCATTCACGAGTGCTCATCAGGACAAAGAAGGAAAATTCATCGCTGCGCGCCGTGGCTCGATCCTGCTTGATGAGATTGACGCTTTGCGGCCGGAACAGCAGGTCAAGTTGCTGCGTGTGATCGAAACCGGCGAATTCGAACCGGTCGGATCGAATGAGACGCTGGTCTGTCAGGCCCGCTTGATCGTGGCCAGCAATCTTGAACTTCAGCAACTTGTCGAAGCCAATCGATTTCGTCCGGATCTGTACTACCGCTTGAACATGTTGAAGTTCGTCATTCCCCCCCTGCGGCGGCGTCAGATTGACATTGTTCCGCTCGCGAAAAAGTTCATCCGGCAATTCGCGATCCGGCATGGCGTACGGATCGAAGAGATCGATCCGGGGTTGTTTGACTCGCTGCTGGAGTATCCCTGGCCAGGCAACGTCCGCGAGCTCGAACACGTGATTCAGCGGGCCGTGATCTATTGTCGCGATGGCCTGTTGGCGAAGTCGCACCTCCCTTCGCATATCCTGTCCGGAAACGCGGGGCCGACGAATGATCCTACAGTGGAACTCCCCCGGACGCCGTTCGTCGATAAATCGATCGATAGTACGCTGGGACGCCGCGTCGCCTTCAATGAAAAGGAAATCATTGAGCAGTCGCTGTTCAAGAACAGTTTCAGCCGAACGAAGACAGCCCTGGAACTCGGTATCAGTCGCGTCACTCTTTACAACAAGATGAAGAAATACGGTCTGCAGCACGAGAAGCGTTGAACCGTTCGGTCTCGGGAGCGGCGCGTGACCCCTTATGCGGGCCGGATGGTCACGGCGCAATTTCCGGCCAATCCCTACGCTGTTTGCTGGTCCTAGGATGTCGGCATGACCTGACCCTTTTGCGCCGCAGTCGATTCTCCAATCACCCGCAGGGCCGGGAAAGCGGCGCAGAGCGCGACGCCATGTGGTCCGTACTTCCCGAGCAAGAGCCCACTCGGATGAGCAACTCGGGACGCGACCTCGTTCTGTTGAGAAATGGCCTGCGGTGACTCGCAGGCGTGGCGTCTCGGCGTCTGACCTCGAACTGACCGACAGTTCCCCGGCACATGACGTGGGCGGACGCTGCACAAGCCCATCCTTCCTGCGAGTGGGGGGCCTGCATGAATGGCGTATCCAGCGAAAATTGCAAACGTCGGCCGCGCTCATTGCGTGACGATCCGCCGCAATGCCGATAAGCTGCTCTGTTGAAGGCGAATCAGGTATGCAAGGACCTGGGTCTGTGGTTCGACCACTGCGGTCAATTCCCTCACATTGAATGAAGGATCAATTTTGTCATGACGGGTTACACAGTTCACACGGGGTCGACGAAGAAGTTTTCAGCAAGCTGGGATCGCATTTTCAGCGGTTCACCAACGGGCAAAAAGTCCGGCGAACAGGCGGAATCCAAGAAGGCCCCTGCCAAGATGGCCAAGAAGTCAGCCGCACGGAAAGCTCCTGCTTCTGACATGAGTGTCCCGGTGAAGAAGTCCGCTCTGAAAAAGGCCGCAGTGAAGAAAGCGGCGCCCCGGAACAGTAAACGAGGCAGTTGAGTCAAGTTTTAGCGATGATGCCTGTTATTCCCGACATCAGCGATCTGAGCCCGGTTGCGACGCTGTTCTGTCTCATCTGAAGCGAATCGTTCGCCGATAGGAATTGTGTCGAGAATCCTCTCCCGGCGAGATCATCGAAGCAGAAGCCCCCACCGCTCGCTTTGGATGGTTTTCCCCGGTTGAATTGTGACACCTTCCCGATCGCACGATTGGCCAGACTTCCCACGGACGGTGACTAACCGAGCCGTTTTCATAGAACAGCCGTCGGCAGAGACCACTCTGCCGACGGCTGTTCCACTTTACCGCTTGAGGGTCAGGGCCACGTCGCAAGCGAGCGAGCACCCGCTGCCAACTTCCACGACTTTGAAACGGCCACTTGAAACGCACAATTTCAGCGGTGTTTTCATCGGGTCTGTTCACTCCATGGCAAAAGACCTGATACATTCCTGACAGCTTTTGTTTCGAGATTTCACCGAGGAACATTTATCCATGTCGTCGGACGCGAGCCGCAAGTTCGGATTTGAAACCCGCATGCTCCACGCAGGTCACATTCCCGACCCGCACGTCGGCGCGCGTGCAGTTCCGATCTACCAGACCACCTCGTACGTCTTTCAGGATGCGGACCAGGCAGCGGAGCTGTTCGACCTGAAGCTTTACGGCAACATCTACACCCGAATCAGCAACCCCACGACCGCCGTCTTTGAAGAACGGCTGGCGTCACTGGAAAATGCGACAGGTTCGGTCGCACTGGCGAGTGGCATGGCGGCACAATTTGCCGTCTTCATGACGCTGCTGGAACCCGGGGACGAGATTGTCGCCTCTTCGCAACTCTACGGCGGCACGGTTACCCAACTGACTCACACGCTCAAGAAGCTGTCGGTCACCGTCCGGTACGTCGATCCCAGCGATCTGAAGGCGTGGGAAGAGGCGATCACACCGAAAACGCGCTGTCTGTTCGGGGAAACGATTGGTAACCCCGGCGGTGCGATCCTCGATCTGGAGGCATTAGCCGCTCTGGCGAACAGCAAAAAAATTCCGCTGATCGTCGATAACACCTTTGCAACGCCCTACCTCTGTCGCCCGATCGACTGGGGGGCAACAATCGTGACGCATTCGGCGACGAAATTTCTGGGGGGGCATGGAACGAGTATCGGCGGCGCCGTCGTCGATTCGGGCGAATTTAACTTCTCTCGCTTTGCAACGATTGCAGACCCGTCACCTTCTTACCATGGCCTGCGGTTCTATGACACTTTCGGTCATTACGGCTTCCTGATGAAGCTGCGGACGGAAACGCTGCGGGATACCGGGGCCTGCATTTCACCCATGAACGCCTTCCTGCTCATTCAGGGACTCGAGACCCTCTCCCTGAGAATGGACCGCCACGTCAGCAACGCGATGGGTGTGGCCAGTTTCCTGTCCGAGCACCCCAAGGTAGCCAAGGTCAACTATGCGGGTCTGCCGGATAGCCCTTACCACGATCTCGCGAAGAAGTACCTGCCGAAGGGACCGGGGGCTGTCTTCTCTTTTGATCTGAAACCGATCGGTGGAGACGCCCGCGAGGCGGGACGTCGCTTTATCGAAGCACTTGAACTGTTCTCACACCTCGCCAACGTGGGGGATGCCCGCAGTCTGGTTATCCATCCGGCATCAACCACACATCAGCAACTCAGCGATGAAGAACTGACGGCCGGCAGCGTCGGACCTGGCCTTGTCCGATTGTCCGTGGGACTGGAAACCTTGGAGGACTTACTATGGGACTTGGATCAGGCGCTAGCTGCACTATAAGCCTGAATACGGCACTCACGTCCGAGCAACAGGCGATCTATCAGGATCCGCGTGTCATTCGTGAAATTCTGAGCGAGGCAAAAACCATCGCGATTGTCGGTCTATCCGCCGAACGGCAGAAGGCGAGCTACTTCGTAGCCACGTATCTGCAACGGGAAGGGTACCGCGTGATCCCGGTAAATCCTCGTGGGGGAACCATCCTCGGCGAGACCGTCTACCCTGACTTGCTCAGCATTCCCGAGAAAGTTGACCTGGTCGACGTCTTTCGTCCGGCCGGAGAACTTCCGACAATCGTCGATCAGGCAATTTCCATCGGGGCGAAATACGTCTGGACTCAGCTTCGCATCATCCAGTTCGAAGCGGCAGAAAAGGGACGTGCACACGGCCTGAAGGTGGTGATGGACAAATGCGTCAAGATGGAGCACGGTCGGTTCTCGGGCAGCCTTCACTGGGCCGGGATGAACACCGAAATCATTTCGGCCCGCCGCGCCAAGCGGTGATGCTTCAGAGATAGAAAAGAGCGTGAGAGATAGAAAAGAGCGTGTTGACCCATTCCGGGGACCACAAACCAGGAAAGTTTATCCCTGAATGGGGCCTCCGCCACGCCCCCGCAAGTTCCTGCTGCTTGCGTGTTCACGCGGTATGAACGGCTGCGTTGCTTCCCGCGATGTCTGGGTTGCAACGCACTGCAGGTCTCTCTTTGATTACTGCGAACGATCGTTGTCAAAGATCACTGTGAATACGTGCCATCTTCCGTCAGAACCATTTTGTCGGGGTACATGTCGATCACGGCCTTATCGAATGTCGTGGTCCAGACGTGGCCGTCCATGTAGAGATAGTTTGCTGCACCGTTATGGCGTTTGTGCGCCATCCAGGGCTCAATGATCTCGGTTCCCAGCCAGATGTCATAGTCATCCTGTCGGGGATCATCCCCGGCCGGTGGCGTAAACGCGATCGCATTCCGCTCGGAGAAACAGGCAAAATTTGAAAGTCCAATCTGGACCTGAAATCGTGAGAAGGTCCAGAAGCCGTATCGCCTGCTTTTATGACTGAGGAGCGAGTTCATCAGATAGCTGGTCCGGTGCATGATTCCGTCGACTTCGTCTGTCTCTGGCGAAATGAACGGCGCCGGTCTGGAAGTGTCAGTCGGGCATCGATAAATGGCATTCGAGGCGACATTGATCCCTTTGTTTGCCACCTCCTCTTCCGATTCAGCGGCACTGCCAATGAAAGGCATCAGCTTGTCGGCCCAATAGATTTCTGCAAACGAGTCTGACATCCCACTGTTGGAATCGACATCGGAATCGTATGGATGATGTAAGAAGAAATATCCGTTGTTCAACTCGTAGTATTGATGCACGGCCAATCCAATTTGCCGAAGATTGGATTGGCAACTCATTTTACGTGCTGCTTCGCGTGCCTGCTGGACAGCGGGCAGCAGCAACCCGATCAGCACGGCGATGATCGCGATCACGACCAGAACTTCCACAAGGGTATATCCTGTTCGATCCCTCTCGAGTGCTTTTGGAGACACGAGTTTCAGTTGGACCATCTTGCCGGGATCTCGCTTTCATTCAGGATCTCGCTCTCAGCACCACGACTCTGCCAGCGACGTTGCGGCATCATAATACCGTTCGGTCCGAGCGATACGCGTTGCTTTATTTCGCGCGGTAACGAGATTTGCAAGGGGCTAGCAGAATGGCTGAATCACAGAGAGGGACTGCCAGTACCGTCCCCGTCGGTCTCGATGCGGGGCGTCACACCAGACGACACATTGGCGTCGTGAAGCGGTTTGGAATTCAAACCTCGCTGTCCGGTTTGAGAGACGGCGTCAGTTCGCAAGTTGGCGAGACGACGCCGACATCTGAACTTAAGCATTCCGTCCTCTTCTTACCGAAGCGGTTGCGACAAAGAGTCTTGACGTAAGGGTGAGTGTTTTTTATATTGTGGATGGGCAGTGCCTTGATTCCGACAACGTAAACGTTCCTGCATTGTCTCCGCTACTTGGTTTTGTCCCTGAACGGTGTGTGAGTTCCTCCCTCCGGTCCGGTAGGTCCGTGTTCGTGGGATCGAGGTTGACGCTGAGAATCCGCGCGGGTGCAGGGTCGCGGGCCGTGCTTACTCATGAAGCGACAACGCCTGCAGTCGGGGCGTTCCGGAAAGCTGCCGAATTCAGCTTCGACCTCGGTTGTTCTGGTGCAACCGCGTGAAGGAAGAAGACCTGAGGCAATGAACGCCCTCAGGGGATGAAGATCGTTTGCTTTGGGGTCACGTTCGCACCGCAGGGCGAAGTACAGCGTCCGGGCAAAGCGTCACCCCCCGCGTAGGAATTTCATTTTGGTGAGCCCATTTTGAGAACGGAGAAGGCAGGGATGGGTGTGGTTCCGGCAAGTTCTGGGTGTCGTCCGGTTCCCCAGCGGAGCGGCGCACCTCGATTAGGTGCTCAAGATGCTCAAGGTGCGCAACCTTGAGCATCTAATCAAAACTCTGGAAAAACAGAGGTTTGGACGAATAGGTGCTCAAGGTGTTCAACAGCGTGCAGCGCGCATTTCGTCGGCCTGGCTGGGCTTGTGAAGTTGAAAGAGGGAAGACTGAGCGAACAGGGGGGACTCTCTCCCCGAGTTGAGGTTTGTTCAGAAACCTGTTTCAGGTCTCTGAACTGTGTGATGGAGACGAGGTCACCGTCGTCTCTGCTTTTTCACAGGGATGGACGCAGCGGCTACAGAGGTCTGCCGGAACGCCTTTTCGATCGACGCAAACGGCGTGACCTGCTGCCGTGACAATTCGCTTAGGCGGTTGGGTGATGGGACTTGTGTAATCCGCGCCTTTCGCATTGAATACTCGCGATGCTACATGCTCGCCCAATTCACTCCAAGAAGGACATCTGACGCGATGGAGATTCGCCAAACTAACCGACCGTTGACACAAGTGGAATCGGATTGGTTGGTCGTACCAGTCGTTGAGTCGGCCGAACTGCCTCAGTCACTGGCCGAACTCGATCAGGCTCTGGGCGGGCTCTTGACGCGATTGAAGACGGTCGGCGATCTGACGGGGAAACTGGCGTCCACCTTGGCACTTCGGGGCCTCAGCGGAATTGGTGTGAGCCGATTGCTTTGTATTGGTCTGGGTAAAGCGGAAGACCTGACCATTGCCCGCGTTGATAAAGCTCTGATGACGGCGGCGCGAGCTATTTCCGATAAGCCGGGGACGCGAGTCGCATTTGCCGTCCCGCACGAGACAATCGGCGCAGTCTCACCGGAGGCGTTTGCGACGGCCGCCACGACCTGTGGAATTGTGGGGTCGCAGGGACAGGATTTGTTCCGGACCGAGCGCAGCCGGCATCCGTTTGCATCGATCGAAGTTGTTTCGGCAGATGGTTCGTCACTGGGTGAAGCGACCGAGCGGGGACAAATTGTTGGTCAGGCGATTAACCTGACTCGCGATCTCGTGAACCGGCCCCCCCAGGAAATCACTCCGCTCGGGTTTGCCAGACGCGCACAAGCCGCAGCGGAAGAGGTGGGACTCCGAATTGAAATTTTGGAGCAACCTCGCCTGGAACAGGAACGGATGCGATCAATGCTGGCGGTGGCTCAGGGGAGCACCGAGCCTCCGTGCATGGTCGTGCTTGAACACAACGGGGGTGGACCGAATGCCCCTCGGCTGGCACTGGTGGGAAAAGGTGTCACCTTTGACAGCGGCGGGCTCTCGTTGAAGCCAAGCGACGGCATGTTGACGATGAAGTGTGACATGGCGGGCGCCGCGACCGTCCTGGGGGCAATGACCGCCATCGCCCGGCTGAAACTTCCCGTGAATGTCGTCGGCTATATGGGAATGGTCGAGAACATGATCAGCGGCTCGGCATTCAAGCTGGGCGACATCCTCACCGCACGGAATGGCGTGACGATTGAAGTGCTGAACACGGATGCGGAGGGACGACTCGTCCTGGCCGACGTACTCAGCTACGCCGTCGATGCGGGGGTCGACAAAATTGTCGATCTGGCCACGCTGACTGGTGCTTGCGTCGTGGCTTTGGGCGAAGACGTGTCTGGAGCCTTCACGAACGATCAACCCTGGTGTGACAAGGTTCTGACCGCAGCGAAGACGACGGGCGAAGATGTCTGGCAACTGCCGATGTGGGATTTGTATGAAGATCTCATCAAGGGGGATGTCGGCGATATTAAAAACACGGGAGGTCGCTGGGGCGGGGCGATTTCGGCCGCACGATTCCTGCAGCACTTTGTGGGGACCAAGCCGTGGGTTCACCTGGATATCGCCGGCCCCGCCTACGCTTCCTCGAACAAGGGGCATCGTGAGGCGGGAGCGACCGGCCATATGGTCAAATCCCTGATCGAACTGGCTCGTCAATTCGGGGCATGAACCTGGCCGGCCTCAACGTGTCGGATGAGTATTTCATAACTCTAGCGTGCGACAGACTTCGAATCATGATCAGCATCGTCGACTACGGAATGGGGAATCTGCGGAGTGTTCAGAAAGCGTTTGAAAAGCTCGGCGTTGCCGCGCAGATCATCACCACTCCAGAGCAGGTTGCGGATGCTCAGAAGCTTGTACTGCCGGGCGTGGGGGCCTTTCGGGACGCGATCCGTGAACTCGAACGACTGAAACTCATCCAGCCAATCCGGGAACACGTTCGCCAGAACAAGCCGTTTCTGGGGATCTGCCTCGGCCTCCAAATGCTGTTCGATGTCAGCTTTGAGGACGGCGAATGGAGCGGGCTGGGAGTCCTTTCTGGGGATGTCGTCCGCTTTCCGTCGCTGCCCGATATCAAAGTCCCTCACATGGGCTGGAATACTCTGCAGACAACCGGACATTGCCCGCTGCTGAATGACATTCCCTCTGATGCATCCTTCTACTTCGTCCATAGCTACTACGTTCGACCAACGGATGATTCCGTGATTGCGGCTCGGACCGAGTATGGTGTCCCGTTCACGGCGATGGTTCAGCGGGGGAATCTCTTCGCCACTCAGTTCCATCCGGAGAAGAGTCAGAAAGTGGGACTGAAACTGCTCGCGAATTTCTCTTCCCTCTAATCCGGGTCTCAGACGTTGCGGACCCGGTTTCCCTGTGATTGATCACTCTTTTGTTTCAGGAAACACAACGAATGCAGCAACCGCCCGCTTCTCGAACGCTTTGGACGTGGTGGGTCTGCGGACTGTTGCTCTGTGCGAGTACGATCAACTACATGGATCGCCAGACACTGGCGAATGTCTCTGAGCGGATTACCCGTGAATTCAGTCTCTCCGAGGCCCAGTACGGTTACCTCGAGACTGCGTTCGGGCTGGCGTTCGCGACGGGTGCACTGGTGTTCGGGATCATTGCTGACCGCACGAATGTGCGGTTTCTTTACCCTGCGGTGCTGTTGCTCTGGTCATTGATGGGCTTTCTGACGGGTTTCGTTGAAACATACCTGGGATTGATGTTGTGCCGTCTGCTACTGGGCTTCTTTGAAGCGGGGCACTGGCCTTGCGCCCTGAAGACGACTCACCGTCTGCTTCCCCCCGAAAACCGTACTCTTGGTAACAGTGTGCTGCAGAGCGGAACCGCAATCGGTGCGATTGTCACTCCGTTGATCATGTTGAAAATGCTGACCGATGCACCAGGAAGTTGGCGACCGGTTTTCCAGATTATCGCGGCAGTCGGTTCTGTCTGGTCGATTCTATGGTTCTTTTCGACTCGCACAGAGGATCTCGCACCCGTTCCGACGGTGACGGCCGTCGATGGTGAATCGGCCGTCGATCAGGACACCTTTTTGTCGGCGGTGTTCAGCCGCAAGTTTCTGATCATGGTCATCATGGTCGTCTCGATTAACGCATGCTGGCACCTGTTCCGCGTCTGGATGCCGAAGTTCCTGCAGTCGGGACGTGGCTATGATGAACGTTCAATGCTCAAGTTCATGTTCTGGTACAATACCGCAACCGATGTTGGCTGTATTTCCGCAGGACTGCTGACCCGCAAGCTGCATCAGATGGGGTACAGCGTTCATCGTTCCCGAACCACGGCGTTTGGAATCTGTGCCATGCTCGTCGCGCTGGGGGGATTGATTCCCTGGTTGTCTGCGGGGAATCTGCTGTTTGCGGTTTTGATGTTGGTTGCCTGTGGTTCCCTGGGGCTGTTCCCGTGTTACTATACCTTCAGCCAGGAACTGTCGACGCGGCATCAGGGGAAAGTCACGGGACTACTGGGGACGATTGCCTGGTGCACGTCTTCGCCACTTCATCCACTGTTCGGACACATTGTTGACCAGACGAAGTCTTATGATTCGGGAATGGCCCTGGTTTGCGGTCTGCCCGTGCTTGCTTTTCTAGCCTTGATCACGCTTTGGCCCGCAAAAGAAGCAGAGATTCCGTAGTATCAGTTGGTAGCGTGATTCACGACGTGACCTGTGCGAGGACTCAACATGTCCCCTGAAACCGTTGGCCGACCGATGGAAATTCTGTTGGTCGAAGATAGTTTAATGTTCGCGCGGATTGCGATTGGTGCGTTGAAGAACGGGCGAATTCTGCATCGATTGACGTGGCTCAGTGACGGCAGTGAAGCATTGCAGTTTCTAAAACGGGAAGGCAAGTATGCAGCCGCTCCGCGTCCGGACCTGTTGCTGCTGGACTTGAAGCTCCCTGGGATTGATGGTGTCGAACTGCTGGCCCGGGTGAGAAGTGACGAAGATCTCAAGTCGCTTCCCGTGGTTGTAATGACGGCGGACGGTGAGCAGGCTCAACTGGGCGAACTGTCCGTTGAGGCATTCCTGACCAAGCCGATGGACCTGGCCAAGTTCATCGAAATTGTTCAGAAGCTGTCGAGTTTCTGGCAGGCGGATATGGTCTTGCCCTCCACAGACCATCACGAACTGACCTCTCGCACGCCGCTTCAGGGCCGGTAACTGGATTCGCAGAAGAATAGGCTGCTGGTGAGGACGAATCGACTCGCACACCCGATGCAGCGCCCGGTGCACCATGGTTTGCTCAGCCAGCAATCAGACCACTGAAGATTCGCCGGGATGTCTCCGACAAACAGCTCGATCTGGAACTGCCCGCTCCGGTCCAGTGCCGTCGGGAGCACTGAATGCCGGAGCAGCAGCTCTATCCATTCGGGCCGCAGATCAGTTTTCAAGCTGAAGCCCTGCCGCTTCGGTAATTCTGTCAAATAACGAGCGACTGGTCGTGAAGTGGATCGACTGAACAACATCGCGGGGACCGGCCAGTTCGACAGCATTCGCGACATCGGCATCGGTCAGAATGACGGGAGAAGCCGCCAGCTTTCGAGCGACGGTAAACAGCGATTGATCGCGAGGAGAGAATTCATGCCAGTCTCCATCCAGGGCATAGATCTGCTCGTCAGTCTGACCGGCATCCCGAAGTCGCTTGTAAGCATGTCCCACGGCGTACCACGCCCCATCCTGACGCGCGACAATCCATGCCAGTTGCCCTTTCAGCAAAGGAGAGAGATCACTTTTCTCATCGGCAAGGTGGATGGTGTTCAAGTGACGTGTCCCTTCACGAGGGAAGTTCGCCAGGAGGCGTACCCACTGGGGCAGCGGCCCCTCGGGCGCGGCACCGGCAAAATTGGTTCGTGCCTGATTCTCTTCGACAAGGGGCAGTCGCGCCGTACGACTTCGGGCCTGAGTGAGGGCGCGTTCGACGTCCGTCCGGGATTCCAGAGCGGGACGGCGACTGATGGTGTCTCGAGTGGGGACACCTGTCGCGGTATCAAAGATGATCGGAGCGACGTTGCTGATCAGTTTCTCAAACGACGTACTGGTGGGAGTGAGATAGGTTCCACGGGGAAGCGAGAGGTCGTCGGTGTTTCGGGAGTAGCCTCCTTCGTCCTTTCTCTGCGGGACCGCAACGGCTTCTTTCCAGCGGTTACTGACATTGTTCCCGGAGACCGAAATCACCATCTCAAGGATCTGTAAATCCGTGTAAAAGCGGCGAAGCGACTGAATGTCGGCGTCGCCAATGGCATACGGTTGAAACGAGAGCTTTCGAGCGAAAGCGAACGCGGCCTGTTCAGCAGGAGTATGCCTGGACCAGTCACCGTCGAGTGCGGCAATCTGGTCTTCCGTGAGCCCTGCATTAAGCAGCTTCGATTCCTGATGGCCAATACAGTACTGGCAATTGTTGGCGCGAGAGACGATCCAGAACAATTGAGTTTTGAAGGCATAACTCAACGTCATGCCGGGTTCCTGTTCAACGTTGGGGCCGGAAGCGCGTGGAGTGCGGCGCGTTTCGACCCAGGGGGTGTAACGATGCCGAATGACCGCTTCATAGTCATCGGCACGGTCTCCCAAGGCCTGTCGATCTGCATCGGTCAGTTGGGGCATTGGGATGCGCGGTTTACGAACTTTGACGTCTTCGATCAGCCGCTTCATTTCCGGCCGGGTCAAAGGGACGGGCCGCGGGGCCGTTTCCGGAGCCGCAGCGAGAAAGATTCCAAGAGAAATGATGGTCTGGTTCAGCATGGTCGTAACTCTTTCCAATCGATATTGGATCTATGTGATGCCGGTCAGGAATGAGGGGCGCGTCGGTCACCGAGCTTTCGGCAACCGCGGCCTTGTCGCCCGTGCAGCGACAAGGCTCAGGGATGAAAGCAGCGACTTCGTTGGTGAGCATGTCAGAATCGCGGGGCTCGGTTGGAAAACCTCGCGGGAAATGTTGGAGTGCTTACGGTTAGAACTCGCCAACGATCTCCCCTTCCGCTCGAGTTCCGAGGGCTCGCCAGACGCTGATGGCGATGTTCGACGACACGAAGCGGACGGATCCATCAGTCAGCATCGAGTGAACTCCTCCCGTATGCAGGCTGTTTGCCGTTCCCGCCATGCGACTGGGAGGAAACCGGCAGGTACGATCGTTCGGCGGCAGGATATGCATATAGTAGGTGCCGTCGTTGTTGCTTTGCAGCCAGGGGACACCGACGTTGGAAACGCCCTGGAACGAGAGGTTCGTCACGTCGATCGCACGGCATTGTTCCATCGCTTCGTCAGCAGTCGCGGGATATGTCCCGGGACGAAAATCGTCGGTGGCAGGGGTGCTGACTCCATTGTTTCCATCCCCCAGTCGTTTCTCGGACATCATGACGGTGTTGCTGGCACCATCCGTGACGTCGCGGATCCCGAGACAGACATTCGTGATCATCACACCATTCTGCTGCGGCATGCCATAGTTGGTGCTGCCGACAGTCGTGCCAGGTGCACCGTTCAGGACGCCAGTGCCGATGTTCGTCCAGTAGTTGTTACGGCCGCCCGGAACCAGCGGCATGGTATCGATGTCAGAAGGACAGCGGTAAGCGGGGATGGTCTGAGCGTAGACGACGGCGTTATTAGCGTGCGAAGGGGACACATTGAAATCGATCAGGTTGTAGACATTCGATTGATCGATGTAGGGCAGGATCGCTGCATGCGGAGCAAATTTGCTTCCTCCATTTCCCATGGGGAAGACAGTGAAGGTGTCATGGTAATTGTGAAGTGCGAGGCCTAACTGCTTCAGCATGTTTTTGCACTGTGTTCGCCTCGCTGCTTCGCGGGCCTGCTGTACGGCAGGCAATAACAAGGCGATCAGTACGGCGATAATCGCGATCACGACAAGGAGTTCAATCAATGTAAACGCACGGCGAAATCGGTTCATGGCGATGCCTTGAAGAGGTTGAACTAAAAAAATGGCGAGTCGGTTAATTACGAAAATCAAAGAGAACGAAGGTCTTGCTCATCAGCGGACAGAGCTCGGCGGATCGGTCGCCGAGGGGATGGCAGGCCCCCCGACGGATCGGCAGATCGACCACGCTTTTCAGGGGGCGCGCGTACAATGCGGACGTAAAGCACTCACGATGTCCCGCTGCAGTGGTGCAGCGCTGCCAGTGCGGCGCTAATCCATCCAGGCAAGGACAGATCGTTTCCACCAGGACCCTCCGTAGATTGGCCAATGGGAGACCAACCCGTCGGTCAATGTTTTCAACCGGTCCTGGAGTCGGTCCGAGTTGCTGCCCGATCGAATCACGAGCTATCGCGCGCCAATCAGGTATGACTGCGGAAGAACCAGTGAAACAACAGAGGGAAACGCACACTCAATTCCTGAGGGAATTTGTGAAAATGCCGAGGCAGCAAGTGTGTGCGGAAGTGCTTAGAGCGTCCACGCGAGACAAGGGGGACGGAAGATTCCGGAAGCGGCACCCGTTGATTCTCGCTCAACAAATGTGCGCCAGAATGAAGTGAAGGTCACTTCCGCGAGGAGCGGGTGATTGGCGAGCAGGGCCGCCTCATGACCGTCTAAATGGTTTGCGGCGGGTGTCGGGGTGACAGGTGTAGGAGTGTGCCGGCGACATTGGGGGCCATTGCACACAGGACGACGCGGTGAGTGATCCCTGCCGGGTAAAGGAGCTAGCGTCAGCACGTCCGAAGAATGTGAGTCCAATTCAGGTGCATCGCTGAACGGCTTCTCTGGCTGCATCCAATAATCGTGCGAATCCGGATTGGCGTGGGAGAGGTAGTCTCCACAAGATCCCAAAACGACTTCGGACTTCAGCATCGCAATGGCTAACAGGACGCAAAAATTTCCTAAACCTTTGCGGCTGTTGGTCTGCTTCGATGATACGCAGAACCATCGCATGTCGCGTTGCCCGGACGGAAGTAGCTGTAGGGACGAATGAAATGCCCGAAGCGAGTCAGCACCTGTGGAAATCAGCTCGAACGTTACGGAAATGGGAGGTGCGAACATAATGTTTACCCCTCCCATGTTCAAGACAAATCAAACGGATTTGATGCTTTTAGGATGGACATTGAGCAAGGGGTACCGTTTCAACTGGCCTGTTGAGAGTTTTCAGATTTGTTTGCTGAAACATCAGGCCGGGGGGTGCATGTCAGCTTTTGATTTTTTTTGTCTGCGACTCTCGGAGTTTTAGGCGGCCTGGTGAACGGCGATCCGGGTCGCGTATCAAGGTGTCGAGCGAGTCGTTCATCTTCGGAGAGTCCGGCGGCGCGGATTTGAAGAATCGCTTCAGCTCCTTCGGGATCATTCCACCACATCTCGGTTCCTTTGACGCGATAGTTCATTTCCTTAACGAGCGATTCCATCCAAGCTGTCGTCACCGGCAGGCCTTGTCGGCGGTACTCGTCATACTTCATCCGGGCATGATTGTTCTCAAGATAAGTGATCGTCCGCGCTAGAATCTTTCGTGGGTCTTGATCGGCGGCATCGGCTGGCGGTTGTCCGAATTTCTGTTGCCATGTTCGAAGTTCCTCCAGCACCTGATTCACTTCGCCCTGCCAGCAGCCACGCATCCAAACCAGATATTGGCTCCAAGCGTTCGCGGGGCTATCAGGAAAGACGGCTTTTGCCGCCAGGAAGACGTAACTGAGCGCATGGATAAAGTCGAGGATCGGCGTGAATTCGGAGAACCGTTCTTTCCAGAGAGACCAGTTCCAGGGGAGGCCATCTCCCAAAAAGGCTTTATCCTGCGAGTCGAAAAACAGGCGTCGCTTTGCCTCTCGCTGCATCTGTTTGCCAAACTCTTTGGCCTCGGCCATGCTGGCCAGAACGGTGCGGACCAGACGCTTCGGACGCCAGTCAATGGGTTGTTTCGTCAGGGCCTCTTCGAGTGTCTTGTCGGTGGCGTCGGGACTCGCTGGGGGATCTTGGGGAACGGGCGCGGCCACCGGTAAGGCCTCGGTTTCCGCCAGTTTTGCGACGTGATGTGGATCACAGAAGCACTCAGGTGGTTCGGGTTGGGGATCCTCTTCAAACGTCTGGTGCTGAGCTCGAATCAGGCAAGCGACCTTCGTCTCTCGCCAGCCCTCCCCAACGGGATGCACGCCGGGTCCTCGGTCCGGATGACGACAGCGAATCCGACCACCGTCGCACTCGATGATCGCCAATTCAGGAGGGCGGTCACTCTTCAATGCCAATGCATCATCCGTTTTCGGATCAGAATCTCGGCGTGCGGCCAACTCGCCACCGATGTCGTGAACAACCCGTTCCACCGTCTTGGTCGAGACAGCAACGTCCGCTTCCTTCAGGGCGATGACCCCTCGTTTGTAGGAACGTGCCTCCCCTGCAAGAACGGCGATTTTCCGCACGACGATCGGAGTCAACTCGCGTGCATGAAATCCCAATCGCTCACGTAAGGGGGAAAAAGTCCCGCCGACAGGCAGGACAAGAACCGACCAACTCTTGAAGTTCCACTCGTCCATCGCCGGAAAGCACTTTGCGGCGACGCGGCTTCAATGAACACCGCGTCCCGCAGGTGGGACACTTCCCCGCAGATGGCTGGGCGGCCACCAGTTCGTTGAGCATCCTCTCCTGGACCATACGGCTCAACATTTGCCCGACTTCATGGGCGGCATTTTCGATCACGGAGTAATGAGGAATTTCCGTCCTCGGAAGACGGCCCTCCGCTTGATCTAACGCCACTTTCAGTTCCGTGACCCGCTTAAAGGCCAATTCGAATTCCGTTCGCAACGCACTTTGATCGCCATCCATGGCAACGCCTCCAGGCTAAGTCCCATCAAGCCCCAATCCTCCAAACCCATCTCAGCTTAACAAAAAACCACAAAATCTTGGAATTGACGTTCTCGGGCGATTTCGCGCACACGATAGAGGCATAACAAAAGCTGGCATGCACCCCAGGCCGGGTAGCATTTGTGATTGATATGGACCAATTTTGACTCGTTTGGTAACTCTCGCCGCCAACCGGCCATTCTCCCGCCGGCGACACAGACCATCCAAGTCACAATTCGTTCTCCAATCACCAGCGGGACAACCAAAACCGTGCCGGACTTCGTACGAAGTGCGCGTCAGACCAGGGGCATTCTCTGCCTCGCGATCGCTGTCTGCGCATGGGTCGCGGGGTGTGCGTCCTGGCGTGGTACGGAACCGGTCATCGAGAATCAGTTCGTCGTTCACTATAACCGCCTGGCCGAGTCGATGGCGGCCCCGAATCCCGAGCTTCAGCCACAGGCTCCTGCTCCCATGATGGGGCCGGGGCGAAAGCTGGTCCCGCCTTCTTCCGAGGATCGCTGGCCGATCACTCTGGCGGAAGCAGTTCGGATGGGGGTCGAGAATAATGCCGTTATCCGGCAGAACGCGCAGTTTATGTCACCGAATAACCCAATCCTGCAAGGCCCCGACTCGGTGCCGTCGGTCTTCGATCCAGGGATTCAAAACGCCGGGGTGCTATTCGGTTCGCGCGGTGTTGATGCCGCTCTCTCTGATTTTGACCCTCGACTGACTTCCTCCATCAAATGGAACCGCTCAGAGAATGCCCAGAACTCTTTGTTGCTTCCTCCACCCGGAAATGTGCTGGCGAGCGAAGGGGCCTTGTTTCAGACTCGGTTTGATCAGCAACTGCTGAGCGGCGGGGTGTTCGGTCTCTACAATACCTGGAACTATGCGCAAACAAACCAGCCCGCTCAGCTATTCGCATCAACCTACACGGGCCAGCTCGGCTTCGATTTCCGTCAGCCCCTGTGGGCCGGTGCTGGTCGAGAATTCTCGGCGATTGCGGGACCCTTGGATCAGCGAGCTCGTGGTTTCAGCTACGTGAACCAGGGTATCGTGATTGCTCACATCAATAAGCGACTGTCCGAGATCGATCTGCAGGAGAACCTGCAGAACCTCGTTCGCGAGATCGGTGACCTGTACTGGGATCTTTACCAGAACTACCAAGACTATGAATCGGAAACACAGGCTTCGAAAATCGCGAAAGAGCTGTGGGACCGTGCCGTAGGGCGAGCGAACATCGATCCCGGGATTGAAGAGGCTCAAGCCGAAGACGCTTACTACGAATCGAAGTCTCGCGAAGAACTCGCGCTGTCGAATTTGTTCCTCACCGAGGCCCGACTCCGTCGTCTGGTTGGGTTGTCCCTCGACGACTCACGGATGCTGTACCCTTGTGATGAGCCTCGGGAGGAAGAGCTCTCGCTCAGTCGGGCGACGTGCCTTTATGAAGCACTGGTCAATCGGATCGAGTTGTCGCGTCAGAAACTGAATGTTCAAAGCCTCGAACTTCAGCTCATCGCGGCCCGGAAACTTGTTGCACCCAAGCTCGACTTTGTCGCGGGATACGGACTGAATGGGTTTGGTGACAAGTTTTACAGTACGACAACGTCCGACTCGATGAATACTCGACAAGGTTTCAACAGTGCCGTGACGACCATGTTCAGCGGGAAAGAGACGAGTTGGGACTTCGGTTTTCAGTACCAGCTTCCGTTATGGTTGCGACAGGAAAAAGCCCAGGTTCGGCAACTCGAGCTTCGGATTGCAAAAGGGCGGGCAGCGCTTGCCATGCAGGAGGACGAAATTGCTCATGAGCTCAATACAGTACTGATGACGATTGAGCGGGCTCATTCGATGTCAAAGCTGACACGCCGACGATTACAGGCAGCGCGCCGGCGTGTGATCGCTGCTGAAGCAGATTACGAAGCGGGTAATAAGAGTAACGACCTGGCTCTGCGGGCAATCTCAAGCCTGACACTGGCTCAAGCGGCTTACTCCAAGAGTATCACCGAGTACAACAAGTCGCTGCGTGACCTCTTATTCAGGACGGGGCGAATCCTGCCTGCAGATGGCATTTCTCTGCTGGGGACCGACGGCCTTCCGATGGTGCCAGATGAACGGCCAAACGATTTCTTCTACCTTGCAAACCCTGATTTGACCCCTGCCGCAGATGGCGCAGAGACTGCCGACGAGACAGATGAATCCGAAATCCCTCCCACACCCAGTCGATCAGTCAGCGGAGCGGATGACTTGGACGAAGACTTGCCCGAGTCCATGGATAACAGCGTAGAAGATGAGTGAGTTTCAATCCGACAGAAGCAACACGAATGAAGGGAAGCGTTAGCGGCTTCCCTCAATTCGATGTTCCTGTTCCTCAGATGTTCCTGTGATTCAGCAGTGCGAAAGTCCTTTTTTTGAAGGATTTGGACAACTCAGGCCACAATCTCGTCGATGGGCTTACCGAAGTCCAAGTCCAGTCTTTTGCGACCGGGAATTTCGAGACGCCGTGGGTCGAGCCCCATCTGCTGCAGCACCGTCGCATGGAGGTCAGTGACGTAATGGCGATCTTCCACTGCATGGAATCCGAGTTCGTCCGTTTTTCCGTGCGCGATCCCCCCTTTGATTCCGCCACCCGCCAGGGCGACCGAGAATCCGTAGGGATGGTGATCTCGCCCGTCGGATCCCTGTGCACCCGGTGTGCGGCCAAATTCTGTTCCGATGACGATCAACGTTTCGTCCAGCAGACCTCGCTGCTTGAGATCTCCGATGAGACTGGCAATGGGCTGATCGATCTGGGCGCACAAGGCACTGTGTCCCGCCTTCAGACTGCCATGGGCATCCCAGGCACCCGCTCCCCCGTTCGAACCATGAAAGATCTGAACGAAACGAACACCTTTTTCGACGAGACGGCGGGCGGCCAGGCATTGTTCTCCGAATGGTTTCGTGGTGGCGTTGTTCAATCCGTAAGCCTCTTGCGTTGACTGCGTTTCTTGCCCGAAGTCAACGATATCAGGGACGGCAGCCTGCATGCGGAACGCCAGTTCATAGGACTTGATTCGCGCAGCCAGAGCCTGGTCGTCCGGATATTCGACGGAAGAAATACGATTCAAGCGACTGAGAAGTCCGAACTCCCCTGCCTGCTCTTCGCGATAAACGTCAGGACCTGGCGAAGCGAACGGCAGTGGGTTCTTCGGATCAATGGCCAATTGGACTCCCGTATGTTCCGGGCCGAGGTAGTTGGCGCCGTGAGCACCAAGCCCACCGCAGCAATCGGCGATCGGAGTACCCATGACGATAAACTGCGGCAGATTCTCGTTCAGGGTGCCTAGGCCGTAATGAACCCACGAACCGATGGTCGGGAACTGACCTTCCAGAACGTGCCGACCTGTATGGAACTGGAGTTGAGCCCCGTGGTTGTTGTCTGTTGTCCACATCGATCGAACCAGGGCAATGTCGTCGGCATGCTGTCCCAGGTGAGACCACCAGTCAGAGAACTCCAGACCACTCTGGCCATACTTCTTGAACCCTACCTGCATCTCGTAAATCTTGGGATGAACTTGATGCAGACCTTCAATCAGTTCGCGGAGATTCTTTTTAGAGTAAGGCGAATCGAGGAAGTGGTGATAGGGAGATTCTGCAAATGTCTTACCAGACCAGGCATTGAGTTCGGGTTTGGGGTCGAACGACTCCATCTGACTCATACCGCCGACCAGAAAAATCCAGATGACACTTTTTGCCTTCGCGACATGGTGCCCAAGACCATCAGGAGCTTCGAATGGACTTGCTGAATCAGCCCGCACGATGCCATCTCGCGAGAGCATCGAACCCAGGGCGAGGCCGGTAAAGCCCATGCCGACATCCACGAGAAATGATCGTCGATTTAGCGCGGAACGAAATTGAGCAGGTCGAGCTGGAGGTACCATGGATGCTCCCTTAATTACTTTCCACCGCAGCCATCAGGTTGAGGTGATCTGTGATTTATTCCGTAAGTAATGTCGTCAGCGGATCGTGATAAAGTCATTGTGATTGAGCAGGACATGGACGAGATTTTCACGAACGCGCTGGTCAGGTTGATCAGAAGGAGGGAACGCCGATGCGGTCCCACCGCTAAATTTGGATAATGTGGCCTGTCCTCGCAAAGTCTCCGTCTGAGTTGCGAGGAAATTCACGCATTCGTCGAGCTCAACCTGGGCCGGCTGGCGGTTGAGAATTCGTTCGAAGGCTGTGGTAACAAACGCTTGCGCCTGAGCGTCATTGGGATATGTCGCAACTTCCTCAGAGAGCTTCCGTGCGAGTCTCCGCGATTCCGTCAATGAGAGTGGACTATTCGCCAGGGCCAATGCCTGCTGAGGAACAATGCTTTCGCTTCTTCGATAACAGTCAACGACATTGGGGCGGTCGAACGTATCGAGGAACGTCATCTTTTTTTCTTTACTGTTCCGGAAGTAAAGGCTGCGGCGAGGGATTTCCATGCCCGATGCCTCGTCCAGTTCCGGGCCCCCTGAAGTCAGATCAAGATGACCTGAAACCAGAAGAGTTGCGTCACGAACCACTTCCGCTTCCATCCGACGTGGGTTGGCTCGCCACAGGTAGTGATTGTCCGGGTCGATGGTCCGGTTCTGCTCAGTCGTCGGCAACACGACAGACTGCTGTCGGTAGGTGCGGCTCATCACGATCCGTTTGTGGATTGCCTTCATCCGCCATCCGTTCTCCATCAGTTCGACGGCAAGCCAATCGAGAAGTTCGGGATTCGTGGGGGCTTTCCCGTTCAATCCAAAATCGAAAACCGTAGGGACCAGGGGCTGGCCAAAGTGTCGCAACCAGATGTGATTAATCGCCACACGGGCCGTCAAAGGGTTGTTTTGACTGCCGATCCAGCGAGCTAGCGCCAGTCGTCGACCAGTGCTGGTAACGGGATAGACCGGTCCGAACCTCGTGTAATCGGTCGGCGGCTGTTTGAGAGCTTCGATTGCCGTTTCGCGGCCCTTGATGGCAGTCGCCAGGGCCGTTTCGGCAGTCGTAATGGCATTTGTGTTGGCAGGATCCTTTTTTGCTTCGGCGAGTTTCAGTTCAGCGTCGGTGACGTTCTGTTCTGCATGGCGAAGGTTGTAGTCACGCTCGGCCAGTGCGGCGATCCGCGTGAGGTCTTCACGATTCTCCGACGGAGGAGTTCCATAGTTCGCTCGATCAGCCTGGATACGAGCCTGGGTCCAGAGAAGATTGGAAAGTGCCGTCGCGGCACCTCGTTCGGCGGATTGCAGGCGTAGTTGTTCAATGCCAGCTTGTTGAGCGAGCGTCGGGTCCTCGGGTTTTTGGGCCAGTTCCTGTTTTACCGCTGCAAGTTTCTCGCGTGCGGCGGTGAGTGCATTCTGGGCCCCGTCAAAGGCTGCTTGCGACTGTTGCGAAGCCTCCATTTGCTGGAACGGTCGCAATCCGGGGTAATAGGACGTTACGGGAAGCGGAACCGGTTCAATTTTGAGATCGATCTTGCCAAAGATTGCGGGAAGTGACGCAGGGAGAGGTTGTTCTTTGTCGAATTCCTTCTCATTGCCACGTCGGAAGAGGTAGGTTTGAGCATCGTGCCGACCGTCGTACACATGCACCAGCCCGTCTTTGCCGATATCGGGTTGTCCCACAACACGATCGGTCCTGACATCGTGCGCCTCAAAAAAGGCTCGAAACTGGTAATACTCTTTCTGTGCCAACGGGTCATACATGTGGTCATGGCACCGGGCACAATTGAGCGTTGTGCCGAGAAAGGCCTTGGCTGTGTGCTCGATTGTTGCGTCCAACCAGACGTTGCGATTGAACGAGAACCAGTTGCGGACGAGGTATCCGGTTGCGCGGCGCACTTGAGGATCGTCGGGAGCGATCTCGTCGCCCGCAAGCATCTCCTGCAGCATCTGGTCATACCCTTTGTCCACGTTCAGCGATTCGATAATCCAGTCGCGCCAACGCCAGATGTGGGGCTTGCTCTCGCGGACTTCCTGTCCATACCCGTCCCAGTCGCTGTAACGCCAGACGTCCATCCAATGCCGTCCCCACCGTTCGCCATATTGAGGGCTGGTCAGCAGTTGATCGACGACCCGCTCCCAAGCCTCAGGACTATCATCGGCGAGGAAGGCATTCATCTGTTCCCGCGTGGGGGGCAGTCCGATCAGATCGAGATAAACTCGCCGCAGCAGCACATGCTTCGGCGCCATCGGACTGGCCGTCAGGTGATGCTGCTGATGGCCTGCAGCGATGAATGCGTCGATCACATTTTCCGACCAGGCAGGGTCAATTCCCGTGGGCAATGGGGCACGGACTGGCAACTGATACGCCCAGTGCTGAGCGGGGTCCTTCTGAGGTTCATCGTGAGGGGCCAGAGCCCCGTTCTCGATCCACCGTTTAATCAGGTCGATCTGCTCAGGCGACAGCGGCTCTCCCTCGGGCGGCATTCGAGAGACACCTTCGGTCCCTTGAATGGCCGAAAGGATCCGGCTCTGACCTGCATCGCCTGCGACCAGTACCGGACCTGTGGCTCCTCCTGATTTCATGAGGTCGACGGTATCCAGCCGCAAGTCGTTTTCCTGCTTCAAAGAGCCGTGACACGAGTAACAGCGACGAGAAAGAACAGGCTTGATGTCTCGGGCATAGTCGATCTCGTTCGACGCAATTGCCTCGACGGGAATCCAGAACAGAAGCGACCACGCGAGCATACTTCGAACTTCGATCACAACCATATCTCCATGAGGGAGTGCAAGCCGCAAGGGCTCGACCGGATCCCAAACTGTTCTCGTCGTATTAACCTTATTTTATTCGTGCGTCACTTGCCAGTTGGAAAGGTTCAGGCAATCGTGAAAGTAATCAACCCTCTGTTGAGTACTTTTCAGCGAGATCACTGATGCGATTTGCTTTGAGCCAACTGTTGTGTCTGAATTGGGCATTCCTGCTGGTTGCGATGGTTCTGATGGCCAGCGTGTCTGTGGCGGAGGAACCGGTTGCGAGGCTGCTCGGACTGCCGCTGGTATTCCAAGATGATTTTGAAACCGGTGACCCGGCGTCCCGTTGGGAACCCAGCGACGCCAGGGCCTGGAAGCGGATTGAGCAAGGGCCGAATGCGATTTGGAGTCAGTTTCAACACATCGAGACGAAGACACCGGTTCGCTCACCGTTTAACCGATCCGTTGCGAAAGATGTCGTCGTGGGGAGTTGCGTACTTGATGTTCGCCTTCAATCGACTTCTGAAGATTACCCACATCGTTCTTTATGCCTGTTTTTCGGCTATCAGGATCCGGCGCACATGTACTACGTCCATCTGGGCCAGCAGGCGGACGATCACGCGAATCAGATCTTCATCGTGAACGACCAACCTCGTAAAAAAATCTCGACGAAGACTACGGAGGGGACACCCTGGGACAAGGAATGGCATCACGCCCGTGTCACTCGCGATGTAGACAGTGGAAAGATCGAAGTCTTTTTTGACGATATGAGCGAACCCGTCATGACGGCCGTCGACAAGACTTTCACCTGGGGACAGGTAGGAATCGGATCGTTTGACGACACCGGCAATTTCGATGATGTTCTCGTCTATGGGAACAAGGTCGCTCGCCCTGAGAAATAGTCTGCTGCGGCTGGCGGAAGCGAGTGAGAATTCCGGTGGTTCGGCCCATTCCACGCGATTCACTGACCCGCTTTGATGGATCTCTCCCGACGATACGATATCCGGTCTGTGATGAACCATTGGTAGACAAGGGGCCGGCGGAGCCAGTTCCGTGGAACGAAGCGACATTCTCGTCGAGGAGACCTATTGTCCACTTCGGTAACAGGCGGCAGTGGGCCAGGTCACGTATCCCACGTCACCTGCCGAGCGGGTTCCAATCCCTGCGGGAGAGGATGAACAGTCGGATGCAGTGCGTGGGCGAGAATCTCGAGACTCTCAACCAGCCTTGGTCCAGGTCGACTGAAGTATGCGTTTCCATCCATCAGATAGATGCGTCCATCGCGTACTGCGGGCAGATTCATGAAGTCTTGATTACGGGCGAGAATCGGAAGGTCCTGGCAAGTTCGCTCGACATCGAATCCGCAACAGGCGATCACGACGACTTCGGGACGCGCTGCGACGATTTCATCCCATCCAATTGTTCTTGAAGGTTTGCCTTCTTGTCCGAGGACTTCTGCACCTCCGGCGATCCGGACGAGTTCCGGTGACCAGTGCCCGGAACTGAAGGGAGGATCAATCCACTCCAGCAACAGCACGCGCGGTCGGTCAGTGGCTTGCTCGGCCCGTTCCCTGACAGCGGAGACGCGTGCCTGAAGTTGCTCGATGGCGTCTGCCGCTTGTTTTGTTGCACCTGCAGCGCGACCGACGAGATCCAAACATTCGAAAACTTCAGAGAGGGTCGTTGGTTCCAGATTCACGACTTGAGGACGTCCCGGAAGCGTGCAGATGGCGGCATTCACTTCCGACTCGGCGACGGCACAGACGTCGCAGAGGGCCTGCGTCACAATTAAATCGGGCTTGAGCCGACTCAGCACTGGAAGATCAAGGGTATAGAGGGCTTTCTCGGTTCGCAGACGCTCGCGGACGAGATCATCAATTTCGCGGCTGGATGCATCCGTCGGAATCAGTGTCCGGGTTACCTTTGGCAGCGAACGAACCGGAAAGGGATAGTCACACTCATGCGTGACACCGACCAACTGGTCACCCAGGCCCATCGAACAGATGATTTCAGTCGCACTGGGTAGGAGTGACACAATTCTCATGGCAGTTCGATTGTCCAGGGGGTGACGAGCAACACGGTCCGATGTGGATCGAACCGAACAGGCGGGTGACTGCGATGGATTAAGAATTCAAACGCGCCTGACAACCGGGATCTTGCACCTTGGAACTCAAGGAGCAATCTCTCCCGGCTGAAGTCGCAGGTTCTGTAGCATCGAATAGAGGATAATGTTGGTCCCCAGTTTGACAGCGTCTTCCGGGAGGTAGCCCTCGCAGTTCCCCGATGTTTGCCGTTCGAGTGCGCAACTGATGTCGTAACGGCTGTAGATCACGCTATACCGACCATCGACCTCGATTCCTTCCAGGATGGGTTCAGTGGTTCGAGTCGTGAAGTTGCCTCCCACCGTATTTTCACCCCCCTCCGCCGTACGGCGCCTCAGCAATCTGATGTCTTGCCCGATCTTTTCCGAAAAGAGTTCGTGAGTCACAGGAATTCGTTCCAGTTTGCGATCGGGATAGACCTGCTTGATCAAGTCGCGAAATGATTTGTCGAATGGCTTCGCACCGCAGCACGAATCTGCGACGAGGACGCCTCCGCGATCGAGATACAGTCGCAGTTGCTGACGCTCATCCTCGGGAGTGGTGAACCGGTTCCGGCCGTGCATGTAGAGGATTGGATAACGGAAAATGTTCTTATCAGACAGCATTAAATCACGGGTTTTCGTCGATGCCGCCATTCCCACATTTTCATTGAGGGAAGTCAGCAAATTGCGAAGCGCGCGCGGTGCCGCGTTCCAGGCTCCTTCATGCTTGATCTGAGCAATCTGGAGCAAACCCCGCTCGATCTGATCGAGTTCACCCTTGTTTTGTGCGACCTCTCGAACTTGAGTTTTGTCGGGTGGTTCACGACCCGTGGCGTAGGCCATGACGTTGACGCCAATCTGTGTCGCACGGACGATTTTGGCTTTGAGCTGCACATTTCGATTGGGAGGATCAACCTTCGCCCAATAATCCCACAAACACCCCAGATCTTCGGGTGAGTACATAATCGACGTACGACATCCGAAATCAACGCCGTAAAGCTTAACGCCATCCGGCTGCAACGGGTGTTCGATCCGATAAACCGGATGATCGGGAGGAAGCAGTTTCAGCTCACCTTCTCCTGGGGGAACGATCTGAGTGACGAGCTCACGAAAGCTGGCCTCGAAGTCGTCGCCCTGACAGGTAGGGCAGGCAAGAATGAAATTGCCTTCTTCCAGATACTCTTTGATCAGTTGGGTCTCGGCGGGAGAGAACGACAGCCGGCCGGGTCCTGTAATGAACAGGACCGGAGCCTGCATCATGGAGTTGACCCCTCCCGTCTTCACCGCCCGAGCGAGGTCGAGGTCCTGGGAAGTCAGCAATTTCGGCCATCGGGGCATGTTGCTGATCAACTCAGTTAAGTTTCTGACATCTCGGGGATGGCGATTCCAGTTGTTATCCAGCAGCACGTTTGGGTTATTGGGATGTCGCATGCCGTACTTCAGCTTGTTGACGAGAACGGGCGACAGACCTTTAGACAGGAAGAGCAGAGCCAGACTGGTGCCACAGACTGGCCGACTTTCGTAGGTTCCGGTGCCGACCCAGTGCCCGTCGACGGGATTCTGAATGGCGAGAAGTTTGGCTGTTCCTTCACGGTACCAGTCATAATCTCCGAAGAACCTCTGTCCCGTCAGTCGTCCCGCGCGTTCAATCCCGTAGATGTAATAGAGCAGCCAGGAATGGCCGGGGCCACCGGGATTATGGTGGACTGAAAAACTCCGGCCGAGCCAGTTCAGTCCGTTTTGAATCGCCATATCATTGGGCCGTTCATTGCAGCAGGGGGGGCTACCATCCGCGGCAACGTCGGCATCGGACAGGAGCATCTGTTGAATAATCGCGAGTGAGGCGACGCCAGCGACGGTCATGCTTCCACTGCTGCGGGGCCTGCCGACGTCGCCGTCCGCGCCCCCGACCAGATAGCCCCAACCCCCATCGACGGGACTCTGATTTCTCTCCCAATAGTCACGCGCACGCTCCCAGGTCCGTCGGCTCACACTCGCACCCGCTTCGACTGCTTCTCGCAAACCAAGGATCGCGAATTGCGTGTTACTCTGATCTCCCAGATTTTGAGAGACATTCTTCAAACCGTAAGACCAGGCACCGACGTTATTAGACGTGATTTGGCCGTTTTCAAGACGCTGCGCCAGATCGGCAATTCTTACAGCGTCCGATTTCTCTTTGGCTGCCGATAGGGCCATGATCATCAGCGACACCTGGTAGGTTTCGTTGCGTCCTCCGAAATCGTCCTGGCTGCGGGAACGAAGATACTGCAACCCCCGGCGAATCGTCGGGTCTTGTGCGGTCATGCCAGAATTGAGAAGCGACAGGACGCACAGACTGCTGATCCCGACCTGGACTTCTGGCTCCGCAACCCAGGACCCATCCTGAGCCTGTTCCTGGATCAGAAACTTCTTACCACGCTCAATTGCCTGTTTGACTTCGTTTTCGGCGAGATCGGCGCACTCTGCACCGCGCAGGGACGAAATGAAGAGCGCCAGGACCAGGCACGCTCGACCTACCACCTTAGAGTACAACGGAGTCTGCCTGACGCCGGGAAAATGCTCAGAAGAAACATCTGAAACCAGGGGGCTGTCTGTAGCGTACCGGTGTGGCGAACCACCGTGTCTGTCTGAGTCCATTCTCGAATTCCGTTGCGCGGTACCGATGATGCTTTTCAAGGCGGAATCCTTCACAAAGCGACTCCTTCGACGACTTGCGGAGTGCGACAATCGATGCCGTTGAAGAACCTCCCAGCTGTCGTTACAGGAATTCCTGCCTGGTCCATGAGTAGGTTGCGACCTCCGTTCGCTGGCAGCCGTCCGGGAAGATCGATGATGGCCCTCAATACAACGTTACGGCATACGCTACGGAATTGAGGGGATCTCCTACTTCGCTTGACCCCATCCGACCGTATTGTGCCCACGAACCCAGTCCCTATCTTCGCGACAAAAACGCAGAAAGCAAATGCTCAAGCGATCTCAAAAGGGAAGGGGATGACTTCTGAAATCGTCTTCAAGCCCAGGGCAAGCATTATTAAGCGATCCACACCGAGAGCATTGCCCGAACAGGGGGGCAGGCCCTTTTCCATGACGGTGAGCAGGCGACTTTGCTGCGGCAGGGGACGCAGGCCGACCGCTTCGCGTATTCGGGTCTGTTCGCGGATTCGATCACGCAGCGTGGTGGCATCGGTCAATTCGTCATAACCGTTGCACAGTTCAATTCCGTCTATGTAGAGCTCAAAACGATGCGCCGTCAGCCCGTCATGAGACAATCGGGCCAACGCGGCCTGACTTGCCGGATAGTCCACGAGAAACGTTGGTCTCCCTTGGCCAAGATCCGGTTCAATCAACTCAGCAAGCAGAAAATTGAGCCAGCCGTCTCGGTCGTCCAGGTCGAGCCCGGGAGGGGGGACCAGGTGATTCGTGCGTGCGATCCCCCGAATCTCGTCCATGGAACAGCTTATGACGTCAGTCCCTGTTCGTCGGATGAAAGCTTCGCGGTACGTGACCTGCTCGAAACCGCGTGGGTCCATGGCTCGGTCATAGAGTGCGGAGGAGTCCGCTGTGGGGGTAAAGCCGGGAAGTGCGGCGGTCGCAGAAATGACTCGTTGAACGAGTTGCTCGGTGGTACTCATCAAGGCCTGAAGGTCATCGCCTTGTCGGTACCATTCCAGCATGGTGAATTCCGGATTATGACGTTGCCCCGATTCGCCGTTACGAAAGACTTTTCCCAGCTGATAGATCGCACCCGCTCCTGCTGCCATCAAGCGTTTCATGGCGAACTCGGGTGACGTCTGCAGGTATCTGGCGCTGCCGTCCGTCCGCCAGTTGCATCCGAGTGGAATCCAATCCGCCACGAATGGCTCCAGCCATGCATCGACGACGGTGTCGGTTGATAGTATCGGAGTTTCGACCTCGAAGAATCCTTCGTGGTCAAAAAAATCCCGCATCACTTTCAGCAATCGAGCCCGATGCCGCAGGACGCGAATCGACGCCGTGGGCTGAATGCTTTCTGATGCTCTGTTGGAAACGGTTCCCATGGCTTCACACCACCTCCGCCTGTCTGCGGACAAGATCGTTGACCACTTCGATGTGCTGGTTCAGGTCGCGATGAAGTTTTTGAGGTGACGATCCGTAGCCCAACCGACGCGCGAGAAAATGGAAATCCTGGCTTGAAGGACCGGAGACCGTCAGGTCGCGCGCATCACCCCGGACCATACGCAATGCATCGATCAGCCTGCGGAAAAAGCCATAGGCGTTTCGCAGTGCTCGATAGTCTGATTCGGTCAATACCCCCGTTCGATGCATTTCGTCCATCGCGATGCGCGTGTTCGTCACCCGCAGACTCGCGTGCCTTGAGCCATGCGTGATCTGCATGGCCTGAACGAAGTATTCAATATCGACCAGGCCGCCCGGGCTAAGCTTCGCATTGAACTCGCCGGTCGCAACGAGTTGTCGGACCTGCCGCTCTCGCATGGCGCGCATTGAGGCGAAGTCGAAAGGTGGACCGTCATACAGGAACTTATCTCTGAGTGAGATCAGTTTCTCTCCAAGTCCGGGGTCCCCTGTGATCGGACGCAACTTTACCAGGGCCTGACGTTCGTAGGGCCAGGCGGCGCCTTGGGGATCAAAGTAACGCCGGAATGCATCGAGCGAGACTGCCAGTGGCCCAGATCGTCCATATGGACGAAGTCGCAGGTCAATTCGGAAGATCCCTTCTTGTCGAGCCCGGATGGCATGCACGCAGGATTCGACGAGCCGCTGATAATACGTCGCATTGGCGATCGACTCGCGTCCGTCGGTCATCCCATCTTTGTCATAGACAAATAGCAACTCGATGTCAGAAGCAAAACCGAGTTCGCGGCCACCGCATTTCCCTAGAGCGCAGACGACCATCGAAGCTCGATCGCCATCAGCACATTTCGGTACCCCGTACCGATCGTGAAATTCGAGTTCACTCAGTTGCAGACTGGTCGAAACAACCACCTCGGCAACATCAGTCAGCTCTTCGGCAAACCGATCGAAGTCTCCGCACCGTCCGAGAATATGGCGGAGATCGATTCGGAACATTTCGCGGTCCTTGAACGCATTCAAGGCTCGACGACGTACTGCCGGATCATCGATCTCTGCCAGCTCAATCGCGAGGTCACGCCAGAGCAACGATTTCGATTTCGCTTCTTCGATTCCGGTGATGTCACGCAGGACCGGGAAGAGGTTGGCATATTGCAGCCGCAGGAAATCTTCCCACAGGAAATCGCTCACCCCAAGGACCTTTGCCAGCGCAGTCAGGACTTCAGGCCGTTCAAGCGACGAGAACTGTTCTGTCCAGTCTGGCTGCTGGAACAATTCGCCCAGAAATGAACGAAAGTGGATGAGAGCAGCCTCCGGGTTCGGCGAGCCTGGAAGCAGATGAGTGAAGTGCTTAATCAGCACAATCGCTGCCTGAAGCTCCTGCATTCGCCGTTCATCGAGGATCTTGCCACGTCGGGCAGCGTCTGTGACATAGAGAATATCCGCTGCGACATTGAGGTCAGTACTGACGAACATCCCTTCGATGGCAATTCCGCTGAGAGCTAACGCGTTCGTCAGTTCATAAAGGAAGCCAATCGTGTCTTCACCACGGATGTGCAGGACTGTAAACCGCTCATGCGACTGGTTGTCGAAGCTGACTTCCAGTGGAGCTGGCTTTGTTGCCAGGTCGGGCGAGTCTTCCAGTGCGTCTGCGACCCGTGACGCAAGGCGTCCCTGGGCTTCATGACTCAACCCGGATTGTGCGAGTTGAACTAACTCTGTCAGGTCAGATTCGTAGCAGTTCCAGACTTCGGACATGACTGCTTCGATTGAAGACCGAACGGTGAAAACATCGACAAACTTGCATTCGCGAGTTTTGGCCGCGCCCCCTTGAGTGACAGGCTCAGCAGTGGATGCGATCCCGTTGACAATGTCGAAACCGTAGACAAACAATAATCCGCAAATGAGTGACAGTTCCCCGGGGTGGTCGATCCCCAGGACTCGGACACGCCATGAACCTGCACCATCCGACTTGGCGAGAACGATGACGGGCTTCTCAGAAGTCAGCGTTTGCAGTAACGCCTGATGTTCGTGACGTTCTTCTTCACTGAAGACCGTCTCTTGGGTGAAATCAGTCGCCGACTTGCTCGTGAAATGAGTCATGACGGAGTCGCTCGTTGAGGTGCGAGTATCGCGTAGTGATCGACTGCTGATCTCTTCCAGAGGCATACCATCCGGGGCGGGGGGCAGGTACTTATTAAATACTTTACGGATGGCACTACAATACTGTCTATAATGGACGAGAAAGTGCTCGCCGTCTCGGAAATCCAGCCTGCGCGCAAGAGCGGTCATTTCCTGCGGATCAGTTGGCAGCAAGTGTTCCTGCCTGTTCTGGAGCAGTTGCAGCGAGTGCTCGATCGTCCGCAGGAAAACGTATCCGTCCGTCAGGCAGCGGTATTCGTCTGCCTGAATCAGGTCGACATCAGAAAGTCGCACCAGTGCATCGAGCGTGTTCACCGTGCGGATGTGTGGGAATCGCTGCCCATGCACGAGCTGCAGGGACTGGACGATAAACTCAATGTCACGGATCGACCCGCTGCCTGATTTAACTTCACCGAATGCCCGTCCCCGTCGTTCCAGGTCCGCTTCAATCTGCCGCTTTGAAGAACGAACACTTTTTCGGACATCTTCTTCAGAGTGTCCGACAATCAGCGGTGCTGCTTCTCTCAGTAGTCGGGCTCCCACTGAAAAATCGCCCGCTACGACGCGCCCCTTGAGCAGTGCCTGCTTCTCCCAAAGCTCTGCCTGATTTCGGATATACTGGAGGTAAGCAGGGACTTGCACGACCAGTTCACCTGCCCGTCCCCAGGGGCGGAGCCGCATGTCGACTCGGTACAGGAATCCTTCACCCGTTGCATCCTGAAGGGCTCTGATCAATCGCTGGGCAAGATTAACCGTCGTTGCGACGGTCAACCGCGCAAAGGGGGAAGAGCCGGAATTCCCAAGTTCAATGCCGTCACCGCTGCCTCTGGTCGAACTGCTGGACTCGTCGACCGGTTGGAAAAGAAAGATCAGGTCAATATCGGAACTGTAGTTCAGTTCCTCCCCCCCCAGCTTTCCCATCGCGAGAACCGAAAAACCTTTGGGATCGACTTTCATCTCGGTCGAAACGAGTCTCAAACACGCTTCGATTAACCCATCCGCCAGCAAACTTAGCTGAACTGTTGCCGTTCGAAAGTCGACCAGGCCGAATGCGTCGCAAACACCAATCCTCAAAAGCTCTGATCGCTGATATCGACGCAGCGCATCGAGCTTCCCCGCCATTGAAGAGTCGTCCTCGGCAGCTTCGAGCGCCTCGTCCGTGAACTCTTCGCGAGATTTGACGTCGGCCAGAAGACGGTGCTGAACCAGACGTCGCAAAGCGCTGGGATCACGAAGCAATGTCTCCGTCAGATACCGACTGCTGGCGAACAGCTTCACCAGCAATTCCAGCCCCCGTGGCTGCTCAGTCAGAAAATGGTAAAGCTCGGCTCGATCACTGACTCGCAGTACGTAACGTTCAAAATCGACCAGCAACTCATCTGCGTCGACCATATCGGAAATTGTATTCAGCAATCGCGACAGGCAATCAGCAGCATCAGGAGGGCCGCAAAGCGCTCTCAGACGGGAAAGGGCCCCGGGCACATCTCGAAAACCAACGCTTTCAAGATAATCCTGAAACTCCGACTGTAACGTGTCGTCTCCGTCGGCCAATGATTGCAGATATTTCCTCATACGCACAAATTACCAGATTCGCATTGGGACTGCGAAGTCGCGCCGCTTCACAAGTCTGACCCAGCAGGCCATTCACGCCCCGCTCGAATCGACAGGTTCATATGGGCGACGCACTTCCCCGGAACACGACCTGGAAGTGAGGCAACGTTCTTACCCAGATGCCGAGACTTCTCACAAGATCGCGGTCTTCTACCGTACCATCTCAATGGCTCCGAAGAAGGGTTGAGCGGGGGAGATCGCTCGATATCAGGGTGGAAGTTTGTCAGACTTCTTCCTGTATTTCGTCGCTGTGGAATCGGACATCGATCAGGGTTGTCACTCCATTTCCCGTTTTGGGACCATGCCCCTTTCGAAAATGGATCCGCCAGACCACTTCACCCGAGAGATCCTCGATGCCTTCCTGGGAAGGAGCGAATGTTTCAAAGTCTTCCCCAGGAGCCAACAGTCGACCCGTTTCGTGACCGGCGATCCGCCACTCACTCTCTGCGGGGAGACGGTCGAAATGGTAGTAGCGACGTCCTTCTTTCAATTTCTGGTCGCTGGCTGGAAAAATGACGTTGAACGCCAGGACGGAGTCAGCCTCAAGTCTGAAATACATCAGCGTCGGATCGAGAGGCCTGATCGACTGGTGGGGCGAGACGTTCTCGAATCGAAACCAAAGTTTCAGCACGGGATCGGAAGGACTGCGAACCAGTACTTCGTTACCAGTGTAGTGCGAAAAATTGATCGGACCGCGACTGACTCGCAGAGGGGTCACCACGATGTCGCCATATCTGCGCGACTGGCCCAGCCGCAATTCATGCCCCGCTGGCAGATCGTTTTCGGGTAAGGGCACAGCGACCGTTCCACCCGATTGCTGCACGCTCAGAAGGTCTGGGAGACTTTCAAGTTGATGGGGTTTGCGAAAAAAAATCTGATAAATGACATAGATCGTGAGCAGGCTCGCGTAACTTGCGACAACGACCAGCCAGAACGCCAGTCGCGACTGTTGAGACTCTGTCGGATTGGCTCCAGTTTCTTTCCTGGTGACCGTCGCTTTGGACGCTGGACGAGGAGTTACTCTGTCTAACGAACGAATCTCCGTAACGGCAGGACTCCACACCGCATCTGAGGTTACGCCGGCCGTTTCGACGGCTTCCGACGGAGGGAACTCTTGTGGCTCACCAACACTGAATAGTCCCAGCGGAACCGCCGCGGAGTTGCCACCTGCCAATTCCTCGCCGCACTTGGGGCAGTTTCCGACGATGTCGTCCGTTTCGATGAGGAAAGCTTCCTGGCACCGTTCGCATCTCACTTCCCGGGCCATGAAACTCCCCTGATCGATAAGCATGTCAACTGGGTTGCGTGCGAGGTGGTTCGTTGATCAGCCTCCCCGCTAATTCGTACCAGGGAATTGTGACGGTCTGTCCGTCCCGTTGCAATTCGCTTTTTGCCCCGTGGGTTACGATACCAAGCACGGGAACCTCTCCTCGGCGCGATATCTCCTCTGCATTGGTTTGACTGGATAAATCGCCGTCTGCCGGGGTCGGTTGATTGAGGACCACCCCAGCCACGGCGAGTCCTCGTGCGCGAATCGCTTCGATGGTCAACAGAGTATGGTTGATCGTTCCCAGACCGCTGCGTGAAACGACCAGGATCGGAACTCTCAGCTCCTTTGCCAGATCTGCGACCGATTGCGACTCTGTCAGAGGCGAAAGCCATCCACCCGCCCCTTCGATGAGCACAATCTCGGAACCATGGAAGCCGTAGGCCCCCAGGACCGCAGCGTCGAAATCGACAGTCGTTCCTTCGAGTCTTGCCGCAACCGGCGGAGCGAGCGGTGCAACGAATCTTTGAGGGCACACGATCGATTCCGGCCAGACCCGGTCCGTCGCGTTGCTCAATCGTTCGATGTCTTCCCAAAGTAACTTTGAACTTGTAACAGCTCCCGTAAATGACTGTGTCGTGCGATCCGTGCCCGAAAGAGCTGGCTGAACGGCGATCGCACCTGAACAGACCGGCTTGTAGGCGGCTGTGCGACGTCCGTGGGAAATCAATTGACGAGCGATGATGCAGGTCACATGTGTCTTCCCCACGCTGGTGTCAGTCCCAGTGATGAAGAGACCGCGAGGCGAGTTCGGGCGCGGTATGGCGTCAGTCATAAACATTCAATCGAAGCGGGTCTCGGGAACACGTTTTTCTCAAGTTCCCCCGCGCCGGGTTCCCGCCGACACGCGGTTGCAAACGGAAGTTACCCCGCCCTTGTAAATTCTTCCAGAACTGGTCTTGACGGAAATGGCAAATTCCAGTTGGCCTCTGGGCGTTTTCACGAGGAAACCGCCTGTTTTCATGCGATTGAACGGAATCCGCGAATAATTATGCGCATGAAATTTCGATCTGGCATCGCGGTTGCATTACACACCTCACATCAGGTTGGTCAGTGTCGATCACCTGACACTTACACTGCGTCGAATCTGAGACAGATTCGTTATTCAAAGGACTGTGAATTATGCTCGTACTCACGCGAAAGAAATCAGAATCGATCTCGATCGGAAACGATGTTGTCATCACCATCACGCAAATCGGTTCGGGCAAAGTAAAGCTGGGAATTGTTGCCCCTGATCACATTAGGATTCGTCGCTCTGAACTCGTGCGATTCGAAACCGAGCCCGTCGACGGATCGACTGAAGATTCGAAAGCGAGCACCGATGCCAATGACGCGGTTACGGAAATTGTCGTAGCGGAAGAAACCGCCACCGAGTGCCCCGTCGATTTCAGCACAGAGTACGCGGCGGAAATCGAAGATCAAATGTACTGCGTTCTCGCGTGAACTTGCCGAAGACCGCTGAAGGCGGTCGTGTTCTGAAAGGTGAGTCTCTGCCCACTTTGCAGAGCAGGACTCAAGAAGCATCTTGCCATTCGGGACTCATGACAGTATCCGCTGGTAGGGTCGCTAGCTCATTGCTTCAAACTCGTCATACGTCATTGACTCGCGCAACTTCGAAATGGAGTTGATTGCAATCTGCCGGACGCGTTCTTTGCTCAGCCCCGTCTGTTCGGCGATGTCTGCCAGGCTTTGACCAGCCGGTTGACCATTCAGTGCGAAGCGGGCTGTCAAAATCTGTCTCTCGCGATCTGAAAGGCTCTGCAGGAGCCGATTGACCGTTGTGACACGTAGGTCATGAGTGGTCTCATCCGTAGTGGGCAATGTTCGCCAGTCGGGAAGATTCTCCAATGAGGGAGCATCTTCACCGGGCTCAATCTCGGTGCTGAAGCGACTCCGTTTGAGCGAACGCAACATCTGATTGCGAATGGCCCATGTTGCGTAAGTACTGAAGCGGTTCCCCAGACCGATATCAAATAATTCCACGGACCGAATCAGGGGAACCATCCCTTCACTGATCAGATCGCCCATCAAATCCAGGGAATTTGTGAGCTTCTTGGCCAACGCGACAATCAGTCGCACGTTTCCTTGCACAATTCGGTTACGAACTTCCACGGCTGCATCCAGATCCGACTCAATCTGTTCAACCAGAGCAAGGTCAGGGCGTCTCAGATCAAGCCGCCGCCGATTCCGCTCTGCTCGAAACTTGAGGAAGTTCATCTCCTTAAACCAGCACTTCTCTTCTTCGGGCGAGAGCAGTGGCGCATCGACCAGGCCGGAAACGAAAACGATTCCCACTTTCCCACTGGCTCCTCCAGCGGACGTTTTGGCTGCTGGGGGGCAGGAGCTTTGTATTGCAATTTCGGCTCGAGGGGAGTCGAAATCGGGGTGAGGCACGAATTCAATGGACCGCTCCATCAGCTGTCGGATCCGCTCGATCAGTTCTGGAGAGACGGATTTCGGGCGCACCCGCGGTGAGATTTTCTGAACATTCCTGATCACCTCACGCCGAGGTTTCGTGACAGGCTTGGAGACACAGCGCGACCGAGACATGAGACAATGACCTCCGGTTGATATCGCGATGCAGAGCTCATCTGCACCGCATCTTCACTGATTAAGCAAGCGTCTAAGATGGAAAATGAGAAAGGTGAATGGTCTCTCGCTCGCATTCTGCGGTTTGCGACGCCGTCCCCCCGGCTCAATCAGCCAACCGGTGAGTCTCTGCGAAATTAACTCAAGCGCTCCGCGGAAAATCCGAAGCTCGGCTTTCGGGAATGACCGACGCACGCGGAATCATTGTTTCACACGCCTCACAAGGCCAATCGTCCTGCGCACGCTGCAATCGAATGACCTGCGTTCTGAAACGGGCGCGTGCCCTCTGCTCAATTTGTTTTACAAAGCGGCAGATGGATCGGTTCTGTTGCAAAACACCTGAAGCTGCAGAAAATCGTGAGGTGTCGAAGGAGGCCGGGTGATAAAAACAAAATTTCCACGAACGCCAACGCTTGACTGATTTCGAAGTCCCTGATACCGTTCCGCACCGCAGTGCCGAAAAAAAAACTGCGAAAAGAAATGAAGTTACCGACTCAATCTGCCGATTGAAACGGCACCTTCAATTCCAACGAGGGGGATTAGCTCAGTTGGGAGAGCGCTTGCATGGCATGCAAGAGGTCAGCGGTTCGACCCCGCTATCCTCCACTTGTTCTAAAGTAAGTCTGAATCGGGATTTGTGATTACCGGACCATGTGGTCCGTGCGGCTTCAAACGAATGGGAATAGGTGCAATGGTGCACCAAAACCCAGGAGAGTTGAGAGTGCCGCGTCCACGAAACTCGATTCCAAAATTCTCGATTGATCGCAACGGCCGCGCCTTCACAAAGGTTGACGGCCGTTTTGTTTCTTTGGGCCGTGGTGATAACCCGGAGTCGAGGCGGCGATACGCTGTCCTGCTCACCGAGCACACGGGCCTTGCAGTGACGGCTTCGACAGCGACTGAGAAGCGGGCTTCTGTCACGGTCAATGAACTGCTGCTCAGGTTCGTCACAGAAGAACTTCCGCGATACTCCACATCAGAGCAATACTGTCAGAAGACCGTAGTTCGTCTGCTGCGGCAGTTGTTCGGTGAGACCCTTGTGTCCGAGTTTGGGCCACTGCGTCTGCGAGTGGTCCGCAAGGCAATGGTAGACGGGGATCCCACACAAAAGGACCAAAACGGCAAGCCATGCCCCAGAAAGCCGTGGTCCCGTGATACCGTCAACCGTAACGTGAAACGAATTCAAGCTATCTTCCGCTGGGGGGTGAGCTGGGAGATCGTTCCCGAAACCGTTGCTGCTTCGCTGGGGACGGTTCGGATCCTCGCGGCGGGTGAGACCGCAGCGGCAGAATCGACGCCACGGCGATCCGTTTCCAAGTCGGATATCGAAGCCGTCCGCAGGCAGTTGACGCAGCGTAATCGGGATATCCTCGATCTGCTGGGGCTCACTGGAGCGAGGCCGGGGGAATTGCTTTCGGTGCGTGCCAAAGACCTCAATCAGGATGGCGAGGTATGGCGGTTCGATCTGATCAAACACAAGACCGCGCACAAGGGCAAGTCAAGGACGTTGTTCTTCAACAGTAAGGCTCAAGCGATCCTGCAGCGGTACATCACCGATGATCCAGAAGCGAGATTGTTCCCGATTCGCCGGGATAGCTTCGGTCACGCCGTGCTGCGAGCATGCACGAGAGCAGGGATCGAACCGTTCGTCCCGCACGAGATCCGGCACACGACCGCCACGAAGCTCGTTGATGAAGTCGGTATAGAGTCCGCACAGCGATTGCTGGGGCACTCTGATCAAGCCATGACCCAGCACTACAGCAGGACCGCCGATCGGCAAGCTGTGGAAGCAGTGAAGACACTCGAATGAATTGATACGATGCGTCCAACGCGGGATAGGTTAGCTCCCGACAAGCGAGATTCCTGAACTCGTTTCCCGCGTTCCTTTCATTTCAGGCAACGGCTTTTCAGGGGCCGGAACGATGGCGGATGATTCCGATATAAGCCAGGCAAAGAGATTAGCAGAGAGTTTAAGCCGTCTATACTATTGGATCTCGGCGCCAGCAAACATTCACAGACGCACGATAATGTGTCGTGATTTCAGTCTGGCATCCTACGAGGAATTGCACATTCTTCCGCCAGACAGGCCGTACTTTGCGCCGGCTCTTCGTGCGATTGCCAGTTACCGTTGGATACATTCATTCGCGACGAATGAAGCTGAATTTGCATTCGAATCGACTCTCCCGATCGACATTAAATCTAAGGTCTCAGTTGCGTTGTCGATGGTGGTGGAGGCGATGACTGTCTATGACGATGTTTTTAATTGGCTGTTCCATCTGAAACTAAGTCCACAAGAAAGGAGACTTAAAACTGTCAAATTCTTAAGGCGAGGACTTCTCAATGTCTCAAATTCCTGCGGCACGAACGTGTTGGAGGCAATCGCACTAACAGAACTCTACGTGAAATCCTTCCGAAAAGTCTCTGACAGTGCGAGCCCTGAATTGCCCGAGGGAATCAGGGAGGAGTTGGTCGACGAGGTGCGATGGGCAATTAAAACTCTTGGACGGGATGCCAAACGCGGAAGAATCCAAGTTTATTGCGCACGAAATAGGCAGAACGTACTAATGGTTCTGGACTACCTAAAGGCGAAGGGCGAGTATGACAACTAACGTTCCGGGTTCCGGAACCGTTCCCGCAAGCCAAAGGGGCTACTGATAATTTGCAACCTCGCGTAATCTTGTGTGCGTCGCTCAATCGAGAGCGAATTACACTAAGTTACGCGAGGTTTTCTTATGATTGCGAATATTCAACAAGCAGCAACTTTGTCGCACGCGGCAAGGAACTGGCTGCCGCCCGCACGGACGGGAAACCCAGTTCATCCCAGTGTGCTCACACGATGGTCAGATCGCGGGATTGTGGCTCGAAGCGGTGAGCGGATCTTCCTGCACACGTGGAGAGTCGGCGGTCAGCGAATGGTGACGCAGGCAGCGATCGAGGAATTCCTTGAGGCGCTCAACGCAGGCTCGCCAGCCAGCGACGATCTCGATGACGACAGTGTCAGTCGTCGCGCTCATGAAGCAAGTTCTGCTCTCGAACGCCTCGGATGCTGATTCGCATCCCTTAAAATGACAAGACCGCGTCGCCCGGCAAGGTCGCGGTCCGTCGAAAGGTTTCAACAATGAAGTCTAGCACTACGTCCCAACGAAGTCCACGTCCTGGTTACGTCCACGGTTATCACCTCTGCGATGATGGAGAAGCCGTCTACTTAGCCTCACTTCCTGTTGCCGAATTCGTTGGGCTGTGGCTCACGGAGATTGGCGACATCCCCCCCCGTCGATCCCCGTAAAGCCTACGATGGATTTATTCATAGCGGCACTCTCACTGAGCGGGCTGGATGCTATCTGCGGGTGATCCCCGGAGCGGAGGTAGTCGCCCCGTGACATGGCTCAAACTACATCGCGATGCTCTGGATCACGAGGTTTTCCATGACCCGGATCTGTGGCGCCTTTGGTGCTGGTGTCTGATGAAGGCGAACTACATGCCATCCACATGGAAGGGTGTCGCTCTTTCCCCGGGTCAGTTCGTTACGGGGCGCAATTCCGCTAGCGACCAACTTGGGATCAGTCCATCGAAGTGGTATCGCGGAATTCAGCGGTTAGTCGACCTTGGTTGCATCACTGTCGAGGCGAACAGCGTTTGGACAACGATAAGTGTATGCAACTGGACGACTTATCAATCTGGCGATGGTACTGAGCGAACAGCCGATGAACAGCCAATGAACAGCCGATGGACAGCGAATGAACAGCGAATGAACACAGTATTAGAAAGAAAGAAGGCTAGAAGGCTAGAAGGAGAGAATAAAGAAACACCCCCTAGCCCCCAAGGGGGGGAAGCCTCAACCTCGCCCGAGGTTCAGGATTTGGTTGATGAATGGAACGCCACGGACGGGGTTGTGCAATGCAGATCCCTGACTGACAAGCGACGGAAATTGATCATCACTCGCACCAGGGATCCGTCATGGGACTGGAGAGCTGCGTTGCGGAAGTTTCCGCTGCGGTGCTTTGCGGATGGTGGATGGCGGCCAGATTTGGACTGGCTCCTGCGTCCAGATTCGGTGTTGTCGATTCTGGAAGGCAAGTACGACTGGGACAAACAACCCACTGCAAGCAAGGATGATCTGTTTGGCAGCCTCAGGCGGTTTGCTAAGGAGCAGCAGAAGCCAACAGGTCGATTCACTGGCTTTGAGATCGAAAAGGACCTTGAGGGACTTATCTTCGTCGATAACGGAGAGCCTAAATGAACCAACTAACCCTGTTCCCGAAGCAGTCTGTCTGCCCGACTTGTTCTCACACTCAGTTCAAGGTGATCAATCGAGACCTTCAACGGTGCTCACGCTGCGGTTGGTTGGTCCGTATCTCAGGTGACGGGACGGCGCGAGACGCATTAGACGTTAGTAAAGCTAACGGATCTCGGCGACCGTGATCTCTTGTGAGTACCGCACTCGATGGTGCTCGATATCGAAGGCTGGTTGACAGGAAAGGCACTGAGCGCGCGCAGGATCTACCAGCAAGCCACGACGGGAGGGTGGGGTTGGCCGGTTTTCGACCAGTCTAAAAACCGCCCCGTAATGATCCTTTTGAGAATGTCTAAAAAGAGGTTTTTCTACCAAGGAGTTTGGAATATGGGTGGACCTGGATCAGGTCGAGTAAATGATTCCCGGCCACGTCGGCCAGCGGCTGCTGTGAACGTGATTGGTAGCGGGGTGCCTGCTCCGATCACGGAACTGAGACCGACGACACAGGCGGCGTTTGATCGGATCGTCGAGATGACGTCGGGGGTGTCGTTCTCTCAGGACTCGATAGCCGTCGAGATGGCAGCGCGGCTGTTGGTGAGATTGCAGGTGATGGACGATGCGATAGCGGATGATCCGTCAAACTTTGACCTGCATCGATTGTCACTGGCAGTGGGGCGACAACTGGCGGCGTTGCTGTCGAAGTTCGGTCTCACGCCACGGGACCGGCAGGTATTGATGGTGCCACGGGACGAGCCGGAAGAAGAAGATCCGCTCGAGACTTTGCGTAAACGATAATCATCCAACCATTCAAGGGATTGAATCATGACAGAATTTCAGACGATCGAATGTCCCCTCTCAATGTTCACTCAGTTGGAACTGGCAGCGATCAACTTGGCTGCTGAGGAGCACTACAAGGCAGGTGCTGAGGGCCTCGCGTACTTGTTGGGCCAGATGGCAGAATTCGAGATGGACCGGCGAGTGTGGAACCTGGCTCACCCCGGAGCAGAACGGCCAGCGGTCAATGGCAGGATCAGGCTGTCACATTGGTCTGACGCGGATATCGCAGACGCCTTGATTGTCTGCTGGGGGATGAGCGAGCACACGGCACATCCGAAGCTGGGTGAGTTGTTCGACGAGCTGGGGAACACGTTCGCGACGATCGCAGCAGACCGACTGCGGAACAGTGGCGACCCCAAGAACGCGACAGGGTTTGCTGATCGCAACGGACTCACGGAGGGACCGCGTGTCAACCCCGAAGCCAACTGATCGACCACCATGCCCAAACTGCGGTCGGCCTCAATGCGTGGTTCGCAGCAGGCTCAGCGGTGGGTTTCGTACCCGGACACTCGGGTGCCGTGACAGGTTGTGCCCCTCTCACTTCTGGAGGGGGCGGAAGCTAGTGCTACCAGTAGACAACAAGCCCCTGAAGTCACCTTCACCTTACTTCACAAGCATTCATAATGGTGACAAGGAGTTCCCGAACTATGCTGCTGAGAATTGAAGATGTTTCAGAGAGGCTACATCTGACGCCGAGAGCCGTCCGAACTGCATGGTACGAGGGACGCATACCCGCTCCGATTCGCGTGGGCCGACGCTCAATTCGTTGGCGACTCGACGAACTGGAAAAGTTTATCGCAAGTCAACCGGGCGCGGTGCGTCCAATCAAGGAGAAGTCGGATGTCAAAGTTTGATGCTTCTAACATCCTGCAGACCATGCAAGGCCGCATGGATGCGATCATTGAGGAAAACCCTCAAACCGTCCCTCAGAAGGCTCAGCAGGAGTTCGACGCGTGTCTTCAGGTGGTCAACCTGGTCAGGCAGATGACCACAGCGAAGATCCCACTCGACGAAGTCGGCCAGCGTGTTGAACTGCGGAATGATGGCCAGTTGGTCACTCGGCGACAGGCTCAGCGGCAGTCCGAATACGTTGCGGCCACGGAAGGCGACTCGACCCCAAGCCGTTTCCGGCAGGGGAATCGGGAACTGAAACACTACTCACCCGAGGTTATCTTCGGGGAGCCAGCGCCAAAGTCTGAATTCAAGTCGATGGCGGACTTCTGCTGGAACGTCAAGCAGGGTACTCAGGCAGTCCGTATGGCAGCGGCGGGTGCCAATGAAGGCATTCCCAGCGACGGCGGCTACGCTGTTCCGATGGAGCAGAGTTATGAAATCTTGGGAGCGTCACCGGAAGGTGAGTTCATGCGACCACGATGTCGCGTCGAGGGGATGAAGTACGGTCAGAAGATCATTACGACCCCTGATGACAGTTCGCACGCTGACGGCGATGTCTACAGTGGCCTACAACTGCAATGGGTGCCGGAAGCTGGTGAGATCGATTACCAGATGCCGAAACTGAAGCAGTTGGCACTGTATGCGAAAAAAGCCGTCATTATGGTTCCGAGCACGAATGAATTGCTGGCTGATGCCACGGCCTACACGAACTCACTACCCACCTTAATGGGAACGGCGCTCGGGTTCGGCCTTGACCGGACTATGCTTGTTTCGGGCACTGGCGGCGGACAGCCTTTGAGTGTCTTGAATGCCAATTCCACGATCACTGTTGCGAAGGATTCAGGGCAGGCAGCAGCGACGATCAGTTACGCCAATCTCGTCAACATGCTGGGGAGAATTCACCCTGGCTGTTTCCAGAATGCTCGCTGGGTGTTCAACCCGAGCTGCATTCCACAACTGCTGCAACTGACCATTCCCATCGGCACAGGCGGAAGCCAGATCCCGGTTATGTCTGAGAGCAACGGCCAATACCGTCTGCTGAGTCTGCCGGTTCACTTCAGTGAGAAACTGAATCCGCTCGGCCAATTGGGCGACTGTCTGTTGCTCGATCCTACACAGTATGTGATGGGCATTCAGCAGAACGGGTTCCGCATGGATCAGTCCAACCATGTGTTGTTTACTTCAGATCAAACCGTATTCCGGCTGATTGTCCGAATCGACGGTCAACCGATCTGGTCGAAGGCGTTCCAGCCACTGAACAGCGCTCCAACCCTCAGTTGGGCGGTGACACTGGCAGCGCGAGCATGATGAGAAGGTCTGGACGATCGGCAGGGTTTCGTTTCCTTCCCTGCTGATCGTCTCGCCCCTGCTGGTGCCACTACCACCAGCGGGGCTTCACTCAACCGTCGGCAGGTCCGCTACGCCTGCTGACGTTCATCGCCCCTGCTGAGACTTCACACTCCCTCAGCAGGGGTTTTTCATACCCGGAGATGATCCCTAATGCCGAATCCCGGCGACGTAATTGTCACCACTATCAACTGCCCAGCGTGCTGTCCGAGTAGCGGCTCGTCCTCAAGTCGTCATGTCTACAACTGCGCAGACTTCACGCCAGTTTCAACTATGTACGTCGCATTTAGCGGAGCGCCATACCTTGGAAGCATCACGAGCTTCACGCTTCCGAAAGTCTCAGTGATCGCGCCGATTATTTGGCGGAGAACTGGGTTCACTGCCGGGGTTGGATGGCAGGTCACTGTTGATGCTTGCGCTGGTCTTGCTGGCCGCGTGCGATTTTCGTGGACAGACGATAGTGATATTCACTGTCTAAATGTGGTCGCAGATGCTGTTAATGGAGTCACGCTAACGTGCGACACGCGAACTATTACACTCACATGGTGATCTCATGAAAATCAGCGAAGAAACAAGGCAGTTAGCAAAGAGAACGATCGTTCAGCGCGAAGGAGAAACATTTGATAGTTATTACTCGCGCTACACAGAGTTCGTGATTTCGCAGATGCTCCCGGATTCAGGAGCAAGTTCCACAGGTGCGATGGTTTCAGCAGCAACTGCGGATTTGGACGCGGCGATGCTGAAGGCTCCCAACTTTTTCGTGAAGGGATGGAACTTCGGGAAGCACATGGCGTGGGCGGCGTGGCACCGATTCCCCCAAGCCGATGAGAAGACGATCCAGCAGCGTCTATCGATCTGCGAAGCCTGCGAGCACCGTGAGAACGAGCACTGCAAGTTATGTGGGTGTAAGTGTGAACTGAAGAATCATCTCATGAACAAGCTGGCTCACGCTGGCAGTGTGTGTCCGATTGGCAAATGGAAAGCCGTCGAAGGAAAGCGAACCAAGAAAGGATCGAAGAAATGATTGAAGTTCTATCATGTGGCCACCTGGCATTCCCCGAGGAGATCGACTTCACACCGTGGTCTGCTGAGGAGCTGCACGACCTGAACGTGCTGGCGAAGGCGACGGCGGCGGAAGTGGAGCCGAAACTAGGTCAGTGGATTGTCAACGCGACTGACGGTGAGATGACGCTGCGGGCTCAGATGGCCGTGGCAGGGATCACGGACTATCCCCCGAAGCTGGTTCCCTTCAACGTGGACGACTGGGACGACGCGGAGCTGTCGATCGCACTGGGGCTGGTCTATGGGTGGGCGGCTATGTTTCAACCCGAGTACCCGGCAGTGAGCGCATCGTTCCGCGTGATGTGTGACGCATTCGTGGTGAGCGCTGCACAGCGACTTCACAAGCATGGGCGAGCAGATTCCCGCGTCACGGCGGTTGAACCATCGCTAAACTGATCTGACTGACCCCGTTTTGTCACCTTTTGGTGACAATTTTCACTGATCGGCCTGAAACGGTTCTCGAGGATCGCGTCTCCCGCGTTCCGATCGATTCCCCCGATAGAATCATCGTCCCGAATCTCAGGGGCGGAAATCGCGTTTATCGCGTTCGGTGGTGATTAGAGGAAAGGGTGGAAACCGTTACCACCTTTTCCGAGCCCAGTGAAGTGAAGTACGAAACCAAGACTGGCAAGGTAGCGATGAGGTTAAAGAGTTCATGCTGCGTCGCCAGTTGTCGCGGCGAAACCTTACTGACGCTGCCCGTATCCAGATTGCCTTGAAGTTGAAGCCATTCATTGAGGCGAAGGCAAGGTCTAATCAGAGTAAGGCTGGCAACCCATCGAAAAAAGTGCTTTCGCCAACATTAGCGAAAGCACTTAACCCCGTCGACACGCGCAAGGAACTGGCCACAACTGCCGGGGTGTCACAGGGGACATTCCGCAAAGCTGAGGCTGTCCTGGCGTGGGATCGCTTGTGGCAAATTTTCCACAGGCGATTTTTGTCACCTTTTGGTTACATTTTCGGAGTGGCGACCCCAGCAGGATCTGGTGGTTTCAGGGTCCGGTAAATTTGCCGGACCCTATTGCGGTCGACCCCAGCAGGGATAACTCAAACATAGTTATTGAGACTATGGTCAGCAGTCTCCCGTGGGCGGACGCTGGAGGAACCTACGCTCCGGGTTGTGAGGCGTCTTCGTGAAAAGGTGGTAACGGTTTCCACCTTTGTTGATCGTGTCCTTCAAAAGCTGGAAGAGTCTTCCACCTTTGATGTGGCTAGGGTGGTTAAGTACGAAACAAGCACTGGCAAGGTGGCGATCGATCGTCGCTGCGACGCACTCAGAATCAGAAAAATCGGACGATGCTTGACAAAACTGGAATCTGTTGGCGAAGATGCCGATCCTTAAAAAGATCAGTCCAGCGTCTTCAAAAGCTGGCAGTCAGTTAGAACCTTTAAACTCTGTTAGAAAGAAAAAGTCCGTCCCTTCGCAACTGTGTAGGAATCCGTGAGGACTACATGGCGGTTCTAACCCGCCATAAGGGCAGTGGCGAAGGGCCGGGCTTCATTTTCATCCCCCTCTCGGGATGGAAGAAAGGACACTCCAATGTCCAGTCTCTCAACGTACATGCATCAGGTATTGGCTCGCTCCCCAAGCAAACGAGTGGACAAGCAGGTTGACAAGTATGTCCACGATCGCAAGGCAATGATTGCCGGTCGTAAGAAGGATGAGAAACGCAAGCAGCGCAAGGCGGCGTTGCTTGCTGAGAATCCCGCTTGTGCCCACTGCGGACGAACGCTCACGGCTGTTGCTGGCAAGGAAGACTCAGCACACCTGATGATTGATCGGCTGTCGTGCTTCGAGCACACCCGCATCGTCAAAGCGTATGCGTTATTCGACTCTCCCACATCCCGTATCTCCTACTCGCCACCGTTGCCGGGCCACGAATCGGATCGCCCACGGCCTCCAAGTCGAGACGTCCAGAAGAAAGAGTTGCTGAAGGCGAACCCGTATTGCCTCGTCTGCCGCACGAGGCTCGGCTACGGAGAAACCTTTCTGGCGGCTCCGCACCTTTGCAAAGGTGAACTCTACTGCCCTGATTGCATCAACATTGTGCGGCAAGGTCGCGATCGTCGGGAACCGGAAAAGGTACTGAAGGAGATCGAGGAAATTCGTCTGTCACTGACTGTTCAGGGACGGAAGTATCTCGAAGAGATCGCATCGCGAAATACGAACAAGTTCCCTAACAAGCCACGTTAACGGAGATGCCAGCATGAAGACCCAGCAGGAAGTTCAAGACATGCTCGTGATACAGATCGCACGACATGACGCACTGAAGAAGATACTGGCACTATTACAATCTGTCGCTGACTGTGAGGGGAACAACGAAGGCGTTGAATGGATCTTAGATCAACTCAACGACGAGTGACGGCCTGACGACGTGACCCCGCTGGCGATGCTGGCGGGGTTCTTTCGTTCTAATGCACCGAAACTGCACCGAAACTCCCCTGAAAGCACCGATTCACTGCACTGATTCGCCTGAATCGCAAAGTTTGCAATGCGACGAAATCCCCGGTATACTCTATAAAACAAGGCCCATTCGTTGCGCCGAGTCTCGTTCATTCGTCTCTATGGCATGCAAGAGGTCAGCGGTTCGACCCCGCTATCCTCCACTGAAAACGCCTTAAGCCTTTAATGGTTTAAGGCGTTTTTTTATTGGTGGGCCAAGTCTGCCAGAGACCATTTCGGGTCAGCATGCTGGTGCAGACTGTCAACGCGTTTGCGATACCGCGACGCTGATTTATGGCCGTGGGACGATCTGGCCGAAGTTTGTAGCTCTGGTGATTCTTCCTGTTCCCGCTTGGTAAAACTTCTCCCCTCGGGGCTCAGCCAACGACTGTTTCCTCAGGCTGATGCACGAGGACATTACTCAGAGGGGAGCCCGAATCAAGAATTTGACGTTTGATCCGTGACGGGATTCGAACCACGTGGGGATGGATTCAATTGTTGCAGCGGCCGTGGCGGTCACCGCAATTCGAAAAGAGTTCAGCTGGTGCGCAGTTGGCGTCGACCCGATTCAGGTCAGAAGGCTCAGGCCTGTAATAGCTGAAGAAAAAATACGCCCGAAGGGATTCGAACCCCTGACCGACGGATTAGAAATCCGTTGCTCTATCCAGCTGAGCTACGGGCGCAATTCTTTGTTCTATCTCTTTGTTGGTGCCGCCGTCTGACGTCCGCTGACATCGCCTCACGGTCTGGCAGATGTTCCACGTATTGAGCGAAACTCAGGTTTTGTGCTGATGGGATGAGCGGCTTATTTTTGCCAGAATTCATCTGTCGGCACAAACTCCAGCTTTTCTAAGCTCAACTTTCGGTGAAGTCTACAGTTTCTCACGATTCGGGCAAGCCAGCGAAGCTCTGTCGCGAGGTCCTTGGATTTCTTTCGCGGGAACCATTGGGTAAGGGCGATGGGGGCAAGTTCCAATTGTTCGGCTCGTTGACGAAAACCAGCGGCGTGAGGGGCGACTGGCTGCAACGTTGAGAAGATTGAATTTCACGCCATGAGGGGGCCTCGCAGTGGAAGGATTGCGAGTCACTCCGTTGTCCAGGTCCCAACGAGTGAGCGAGTACATGGGGGAGGGAAGTGGGATTGGCCCGTCGGAATCCCCTTTTCCATTCTCGCTCCCGCCTGCTTCTGTGGCGGGTGCGTGAGGACTTCGTTGACGGTCGCGGCGGTCAACGACAAAAAAATGGCCTATTCAGCAAGTACGAGGCGGGAACTGGAGCGGACGCAGGCGGTTCGTGAGCGATGTCAGTAGCGGCATCGGTAGTAGATTACCGCTTCGGTGCAGTGACGACATCACTTCCCGATTGTTAGCGACTCCAGTTCCAGCTTTTGTCGATTCGTGTCGGCTGCGGTCTTTACTGGTTTGGGGGTCGGTTTTGGGGGAGATGATGGAGCCGGGGCGTTATATGCGTCCTGCGTATCGAGACAGAGCTTGAAAATCTGCTGCATGAACAGATTGCCCAGGGAATTGGCCGTTTTCACGTAAATGGAGAGCCATTCTCCCTGGCAACCGATTCGTTGTTTGAATTCGTCCGCGGCCGCTCCGATGTGGATGACACGAACGCCCGGTACGAGCGCGTCCTGGATTCCTCGATAGACGATGTTGAAATACAGGTCGGTATCACGATTTGAAGCGTCGTCCAGTCCCATAACGATCAGCGAGTGCTGACCCATTCCCGCCACGGCGCAGCCGAAACCGACGATTTTTTCACCTTTGCGAATGATCGTGTAATGGGAGTCATCGGGCATCTGCCGTGCGAGTTCATGAAAGAACGATAGGGGGATTCGTTCGAACTTGACGTCAGCTCGTTCCAGGACTCTCACATACAGTTCATAGACCTCGGGAGTGATGAGGTGCTCAATGCCGTCGCGTCCCAGGACCTGTTCGCACGTCAGACCCGCTTCGTCGAAACGGCGGAAGCTGCGTTTGATATTCTGCCGCGTGGAACTGTTCCGGCTGGCTAGGTAATTGTCGAAGGACCCGTACTCGCCCTCGAGGTGATACGCATAGACACTTCGGGCCTTGAGAAAGCCAAATTGCGAAAGCCGATCCATCCGCTTCGCGAGAGCGGGAGGGAACTCTTTGAACGAGATGAGTCGGCAACGTGCTTTTCTGGCAATTTTGATTGCCGTTGCATCGAGCGCGGTGAGCAGCGCCTCGTCGTCGACATTTTCGGCAATCGCCAATTGATGATCGCACATGCTGATTGGCAGACCGCACAGCAGGATTGGGAGTCTCATGAACCCCGACCAGACCCGTCTGACCCGCGAAGCCAGATTCTGGATGGTAGATGGGGCCATCATTGATCCATCGACCATGAATCGAGAGAAACAGGTGGCAGCGACGGCACGTCCATTCTCATCCCTGAAAATGGCGTACCAGATTTTCGACTCGGCCGCGAAAGAGATCTCTACCGCTTTAAGGAACCGGGGATCGAGTGAGATATTGTTGGTCTGGCGGCAAATTTCCCGCCATTCCTCTTGATCAACGTCATCGATCGATTCGTAGAGTTCACACTGGTATGTCGTCGGCTTCATCTGTTGTTTCCGCCACATATTGCAGGCAATTGCGGGCTACTCAGCGGCGCTCGCATGAGTTCGCTTTTTCCACAATCGCTTCCAGATCAAGTTCATCGTTTTCAAGGGACTGATTCGCAACAGCCCACAGGCCCGAATTGTCGCGAATATATTTGCGGGAGAGATTCCGGGTGCGGTGCAAACATAGCTGTTAGAGTAGTTTGGACGGAAGCGGCTCTTGAAGTGGTCGATACCGTCCAGGTCAAACAAGACAGAGAAGTGATTCCGGAAGTAGGTCAGGCTGTTCCGTAGGAACGGCTTGTCACCAGGAATCGGATCCTCACAGTTTCTCGCCAGAGCAATGCACAGGTTGAGTTCCTGGACTCCTTCAGTCTGCATCCGCAGTGCAATCTGGTGGAACAGGTAGGGGACAGTGCCTCGAACACAATCGGCGCGGTGACGATAAATTTCGGTGGACCAGGATTCACCTCCGTTCATCGGGTTGCAGACCACGTACCCTTCGATTCGACTGCCGTCGGCCTGTTCCGTCCGGGCGACGAAAAGTCGCCGGAATCCGAGCTTGTGGGCGCCGAGGGAGCCGTCGAAGAAAGTCAGCTCACTGACCTGGGGCTTCATTTTCATTGTGTCCCGGCACACCTCGTCCAGTTCCCCCAGGATCTCGGTCCAGGCATGCTGAGACAATTCTTGGGGCCGAATTTCTTCGACCGTGACGCCGTGTCGGATGCAGTAATTCGTTTGCCGACGGACCCATTCAAAACTCTTGCCGGCAAAGGTGACCGTTCGGAGGTTGATTACGGCATCTTCGCCAATCTTATTGGCGATGTATCCCTGAGCACGGAAGACAGGTAAATCTTCTTCGGGGATGCAGAAGAAGCTGGCGCGCCAGTGGCGGGAATTTGTGAATTCGAGAAATTCCCGCAGCAGCTTTGGGCGATCTTCCGGAGCAGCGATCAACCCGCCGCTAATCAGGACGTTTCGACCATAGCGTTTGTAAGAGACGACTCCGTCTCGGTTGCTTGACCAAAACGTTTCCCGTCCCGGAGCTGTCGCCAGATAGGAATCCGGCTGATGTCCATGTTCGTAAACGAACTGCATCAAGGGAGAGGCGGCGACAAGCGTCTCCGGTCCCACCGACATTTTGACTAACGGAAGAACGGGCTCGAGCGTGAGCATTTCAGCCATATCATTTACCTGTCAAAATCAGCCTGGGAGCAAAGCGGCGACTGACGGACGTGCAGTCGTCGGAGTCTCTACGAATCTGAGACGATTCAGGACCCGACAGTAGCGCGAAATACCCCAGACCACAGGTTTGCATACGAAAACAATTACGCAAAACCTACAACCGGCGCACTCGTTACAATCGGTATCCATTGGTCAAGGAAGACGAAACGCGAGGAAACGATGTTCCAATACCGCCGCAATCACCTGACTGGAGGTAAATCGAATCGGATTTCAGCAAAAATCCGTTAGAGAGAGGTCCAGAACAGCCAGTCAGACGACCAGATTTATCGTTCGCACCTGCAAGGGCTATCCATCGCCAGTTCACGAAACATACAGCCGCAGCCAAACTGCCCGCCCGTCGTCCACCACAGTCGTTACATTGGGAGAAACCGGACCAAGCTGGACTTCGAGCTTGTCACTTTGGCTATGCAACACAGCGAGACACCACATGCCAGAGTAGCGAAATATTCGAAATAATCTCGCATAATTCTAAAAGTCGCCCAAACTTTTCTGGAAAAGCCTGCCATGTGGAAAGCCCAGCTCCGCAGATGCGATATCCTCTGGTTCACACCTGAGCGATCGGAAATTCGATGATCCTGCATATCGATATGGATGCCTTTTATGCCTCCGTCGAAGAACGGGACAATCCGTCCCTAGTCGGTAAGCCGGTCATCGTGGGCGGATCCGTGGAAGGGCGGGGAGTGGTCGCGGCCGCCAACTACGTGGTCCGCGAGTTTGGTGTCCACAGCGCGATGTCCGCGGCCCGGGCGCAGCGCCTGTGTCCACATGCCATCGTGATTAAGCCACGTATCGAATACTACGCGGAAGTCTCTCGTCAGATTCGCGAGATCTTCGAGCAGTTCACGCCGCTGGTTGAGCCCCTGTCGCTCGACGAGGCTTTTCTCGACGTCACGGGAAGTGAAGACTTGTTTGGATCCGCAGCAGAGATCGGCCGTAAAATCAAATATCGGATCTGGAGCGAACTGAAGTTGACGGCGTCGGTGGGGGTCGCCAATTCCAAATTTGTTGCCAAGATTGCCAGTGCACTCAAGAAGCCGGACGGCTTCGTCGTGGTTGACGCAGATGCGGTGCAGGCCTTTCTCGACCCACTGCCGGTAGGACGGTTGTGGGGAGTAGGAAGGGTGACGGGGCAGGTCTTTGACCGGCTGGCGATTCGTACGATTGGCCAGTTGAGACAGATGCCCCTGAATCGGCTGAAGGAACTTTTCGGGACGGCAGGGGAGCATTACTGGCAGCTCGCGCAGGGAATCGACGGCCGCAAAGTTGTTCCAGATCGGGAAGCAAAGTCAATTTCCAACGAGACGACATTTGCGGAAGACATTTCTGATCCGGCAATTCTCAGGGCCTGGTTCGTTGACCTTGTCGAACAAGTGGCCCGTCGAATGCGACGTCACGATCTCAAAGGACGCAGTGTCGAAATTAAAGTCCGATTTCCCGATTTCCAGACGGTAACGCGATCTTTAACCCTCGCAGAACCGACGAACATCACCCGGGAATTACTGGAAGCAGGGCTGGAACTTCTCTTCAATCGCCTGCCTCAACGGCAGCAGCCGATCCGATTGCTGGGGTTCGGTGTCAGCCGGTTTGACGGTTCGGAAAAATCTCAGCAGTTGCTTTTTGATCAGCCCGATCGCCAGCGTCAGCAGCAGCTGGATCGCATTGCCGACCAGATTGCTGAGAAGTTCGGCAAGTCAGCCATTCATCGCGGGACTCGGCTCGACAAGTCCAGAGATTAGCTGCTGACGACGATCTTCTGATTTGCCCGCGGTGTAAATTTACGAGGTGTGGATTTACGAATCGTGTCGCTCAGGACGGGTTCTATGGGTTGCTTCTGAAGGGCATCCACAGCATCCTGTCACATCAATGGATATTGTTCCCAAATTGTCTACGCGGTGAGGATATTTCCTGATGAATTCGTCAGAGATTCGAGCTTTTTCGGTAGTCGCTTCATTTCTTTTTGCATTCAGCCCCCTCTTCGCAGATGAGGCATTTCAGTTCCGCGTTGAATCCAATCTCAAAGCGGGGGTGGCCAAGGTGGACATCACTCCGCCTGCAGATACTCCGGTGGTGGGACACGTCCGGCCTACGAATGGGGTGAGAGATCCTCTTCGAGCCGGCATCCTGTTAATTGCCAACGAGCAGACGCAGGCCGCAATCGTCACGGTGGATCTCATTGACGCACCGACGGAGATGGTCGAGATGCTGCGGGATGCAATCTCGCAGGGGACAGGAACACCTCCTGAGAATGTGCTGGTGGCAGCCTCACATAATCATTCAGGGCCAGGCTGGGTCCGTGAAGCAGCCTGGAATCGGGAGACCACGGCGAAGATCGGTGCTGCCGCCGCCGCAGCCGCTAAAGAAATGAGACCCGTGACGATCGGCTATGGCGAAGATCGCATCGACTTCAACATTAACCGTCGGAAAGTGATTAATGGACGCGCCGTCGTGCGGTTGAATCCCGAAGGCCCCTGTGATCATCGTGTTAAAGTCCTGAGGATCGACGACGGTCGCTCGCTGGAACCGATGGCGGTATTGATGCACGCAGTCTGTCATCCGTGTGTGTTTACCTGGGGAGATAAATTGACTCCACCGTTTCCGGGTGGTTTCCCCAAGATCACAGCCGATTTCCCCGGGGAAGCTCAGACGTTTGTGGAATCGATCTACGGTCCGAAAACCAAGACCCTGTTTTTGCAAGGGTGTGCCGGAGACATCAGACCGAATCTTCCTGGAGTACCGTATCGATGTGGTGACGAAGCCGATATCAAGTGGACGGGGCGGAACCTTGGCTGCGCCGTGGTCCGTGCTGCAGATCGAAGTGTGGTGAGGGAAGAGCTGTCGAAACGCAAAACAATTTATCCACTCAAGTGTGCCACAAGCATCATCGAACTGCCGGGCAAACAGGAGAAGCAGCGTTGTGAGTTGCAGGCGCTGCGAATTGGGGATTTCCTGCTGCTGACGATGCCAGGCGAGCCCATGGTGGAATATGGTCTTCAGATTGAACAAGCGATCGCTGACCGGGCTATTCCAATTGTCATCGGTTATGCAAATGGCAGTCTGGGATATATCTGCACCGCCGAGTCTCACCAGTACGGTGGTTATGAGCCCAACATGTCGCCACTTCTGCCGGAAGCGGAACCAGTCATCCTTGACGAACTGGGACGACTTGCAGACAAGGTACTGGCGGATGTGTTTGAGTCCTTCAAGCCGACGAAATAGTCGTCCGTTCTCCGCTCAATTGACGTTGTCCGAACCGAACCTACCTGATGACAGTGAAGAGACAAATGCCTCGAATCGTGATTGCCGAATGCAAACAGGAAGTTTCCACCTTCAATCCCACCAGCAGTTGTTTCGAAGATTTCCGCATCGTGCGGGGAGAGCAGCTGCTGTCACATCATCGTAAAGTTCGCGAGGAAGTCGGCGGGGCACTTAGCGTTTTCGACGCAGATTCAAGTGTGAAACTGGCTCCCACATTCGGGGCAAGTGCCAATACGTCGGGTGGGGTTCTGACGGCGGAAAGCTTCAAGCGATTGTGTGATGATTTCGCGAAGTGTCTTCAACAGGCAAAAGACTCGGGGCCGGTCGACGCGGCCTATTTCTCGCTGCACGGAGCGATGCAGGCTGCTTCGGAAGATGATCCGGAAGGGGCCTTGCTGGAGATTGCCCGCGGAATCCTTGGGGAATCGATCCCATTCGTCGTATCGCTCGATCTCCACGGCGTCCTGACGGACAAAATGTTACGACTGAGTGACGCCGTCGTGGCCTTTCATACTTATCCGCATGTGGACTTCTTTGAGACGGGTGTCCGTGCGGCCAGACTGCTGATGAAGATTCTGGCCGAGGGAGCACGGCCTGTGACCGCTCGCGTGAAAATTCCCGTGCTGGCACGCGGAGATGAAATGATCACAGAGACAGGACTCATCCGTGAGTGCATTCAGGTGGCAAAGGAAATTGAATCCACGAAGGGAGGCCTTGGGGCCAGCGTCATGTGGGGTAATCCGTTCACAGATGTTCCTGAACTGCGAAGTAACTGCATCGTGGTCATGGATGGTGATGAAGAGGGGGCCAAACAGAAGGCGACCGACATCGCCCGGATCTTCTGGAAGCATCACGAGAAGATGCAGGTTCCGCTGACCAGTCTCTCCGACAGCATTCGAATTGCTGGCGAAATCCCTGAGGGGACCGTGATCCTAATGGATGCCGCAGATGCCACCAGCTCCGGCGCGTCAGGAGACAGCAACGCCATCATTCGTGAAGTTGTGAAGCAATGTTACCGTGGGCGGGTACTGGCTCCGATTGTCGACCCCGCAGCAGTCCAGCAGGCCTTCAAGGCCGGCGTTGGTGCAACGATTCAGACGAAGGTTGGGGGGGCGGTTGACTCGGCGCGCTTCCAGCCGCTGGAGATTGTCGCGCGAGTTCGACTCTTGTCGGATGGGAAGTTCTTCAGCGAGTCCTTCGGCTGGCCCTGGGATTCCGGAGACACTGCCGTACTGGAAGCCGACAACCTGACGCTCGTTGTCGGAACCCGGCCCGTCAGTCTGTTTGATCGATCTTATTTCTATGCCAACGGTCAGGATCCTCGGCGGTTCAATCTGGTGGTCGTGAAGTCTCCGCACTGCGAACATCACATGTTTGCGGACTGGTGCGCGAAGTTGATTAACGTTGATGCTCCGGGATCGACCAGCGCGAATGTGAAGTCATTGGGTCACAAAAAGTGCAGCCATCCAATGTTCCCGCTGGATGTTGTGCGTGAGTTTGAGCCCGTTGCCGATGTGTTCCGTCGTTCGTGATCAAGTCGTCTGACGTGTTTCTGATGTGGTCCGAACCCCGATATTGCCTTTATTCGATAAGGTCGAGAAAAGATGAGTCAGACAGACGAAGCAGCCCGACGTACGTATTGGGCTGAACAGATGGAGCGGGGCTATGACATTGTCCAGCTTCTCTTAAGACACCCCGTTGAAGAGTGTGGAGAGGGCTTCGCCTCATTGCCTGAAGCGGCCAAGTCAGCGGGCATCGAGATGCAGTTCTCGACCTCAAAAATTGCAGGTGACCTCGAACGCGTGTTCTTCATGCGGGAGAGCCTGGTTAGCGTCGTCATGGCCGTTGGTAAAGCGATGAATGATCGGGGCTGGATCCTGAAAATCGAGGATGCCTTCCGTTCGTTAGAGATGCAGGGCCAACTCGTACGTAAGCCAGAACTTTTCGACGCGATCCTGAATAAATGCATCTGGGAGAACGGTGGCGAGATTCCGTCTGCTGAACTGGTCTTCCGTCGTGCGATTGTTTTAATCGCGAACATTCCGAAGATCGGGACTCACATGTCAGGTTCGGCCATCGACGTGTCTGTGTTCTCACGCGAGGATGGCAGCGAAGTCTGGCGGGGCAATCATTATCTTGAGATGAGCGAACGGACGCCGATGCGGTCTCCCTTCGTTGAGCCCGAAGCACTTAAGAATCGCCTCGAAATCACAGCCATGCTGGAATCCGAGGGACTGGTTCATTTCCCCTACGAATTCTGGCACTTCAACAAGGATGACGCTCTGGGACACGTGCTGAGGAATAATCCATCCCCAGCCCGATTCGGTCCCGTTCATTGGGACCCCAAAACGAACCGTGTCACGGCAGTCGACAACCCGTTAACTCCCCTCAATCCACTCCCTGTGATCCAAAAGGAAATTGACGCAGCGCTCGAGCGTGCTCGAACTCGCCAGGGGACGTAACGATTACTCCTGTCAGCAGGTGCTCGCCGACAATCCGCACGACTGGCAAAGTCACGCAAGAGCGTGATACCCGGATGCCGATTAGCGGGACGAGAACCCGGACGAGCACTGACTGTTAATCAAAAATCTCCAGTTACTGCGGCCTGTTTGTCGATGGGAGTAACGCGGAAATGGCTTAAAGAGCTGGGGGAATGCTCGTGCGCCTCCGGTTCTGTGCCGAAAGAGTGGAAATCGGTCCGTAAAGTTGCTGTTTTTTCCCTAATTTGCCAGAATGTGCAGTCTGTTGGGGTCTGAGTGTGATTTCAGGCCGACTCTAGATTGAACGCACCCGGCAAAGACTTGGACGATCCGTTCCCGTAGAACAGGAGTCCTGGGTCGCTGAAGAGAACAGACGAAGGCTTTCGCATAAGGTTGATCGATGAGTGTTTCGTTAAGCCTCGCCCTGCTCGAAATTAACAATCTTGCGCCATCATTCATTGTGGCGGATGCGTGCTCGAAGGCGGCCAACGTCCGCATCCTTGGCATTGAAAGCACCGACGGTGCGGCTCAGTGCATCAAGTTGGTGGGACCGATCGCCGACGTTCAAGCCGCTGCAGACCGAGGTGTGGAACTGGCAAAGCGGATGGGAAGTTCTGCCTTCTTTTCTGTCCTGCCTGCCCCCTTGGAGCTGACTTACAATTTGGCCGACGCGAAGCCCGCGTTTAGCCCTTTGCTCGGTGGATACGATATTCGCAAACCCAGAGAGAATTCCATGTCGACTACGAATGCACTTGGACTGTTGGAAACACAAGGTCTCGTCGCTGCTCTGCACGCCACCGATGACATGTTGAAGGCCTCGAACGTGACGCTGGCTGGTAAGGAAAAGATCGGTGCCGCTTACGTGACGATCATGATCCGGGGTGATGTTGCAGCCGTCCAGACCGCGATTGAAGTCGGGCGTCAGACGGTTGAGCGATTGGGTGGCAAGCTGATCCTGGCTGATGTGATCGCGCGGCCGCATGCTGACCTGGCCTCGCTCCTTCCGTAATTGATACGAACCGTATTTAATACGAAGTTCACTCGAGCTTTGTTTTGAGCAATGAGATGGGGGCTTTTGTTTCAGAAGCCCCCTTTCTCACGCTGCACGTTCGGAGAATTGGCTCGGACCCCACGGCCGGTCCCTTTCTGCGGGATTGTCTTGAGCAGGACTCGGTCCGTACGATCTGATGAACCGCTCGGATCGATCATTGAAGGGGCTTTCTGCGATTCCCCTTGTTCCGTATATCAGCAAACGGCTTCATCGCGATGACCACCTCGTCATCCGCAGAGCCTGACGATGAAACGACCTGTTGGTCGCGCTGCCTCGCTCAGGCCGATTCGGTCGTTCGTCCGCCGCGACGCACTCCTTTGACGCCCGGAATCGCCGCAATGAGTTTGCGAGTGTACTCATTCTGCGGGTTAGCATAGATATCGTCCGAGGGGCCGTACTCAACGATTTTTCCTGCGTTCATAACCGCCATCATGTCGGACATGAATTTCACTACGCTCAGGTCATGGCTGATGAAGACGTAGGTCAGACCACGTCGTTCCTGCAGATCCTTGAGCAGGTTGAGTACCTGGGCCTGAACCGATACATCGAGCGCGGACACGGATTCGTCGCAGATCAGGAAGTCCGGTTCCACGGCGAGCGATCGGGCGATACAGAGTCGCTGCCGCTGACCACCGGAAAATTCATGGGGATAGCGGTGCAAGTGCTCGGGCAGAAGGCCGACCTCTTCGAGCAAATGTGCTGCCCGATCTCGACGGTCTTGAAGGCCGCTTCCGATCCGATGAACGCTCATCGCTTCAGTGATCATCGCTTCGACGGTCAAGCGAGGATTGAGTGAGCTATACGGGTCCTGGAAGATAATCTGCATTCGTCGTCGCTGCCGACGAAGTTCTTCACCTCTCAGGCTCGTCCAGTCTATTCCGTTGAACGCGACTGTCCCTCCGCTGATGGTCAGCAGTCGCATGATGGCACGGCCGGTGGTCGTCTTGCCACACCCGGATTCCCCCACCAGGCCAAGGGTCTGGCCCTTGTAGACCTTGAAACTGACACCATCGACGGCTTTGTTATAAGCGACAGTCCGGCGGAGCAGGCCCTTTTTGATCGGATAGTAGACTTGCAGATTTTCGACCGCCAAGAGCGGCGATTCACTTTCCGGAACGTGGGTCACCGCGTCGGATTGGCTGCCTGAACTTTTAACAGCTGAGTCTGCTGAGTCCGATGGTCGCAGCTTGGCCAATTCACTCTGTGGGTGAATGAGGCGCCCTCGCCCACGCCCTTCAATTTCAACCAATCGCGCGGGACTCAGTGGTTTTTCCGTGATGACAAGTTGTCCGTCAGGGTTTCTCACTGTGTCCATGTAATCGGACACGACGGGAAGTCGTCGTCTCGTCGTGTCCAGTCTTGGTCGGCAGGCGAGCAGTCCCTTTGTGTAGGGGTGACGCGGGTTGGCGAAAATGTTCTCCACTTTGTCGTATTCGACAAGTTTACCGCGGTACATCACGGCCACTTCATCGGCGATTTCTGAGATGACTCCCAAGTCGTGAGTGATGAACAGGATTGCCATTCCCCGTTCGTCCCGTAACTTGCGAATCAGATCGAGAATTTGAGCCTGGATCGTGACGTCAAGTGCCGTGGTGGGCTCGTCTGCAATCAGCAGCTTCGGATTGCAGGCCAGTGCCATGGCGATCATGACACGCTGCTTCTGGCCCCCAGACATCTCGTGCGGGAATTTTTCGATCGATTGTTCGGGGTTGGGAATCCCAACCTCTGAAAACAGGCGACGGGTTCTCTCCATGGCCTCGCGACGGGTTACTTGTTCATGGAGGAGGATCGCTTCGGCGACTTGAGCACCGACGCGATAGACGGGGTTTAACGAGGTCCCGGGTTCCTGAAAGATCATGCTCAGTTCATTACCACGCATGTGCCGCATCTGTGCGCGTGGCAATTTGACGAGATCCTTGCCGAGGAAAACAATCTTTCCCCCTTCGATCTTCGCACCGACATCGGGTAGCAGTCGCATGATTGAGAGTGAAGTTACCGATTTGCCGGAACCCGACTCACCGACCAGGCCCAGTGTGTGCCCGGGGCGAATTTGTATCGACAGGTCATCGACGGCTTTGACGGTACCGCTATCTGAATGAAAGTAGGTCTTGAGCCCAGTGATCTCGAGCAGAGCCGTATCCGTCATGGATTCCTTCCCCTTCCAAACATCCCATGCTGTTGATGATCATCGACACCTGCTCTGTCGTCTGAGTTGAGTGCTATTTGATGCAGGTGGCTTCCGTCATACGCCCCATGTTACGGTTTTTATGACTTCGGTAAAATCGAGTGTTCATCCACCGAAGTCGGCTTACAATCGACCTTCACTCAAACCGCCGTCCCCTTTGAGAATCAGCCCTCAGGCGATCATAAAACCCCGTCAGGTCATCAGGAAACGGTCGACGGAAGTAAAGTTCTTCTCCCGTGATGGGATGCACAAAGCCGAGTTCCGCTGCGTGCAGGGCAAGTCGAGGCGCACCGCTACGGTCCTCAATCATTGGGGCAGCAAAGGGCTGCCGGTACTTGACGTCACCACAGACCAGATGCCCTCGCTCTGAAAGGTGAATTCGGATCTGGTTTGTTCGCCCGGTTTCAAGCTGACATTCCACCAGTGAATAGGTCCCCAAGTCTTCGAGAGGGCGAACATGAGTGACTGCGCGTTTGCCGATTTTGGGGTTGTTTACGCTTCCCCGGCGCCCGTCACCCCGATCCCGAACCAGATTCGATTCAATCGTTTCCTCGATCGGGTGACCGTGTACGATAGCCCAGTAAATGCGGTGGGCGGTGTGGCGTCGAAACTGATTAATCAGCCCGTCCTCTGCTTCCGCAGAACGAGCAATCACCAGCAGGCCACTGGTATCCCGGTCCAGCCGGTGGACGACGCGAAGGGCCGGCATGCGGAGATGTCGTGACCGACCAGGGGGGCTGCCTTGTTGCATTCGTCGACCAAGCAAGGCCGCGACTGCTTCTTCGAGAGAGGGCTGTAGCGATTTCTTGTCTGCGGACCAGCGTTCTTCTTCTTCACGACGGTGCGTCATCATTCCCGAAGGTTTGGCAACGACGACAACGTGCGGGTCCAGGAAGAGGATCTCTACGTCACTCGGTCTGGGAGTCGCCACGGGACGAGAACTCAGCGCGACGACATCGTGTAATTTGAGTCGACGAGCCTCTTCAAGACAAAGAACCCCGTTGACGGACACGTGTGATTTTGCCAGTTGCTGCCGCAGCCTCGACCACGACTCCCCCGGAACAGCAGCCCGCAAAACGGCAAGCACCGTTTTGCCAACGAGATCTTCGGTGACTGTAAACTGGATGGAGTCTGGCATAGAGACGAAACTGTTCGATGAAAAGCCAGGGTCCAGCGATCGAAATCCCGACGCTGGACCCAAGAGGAATTGACGTTCGGCCGATGAAACTAGATCGACTGCACCGGCTGAAGCGGTTCGAGAGTGTCCCTCGATGGCTCGCTACCCAGCATCGTTCGGTCTGCCAGTGGGCTGAACAGAACGGCTGAATAGAAGAGGGTACTCAACAGCGAGTATTTCACATAAGGGAGAGCGGCTACGTAACAGGCCATTAATCCGGCTGCCGTGTGCGGAGGTGTGGTCTGTGTGTAGAAGTAAGCAAAGTTCGTTACGACATAGAACAGGACCTCGGCGAAGACACCCTGGCGGACAGCCGAGGCAACGCGAGAAAGGCCGGTCTGGCGATTGAGGCCCGCGCCCATTACGACAGCAATGACATTGCACAGGTAAGCACACCAGCGATCGCTGGGGAACGCCCATGAAAATTGACCTGTGGCAGCCCAGATGGCCAGATCACTTCCGAGGAGTGCGAGCAGGGGCAGGCCGAAGCGGGAGCGGCGGTCATTCATATACGCCCCCGAATAGAGGCATACGGCCATCAAGGGCGAAAAATTCCACGGATAGAAAAAAGCATTGGAATCCGTCTTGATGTCGTACGAAGTCAGGACGTACGGCACCACTCGCAGAACGATCGTAAACGCGACAAGTCCCAATAGAAATTTCATTCGTGGTTGCATCTCGTACCCTTCAATTGATGTTCATCGCCGCGGAAGAAATGAGGTCATTCCATTTCCGCGAATAGAGTGTAAGCAGGACAGCAAACTTTCGCGAGCGAAGTTTTGTGTGAATGCCCGAAAATCATTCGAGCGGATCAGGCAGCGGTCCATCCTGAGTTAACGGGCACTTGTGGAGCGGACATCTCGGGCGTGATTGACTGGTCTGTAACATTTCCAATGGCCCGACAGCTCGCCACGCACGGCATTGGTCACAGTACAGCCCGGGGATCAGCGTCGGCTCTCCAGTTTCTGGATTGTACTCCGGTGAAGCTCTGGCTCGCAGCAGGAATGCCTCACCTGTTTTTGTATCGACATAGACAAATTCTTGCAGTTGATCATCGGGGATGATGGACGAACTGGAAAAAAGCCGGGCAAAGTAAATGGCTCCGCCAGCGAGCAGCACCAGAGCTGTGCCTATATAAACCCGCTTGTCTGGCAAGATAATCCTCCTGATCGGAACGCCGGTGATCGCTTTATGTAACAAGTCTTCATTTCGCGCTTATTCGCGATCATAAAGCTCATCACGCTTGAGCGGGTCCGACAGGTTTCCGTCGCTGATGTATCCAATACGCTTGGCGTCCATCTTATTGGCTTGAGCTGCGGACATGAAATTCGTGCCAGGAACCTGAACCAGAAAATGACGGCTCCGCGATTCAACGTGCCCATCGAGAAATGCCACATTGGCCGAGTCGGAATGACGGAAGTGCGTCGTCGGAAAGTTCTGGCTGGGAGGTTCCAGTAGCCAGATTTCCTGAAGATTCAGGGCGTAATCGATTTGAGCAGTGTCAGCGAAGACAGCGGTCTGAGTCATCTGCTGGACGTCGCGCAACTGCCGGAAGTCCGCACCAACTGTGTAATTCGGGTAGTTCGAGAAATCATACTTGGTGCCGTAGCCAAGGTATCGACCGTTGTATCCATATCCGGACGAGATCCGGCCGAACCGTGTTGAATCGACCTGCGTATCTCCAAAGTCGGGGCACTGGAATGTGGCGTAACTGGTTTCTGTGTAAGGTGCGAGCGGTCCTTTGGTGAAGTCGAGTTGCTTACGCGGGTCTGGCTCGTCGTAGTTGACATTGCCGAACCAGAAGCGGGCCTGGCCAAGGCTGGGGTAAGCCGCTGCGTTCGCAATGAATCTCGCGTCATCAATGCGATAGCACGGAAGGACGCCTGCATAGGTTTCCGTATAATTATGTAATGCTAACGCGAGTTGCTTGAGGTTGTTCTTGCATTGGGTCCGTCGGGCCGCTTCTCGCGCCTGTTGAACGGCTGGAAGCAGAAGCGCAATCAGCACTGCAATGATGGCGATGACAACGAGCAGTTCAATCAGCGTGAATGCGGGTCGAATTCGGTTGCGGGCTGTCAGGCGGGTAAGGTGAGTGGTTCCCGGGAGTGAGGAACCCGGCGTCGTGCGCACTGTGTGCGTGCGGTCTGTCATGACAATTCTCCGTTGTCGAGAAGTAATCGCCAAGAGATCCACGGCAAGCGTGACGACTGCTGTCTCAACGCGCACCCTCTGACCCGGAACGGAGCGGGGAAATTGCGTAGAATGCCCCTAGGATGTGGGGCCAGGAGTCAACGTTTTCGTTCGCCGCGAACTCGTTGGTATTCGAACGGACATCTGGGCAGGTCTTCTGGCTACCGGATCTTACTACTGACCGCGCCTTCCCAAGCGAGTGGCTCAGTGGCGGTTGCGGAGTTCGTCCCCGGATACAGCGGCGGGACCGCGACGGATTCTCACCGTCTTCCCTATTCTTCTGTAAACACGTGTTTACAGACACCCATGTCTGGCCGGAAATCCTATCGCGTTGAGCGGCAATTGCAACTGTAAAATCGACACATGGTCGATGCTGGCGCCATTCACAGGCCTGCCGTCAACACGTCAGTCATAGATGAGCCTGAAGCCGTTTGACCAAGCCTCAGAGGCTGTTCTCATTTACACGAAAGGGAGCGTTGCGGGACAAACCGGCATCTTCGTTCGGCTGTCATTAAACAATGAAGCCTTTGCCTCACTCGAATGGCCCAGGGGAAGTCGGCCCGACAGCAATGCGACGTCCTTACACCCCGTTATTGCCAGGGTTGACGAACCGCAGCAGCTTCCGTCCCCAACTGTTAAGATGCTTGTAACAAAACCAACCTACGATACACGAAATCACTTCGATTCTCGTCTCTACAAGGATGCGAAAAGCGATCCGCCCGCTGATGGGGCACGGCATATTGACCAAAACCGATGGAGCGTAGCCCGTGAAATGGGCAATTGCAAAGCTTTCTTTCCGCTTTCTGAGCAGGAAACTTGAGCACCGCAGGAGCGCAAGGTCGAGTGATCAGGCAAGCGGGCATCACGTTCGGGTCAGGGCATCTTGGTGTTATTTTTTGGTCGACGAACTTTTCTCCCCTTTGTAGTGGGGATCCTTGGCCCAGTATCCTGGCCCACGGGTTCCATCCTTGCGTTGGCGTCCGCGCACCCACTTGTATCCCGGTCCGGGAGGATCCGGGCGTTCTTCTTCTTTTGCAGTGGGAACGGGGAGTGCGGGGCTCGCCGTCCCTTTGTCGCTGCTGACAACAGGAGGAGGACTGACCGACTTCCCGGCCAGGAAGCCAAGAGTCAGGCCCAACAGAAAGCCAGTGATAAAGGCGATGGCGACAATGACCAGTTTTGTGATTTCGGGAAGTGACTGCCAGATTCCCAGCGGACCACTCGTTTGGGTTCCTGATCCCGACGAGTTTCCGCCTCGCATTCTCTCGAGACAGACGTCGCAGGCAATCGGATCGAGTTGCGTCACCGACAGAAGTTCTTCCGTGCCGCATTCCGGGCATTTCCAACTTCGTTTGCCAGCGGCTGATGAAGACATGGCTCTCCCAAGCGATAAAACAGGCGTAACCGTCAATCAAATTCGTGTTCAGCGAGTATTCCAGCGTCAGGGCCCGGCTGAACCGTGTCGTGCGGTCAAACGGGTTTCGAAGCTGATAGGACCGGCTCATTCCCGCAAGGCGTAACAGACGTTCAACTCAGTCGATACCTCGATGGACACGCTTCGTCAATTGGCTCTCCTTTCATTGAAAAACTCTCTCATCGATCATCGGCAGATTACGCCGGGCGAATCGGAAAAAGAGCAGGAAAGCACATCTTTCGTCAGGGATGTTGCGAACTAATCCTCGGAACCGTGAAGGACGTCCATTGTCCGATACCAAAGGTGACCGGGCGCCGAGGGGGATTCGAACGGCTTGCATGTCCTGCACGTGACAGCCAAACTTGGAAATCCTGCATAAGACCCATGAACTGCAAACTCGTTGGTTGTGATGATACCGGTACCAAACACCCGACTCTCGCCGATTCCAGTCCCTTTCCTGCTTCAGTTATTCGCCTGGGCCATTGGCTTGCTGGTCTGTGTGGCGGGGATGTTGAACTTCGTTGCGGAGTGGAACCCTGCCGTCGCGACCCTTCAGTTTCTGTTTTTCGCTTCCGCACCCGTCTTGTGGATGATCGAACGACGCCGGGGTCCTGCCCGCTCTGAGCACGCGGAAGTCGACGCAGGTCAGAGGCGTGGTCTCTTGCAGGCCTGGTTGTATGCCATCGCTGTCGGTGTCACCTCGTTTCTGACTTGTTTTCTGGTTGGGCGCGAGATCGTCGATTTACCTCCCGCTTACCATGATGAATACAGTTATGTCTTTCAGGCGAAAACACTGTTACTGGGACGCCTCTCGGTCCCCAGCCACGCCACTCATCCCGAGTTGTTCGATCAGATGCATGTTCTGAACGAAGGACAGATGGCGAGCCGGTACTATCCGGGAACGGGAATCTGGCTGGCTCCCTGGCTTGTCCTGAATCATCCTTACCTGGGGTACTGGCTGGCAAGTTCCCTTGCGTCTGTGTTTGTCTTCTGGACGGGTTACGAATTGGGACGAATTCCGGTCGGTCTGGTCAGTGGTCTGGCCTGTGCCTTGTCCCCCGGTGTTGCCCTTTTTTCGAACCTGCTCCTGGCACATCAACCGACACTCCTTGCGCTGAGTTTTTTCCTTTGGGCTTTTGTTCGCTGGCAGCGAACACAATTGCCGATTGATCTTTTTTTGTCCGGTTGTGGGCTCAGCTTTGCCATGATTTGCAGACCTGCGACTGCGGCGGGGTTTGGTCTCCCATTCGGGGTTGCGTTTCTGTACTGGTTGCTGTCTTCTTCCTCCCGCAACGCTGGTTCGCCCCATTCACGACGAATTCGAGCATTGCTGGCGATCGGATTACCGCTGATGATGGGCTGGTGCGTGATGGCCGTCTATCACAAGGGAGCCACCGGATCCTGGACGACCTCGCCGTATCAACTCTACACCGAAATCTATACTCCTCGTCATATCTATTGGTTCAACAATGTGGAACGGGGCGGGCAGATCCCTGCGACAAAAGTGGTTGAGGCCTATGACCGCTGGGCGGAAAATCTCACGCCGCAACTGGCCGCACAGAATGTTCGCGACCGACTGGTTACCAGTTGGGTGTGGGCGTTCGACCTTGTTCCGCTGATCGTCAGCAGCCTGATTTTCTGCGGCGTCATCTATCGACTGGATCGTCGCTGGGTTGCCGTGGGGCTCTCGATCGTCTCATTGCACGCCATTCACATACCCTACTGGTATGTCGGCATCATGGGATGGCACTATGTCTTTGAAAGTGTTCTCGGGTGGTGTCTGATCTTGGGAGCCGTCACGGACGTCCTGTGTCGCCAGTGGTCAGTCATGGGACGCTGGCTTCTGCCCAGTTGGTGGAAGGCGTTCCTGTGCGTGTCCATTCTTGCAGTCTACGTTCCCCTTGGCTGGATCGGATTGCCTGCTTCTTCGGCTCCTCGTGTTGCTGCGGGTATCGCTTCCATTCGCTTTCCGCGCCGGCAGTATGCTGAGTTCAATCGCTGGCTGGACAGAGGCGTTCAGGAACGTCCCGCCCTCGTGCTGATTGAAACCGATCCTGATAATCAGCATGTCGATTATGTGGTGAATTCGCCTGGGCTGACTGATCCCATCCTGCGAGGCCGCTTTCGCAGCAAGTCGTCTGACGTCCGACAGATCCAGGCTGATTTTCCAGACCGAACGATTTACCTTTGTGATCCCAAACGCCAGACGCTTGAACGACTCCGATAACTCCCGTTCACTTTTCTGGTTATTGCCGGTTCGTCGTGGGGCACCACTGCTGAGTCGCGGCCTGGGGCAGAAGAACCACGTCGTCGACCGACTTCGAGCCTCAACTTATTGAGGTTCAACCCGTCCGACTCGAACGACACCGTCGGTCAGGCTGGCGGCATGGCTCAGGAATCGACGATCTGCGACAGGAATCGCATTTCGCAGCCGGACCGAGAGCGCCCCCGGCTGCGATGTTGTTCGTAATTCTTTCAGGTAATTGACGAGAACTTCACGAGAATCCTCGCTGTGCTGGAGCATAAAGTGTACCCAGGCCCACGATTCCTGGTAGTCGTTCCGATCGAGTTGTTCGACCCCTTCAAGGGTTTCTAACCGATCGAGATTAGGCTTCCAGCCGCTGGCGATTTCGGCGGCGATGTTCATGGCGTATTCGCGGTTCAGCCCTGCTGGCTGTGAGGTGACTTCGAAATATTCGGCCAAACCTTCATCCAGCCAGAGCGGCACGTCTTTGAGAGTGGCGTGGAGCACTCCATGAGTGAACTCATGCCGCAGATCCTCCTGGATTCTTTCACCCCAGTAGGTATAGACCGCCAGTTCCCGGGAGGTCCCGACGAAATAAGCCCGACGGGGTGGGAGTCGCGGATAGTGCGTGTGGAGGTAGTTGGCATAGCGCGCCTCGTCGCCGAACAGGTAGATGACGACGGGTTGCTTCTGTTCGGGCAGATCGAGCAGCGTCAGGATTTCGTCCCGAAGTCGATCAAGGTCTTTGAGTAACTCATGATTTCGCGACAGCTTAATGTCGCTTTGAACGACGAGGTGTTCGTTTTCCAGGGAATACTTGGCTGGCAGTCCTGTGACTGGACGAGTGGTCCGGCACCCGGTCACCGCCATCACCAGCACCACCAGCAGTACCGGAAGACGGAACTTCAGCCTCTCCCGCGAAGTTCGGGGGCATCCCCTCGAATCAGTCGCGAGCACCATGCTGTCGCCCTTCTCTGGTTCTTGCTCAGGTTCGGCCATTCGAGCCTTCACGAACTTCGCCTTGCCGGTAAGGCAACATCGCCTGGAAGTTTTGAAAGTAACATCATTGCAGAATCTGCAAAACCGGACTAGAGAACTTGATCCCGAACCAGACGGCAACGCCCCGCTCAGTCGACTTTCCAAATTCAGGATATATGGTATTGATGCGAAACGGCTTGTGGTGATTCCACTTGGGGTGTCAGCACCTGCCCGAGCGTGCAATCTGCGCCGCACCGTGCGGTATTCTCACGCATCGCATGCCCTCCTGGCTGGCATTCCTCCATCTGGAAGGAGCATCTTGGTTGGGCACCTTGGATGGGCATCTTGGATGAGCATCTTGGTTGGGCATCTTGGTTGGGCTGAAATGGCTTGCAGTTTCCAGGCATTCGCGGCTCGTACTCTCGCAACACGCATCGAAACCTTGTGATCCTGCGACGCCAGGCGCACAGAGCTTCCGCACAGCGCCTTACTGGTGCGTAAAGGCGGTTTTTTAATGGTGCTCAATCGCTGCTGAGAGATTGCAGTGATTTGGTCGACTTTGAACTCTCAGTACGACCCGGGTGGAATGGCGGCAAATTGACAGGAGATCCCCCGTCCCGGCTGTTGCAACGGTTGCTGCTCAGTATAGCGAGAATGCGACAAATGTCAATGTCGTTGTGTTGGCGCGGCGGTTCGCGGTGCAATGGACTGGGGCCGGGACTCGCCCGAGGTAAACAACAGAGATCGCACTGCAGTCCGTAGAGGGGGAGGTACATTCCCGCTTGGGAGTTGGGGCGTTGTGCGGCGGACACTCGTAACCCCCACCGTACGCTGAGAACGGGGGGAATAGCGTCACGGTCAGAGTGAGGATTGCCGGACGTAACGACTCCGCAGGGTATGCCAGAGAGATCCTTGCCGGCTGCTGTTTTCCGTTCCGGTGGCTGGCCCGGCAGGGGGGAGCAGCGTGAAAGAAATGATCACAAGCACTGCGGCCGTCGCCAGCAGGCTCATTCGAACCGTTCCATTGCTGGCCAGATAGGTGACGTAAGGTTCGTACCATTCGTGGATGGGGGCGGGATCGTCGGCCGTCGACGGCATCTTGTTCGCGTTCAGCCGCAGTTCATCGTCAACGGGAATCACCTCTTCGCCGGGGCCGACGGCATCGAACTCCATCCGCGTCAGTTCGGCAACGAATTCCTTGTCATTCTCCAATGCGTGGACAACACGGCTGAGTTCTTCCGTCTGGGCTTCGAGTGCGACCAGTTTGCGCTGGTTGACGTCAAACTTGCTGCGAAGCTGAAGATAAACCGAATACTTTGGAGCCAGAGAGACCAGTCCGAAAAGGATTGCCGCTACAAGCAGGCACAACCAGAAAATCAGCGAGACCACCATTCCGGCGACAGTCTCGGTTCCGGGTTCGGCTGACGGATGAAGTCCAGCAGCGACTGGCGTCATAGCTCAATGACTCGTCGAACAATGGTCTGTGGGACAGCATGCGTCTTTTTCTCAAAACGCCCGTGAGTGATCCTGCATCGGATTACCTGCGCAGGCAAGTCCGTATAGCACCCCCGTTTGTCACGGCAGCGTGTTTCCCGACCCACTTCGGGGGGCCGGAATCTGCCGACGACATCAGAGGCTGCATTCCTTTCCGGCAGGAACTCACACGACGATTATGCATCGTGTAGCGGCTGCTCCGAACTTGAAAACTCCTGAAGCTGCTCGAATAACCGGAATTCGACCGGCGGGAATTCCGTTCTATTTCGGTACCGCTGAAAGCCGTTCGATGGGCTGTCGGTGGACGGTCGTGGCGGTTTTCCCCTGAAGCAAGTGAATCCGGTCGGTGATTTTCCGGACGGAGTCCAGGGTATCCGCGACTTCCAGTGCGAGTTCGCTCCGGTACGTATGACCCGGCTGCACGATGGGCAATCGGCCTCTTTCGCGTTCGAAACCACGGAAATTGGGGAAGACGATTCCCGGTTCGAGGCCCGTCACGTAACCGTCGGCTTCGGCGACTGTGTTTTTCCACACCGAGAACGTGGGAAGCTGCCGGGTCTGGAAATGAACCGCAAAACCGGCATGACCGCTCGCGTTTGCCAGCAGGGCCGTTGTCCAGCCATCGCCCCCCCCAATGGGAGTGTGAAAATAAACCTGTTCCTGAAATCCGGCGACGGGAGCTCCGTAGATCTGGTAGTTATCGATCCCCTGTGCTGCCCGGGCATCGCGTGGTGCAACTTCGATACTGGGGACTGCGTAGGAAGCATAGGGTTCCAGGAAGGGCCGTCCGATATTGATGTGGTAGAGCAGCGAAAGTTCAGCCGGTTGCCCCCCCAGGTTCGTGATATCGTCGGTGATCGAGCAATAGTTCGATCCCGCTTCCAGCCGGTAGGTGGTTGTGAGCCGCCAGCGTGCGCCGAACATGGATGACTCGTCAACAACCCCGCGCAGCTCCAGTGAGCCGGGACCTGTGGTATCGACACGGACTTCCACACGGTGTGCCGGCAGATTGGCAATCCGGCCATGCAGTGTCAGCTTCTCACCCCGATCGTCCCCCGGGGGGCCCAGAAACGCGAGACCACAGCGGCAGAGCAGTTCATTGAATCCATGCAGCCAGCCGATGCCACCCCGGTCGAGCTGGTTGACGAATTTGGGATGAACCGGCCGTTCGACGGGAGACTTCCATTCCAAGGGCAAGTCGTTGAAGCGGCCCTTCCAGATTCCCATACCGCGCGTCGGCAGAATGCACAGCGAGAGATGGCCATTATCGAGTTCCACGACATCGACGCCATCGGAAACACCTCCCCGCAGCGTCCGCCAGCGGATGGACCAGTGGGGTGAACCGCGCAGGTCCATTGTGTTATTGGGGCGCAGTTCACCGTGATCGAGATGGACTCCGGCATCGGCATCGGTGAGAACAAGTGTCTGGATGGTCATAAGCTTCTCAACTCAGGGAGGTCTCTGAACGAACGGGATACCCGACTGACGACGTTCGTTCGTGGATTGACGGCCTCAGGCGACTTTGTTTATTCCGGACAGAAAACTTGGCAGCCCCCGAGGTGACGTGCTCAAACTCGGGTGACAGCAACGCGTTGAGAATGTACAACAATGACTCTGTCTTCGCGATGTTCCCCTGTTGTGGATTTGCGGAAACGTTTGTTCACCGCATGAGTCTTGGAGTCCGCATGATCCCCGAGGAATTTGACGTCAATAAAATTCCGTACTCTGAGCACTGGTATCAGGGCCTGAAGAGCACCTTAGGAGTCGCCGCTTGTCGACAGTTGGGTCTTTACGCGATACCCGATTCGTTTCTGCTTTCGGTTGTGATCCCAATCTACAACGAAGAGCGAACGCTGCGGACGCTGATTGACCGCGTTCGTGCGGTGCCGATTCGGAAGGAACTGGTGCTGGTCGAAGACTGCAGCAAAGACAATACGCGGCAGATTCTGAAACAGCTGGAGGAAGAAGCGGCGAACAACCCTGACCCGATGAACGCCATCAGCGTCACTTACCATGAAGTCAATAAAGGTAAGGGGGCCGCTGTCCGTACAGGATTCTCGCGTGCGACGGGGGACGCAATTGTGATTCAGGACGCTGACCTGGAATACAATCCAGCCGAATATCCCCGCCTGTTGCATCCCATCATCGAAGGTGCGGCCGATGTCGTTTACGGCAGCCGGTTTCTGGGGGACCAGGAACACCGCGTCCTTTATTTCTGGCATTCGGTCGGAAACAGGGTTCTGACGACGATCTCCAACGCGTTCACGAATCTGAATCTGACCGACATGGAGACCTGCTACAAAGTCTTCACAAAGGAAGCGCTCGCCGACATCTGGCCAACGCTGAAGCAGAACCGATTCGGGATCGAACCCGAACTCACGGCAAAAATCGCACGCCGCCGGTTACGCGTGTACGAAATGTCAATCAGCTATCACGGACGGACGTACCAGGAAGGGAAACACATCGGCATGAAAGACGGCTTCCAGGCTCTGTGGTGCATTGTCAGATACTGGTGGAAAGATTGATGTTTTCCAACTTGGTTGAGACTTTGTCCGAGCGACCTGTCATCCGATAAGCCCTCGCACCATCGCCAACGACCGAAAACTGGCTACAATCTGACGATTCATCATCGCCGCATCGCCTACACCCGGACATACTAATGACCGATGACACATCGAATAATGGTTCAGATTCCCCCTCAACCCGGCGTGAACCACGTCGTGAAGGCGGGGGCTCGATGTTTTCCCCTTCGTGGGGAATGCTGCTTGCCGCAGGGATGCTGATTGCATTCATCCTCTTCAGTCTGAAACAGCCCGTTGCTTCATCCGTCGACTACGTGTTCGTCTGGAAGGAAGCCGAAAAGCAAAACATTGACTGGGTCGAGTTTCAGGGAGACCGTGTCCGTGGACACTGGAAGAAAGTTCCCGAATCGCCCGACAGCAAGATTCCCAAACTGACCGATGACTTCGAGCTGAATCTGCCCGTCGCTGAAGACCATGAACTGAAGAATCACTTCATGGCGAATGGCGTAAAAATTAAGGCCAAATCCGCCAGCGATTCGTTCAGTTCGCGTGATTTTATTTTCCTGCTGATTCAGATTCTGCCATTTGCATTTCTCTTCTGGTTTTTGTGGTCCATGATCCGCAAAAACAGCGACCCCTTTGGGTCGGGGCCACTCGGTAGTTTCATTCGCAGTCCCGCCAAACGCTTCAAACCAAACGAACAGCAGACGACATTTGACGACGTCGCTGCGATGGAACATGCGAAGCAGGACCTGCAGGAAGTGGTCGAGTTCCTCAAGACACCTGGAAAGTTCCAGCGTCTGGGGGCACAGATTCCCAAAGGTGTGCTGCTGATGGGCCCCCCCGGGACGGGGAAAACATTGCTGGCACGAGCGACCGCCGGGGAAGCGGGGGTTCCGTTCTTCGCCATCAACGGATCTGAGTTCATTCAGATGTTCGTCGGTGTGGGGGCGAGCCGCGTACGTGACATGTTCCGCACCGCAAAAGAGAGTGCTCCGTGCATTCTGTTCGTCGACGAAATCGATGCCGTCGGCCGCATCCGCGGTGCAGGCCTGGGAGGCGGACACGACGAGCGTGAACAGACGCTGAATCAGATCCTCAGCGAAATGGACGGCTTCCAGCAGACGGAAGCGGTGATTGTGATCGCCGCCACGAACCGACCCGACGTGCTCGACCCCGCACTCCTTCGCCCCGGACGCTTCGATCGCCACGTGACGGTGGACCGTCCCACCAAGCAGGGACGTGCGGCAATTCTCAAGGTGCATAGCCGCAAAGTTCCACTGAGTGATGACGTCAAACTCGACGTCGTTGCCGCTGGATCGATTGGGTTTTCCGGTGCCGAACTGAAGAATCTCGTGAACGAAGCGGCGCTCAATGCCGCACGGGCAAATCGAGATGCCGTCACTGCCGAAGACTTCGACCAGGCGCGCGACAAGATTATCATGGGACCAAAACGAGAAGAAGTTCTGGGACCAAAAGAACGCGAGATGACGGCTTACCACGAAGTCGGTCACGCACTGCTCGCATGGCTGCTGCCCGAAGTGGATCCCGTTCACAAGATCACCGTCATTCCACGTGGTCGGGCCTTGGGTGTTACGCAATTGATGCCAGACGAAGATCGTTACAACGTGGGCGAACAGCGGCTGCACTCGCAACTGGCGTTCATGCTGGGGGGCCGTGCTGCCGAGAAGCTCATCTTCAACGAGTACTCCGCAGGGGCCGAAGACGATCTGAAACGAGCCACCCAGATTGCCCGCCGAATGGTGACACGCTGGGGGATGAGTGACGTCATTGGGCCGGTCGCCTTCCGGGATGGTGAAGAGCATCCATTCCTGGGCAAAGAGATGGCAAGCGAACATCGTGAATACAGTGATGAGACGGCACGTGTCATTGATTCCGAAGTTCAGCGGTTCCTGCTGAAAGCCAACGAGCGGGCGGTCAAGATCCTGACCGAAAATCGTGACAAGCTGGATTCCCTGACGAAGGCGCTTGTTGAACGAGAATCCCTGGACATGACCGAAATCACCGCCATTATCGGGCCCCCCGCCAGTCGCTCGGGTGAGATGGTGGCGTTGTCAGACGCTTAATTCACCGGTGGGGTCACCACGACCACATCGCAGGTACGATTCGGAAACCTCGGCCGCAGGCGGCAAATAATGACGCCTGCGGCTTTGGCAATTTCGGAATGATCATTCCCCGCATTTATGAACAAGGCCGTGGGCGACGTACGGCAGGTCCTGTCAATTTCACGCATCCGGAAGAGACGTTTTGAATCAGATCGTCCCGCCCCGATTTCTGTTTCGCTGGTCGTTCACCGCCCGCAAGCTGGCGAATCTGCCACGCTCGTCCGGTCGCCTGCTGGATCTTCCCGATGACTGTCTGTTGCCGTCGTTGAGTGAACTTGAGCAGCGTCGGGATTTCGCGACGGTTAAGCTCGCCTGGAATGACGGTGGTCTGGCTCTGGGCGTGGAAGTGAAGGGCCGTTCGGAACGCCCTCAATTCGTCCAGGGTGAAAATCAACTTCCGGACGGAATCGGGCTGTGGTTCGATACACGCAATACACAGACTGTGCATCGCGCCACCCGCTTTTGCCATCACTTCGTGCTCTTACCCCTTGGCGGTGGACCCAAACATACCCTTCCGGTCGTCAAGGCGTTACCCGTTGCACGTGCCCGAGAGGACGTAGCACTGCCCGATGCTGCACTTGTGCGAATTCAGTCAGAAGTCTCGTCGACCGGCTACTGGGTGGATGTCTGGTTTCCTGCCGAAGTTTTCTCGGGTTTTGATCCCGGGACCAACGACAGGATTGGATTTCACTACGCGATTCATGACACGGAACTTGGGAATCAGAACCTGGCGGTGGGGAGTGAATTCCCGTTTGAATCGGACCCCAGCTTGTGGCAGACTGTCGAACTCGTCCCTTAAAATGGGCGACTGACTGTCTGTCGTTTGCAGGATACTGAGCGTAATAAGAGGTGGATCAAGTCGATGCTGAAGGAACACGCAATCCAGATCCGGGTTCGCTATTGTGAAACCGACGCGATGGGGTTTTTGCACCACTCGCAGTTCTTTAACTTCTTCGAGCAGGGGCGAACCGAACTGCTGAGGGCTCAGGGGGGCTGCTACCGCGATATGGAAGAGTCTGGACTGTTTCTGGTCGTCGTCCGTTTGCAGTGCAGCTATCACTCGCCAGCCCGTTACGACGATGTGCTGACGCTGACCACGAAGGTCGAAAATGTTTCGGCTGTCAAAATCGAACACAGCTACCGGCTGCATTGCGGCGATCGCCTGCTGGCCTCGGCGTCCAGCACACTGGCCTGCGTCGATGGAAGTGGCAAGATTCAGCGACTGCCCGATTCGATTGCCGAAGACTGATTCCAGTGCATAACGTCAATCCGTCCGTCCCTCGCTCTGCTCGAACTGGAGCGAGGGTTCCCTTTTCTCTCTTTTCATTGATCATCCACGACCGAGCAGCATCTCGCACCTTCATTGAGCTCGGGGCTTCGGCAGCTATGTCCGCAATCACGGATTTCTGGTATCTGGCGAAGTCGGGAGGACGGCCCATGGCCGCCCGGGTGGCCCGCTGGAGCGGTCTGGCGCAGCACGTTGTCGAACTGTCCGAAGACTATTCCGGACTCACCGACGATGCATTGCTGTCTCTTTCCAAAGAGTTGCGTTGGCGATCGAAGTCAGGTGTCCCGCTCAAGGTGCTCTTGCCGCAGGCCTATGCCTTGGTGAGAGAAGCTGCACGGCGCGTCCTGGACAAGCAACACTATCTGGTGCAGATCATTGGTGGAATCGGGCTGTTCGAAGGGGGACTGGCCGAGATGCAGACGGGTGAGGGAAAGACACTCACTGCGACGCTGCCGACCTATCTGCGGGCACTGCCCGGTCGCGGGTGCCATGTGGTGACTGTCAACGACTATCTCGCCCAGCGTGACTGTGATCTGATGGGACCTGTCTACGAAAAGCTGGGGCTGACTGTGGGCAGTGTCGTCTCGTCCAGTCAGCCGGACGCCCGTCGGCGTGCTTACGCGAAAGACATCACCTATGCGACCAGCCGTGAGATTGGATTCGACTTTCTGCGAGATCGATTGAAAGTCGGTTCCCGGCTGGATGAGGCGTACCGTGCTCAACTGTTTGAGGCAGAGTCTCAGGCGGAAGCGGGGCCTGTGCAGCGCGGGCATTATTTCGCGTTGATTGACGAAGCCGACAGTGTCTTGATCGATGATGCGGTCACTCCGCTGATCATTGGACTGGAACGTGAAAACACGCAGGAAATTGAAGAGCTGCTTCACTGGTCCCGTGATCTGGTTCCGCAGCTCACGCTTTCCCAGGATTATCTGTTTGACCCGGGTAAGCGAACCGTTGAACTGACCAACGCGGGGACGCGGAAGGTTGTTCTCGCACTCAAGCCAACGCGACTCAGTTCATTCGACACTGAAAAACTTTATACGAGTGTTGAGCAGGCGCTGCGAGCCGATTACGCGTACGAGCGAGGGCGGGACTACGTCATTACAAAAAAGAAGGAAATCGCGATCGTCGACGAAGGGACCGGTCGGACACTCGATGGTCGCAAGTGGCAGGCAGGTCTGCATCAGGCGATTGAGGCCAAAGAGCGGGTTCCTATCACAGCGGAGACAGGTGAAGCGGCCCGGATCACCGTGCAAACTTTTTTCCGCCGCTACGAAAATCTGGCTGGGATGACAGGGACCGGCATCCAGGCAACTCGCGAGTTTCAGCACACCTACGGCCTGGGAGTGACCGTCATCCCCACGCACAGACGCTGCATCCGGCAAGGGTTAACTCCACGAATCTTTCTCACCCAGGAGGCCAAGCGTCAGGGGCTGATCCCGGAAATTGAACGGCTATACCGACTGGGGCGGGCCGTCTTAATCGGAACCCCTTCCGTCGAAGCCTCTGAAGTTCTTGGGAGAGAGCTTCGCAGCCGAGAGATCGATTGCCAGATTCTGAATGCGCTGTTCGATGATGTCGAAGCGGAAATTATTGCGCAAGCAGGTCAGCCGGGGCGAATTACAATTGCCACCAACATGGCGGGACGGGGGACCGACATTCACTTGCACCCTGCGGTCAATGCAAGTGGCGGTCTGCACGTCATTGCAACGGAAATGCACACGAATCGGCGGATCGATCGTCAACTGGTAGGTCGAGCAGCCCGTCAGGGGGATCCCGGTTCCTACCAGTTCTGGCTTTCTCTGGAAGACGAGTTGTTCCGATATCTGACCGCCGCACAGCTCACCAGGCTGCGTAACCGGGCTGCCGCCGTCTCGCGTGGTGGAGAGCTTGCTCCGAGTTGGATTCGCCCCTTCCGCCAGCTCCAGCGACGCATCGAAAATCAGGAACGCAAGTACCGTAAGCAGTTACTGAAACAAGAAAAAAGCCGCGAAACGATGTGCCGGGCGATGGGGCTGGATCCTTACCTGGAATTGGCGGAATAGTGGATTACAGAGCCGGTGAACCCGGAATGTCTCGGGAAACGAATTATTCCGGGTCGCGACACCCTGAAATTCTTTCGGACTTTTGGCTATACTCTTTCATTGCAACGAAATTACCGGATTTTCATGAACTCACCGCAGCGGCAAACACGATCCCACTTAATTTCCCTGTTCGAAGAACTGGGTTTACACCCGCGCGGGGATCTAGGTCAGAATTTTCTGATCGATCTGAACCTGCTGGAAATGATTGTCCAGGAGGCGCGACTCGGACCGGACGACGTGGTTCTGGAAGTGGGCGCCGGCACCGGGGGACTGACGACATATCTCTCTGCGGCAGCAGCGGTCGTCTCCGTCGAATATGACTCGAACCTCTACAAGCTGGCGTCGCGTGCGGTCGAGGGACGCAGCAATGTGACTCTCCTGCACACAGATGCACTCAAAAGCAAAAACCAGATCGCCCCGGTCGTAATGGAGGCCGTTCGGCGGGAACTGGCGGTCGATCCCAATCGGCGGCTGAAGCTGGTTGCAAACTTACCTTACAACGTCGGTACCCCGATTATCTCGAACATCATCGCCAGCGACCTGCCGTGGGAGCTGATGGTGGTGACGATCCAGTGGGAACTGGCCGAGCGAATGGTGGCGAAGCCCCGAACCGGAACCTACAGCGCATTGTCGGTCTGGCTCCAGGCCCAGTGTGAGCTCAAGCTGTTGCGGAAACTGGGGCCCAGTGTTTTCTGGCCCAGGCCGATCATCGATTCTGCCATTTTGAGAATCGATCCGGATTATGAGGCCAAAGCGAAGATTGTTAATCGCGGCGAGTTTCAACTTTTTCTGAGAGATATCTTCACCCAGCGCCGTAAATTGTTGCGAGGGGTGATTGTCTCGCTTTTTAAGCAAAAACTGTCAAAAGAGCAGATCGACGAGGCTCTTGCTTCGATGCAGCTTTCTCCGGATACCCGGGCCGAAGAACTGGATGTGAAGCAACTGGTCGAACTGTCAAACCAGTTGCAGCGTCGAATCGACGAAAAAAGACTGCAATAATCCAAGTTGATCATTGATAAAGAAGTGTCGTTAGAGGTCGTGAGGAGGCTAGGAAATCATTATGGAAGATCGTATCGCATACAGAGGAATCACGTTCGACGATGTCCTGCTGGAGCCACGATATAGCGAAGTCATGCCCAATGAGGCCGATGTTGCGACCCAGTTGACGAAGAACATCCGTATCAATGTTCCGATCATCAGCAGCCCGATGGACACCGTGACGGAAAGCGAAATGGCCGTTGCCATCGCCCAGGAAGGTGGCATGGGGATCATCCATAAGAATATGTCCGCCGAACATCAGGCGATGCAGGTGGAGCGTGTCAAGCGCGCTGAGCACGGTGTCATCGTGGACCCGGTGACACTACCGCCGGAAGCGACCGCCGCTGAAGCGTGGGATATCATGGAAAACCGCAATATCGGCGGCGTTCCTGTGACCCGTAACGGTCACCTGATGGGCATCCTGACCCGTCGCGACCTGCGGTTCATGCTTTCCGGTGATATGGACAAGCCCATCTCCGAACTGATGACCAAGGACAATCTGGTCACGGCGAAAGAAGATACGACTCTGGCCGACGCACAGCGGATCCTGCTCGAAAACAAAGTCGAAAAACTGCTGCTGGTCGATGAGAATAACCTGCTCAAGGGTTTGATCACGATTAAGGATATCGACAAGAACCTTCGCTACCCACGAGCCGCCAAGGATTCACGCGGACGATTGCGAGTCGGCGCGGCGATCGGTGTCGGTGACTATGAGCGAGCTGAACGCCTGATTCAAAAAGGGGTCGACGTCCTCTGCGTCGACAGTGCTCACGGACATTCCCGCAACGTGGTCGAAACCGTCAAGGAATTGAAACGTCGCTGGGAAATCGACGTCATCGCGGGAAACGTCGCGACGACAGAAGGGGCCAAGGAACTGGTCCGTGCTGGTGTTGATGCCGTGAAGGTCGGTATCGGGCCCGGTTCGATCTGTACGACACGGATCATCGCCGGGATTGGAGTTCCGCAACTGACCGCCATTTCGAATGCATCGAAGGCGATCGTCGGAACGGACGTCTCCATCATCGCCGACGGTGGTATCCGCTACAGTGGCGACATTACCAAGGCCCTTGCCGCTGGTGCCCATGTCGTCATGCTCGGCGGACTGCTGGCAGGACTGGATGAAAGCCCTGGCGAAACAATTCTTTATCAGGGTCGACGCTTCAAACGCTATCGCGGGATGGGCTCGCTCGGGGCGATGGTTAAGGGAAGCAGCGAGCGGTATCGGCAGTCCAACGCGGACGAACAGCGAAGTTCCGGCCCCTCAAAGCTGGTGCCTGAAGGGGTCGAAGGGCGTGTCGCCTACCGCGGGGCTCTTCCCAGCGTGCTTTACCAACTGATCGGTGGTCTGCGTGCCGGGATGGGTTACTGTGGCGTGCAGACAGTCGCGGAACTCAGGACGCAGGCTCGCTTTATCCAGGTGACCCCCGCTTCGGTTCGGGAAAGTCATCCGCATGACATCTCGATCGTGGAAGAGTCACCCAACTATTCCGCGGAACATGCCCGCGAATAGAGGCGAGTCTGATCGGGGATGGGTCGGCAGGGGTGACGCTACCCGCTTGATCCTGCGCCACTCGTCTCTAGACAAATCTGTTCTGAAGACATTTCTCGTAACAGGGAGATGGGGTGGCGCACGGCTTTCCCATTGAGATGACTATGAGCCTTTTTCGACCTGAAATTGATCGACTTGCCGGCTACATGCCGGGGGAACAGCCACAGGATACGGGCTGGACGAAGCTGAACACCAACGAGAACCCCTATCCGCCATCGCCGCGGGTTCTCGAAGCCATCAACGAAGCGGCACGTGGCCGATTGAATCTGTATCCGGACCCGCACGGGACCAAGTTCCGGAAGGCGGCGGCCGAGGTTCTGGACGTCGATCCCGACTGGATCCTGCCAGGAAATGGCAGCGACGAGGTTCTGACGATTCTGACTCGATCCTTCGCAGGGACGAGTGACCAGATTGCCTTTCCGTATCCCAGCTACATCCTTTACGAAACGCTGGCCGACCTTCAGGGGGCGCAACATGTGCGACTTCCACTGGAACCGGACTGGTCGTGGAATTTCGAAAAGGTCATGCCGATTGTCGAGCAGTGCAAACTGGTCTTCATTCCGAATCCCAATTCGCCCTCAGGCAATCGCTGGACCTGGGATGATCTGGTGTCGCTCACTCCGCGACAGGGTGTTTTGGTCCTGGACGAAGCCTATGGCGATTTCGCCGATCACCCACACCGGGGAGAACTGCTGAACAGCACCATCGGGACGCGACTGGTAATCACCCGCACGTTCAGCAAAAGCTACAGCCTGGCGGGGATTCGATTCGGGTTCGCGATGGCACACCCTTCCATCATTTCGGGTCTGCGAAAGATGAAGGACAGCTACAACTGCGACGCGATCTCGCTGGCCGCAGCCACGGCCGCCATCCAAGACCAGGAGTGGATGCAGTCCAACGTCGCCCGGATTCGTACGACGCGCGAGCGTCTTAACGCGGCTCTTGCGTCTCTTGGGTTCCACGTCGTCCCCAGTCAGACCAACTTCGTCTGGGCAACGCATCCCTCGGGGGAACATAAGCGGCTGTACGAAGCCCTGAAGGCGAAGAAAATTCTGGTCCGCTACATGACGTTTCCTGACGTTTCCTGGGCCAATGCTCAAACGCTCGATGGGCTGCGGATCACGATCGGGACCGACGACGAGATCGAACTGCTGATTCGTGCTCTGACGGAAATCGTTTGATTCATTTTCGTATCTTCCGCTGACTTTTACAGACTTTCCGGACACTGACCCATGACGCGCATTGCGACCATTCAACGCAAAACGGCCGAGACCGACATTCAACTTTCGCTGAACCTGAATGGCAGCGGAAAAGCCAAGATTGAGTCGGGGGTCGGTTTCCTGGATCACATGCTGACGCTGTTTGCCAAGCACGGCCAGTTCGATCTGGAAGTCGCGGCCATCGGCGATCTGCATATCGACGACCATCATACGACGGAAGATGTCGGTATCTGCCTGGGCAAGGCCCTCGCGCAGGCGGCTGGTGATAAACATGGACTCACCCGCTATGGTTCGATGACGCTCCCCATGGAAGAGACGCTGGTCACATCCGCTCTCGACTTAAGCGGTCGCGTCAAGTTTATCTACAAAGTGGAGTTCCCGACGGAGAAGATTGGGCAGTTCGACACAGAACTCGTGGAAGAGTTCTGGCAGGCGGTGGCATCGAACGCCCTGATGAACCTCCATCTCGTTCTCCATCACGGGACCAATAGTCACCACATCGCCGAGGCAATTTTTAAGGCGACGGCCCGAGCCCTCCGCCAGGCCACCACGGTCGACCCTCGCCAGACCGGAGTTCCCTCGTCGAAGGGAACTCTGTAATCGTCTCGTGCAACGATGTTGTTCAAGGGGGGAACGCCCCAGGCAGGCTCCACGTGCGGGGTCGGTTACCGCAGTTGTTGAGGGGGACCCCGGGGCAACGGCATCGGATACGAAGGTGAGTAAAAGAAAAAGGGCAGGGGGATTCCAGTGGATCGACCCTGCCCTTTGTTCTTTGTCTGGTGAGCCAAACTATTTGGATTTCGCTTCGGTCCAGCGTTTGACTCGCAGCGAGTTCGCCACTCGATAAGGATCGTCGGAAGATGTTCGATCAAATGTGGCAATCGCATCGGCATACTGGCCCAGTTCGGCGTGACTTTGAGCCAGCAGCGTTCGTGCGGGGAAGAACCATTTTCCCTTGCGGTCATACTTCTTGATGTAGTCGGTCAGCAGCTCGACTGCCGTTGCGTACTCACCCAGTTCGTATTTGCAGAGTGCGGTCCAGTAGAAGGCATTTTCGGAAGCCATTTTGTTCACGACTTCGACGTCGGGCGGGTTCCGCTCGACTTCAAGATGCCGGATTCTCAGATAGCGAGCCGTCGCCTCAGCGAACTTACCGAGCAGGTGATCTGATCGATAACGCTGGAACTTCCGCTCAGGCGTGCCGATGGTGAACTTGCCATCTTCGTGAAAATCGACAGGAATGGGGACGCTGAACGGTACCGTCAGCCGGTTCCACTCAAGTTGCTTTTCCTCAGCAATTTTCTTCATCTCTTCAGCCTGCTGACGCGGATATGGCCAGAGCTTCAGACTGTCAACGGACCAGTTACCCGCCTTGGCGACCCGTTGCAGCAAGCCCGTCCGACCAGCTTCATCGCTCAGCGGATCGTACAAAATGCATAAGTCGCTTGGGGGAAGAACCTGTTCCAGGTCATGCATCCGTCGGCACCAGAACTCGATGCCGGTCATCACGTAGACCGTGGCATCGCGTAGTTCATCTGCGGTCAGTCTGTAAGGGTCTTTGATCGCCATCTGCTGTAGCCAGTCGGGATGTTCGAGGATTTCGGCCAAGGTCGCGACCGAATCACGGGCAGTGTCCTCTCCTCGTCCAATAGGAAGTCCCAGTTGAAGGTCGAAGAGATAGACCTTGCCGTCGAGAATGACACCCAGCAACCACTTGTCGCTGGTCGACCTGGTGTCGGAACTGGCTCGCAGCACGATCGTGTCAATTCGCATCTGACGGAAAATCTCGGCACAGACCCATGCCCGATCCTCGGCGGAGCCCAGCCCTAACTGCATTACCAGGTAGGGCTGCATCTGCAGCTCGATGTCGTCATCCTTCCAGAGGGCAACGTTACGACAGACGAATTCGACGATCGCGACAACTTTTTGCAGTTCTGACTGGCCTCGGTCAGACAAGTATCCTGCCAGCACGCGATGGAACATGGCATCCCGTACGTGTTGTGCGTCGATGGCGTCAAATTTTGCCTGATTCAGCCGTTCTACCTCTTCAGGCTGGACCCAGCCGGCGGGAGTGGTCACGGGTGCGGATTGTTCAGCAGCAGGCTCTTTTTCGGCTCGCTTATACCGCCATGAATTGAGCAGACTGACTGGCTTGTCGGTGGCGGCATTGATTCCGAAGTTTTCCGGCCGAAGCTGATGGACGGCACTGGTCAGAACGTCGTCAGAGGAGGCTGTTGAAGCACCATCCTTTTTGCCATTCCCCGAAGAATCGACTCCTGAAAAAGGAGCCTTCACGACGCGCGGCCCACAACCTGGAAGTAACAGTAGCAGTAGAATCAGGCAGAGAGAGTTCAACGAACGCATGTCACCGGCTCGAAAGTGGGAAAACGATCACGACTCTGACATATACGCCGAGCCGATCAAAAGCGTTGAATGACAATCGGAAACCCACGGACCGGATTCCCGTTCAGGCACGCAACTGGCAGGGCAGCAACGGAACAGAGAGGGTAGCCGGGAGGGATAAACAACGCAAATCTGCGTCGCAGTCTTTACTTCTGTCGAATTGGACCTGATGGTGCTCCAACCCGTTTTCCCCGACGATCGTACCGAAGGGGTGAGACTCAAGTTGTGAAAAAGTCCGCCAGATTCGAAAAGCCAACGAATACCGTCAGCCTGAGGCCTCTTCCTAACAGCATCCGTATCGTGCGAAAAGAAGGTCGCAAAGTCTGTGACGGTCTTGGGGGCAGGGGTTGCCCATTCTCAGTCTGTCGGGGATATTCGATTTCTTTTACGACTTTGAGCCCCAAGGTGGCGATGAATGGCAACAGAGAGCTCCCTGCCGCGGAAAGGGAAAGCAGGACAGATCACGTTCGTGGTAGCCTGTCTGATCGCGCTAATCTGGTTCCGAAGTGTATACGTTTATAACGTGATCAATATTCCTCTTGGCTCTGACGAGTACTTTCAAATTCACTCCGCCAGCCAGTGCATCACTTTCAGTCGACTGTCACTGACCCGGATCGGCGATCAGGCCGATGGCCGACTGCGATCCTGGGGATCGGGGCGCGTTCGACCGAATGTCGCAGGAGCAAGGACGTGGGCCCAACTTGACATTGGAGACGCAGAGTTTCAGGTCGGAAACCCGGGCAAGCCGTTCGGTACGGCCAGCTTCAACTGTTCTCTCCGCACGTCAGATGGAACCTACCGCGGAATCTTCTCGTCACGCGCGTTCCCTTATTGGGCTTTCGTGCTGCCGCTGATGCTGTTCGCGGGGTATTTCTTCTACAGAGAATACAGAAATTCAGCTCCGGCTCTGCCTCTACCGCGTCAGAAAAAGCAGCGTAAAAAAAAGTAGTGCCTGTGATCCGAGCTCTCGCCCGGGAGTCACTTCGAATGATCTCCGTCCCCCCCCCCCTCGATTGCCAATTTGAATCTGTCACATGCCTCGCGTGCTGCTCAAGACGTCGACGGCGATGATATTCTGATCACCGCCGTCGATCCCCGCAGAAACTCGTCGTCTCTTCTATCGTAAATTCGAGAGAAGTATTCGTCTCGATTTCCAATCAAAACTCGCCAATAATTTCTCCCGAAGCACGCGACGCCAGGCCCTGGTAGATCCTCAGATCGATACTGTTACTGATGAATCGAACGGAACCATCGCCCAGAACGAACTGTGCACCACCGACGTGATAGCTGGCGAATTCGTCAATGTGGATCAAATCACGATTCGGGGTGATATCGGTGTCCCCCAGGATTCGAACGATCGGATTCTCACCCCCACTCACAACTCCCGTCCACGTATAAAGCCATCCATCGCCCGGCCGGGAAAGTCGTTCGCCCACCATCAGCGTGTTGCTCAGACCATCCGTCACGTCGACAAACCGAACGACGCTGTTCAAATAGAAAAGTCCGTCGCTGCGGCAGGGGAGTCCCGGAGCCAGCCCGTTGCAGAAATCGATTTCATCTGACCCGAACACGCCCGAGTATGTTGCTCCAGCGATTTCCGTGAGCGGCGTTTGTGTTCCTGCTGAGGTTATCGTCCATGCTCGCGGTCCAATATCAGAGGGACAGCGGTAGACGGCGACCGAATTCGATCGGGGAGCAGCATTGCCTGGTGCGAGGATTGACTGATCGAAATTGATGGCATTGAAGAGTGGGGACTGATCGAGCTGCGGCAGCAGTCGCGCCGCCCAACTCCAGCCGTTCACTCCTTGGACATCAACCTGGTTTGAAGTGACGCCCACCCATCCCGGGGGAATTGCCTGAAAGTTGTCGTGGTAGTTGTGAAGTGCCAGCCCAATCTGGCGGAGCTGGCTTTTGCATTGAGTTCTTCGTGCGGCTTCTCTTGCCTGTTGAACTGCGGGTAGAAGCAGGGCGATCAGCGCTGCGATAATCGCGATCACCACGAGCAACTCAATCAACGTGAAGGCTTGCCTGGCAGATCGACGAATGAGACGAGACTTTTGCTTATTGAAAAACATGAGAAGGTATCCTTCATGAAAAACAGGTAGACGTTCGACGCATCCCTGGATCAAGCGAGATGGCGCTGTTATGCGGATGCACGCGGGTTTTGACTCGGTGAGTCCGTAGCGGTGCACTGGTTCGTAGAGCTGTCTATGTCCGTCCGTGCCGGAGTGCAGCCATGACCAACCGTGCAACGACCCAGCTACGGCGACCGAAAGTCGATCTGGATGTTCAATCGACTGGGTTGGCGATCTGGACCACGTCCCGAGAAACGGACGACCGCGTTAAGCGAGCAGCGATATTGCACTCCGGGGGGAGATGCACGCCTCTCACCGAGGAATGAAAACCCCCGCGGACGACGGGGTGTGTGATTAGATTTGCCAGCGACAAAACGCAATCGAGACAGATCGCGCGCAAGAATGCGGCAGTACGCAATGGCACTCCGTGAACGGCGACAACAACGGTGTGGTAACACCGAACTGCAGGCGGGGATCACGGAGAACGAATTGAAGCGCGAGGTCATCCAGTCCGGTATGGCGCATTGCGCTGATTGCACAATCACCGAAGAGGGAGTCATTCAATTCGCACGGTACCGATGGATCTTCCGTCCTGATCGGTCCCCGGTCGATATCGTCGTTGGGACGGACACCCAGCAAGACAATGTGCCAGGCATGTCCCTCGGAAAGACTCTGAATCGGCGTGCCGCGACACTCCCCATCCAGGTCCGGACAAAGGACTGGAAAGTGCAATGCGTGCAGTATCAGTATCCAACCGATGAAGTATCTCAACGTGACGTCTGCTCCTGCGCCGATCTTAGACCTTCGCCTGTTTCGGAGGCAAGGGTTGGTGTGGTTACCGATTTCGTCATGGAGACACGTTGCTGCGCCGATCCCTCCCGCAGCAGAAACGAAATGGCTGTCGAAGTTGCTCCTGTCTTGCAGTAATTGAGAAAACACCCCTGCGAGAGGTTCTGGCAGTCACGACTCGATTTCGCACAGTCGTCCGGGTGCGGTGACATTTTCGAGCAGCATCCCGATCGTGGCCCTCTGTTGCGGATCGGGATTTGGAACTACTACGTGATTGGGAATCTGAACACAGTCGTCCGGAGCGTAGAACTGGTCACTGGCAAAGAGCGTGTCGGCAAGGGCCGCCGCAACCGCTTCCTCCGCAGTTCTTCCTGCGTAGACAGTTCGATCATCGACCCGGTAGGCATGGAATTCTGTCACAGTGACGGCCTTTCTCGTGATTGGTAATGCATCTTTTTCAGAGTGCATAATCTCCTGCAAGTGGCACGCCACGAGTGCCAGGAGTTACCCCTGCCATGCTGTCGAGCAGAACCATGGCGCCGAGTGGAAGGCATTTTAGACAAGACTCGAGTCCTCCTCCGCCGGTGCGAGTCGCAGACGCTCCACGCGAATCCGCTCGACTATCGGATCAAATTGAAAAGCGTTAAAACGGGACGCGCGCTCTGGACTAAGAACTGAGTCCAAGTCAGTAAACAGTCGACCTCGACTCATAACACTCTACAGGCGAATCAGCATGCCCTCCAAAGCACAACGGATCACAGGTTGGATTCTGACGGGACTGGTAGGACTGTTCGTAATTGGAGCCAGTGGAGTTCCGAAGTTCATCGATTTCCCCGGCAAGAACGAGATGATGGACAAGCTGGGAATTCCGTTGCCACTGCTTCCTGCGATTGGCACCCTCGAAATTGCGGTGACATTGATTTATCTCATCCCTCGCACGTCATTTCTCGGTGCGATTTTGTTAACCGGCTACCTGGGGGGAGCAGTGTTCACGCACGTTCGCGTTGGTGACGCCTGGTTCTTTCCGGTCATCATTGGCGTGCTGGCATGGCTTGGCCTGGCACTTCGTCAGCCGCTCATCTTTGGACTGGTCCAGCATGCGACCTGCGTTTCCTGCACGACGCCCAGGGACGGGGAATCTCCGCCGACCACCTGATCTGGCGGCTGCGACTTCATGATGACTTCCCCGACCGGGCTTGCGCCGCAGAGGCCGATGTCGCCATCAATGTGCTTCTGAAGAGGTTCCTCCAGAAGTACCAGACAAACTCGCAGTCATTTTGCAACCGGCAAAGCGAACATGGAACCATCGTTGGCCCTTCGGTAATTGTGGTCACTTGAGGCACACCATCCGCCTTGTAGAATTATCGAAACACGTCTTGATCACTCATCTGTAGAAAGAAATCACATGGGACTGTTCGGCAAGCTGCGCGGCGAGTTAATCGACATCGTCGAATGGATTGACGATAGCCGGAATACGCTTGTCTGGCGTTTCCCCCGCTACCAGAACGAAATCAAGCAGGGAGCACAGTTAATCGTTCGCCCCGGTCAACTCGCGATCTTTGTCCTGCATGGCAAAGTAGCCGACGTGTTCGAACCGGGTACACATACCCTCAATACTCAAAACCTGCCGATCCTCAGCACAATCGCCGGATGGAAGTACGGCTTCAATAGCCCGATCAAGTCTGAGGTCTATTTCGTGACGACGCGACAGATCACGGATCTGAAGTGGGGCACACCCAATCCGATCATGTTGCGTGACCCGGAATTCGGACCAATCCGCCTGCGTGCTTTCGGTGTCTATGCCCTCAAGGCCGTGGATCCCAAGGCGTTGCTGACAGAACTCATCGGCACCGATGGTATTGTCGAGACGGATGAAGTCTCTGAACTGATGCGGTCAATCATCGCGTCAGCCATGGCGGACATGCTGGCCGAAAAGCAGGTGGCGGCGCTGGATCTGGCATCCAAGTACAACGAGTTCTCTGAGCAACTGCGAGCCTATGTGCAGGAGCGCATCGACGACGAGTACGGTCTGGCGATTCCTCAGTTAATTATCGTCAACATCTCACTTCCCGAAGCGGTAGAACGTGCGCTGGACACGCGAACGAGTATGGGTGTCCTGGGAGACATGACCCGGTTTCAGCAGTACTCGCTCGGTGAAGCCATGCGGGAATCGGCAAAGAACGGCGGCGGAGGCGAAGGTCTCGGACTGGGCATGGGGGTCGCCATGGCAGGTCGGATGATGAGTACTCCGGGCATCGGCATGCCCGCCGGCGCCGCAGCCAGTCCACCACCGCTTCCTGCCTGGCACGTGGCGGTCAATGGGCAGGCTCAAGGGCCGTTCCCATCCGAGCAGGTTCAACAAGGGATCGCTGCAGGCCGAATTACCGCAGAAACACTCCTGTGGGCTCCGCAACTCAGCGGATGGACAGCGGCCTCCCTCATCCCCGAATGGGCCGGGAGCTTCCAGAAAACTGCGACACCCCCTCCATTGCCGCCGCAGTAAAACTTGGAATTGAATCGCTTAGGTCACTGGGGAATACGTGACGGGGGACGACGATCTGTCGTCCCTCGTCGTTTTGACGCATGCAGTCTCGAGTTGATCTGATCTTGCCATCCGCGGATGGAAGTGATTCTCGCGAGCCAACGGAAATGGTGCCGTGATCAGGGCCAGTAAGAGCCATTGCACGACGCGGGCACACGTCTGCCCACGTCGTGCATCAGGCTGATAACTTAGACGGAACCCGTTGCAGGGGCGGCAATCGTTTCAGTACTGGCCTTCGTCGGCTGGACGTCGAAGAAGCGTGAAACCCGTTCGGCGGAGGGAGGAGTTGTCATGAGACTGACGACAATCCCCGTTACCGCCGAGGCGAAAATACTCCAGACGATGGGATCAATTCCCCACACGTAGTAGGGGCGGAACAGACCGGGAAGTCCGATCTTCGGATCAGGGCCGAGAATCGAGAGCGCCAGCTTGGCGAGTGAATTATCTCCTGCAGCCGATGCCCAGTTTTGAATCCAGCCCGCAGAAAACAGACCGAAGTAGAGCAGGAAGCCGACCAGCATTCCTGACAACATTCCAGCGGCACTCGTTCTGCGCCAGTAGCAGGCCATGAGGATTGGGGCGAGGAACGAGGCACCTCCGCCTGATCCACTGACGATCACCAGAGCCTGCAGATATTTCGGAGGATCAATGTTGGCGATGATCGCGATGGCACCGACTGCCAGCATCGACAGATTGGTCGCTCGGCGGACCTGGGCTTCTGTCGCGATGGGATTAATGAAGCGAACGTAAATGTCCTGCACCAACCCCGATGAAATCACCAGGATGAAGCAGCTTACGGACGCCATGATGGCCCCAAAAGGTGCTGCCAGGATCAGGCCGCTCAGGAAGGATCCCAGTGGCAACCCGTTTGTCACCAGCATCGACATTCGCGGAATCACTTCATCGGGCTTGTCGAGATTCGGCAGCATCGTTCGCGCTGCAATACAGGTCATCACGAGCGGGATGTAAATCAGACAGTTGTAGAAGCTGAGCAGTGCGATGGACTTTCTCATCACCTCGGTGCTTTCAGCTGCCATCACGCGGACCATACTGGCAGGTGAGACCATGCCAGCGAAGACCCAGATAAAGAACATGGAGAGGGCAAGACCCGGCGTCAGGAATTGACGTCCATCGGTACTGTGCCCCGGGCCAAAGGCGATCTCCGGCGAGGTGTTGACGATCGCCGTTTTGGTGGCCTGTTCCAGCCCTCCGGCCATCGGAACGGCGAGGCAGACTAGAATCATTACGCCGATCACCATCATCACGCTCTGGAAAAGGTCGGTCCAGACAGAAGCAAGGAACCCGCCGATCAGCGTGTATCCCACCACGGTTACGGTAAAGACCACCAGTCCAATGTAATACTTCTTGTCAATCGGCTTGGATGCAGGCTTTGCAGCGGCTTGGCTTTCCACGGCGGCAGCACCTTCAGCGCCCTCCGCCGTCGGTGGGGCCGCATCTGTCGGAGCGGCGGCAGGTTCGTAATCTTCTGAAAGTGCCAAAACGCCCGAACCGGGCCAGGCATGCTTCATGATGGTGGCACCCGCTTTGAACTGAGCGAACATGGTGAACGACATGAAGGTGATGATCATGATCGACGAGACCAGACCGATCCGTGCGTCACCGAAGCGCTCTCTTAACAAGTCCGGTACCGTGAATGAGTCGGTCATGCGGCTGAGCTGAGCCAGTCGCTTACCGACGACAGCAAATCCCATCAGCGGAACGATCATATAACTGCCGATCCACAGCAGCACGATCCAGCCGTGGCTGTACGCCAGGGCGGGGAACCCCATAAACGTTCCACCGCTTTGTACAGTCGCCGTCAGGGCGAGGGCCCACGCTCCCAGGCCGCGGTTCCCCAGAAAGAATCCCGTCAGAAATTCTTTCTTCTCCATCGCCTTCTGTGCCAGGGTTCCCAGCCAGACCGAAGCGGCGATGAACAGTAGCAGCGCCAGCAGGACACTGTATCCGGGGTCAATGAGATCGGTTGCTGCAATCATTTGACAGTTGATTACCTAAACTTGTGAGGGGCGATATCCAGGACCATCCTCTTCGCTCAAAGTCACAGCACCGATGCTTATTCTGAAGGATCGGTCTGAAATTCTCGCGGCTGGCCGGACAGAAAGATGGAATACAAAACGAGAGCAGAGAGCCGAATTCGGGAGGTATCACCTTCACCTGAAACGAGTCCGGTGAGGGATGCACGAATGCGTTGCCGGTGTGCTACCCGTTTCCGCTTTCGGGCAACTCGTCATCTGTCATGAAGACGAAGGCAAACAACGTCGAAATGATCGTGCAGACGCCCCATGGCAGCACAATGCCCCAGAACACCCAGTCCGGGAATCCCATGACGTATGTCAGAGTCTCGGGATCGCGGCTATACCCGTAAGTAAAACAGTATCCCAGTGAGAAGATGGTCGCGGCCAGCCAGATGGCAAAGGCCGCAATGGCTTCACGTCGGGCTGCTTTCAACAGTGGTAGTTCTTGGTGTTCAGACACGTGCAGATTGTTCCTTTAAAATCGCCGCCGGACCATCGACCACGGCGAGCGAACTAAGATTGTCATCGGGATATCGATCGAGCTTAGCATTTCAATTCGCCTCTTGCCGCGAGCCTTTGTACCCCTTCAGCGAGATTCGAAAGCGACTCATGCAAGGTTAGTGCCAATCCGTTTGATTACCTCGCGGGATGCTGATCCCATTCGAAGCAGACCGTACTACAGATCCGTTCGTGTCGGAGGTCCTCCCCCGGAAGGGCGAGGCTTACCGATCGCCCACGCGAACCACCGTCTCTCGTGTTTCCCCTCCACTCATTCCATGCTGTAGTTCAAAACTCGAACCCGTCGATGTTCTTGTCTACCGCTTCAATCTCAAACGCCGGACGGCCGACGTCACTCCGTTGTCGATTCGGAGTTCAGTCAAGGGTGATACAAGCCGGGCAGCCACCCGTGTATGTATCGAGCATCGCGTTTCACCAAACCGTTGCCGGCCGTCGTACTCTGAATCGCCTTGTGAGCGACATTATGGCGAACCCTGACCATCGGGCGTCACCGTCTCAATTTGAGTCCTGTTTCAGTCATTCGATTCGGACGTTTCAAGACATTTTGAGCACATCAGTTTGCAGAAACAGTACAGCGTACATGCCAGAATCAGCGACCAGGCACTCAGCATAAAAATCCAGGCCATCATCGTCATGTTGTGATTGTCCTCTCTTCCGCCGACCGTCGCTTCCAGGCGATCCAGACGAGAGCTCCGAATCCCGCAAAGGATGCCAGCATCATCAGACGATCTGCCGTCCGCGTAATTTTCAGATTCTTGTTGAACGTAAGTTCCTCAGGAGTCGCGTCTGGTTTCAGTTCGACGTCCCGATGGAGGAGTTTGCCCACCATACTGTCGCTGGCCCATTCGAATTTCTCTGGGGAAGACGTTCCGAGCGACTGCACATATTTGTCCCAGCCACAGCTCGGTTTAAACGTCGAAGCCAGCAGGATGACGATCAGCAGGGTGGGAGTGACATATTTCATCACCCAGAAGAAGAAGCGGGGGACTTTCAGATCCGCCCCGCGCATCATTTCCGCCCAGCCTTTTTCGACTCCGAACACCCACGAAAACAAGACCGCTTCGCCGACTGCCATCAGGACAAGGCAATACGTCCCACCCCAGAAATCGAACTCATCAAAAAAACTCTGCGAGTTGAAAATGGCAACCGGGATGGCCATAGGCAGCAGCATGCCTCCGAACGCCAGAGCACTTTTCGCACGACTGAGTCGGAACTCCTGCTGAAGGAACGCCATGATGGGTTGTCCCATGGCAAGCGAACTCGTGATGGCGGCGAAGAACAACAGACCAAACCACAAAAATCCCGCGGCAGGGGCCAGACCGCCCCAGTGGTTGAACAGTGTCGGAAACACGTTGAATCCAAGTCCAAACCCGGATCCGCTGGCGACTTTTTGTTGAACTTCCGCGAGTCCCAGGTAGGCCACCGCAATCGGAATCAGAATGGATCCCCCCAGAATCACTTCACAGAATTCATTCGTCCATGCGCCCGTCGCACCGTTCAATGTGACGTCGTCGTCTTTTCGGAGGTATGACGAGTAGCAATGCATCGTCCCCATGCCGATCGAAAGCGTGAAGAAAATCTGTCCTGCCGCGGCTAACCAGACGCTGGGATTGGTCAACGAATCAAACTTCGGTTCCCATACATAGTTCAATCCGACCAGTGCACTTTCGACTGCGTGCGGGTCGGATTCTGGGGTGATCATGAGTCCCCGAATCGCAAGCAGGGTCGCGAAGAGAATCAGAACGGGCATACCGATCTTCGATACAATCTCGACCCCTTTCGCGAGTCCGCGAGACAAAATCGCGATGTTGATCACGATGCAGGCGGCGAAGAAGATCATCCCAACAGGACTGATGGCCAGGATTGAATTGGGGGTGTGCCCAGTCAGCCAGTCGAAATATTTTTCAGGGCTCGTCTCTTTGAACCCGTTCATCAGTGAATAGCCGGCGTAGGCCATGCACCAGGATTCAATGTAGAGATAAAAAGCGGCGATGATCAGGTTCGACCACAGCCCAAAGATTCCGAAGTACTTCCAGAATCGCCGCTTCCCCATGGAGTCGAAGATCCCGGGCGTCGAATGGTGACCAAACTGGCCACCATATCGACCCATAGTCCACTCGATCCACATCAGTGGTAGACCCAGCACCAGAAACGCAACCATGTAAGGGATCAGGAATGCGCCACCGCCATTCTTGACGGCCTGGGCGGGAAATCTGAGAAAGTTTCCCAGTCCAACGGCGTTTCCCGCCATGGCGAGAACCAACCCTATTCGAGATGCCCACTGCTCACGTTTCGGTTCACCGCTCATCAACGTCCTCAGTCCTGTACGACGGCTTCTTCTTTAACAACTTTTTGACTTGAGCGGTGACGCCACCATTCCCAGACCGGCGGAGCCACTGAGAGAAGTACGATCGCCACCATGACCAATTCAAAGTTCTTCTTGACGAAGGGAATGTTTCCGAACCAGTAACCGAGCAGCAGAAAAATCAGCACCCAGACGATACCGCCGACGACGTTGTAGATGAAAAACTGGCGGTAGTTCATCGCCCCCAGTCCCGCGACGAATGGCGCAAACGTCCGGATCAGAGGAACAAAGCGAGCGATAATGATGGTCTTGCCACCATATTTTTCGAAGTACGAGCGTGTCATCTCGAGGTGCTTCGGTTTCAAACCGGGAACGGTCCCGCTGAACGCGCGAGGACCCATCCAGTGTCCCATCCAGTAGTTCACTGTGTCACCTACGATCGCGGCAACGATCAACAGGGGAATCAACCATTCCAGCTTCAGACTTCCCGCCGCCGCAAAGGCACCTGCTGCGAAGAGCAGCGAATCCCCCGGGAGGAAGGGGAGCACCACCAGACCGGTTTCACAGAAAATCACCGCAAATAAAATCAGGTGAGTCCAGACACCATACTCTTTGACCAGCTCCATCAGCTTGTCATCGAGGTGCAGCAGAAAATCAATCCACCACTTCAATCCCGCTGGTGCCGCATCGGCAGCCGCGAGCAATGAGGAAGGAATCGCGTCAGTCATCTCAAGCACGGGCAGCATCAGCAATACTTCAATCCAGTTGGCCATCGCGTTCGCATCATCCTTAAAAAACGCGTTCTCGCTTCTTCCACAGGGTCGTACGATCGTGCGTGAACTTGCTCGCCTGAAACTTCTCCAGAGGATTCCGGGGAAATTGGATAAGTGACTTTCGTATGGTTCACCTACCGGGTGGGACCAAGGCAAGGTCGCTCAGGCTGTGATCGATCTTCCCCAAAAATACCGAATATCGTGCCTCGCAATGTTCAAGCACCGGGCCGAACCAGTCGTCCCGATCCGGTGTCATCCCTCTGCGAGTCCCGGTGACATGGAAGATGCACGGCGCGCTCGTCTTCCGTGTCTCACGAATGAAACCACGTAATGTAGCCCTTATCCTGAAAAATTCCCAACATGGAAATAACGGCCATGAACGTGAAGAACAATCCGCCAAAGGCGAGAATCGCCACGCGAGACCGAGGCGGCTGAAGTTCTCTCGGAAGAAGGGACCGGTTAATGAAAATCACGTGGATGCAACTGAACCCCAGTGCATAGTTGTAGACGATCGTTGACCATACCGTCAGTTGTGACGGGTCCACGAACAGTAACATGGCCAGACCGACACCCACGTAGACCAGCAGAACGCCGAAATAGACCTTGCTGATGTGCTTGGTTTCGACATTCCGAAGACTGGGCAGTCCAGTCCAGAAAACATCAATCCAGCGCCGCAAAACACCGTCAGCCGTCGTCGCCATACTCGTCCCGAGCACCAGAACTCCACAGAACAGCGTCGTGAACCAGACAATGTAGTTGGGCCAGGGACGCTGAGAGGCTTTCACCCCCAGCAACATGTTCTTCTCGTCCTCTGTTTCAGTCTCTCCCGTGACCACACGGCCCGTCACCGTTTCGGCGACACCGTTCGCTGTCATCGCCGCAGCCAGATACTTTTCACTGTCTTTGAGCGGCTTATCCGAGGGGAGGAACTGAACGGAAAGCATGCTCGGCAGTGCCAGACCGATGAAGCAGGCGGGCATCCAGATCCAGAACTGCTCGCGAGAAACGTGGCGAACCCACTGCTTCCAACGGGCGAGAGATTCCGTGTTGAGCGGGAAGACCATCCCCGTATGAGACAGCTCAATCGGCTGACCACCGATAATACTGGGGACTCCGCCGACGTGTTTCCCCATGCCCCAGCCCTGTTCCCGAGTGAACGTACTGATCGGGGTATTGGTCAACCCTCCGTTACCCGAGATGGCGATCATCGCTGTCAGGAAGCCGATCCAGGTCAGGTCGATCTTGGGAAGTCCACGTCCTTCTGCCAGCGACACAAACACGTTGTCGATATTGTTCCCGCGGATCGAATCGGCAGCGTCGATCTGTCCGTCGCCGTTCAAATCCGTCAGTCCGACAACCGGGACATTTCCAACCTTGAAGAAACCGGTGAAGATTTCGTTCCAGGTATCCCAGCGTGAGTAGAACAGGGCGAGAAAGACCAGAAACGAACCGACGAAAATCAGCTTGAAAGTCATGATCCGTTTGATCGAGTCGTAAACCTTCCCGCCGCAGGTCAGCGGCAGCATCACGATCAGAAAGACGAAACAGCCCAGGAATTTCAGCAGGCCGGCGTTCGCTTTCTGGTCGGGAAGCTCACCCAACAGGATCGCCGCCAGGGGAATGGCCGTATTGGCAGCCAGGTAGGGCAGGAACGAACCGCAGTCGAGCACCAGGTAAATCGGTAACCAGAACTTGGGACCCGGCAGCGTGCGAAACTTACCCGTAAAAATGGGTTCACCCGTGTAGAGGGTGTACCGGCTGATCTCGACGTTATAGATCACCTGCACGAGAATACTGATCGCGGCGAGCCACAGCAGTCCCCCGCCGTAGCGAGACGTCACCACGGGACCTGTCAGCCATTCTCCTCCGCCGATGGCCGCCGATGCCATGACCAGTCCAGGGCCGAGCAACATGGGCCAATTACGCCAGGAAAACGCGGGCGCCTGGGGCAGTTCTCCTCCGTCCCAGCGTGGCATCTGCTTAGAACCGGGGTAAGGAGGAAAGCTTTTCGAGGTGGTGCTGGATTCTTCTAAAGGTGCTTGCATGAACGCTTTCAACCATCCGAGGGGCGCTAGGGTGGCAACGCGGAGAATCCGCACGAACTCAAAATGGTAATCGCTGTTGTGTTCAGATGCGAGCAAGCTGCCGCTGAACAGAAATCTTTTCGGCCATTCCGTTTACTAATTTTTCGGGGTGTGTCGATTTTCGGCCCCGGACAAGCCCAATCTACTTCCGCGTCGGCGAATCGGGCTGATTTACCTTGACGGAGGTGTCGGCCACCACTTTTGCGACGGCCGATTCAATCAATTCGCGGAGCACACCCAAGTCAATGTCGGCCAGTCGTTTGACGTAAAGACAGCCCTTTCCCTGCTTGAACTTGCCGAGCGACTGCAGGAGAGGGCCGAATTCCGTTTCGAGATCGCAAGAGAGATACAGGCTGAACGCAGTCTTTCGCGGCGAAAATCCAACGACGAATGTGTCTCCTTCATGACCCGTGGGATAACGGTAGTGATACTCCCCGAATCCGATCATGCTGGGCCCCCACATCCGGGGAGACTCACCCGTGATCTGCTGCATCAACTCCAGCAGACGATAAGAGTCTTCACGTTTCTGAGCCTCGGGAACGGCCGCAATGAATGCCGTGACGTCCTCTTCTGTCGGTCTCGTTTTCTGTTCCGACATCACTCTTTCCTTGACAGAAAAAATTCACCGGGGCGATCCAAGTCCAGCCCGGGCATTCATACCGCTCTCACTGCTCGCAACTTGAAAGAGTTTATTCTCGTCAGTGGACTGCGGGGGCGACCGAAGGCTGCCCGGCAGTTCGGGCGTCGCCTCGTCCGCCACCGCTGCGAGCTTCTGCCCATCTTACGTCCCCGATCGTGCAAGCCGTTACGTGTGAACCAGGTCTACTCCACAAGGTGGATCGTGACGTTCTTTCGCTGACCATTGCGCAGCACCGTCAGCGAAAGATCATCCCCGACGCGGTAATTCAGTTTGACGTGCATATTGAACTGACGAGTGTCCCCGTGAAACGGCTTTCCGTCCAATGCGATAATGACATCCTTCTCACGCAGACCGTCATCAAGTGCCCGCTTTCCTCCCAGGCTGTCGAGATTGATCCAGCGCACCTCCAGCGCGGTCTCGTCCTCCGGCAGGCCCAGTTTCCGTTTGGCATCCGCACCGAGAATCGGCACCCATGCCTGGAAGCGGGGTGGCGCATTCCACATCGAACCGCGCCAGGAAAAATCGTACTTCTTCCAGCCGTCTTTTAGTTTCACGTCGTGCATCCCGGTCTGGCTCGTTTCGATCCTCACCGTCGCGTCACCCAGAGGGAGATGATGCAGGACCCACTGCATGTCCGCGATGGAGGTGATCGGCTGACCCTCCATTCGGACAATTTCTTCTCCGGCCTCTAGGCCCGCGGCCGCGGCAGCAGAGTTCTCGATGACTTCTGAAATCCGGATGCCACTCTTACGGTCGATCTTCAGGCCAATGTTGTCCGGAAGAGGATATTTCAATAACAGGTCCGGGCTGTACGTCCCGGAATCTAGGGCATGCTGGTGCTCGGCATCGTGAATGTTGTGACAGTGAATGCAGTTCTGTCTGGTTGTTTCTTGAGCGTACTTGGCAGGATTTCGCAGGCCCGGTAGCTCCAGAGCACTCTTCACCTTCCTCGCTGGACCGCGCTTCCCTTTGAGCTCTTCCTGATTGTGGGGGTACTCCGCATGCAGCTCCAGCACCCGCTGCATCGTGTTCGTCAGTCCTTCGATGGAGTTGTACGCGTCTGATCCTTCGCTGCTTTGCGTGCCGTAGCGTGCATAGATGACGCCGTCTGCGTTGAGGAACATTCCGGCCCAGTTCAAATCGTGGTCAAACTGGAAGAGTGAGAGGTCCACTCCTTTCATCTCGACCTGACGGACAGAAACAAATTTTTCTTTGGCCAGTTCGCGCACCCCCGCGTTACCACTCGCAACGTCTGCATCGAAGGCCGCGCAGTCCTTGCAGGGGACGCACCGGAAGGTGACGAACAACGGCTTGTTCAGACGGCGGGCTTCGTCCATCCCTTGCTGGATGTCGTTGTAGACCCAGATATCCGTCAACGAGGCATTGGTATCCTTGAGACGAGTCTTCAATCCGTCGTCTGCGTCGCCAGTGGCGATCATCGAGCCGACCACCGCTGTCGCAATCAGGCCCTGCCATAATGTTCTCATTTGTCCATCCTCATCGTTTCCGGGCAACCGGATGACATTCTACATAGAAAAAACGAGTCACCCGTCTCTGACGTACTGGTGCCGTTAGGGTTCTGCCAGGGATTGGTCAAGTCCGCCTTCACTTCCGTTAGTTCGATTGCATATGGGATACATCTCTACGGGGTCGACCTGCGGAACTGCAAGGTCCCGCCACGTTCGATCTCATTGTGCCGAATCCAGTGACGGTCCAGTGGTTGGTCGTTGATCCTGACTGTCTGTACGGAGAGACTCTCGGCCTCTTCATTTTTCCCTTGTAATGCAAGCCGATGGGGGCCGACTTTGAGTTCCGCCTGATTCCACAGCAGGGTTCCAAGTTCATACCGATCGGTCCCCGCCACCGGAAACAGTCCGAGCGAACTCAAGACGTACCAGGCTGAGAGCGTACCCCCGTCGTCGTTCCCATCGAGTCCATTTGCCCCCGTCCCGTACTTGTTCGCCAGGATCCACCGGACCCATTTCTGAGTGAGATCCGGTCTTCCTGCGGAATTGAAGAGGTACGGCGCGAACAGATCGGGCTGATTCCCATGCCAGTAATAGGCGTTCGGTGTGATTCCGACCCCGGACGGCGAACGAGAAAAGAACTGGTCGAGTTGTTCCACGAACGCTTCTGGATCGGGGAAGAGCCCCACCAGTTCGGTCGCCTGAGGAGGGATTCCCCAGCGCCACTGCCACGCACTCCCTTCCACATAGGCATGTGTCATCGTTCCTGAGAAATCAACATAAGTCAGCATCTCGGGATCAAATGTCTGAAAGCCGCCATGGGAATCTCTCGGCTGGAAGAAACGGGTCTCCGGATTCCAGAGCTTCAGGTAATTGTGAGAGCGTTCCCGAAACGTCCGGGAGTCATCAGCCTTTCCCAAGGCTTCAGCCAGTCGCGCGATCGCGTCATCCGCATAGCTGAACTCAATCGTGCTCGCGACCGACTTCTTCATGAGATCGCCCGGACAGTACCCGTATTTCAAGTAGTGTTCGATCCCGACACGTCCCGAAAACCGCGATCCGGGGGGCACGGGCGCGTGCGCGGTTTTCACCATCGCGGCATAAGCCTGCTGGATATCGAAGTCCCTGATTCCTTTCAGATACGCTTCGGTAATCATGATGTCTGCCGGTGTCCCCAGCATGGAGTTCGTGTATCCACTGCCAGACGGCCAGCGGGGCAGCCACCCCCCTTGTTCCGCCATTTTCAGCAGCGACTTGATCATGTCGGCTTGCTCATCTCGGGCAATCAGGTTGTAAAGGGGGTGAACAGTTCGAAACGTGTCCCACAGCGACAGGTCCGTGTAGTAAACGAATCCGTCTGCCTGATGGACCTGCCCATCGAATCCGCGATAACGTCCATTCACGTCACTGAACGTGGTCGGCATCTGGAACGCCCGGTAGAGTGCTGTCGTGAAAATCGTACGTTCGGACTTTGAACCACCCGAGACTTCGATTCGCCCCAGTTTCTCTTCCCATTCGGTAACGGCCCGTTGCAGAGCCTCGTCGAAGTTGACGTTACCCGCTTCCTGTTCCAGGTTCTGACGAGCCCCCTCCAGGCTGACGTACGAAAATCCGACTTTCAGTTCGACTTGTCGACTGGTCGGATCGACGTCGATCTCCAGATCAACTCCAATGTCATCCCCTTCGATCTCTGTGCTGACGGTCTGGTTCTCGGCGTCACCGGACCAGGTCGCAAAAGTGCGAATGGGCCGATTCACGCGAGCAACGAAATAGACTCTGAGTCCTCCATACCGTTTCGAGAAGGTTCCATGCGCTTCTGCGGAACCTTCAATTTCCCCCGTCTCGGGCAGAATGCGAACCGACCCCGCTCGACAGGCTCCTTTCCCGAGAGCACTCGTGACGTGCATCAGCAGGTGAGGGGACTGAGCCCGAGCGAACGTGTACCTGTGAATTCCGACCCGGCAAGTCGATGTCAGTTCGGCCAGGATTCCCAACCGGTGCAAACTGACGCCGTAGTAACCGGGAAAGGCGACTTCGTTCTCGTGCAGAAAGGGAGTATTCAGGCCCCGTCTAATCCCTTTCGTCTGCTGCGAATCGTACGGGAGAACAAGAAAATTTCCGCCGTCGGTCGCCCCCGTTCCGGCCAGCCGAGTATGGCTGAATCCCAGTATTCGCGGATCCGAGTAAAAGTACCCGGAGGTATTCGTCCCACGGGCACCGAATGGAGAGACCGTGTCTGGGCTGAGCCGCACCATCCCGAACGGGAGGGTTGCCCCAGGAAAATTGTTCCCGCACAGGCAGAACAGGCCTCCTGTCCCAATGAAGGGATCCACGGATCGCCCCAACCGTCCCGCCTCAATCGCCGGTGCCGGTTTCAACAAGGGTGCAGGTGCAGCCTCATCCCCGGCCCCAGCTACGACGCGGGAGATTTCCAGAATACAGGCCATGACCGCAACGCAAGTGATCACCGAGTCGTGCTGGCAAGAATCACAAGATCGATTCATGGTAAGTCAAACCCCGAAAGCCGGAACGAAATGCTCACTGCAGCGGAACGCTCACCACCCCGGAAAGCTCCGTCAACACACACACGTCCACAAAAAACAGGCGCTGCAATAGAGCAGTTCTTCCCCAAAGTAGACCTGTCGCTCTGCGACAGGAGACCCGAACCAGAATCCCGCCACGATTCCACCCAGTCCAGCCAATTGCCCATAACCCACCAAAAACCAGCCGAAATTCCCGGTCCAGATGTTTCACCGTCTTGACGGAAACTCCCCGCCGGATAGGATTTGGCAGTCCATCATCCATTGGCTGATAGTGTGAGACGACGTCAGGTTGTTTGAACTCCAAGTTCAGGACTTGTTCAATCGCACAAATCTGGCCAAAGGAGGACCTCGGGGGCGATCGGATTCGACTGGATTTGCGAGGTCTGGGTGGCGTGCCGTGGTTGATCAGTTGGCCACGTAAAAAGCTGATCAAAAAACAACTGCTAACAAGCCGTTGACCCTGGCTGCCTAGTGTGGCCTTGACTGAGGAATCCCCGCCTGTGGAGTCCAAAAGTCAAATGTAAAAACAGGCTGGCCCCTGGTCAATGTGACCTACGCCCGGGGCAAGACTCGTGGGACACTGATCGCCAGAAGCCTTCGTTCGTTGTGGCTTCAGCGATGACTTAAACAGCGGACTACGCACGTAGATATCCTTTCTAAGGGATCTCAGGACGGGGGTTCAATTCCCCCCGCCTCCACTGCCGCAGGGGACGTCTCATTGAAAAGTGAGGCGTCCCCCTTGCATTTCCCGCTGGCCAGCCGGGCCAGCCAGCCAGAAATGCATAACTATCAGTCACTTAAGCACATGGGACTGGCCACGGCTTGGCCAAATCTTGGCCAGCTGGCCAGCCCGTGAGCTTCTCGCCGCTTCCAGTTCATCAATACTCGTCAGATATTCGGCATTGTGGAAGCCTCGTGGCAGCGGCCTGCTGCCGCTGTAGCTTATCCGTACAACATTCATCGCAGCAATCCCCTGATCCCTCGGTGACTCCGAACCCAGGCGACTGACCCCTCCGCTCTCTCAACCTCACTCATGTAACGCGAGTCACCGCCGCAGCGACATCTCCCTTAAGCCGGTGATATTTCGATACCGAAAGAGCCCGTCAAATCATACTGTCATCCGCACGCAATCCATTCTCCCCTGCAAGCAGAACATTCGACGAAGCTCAAGTCCGCCAATGCTCAATCCCGTCAAAGTCGCCAGCAAACAAAACCAACTCCCCCCTGCACCATATGCGCGTGGACACGAGCCGCTCTGTGAAAAGCTCCGCTTGAACGTCCGTCACCGATTCCGAAGGCTGAGATCTGAAACGACTCGCTCCAGAAGCCTCGCTCGCCCGCGAAAAATTTCCAGCAGGGATAGTGTCATCCGCGAAGACCCGCGCTGCGAGTTCAAACATCCAAACCCTTGGAACCTCCCGGTCTAGTAATTGGGCCCACGCGACTTTTACTTCTGCGGAAGATCCAGATGGGATATTCCCATTCATGGATGACAGCATATGAGGGTTAAGGAATGAAAGCGAAAATCACAAGTATCTCAGCAAGGACGGGCATTTCAGAGAGAACATCGCGAACGCCGACATCAACGCATCCGACAGAGGAATCTCGACGAGTCCCGGTCGTGGACCCTTCACGCAAGAGAATCTCTCTTGAACCACACTGATAGATGTACCTGTGGCTGCTTCCCCCTCATGGCAAAAATGCAGTATCCCCGCGCCCCCATTGCTTTCGAAACAGCATCAACTTTCGACTAAACTCCATTCCGTACCGAACCACCTCAGTTTCTTGGCACCCACAGTCTCGCCTCGCTGCACAGTTGGAACCAACCACCGCTCCAAAGCGTCATCGAAATTGCAGGCGACCGGCTCTAGTTCTATCCAACCAGGGCAGTCACGCGAAGACCTTACCAGACGCCATACATAAATTACACCATTCTCAGCAGCAAATATCTCTCTCGTGTCATCCAACGTCCCGATCGAATACAGCCCGTGCGGATAGAGTGCAGTTGTAAACTGAGTATGACTGTCGTCAGGGTCTTCTGGATATGGCATCCCAACCACAACCGTCACATCTGCCTCATGAAAGAACGTGCCATTGCTAATTTCCAATTCCCCAAACTCAGCAAATATAGATCGCGCAACGCTGTGCACCGCCTCGACATTGCATTCTGGCAAAAGGAGTTGCCGCCCTGGAAACCACGATGACTTCCGTAATGACACGTACGCTGCGATGCTAAATCGAGACTGTTGACGGGCCTCCTGTCGATACTTCACCCGCGGAAACAGCACCGCACACAATCTTTGCAATAGCACCAACGACATAGTTCGACTCATTTTTTCTGGTACTCAGGGTGAGATCAAATCACTACACAGCTCGGCTGCCTGAAAGATCATTTGTGGCGAAGTTGGGCCAAAGTAAGTGGCGCCGAGCGCGTCGACAAGCGCGTCGAGCTGAGGTTTGCATTTGGGGCAAGGGGCTTTGTATCGTCCGTTCCATTCCCCGCCGTACAAGACGGTCACAAAAGTTCCGCAGGGTGGCCCGATCGCCTGTTCAGGGCGGTTGGGTCGCGGAGCGACATGCTGTGATACCATGAGTGCTCCCTTTTTTGGATCACGGCACGCTGTTTTCCTCTGTCCACCCTGGTTGAAAGACGCGTTTACGACACTGGAAAGTAGATCCACTTCGGGAGGAGGGTCGCGGGGACACTGCGTGTTTGCCGAAGGCGGAAGACATTCTTAAATGGTCGTAGCACTTTCTGTTTCAATTGTCGGCGACATCGAACGGAATGGATTCCTGTCACGTGACACCAAGATTGATTGTCACACTGCGGACTCGGGTGGGGTTTCTTGGGTGTCAATCTGATGCGCGATGGCCCAGGTATGATTGCTCGTTCCCGATCGACTGCTCTTGTCGCACGAGCCTCTTCAGCAACCCCCGCGTGGATCGAAATCCACACCTCACCTGCGAGTTCAGAGAGGCTGACGAGGATTTGGTCCCAGTTCGTGTCAACGAGAAATGCGGTCATCCGCAAATCGACCGACTCGTCGTCTCTGGAGCAACAGCTATGAGGAGAGCACCGTTAATGGAATGACAATTGTATCGTATGTCACCGTGATCCCGATGCCTGTCGCAATGCGATCTGGACCGTAGCAGCCTTCCGTCTCTAACAGTCGCATATCCGGACCATAGTTGATTTCCGAGATGCTTCGACGTGGAATCGCCAGAGCGAATTGCGATACAGCAGGCAGGTCGTTCGACGCGGACTGCCACAAGCACGGCCTGCTACCGAGCATCCCCGATGCGCGTCGACTACCTCCGCTCCACTGCAAACACTCGAGTGATCCTGACGCCGAATGGATGGTGTAGATCTGGCAGGAAGCAATTTCAATTTCACCGATGATCGTAAAACTTGGTCCATCCGGTTTTCGTGTGGGTTTTGGTAAGATTTGTCAATTTCCGAGCAGGTGAGACGATGCAGGATCGGGAATTGTATCAGCAGATCTTGGGGTTAAAGAGTCCCTGGACGGTGTCTGGTGTCGCGTTGAATATCGAGCAGCAGCGGGTCGAAGTTCGTGTCGAGCATCCAGCGGGGACTCGGTTTTGCTGTCCGGACTGTCAGCAAGAACTTAGCTGCTATGACCATACCGAAGAGCGTCAGTGGAGACACTTGGATAGTTGTCAGTTCAAGACGATTCTGTTCGCCCGGATTCCTCGTGTTGAATGTCCCGTTCACGGCGTCAAACAGGCCCGCGTCCCGTGGGCCGAGAAGGGAAGCCGTTTCACTGTGATGTTTGAGCGGTTCGCCATTCAGGTGCTTTTGGCTACGCAGAATGTCAAAGGGGCCATGAGCATCCTGCGAACGAAATGGGATCAGACCTGGTCCATCCTGGAACGGGCGGTTGCACGAGGTCGTGCGCGCAAACAGGACGTGGCCATTCCTCGCGTGGGAATTGACGAGAAAGCCTTCCTCAAAGGCCAGAATTACATCACACTGGTCTATGATCTGGATCGCAGTACCGTCGAGGCCATCAGTGATGGAAATGACGCCGACGCGGGATTTGCAGCACTTTCAGCCCTTTCCCAGACGCAACTTCATTCGATTGAAGCGATCGCCATGGACATGAGTGCGGCCTATGTCAAAGCAGCCAAACAAGCCATTCCCCTGGCAGAAACGAAGATCGTTCACGACCGATTCCACATCATGCAGATGGCGACGAAGGGGGTCGACAAAGTCCGACGCGCTGAACATCGCAAACTTCTCAAGGAAGGTGACGATCGCCTGAGTCACACGAAGTACGTCTGGCTCACGAGTCAGGAGAATCTCAGTGAAAAACAGCGAGCACGATTCGACGAAGCTTTCACGTTACAACTCAAAACGGGGAAAGCCTGGGCTTTCAAAGAAATGCTACGTGATCTTTGGACGCAAGACTCTGCCGCCAGTGCCACAACCTTTTTCAACGCCTGGTACAAGCGCGTGATCCGCACGCGACTGGAGCCGATGAAAACCGTCGCCCGCGCGATTAAGGAGCGTTTGGCCAACGTCGTGAGTTACTGTACCCACCGCGTTACCAATGGGGTCGCCGAAGGAATGAACAGCAAAATCATGTCCATCAAGCGACGCGTCGGTGGCTTCCGTAATAGGCAAAACTTCAAAACCGCAATCTTCTTCTACTGCGGAGGACTCAAGCTCGACCCACAATAATCCCGGATGGACCTAAAACTTCGTATCCACCCCCCCCCGTGAAGACGAGTGACACCAACAGCATCAATACGCCGATCCCTCGTCGCCAACGTATCAAGTCGCTAGTCATGGTTCGGGCAATTCGGGAGTTCGTTGAAAGTGCGAAGTGTATCCCGCAACAGAAGATGCTGCGTCACCGTTGGCTTCCCGCAGGCTCGTGTGAGGTATCTTCCGTCTCAACAAGATATGCTTTCCCAGGTAGGCATAGGACGCAACTCAAGAATTGCAGAGGCGCGGGACCTCCCCTCCGCCTCAGGCTCAGAGAATCAACCATCGGTTCGCACAGGCGGCGGCAGGGACAGGGGAAATCCGCCCGACGCTGACGGCGAGGAGAATCAACACCACCAGCCGGGAAAACATTTTCTGCTTCTCATCTACTTGACAATCCGTTCTTCATAGAGGTCGCTGTCGCTTCTTCCCCCTCATGGCAAAAATGCAGTATCCCCGCGCCCCCATTGCTTTCGCAACAGCATCAGCTTTCGACAAATCTCCATTCTGTATCGAACCACTTAAGTTTCTTGGCACCCACAGTCTCGCCTCGCTGCACAGTTGGAACCAACCACCGCTCCAAAGCGTCATCGAAATTGCAGGCGACCGGCTCTAGTTCTATCCAACCAGGGCAGTCACGCGAAGACCTTACCAGACGCCATACATAAATTACACCATTCTCAGCAGCAAATATCTCTCTCGTGTCATCCAACGTCCCGATCGAATACAGCCCGTGCGGATAGAGTGCAGTTGTAAACTGAGTATGACTGTCGTCAGGGTCTTCTGGATATGGCATCCCAACCACAACCGTCACATCCGCCTCATGAAAGAACGTGCCGTTGCTAATGCGCAATTCCCCAAACTCAGCAAATATAGATCGCGCAACGCTGTGCACCGCCTCGACATTGCATTCTGGCAAAAGGAGTTGCCGCCCTGGAAACCACGATGACTTCCGTAATGACACGTACGCTGCGATGCTAAATCGGGACTGTTGACGGGCCTCCTGTCGATACTTCACCTGCGGAAACAGCACCGCACACAATCTTTGCAATAGCACCAACGACATAATTGGACTCGTTTGTTCTGGTACTCAGGGTGAGATTAAATCACTACACAGCTCGGCTGCCCGAAAGATCATTTGTGGTGAGGTTTGGCCAAAGTAAGTGGCGCCAAGCGCGTCGAACTGAGGTTGGAATTTGGGGCAAGGGGCTCTGTATCGTCCGTTCCATTTCCCGCGGTACAAGTCGGTCACAAAAGTTCCGCAGGGTGGCCCGACCCCCTGTTCAGGGCGGTTGGGTCGCGGAGCGACATGCTGTGATACCATGAGTGCTCCCTTTTTTGGATCACGACACGCTGTTTTCCTCTGGCCACCCTGGTTGAAAGACGCGTTTACGACACTGGAAAGGAGATCCACTTCGTGACGTTCGCTTCCGACAAGAGGCGCAACCACCTACAGCATGATCAGGTGAGGAAAATCGTCATTGGCACCGTGGGGAGTCCAGGGCCAGCGCGCACTCGGCGGCGAATAGGTAAGATGGGGTAACTTGCGCCAGGGGCCTAATCATCATACCTTGATGCGATTGTTTGCGACAAGAAGCGAGCTGCGGCATTGAGGTGGATCATGGCGAAGAAAGACTCTGGTAGCGTTCGTCTGAGCTTGGAGGAAATCATTCCGTATTTTGCAGAGCTCGAGGATCCTCGTTCTTCCATCAATCAGAAGCATCCCCTCGTGAGTGTCATTGTGATCTCCATCATGGCCGTGCTGGGTGGTTGCAGTGGCCCTACGGGAATCGCGGAATGGGCAGAACTGAAGAAAGACTTTCTGCTGGGGTTGCTCGACTTGCCTCAGGGAATTCCTCGCAAGGATGTCTTTCGTCGAGTGCTGATGTCGTTGAACCCCGGCGCCTTTCAGGCGTGCTTTACGCAATGGCTGGAGGCCTTACGGGCCGCAGCGGCGGAGGTTCTGGATCATGATCAATTGCTGCTGGCGATTGACGGCAAAACATTACGCCGCAGTCATGACCGGAAGAAGGGGTTGGGGGCTCTGCATTCTGTCAGCATCTGGGCCAGCGAAATGGGCTTGAGCCTTGGGCAAGTCGCGACTGACGAGAAATCCAATGAAATCACGGCGATTCCCGAGGTATTGAAACTCGTCGATCTCCGAGGCGCGATCATTACGATCGACGCCATGGGAACCCAGACAGCGATCGCCAAACAGATCATTGAGGCGAAGGCCGACTATGTTCTCGCTCTGAAAGGGAATCAAGGATCCCTGTACCAGGCAGCGACGGATTATCTCGAAGAACAGATGCAAACGGATTTCGCCGATGTGGACGCTCGTCGGCACACAACAACGGAGACCGGACATGGTCGCACCGAGACACGCACCTATGTGCAACTCCCCATTCCAGATGTTCTTGCGGGTGCTGATCGCTGGGCGTCACTGAAGACGTTAGGGGCGGTCATCTCGATGGTCGATCGTGGAGGCAAGGAAACCGTCGACATCCGGTATTTTATCAGTAGCCTCCCCTTGGGAGTGAAGTGCTTTGCCAAGGCCGTTCGCAGTCATTGGTCGATTGAAAACAGTTGCCACTGGACCTTGGATGTCACGTATCGAGAAGACGAGTCCCGCATCCGAGAAAAGCAACTTCGGGAGAACATGGCGTGGCTCAACCGACATACTCTTTCGCTGCTCAAGCAACAGCAAAACAAGAAAAGCGTCGCCATGAACCGCAGAAGATGTGGCTGGGATGATAACGTGATGCTCAAAACACTAATGGGAATCAAGAGTTAGTACGCGCTGGCCCTGGTGGGGAGTCGACCGGCACAGCATCAGGGGCTTTACCTGGGATTTGTGATTATGCCGGATCACGTCCCTGCTCTCATCTGATTCCCTAAAACGTGGCAGTTGAGCCCATTCATGAACAATTGGAAGGAACTGACTTCGAAATCATTGGAAACCCTCTTGCCCCAGCGTTTTCAGAGCGACTCATCCCAGATTGACTCCACCGAACCAAGCTGGCAGACATGCGACTATGGATTTAACATTAGGTCGCAGGCCAAGGTGGAAGAAAAACTGGACGACATGCACAGGAATCCCGTTCGAGCCCGGCTGGTGGATCGAGCCGGGGACTGGCCGTGGAGAATGGCTCGCAGATACTTTGAACAGATATTTGTTGGTAAACCAATTCGGGGGCGGCTTGGTTCGGAAGCTGATGATCAATTCACACGGATCTGTAATGACCAGCCGACGATTATTGCATCTTGTGCCTCCGGCACCCCACCGCCCTCAACATGCGGCCGGGCCACCCAGAGCTTACTTTTCTAATCAGCTTCCGGTAAAACTGTGAACCTCGTTGAGGCGCGGGAATCAGAGATGGCTTGATGGTGTGCAATGGGTGAGCCTGATGGCTGGACGCAAAAGTTCTCCAGTGAAACATTTAATGATGATCTTCTTAAACTGAAGTGATTCGAGGCTTCGTTCAGTTCTATTCGGTTCTGCACGACACGAATCGCCTCGACTGGCCACACTGCGGGCTTGGATTCGACCTGGCACGCCAGAGGGAGCGGGAGAGTGCGAGAGTTACTTTGGGGATGGCGACGTAAGGCGGCTATCCTGACGCTGATACTGGCCTGCTCTGTTACGTTCATCTGGTTCCGAAGTTTTTTTGTATTGCAAGTGTTGAACATCCCTATTGCTGCGGATGAATATTTTCAAGTCTGCTCCACGTCCCGTAATGTCAGCTTCAGTCGCATGTCCATCACTCGAACTGGTGAACATGCAAGGAGCCAAGTGAAGTTGTGGTATTCCGGCAACATTGAGCAACAGCATGGACTTAGTCGAAACCTGGTGCACCTCCAAATTGGCAAAATGTCTTGCTACTCTTGGCAGGCCCCTTCCAAGATGTTGGACGGTGTGCCTTTCAAGATGTCAGTTGGAACAACCGGAGCGATGTATCAGGCGGAGGGAACTTGTCGGGCCATCCCTCACTGGTCAATCGTCCTGCCATTGACTTTGATTTCCGCCTCCCTCTTGCTCAGTAAGCCCAGCTCACAAAAGGAAAAGGCTCATCAGAATGACGAGTCGCTGTGTGCCGAACACTCTTGGCTTTTTCCCTGAGGGGTTGACGGACAGCGGCGCAGGAGTTTCAGAGGCAATGTGCCACGAGCGGTATCGTTTGAAGCGCCCATTGAAAATCTGTTTGTCCCTCTTTTTCAACAGGTAGTTAAGGGGGCACTGCATGATTGCATGCAATGACCGGCACTGAGCTATCGACCGTCTCAATGGTGCGCGGCTGTGATTGTAGGCTTTTCCGGAATGAATGGACTCCTGTTCGGCTGCGCCGAAGTGACTTGTTTTCATAGTGGTGGTGTGACCCGTTCTTCACGGAAACCTCTGCGGCGCAGCGGCCATTCCCGGAAATCTGTAGACATGCAGTATGCCCGTAGCCCGTCCTTTTGATAGGCCACAAGCGTCCACGGGATCAATGCAGAATGAGGTCGAAGGGCGTCACTGGCCACGTCGGAAAAGCAATCACAATTCCAAATACGGTGATCAAGCAGATCAGCAATGCGACGAACAGCATGTAATCTTTTCGCGTGAAAGAAATCTCCCACCAGCAAAGGATGAGGAACCCCAGCCATCCCGCAAGAATCATTATCATGCACCCGAACACGTAGTATTTCTCCTGACCTAGCATGGTCAGCATGTCGTATGGAGGCGCGTAGGGAACTCGCACATATTCAAACAACGGCCACTCGACGACGGCAAATAGAATCGTGGCAGCGACGACGCATCCGCGAGGCCACGTTAACGTCTGTTCTACAGAATCCCGATCGGTCATTTTTGATTACTCCCGGGCAACCTTCTCTGCTGAAAACTATCGCGAGTCGATGAAAGCGGTTTCGGGTACAGAGCCAATTCCGTTCGGCACGCGATTTGCGCATGGCAACTCTGCCCGACAGTGAGACGCCAGAGTTGCAAGTTTGTTTGTCATTTGGTCAGCTTATCTGCCGTACCCTCGCGCCTCGAGGCAGGAAGAATAAGTTCCCGGTCCGAGTGACGAACCCGCGCCCCCCCCCGCGCGGGCCACCGCGTGGAATCGGCAATTGATCTTCGACCAATATTGGACGCGGGTGCTGATGTGGTTCGTGTCACCCTTCGTCTATTCGCTGCGTGGCCTGCAGCAGGTTCCGCAACTGAAGGAAATCCGGCAGGGACTCAGGATTCGTCAAATATCCTTGGGGTCCCTGTCGAAGTCTCTAAAGATTTACGACCCCGAACCGCTCAAACAAATTGCGCGGGAGTTGGCTGACCAGTTGCCCGACGCGCCGATCCCGGAACGCTTCCGAGGGCTGGGTAAGACCCCGGTTGCTGTGGATGGTTCGGTGATTCCTACCTTGGCACGGATCGCCCGACTGACCTGGATTACGAACTGTTCCGAGAAGCCGACGTGCGGCAATCGGCTGCGCACGCATCTTGAAATCCTACTGAGAGCGGCACAGCTGGAAGTGGCCAGCGTATACGTCTTGGGCAATGCGCAGAGAATTCCGTCTTCTTAATTTCTCACCGACGGTTTTGAAGGCGTTTTGGTCGCTTTGCTTTTCGCCGTGGGTTTTGATTTATCCTTTGGGTATGTACTCAGATGTGTCACATGTCCTCGTAAATCCATATAGAACGTATGCAACCTGGGCATCTTTTCTTGAACGGGGATGCAATTGGTATCTATCGCATTGTACACTTCGCGAAACGACGCTTTGATATCGTCAACTAAGGCCTGGGAATACGATTCGTGCATTTCGAGCTCGTCATTATCGGACATGTCAGACGAGTTCTTCTCCATGTAAAATCGAAATGCACCACAGTCTTCGTGCTGTACAATATAGATATCTGTGAGTTGACCCTCTGTCAGGATAAGCGCCGCCTTGACCTGATCAATGAAAGTCAGTCTCCAGCGAGCAAATTGATCTTCAAGATCAATTGGATAGCATGGTTCCTTTCTGACAAATGATCCCACTGGAAGATTTTCATTTGGTTTCTGCTGATTCTCCTTGCAGGGTTTTGGGCGATCTTTCTTCCATCGATCTGTAAGCCCTAACGAAGTTCCTGGAAGCGTCACATGATAGTAACGATTTGTAAGATTGTCGTGATCCAGGAAGCCCACCAGATCATCAAGTAAGCGTGCATCGACGCAGCTCAGCACGAGTACGTACTTCTTGGGCGCATCGTAGCTTTCCGGATGAGTCATGTGCACGGTTCGCGTTGGCATGCAGGCCCCCTTTATGATTGCTATGGAGTAGTTTCGAAAAGCGTCGACTACGACGAAGCGTCTTGGAAATGTGGATGACGAGCATATGCCCTTGGAAGCATAGATGCAAGTTAATCCAGTTTATGACCGCATGTATTAAATAAGGAACAGGAATATTCTGACTGAGGCCGTTTTAGAATGCGGGCAACGGGGACAATGAATGTCTGCAGTCCCTGATCAAGAGCCGCAGCCCCTATTTGGCTTCTGCGCGAGGAAGTTTTGCTTCTGGAGCAGGAGAGCAGAATCACGTTTCCACTCGACGAAGCGCGCCACCAAGTTTGTGCGGATCTCAGGTGTGGTCATTCGCGAAACTGTTCCAAGATTGCATTGGGGTCTGACTGTGCCGGAGATGTGGCGATTGATGCGGCAACGGGCAGATCTGACCGGCAATATCAAACAGGGAATCTCGAATGACAGCATTGCGTCTAAAGCTGATCGTCATCCGATCGATGGATGTTTTTCGATGCGCAGCGTTCTACCGTCAGTTTGGGATCGAGTTCTCAGAACATCGGCATGGTACTGGACCCTTGCACTTTGCGGCTGAACTTGCAGGCGTGGTTTTTGAAATTTATCTGACCAGAAAAGTGGAAGACGTTGACCGGACTACTCGTCTTGGCTTCGTTATTCCTGACATTCATACTTCGATCCCTACGCTCCATTCGAATGGCGTTGAATTCGTCGAAGAACTGGAACAGACTGAATGGGGCCAGCGGGTCGTTGTGCGAGACCCCGATGGCCGGTCTGTGGAGTTGTACGCCGCCGAAACCTCTCCCTGAGTGTGAATCAAGAACACCGTCCGTGTCTCAAACGCAAGTCGACTTGGTCTGCACAGACGTCGCAGTACGCTTAGCCAACATTTGAACTTTTGGTTTGACAGTCAGTGAATTGGGGCCGACTTCCCTTCCGATACGTCCCTTCGTGGCGCGTGTGGTTTCTTGGCTGGTTCTGATTTCCATGAAGGCAGGGCTGCGGTTCGGGCCGCATTCCGGTCGTTTTATTGTGACGAGGCGGGTAGGCTACGCTCTGTCCTTGATTCCAGGAATGGAGTTTCGAGGACTCACCTTGGTGGGTGATTTTCATTGAGCTTGTGGATGCTGAAGCGGGAAGGGTGTTGATGTTGCGAATCGATTGTGCTCGGAGTTGGTTGATTGCTGCTGCACTGGTTGGGCTTTGGGGCTCGTTGGTGCTTGCGGATGAACCTCAGAAGAATGTGGCGCCGGCGGACGACTTTGTGTTGAACCTGCATCTGATTCATCCGGGAGCGGACAGTTCTCCTGGTGACCCGAACGCGGCGTTCTGCCTCGATGGGACGTATCATCTGCACTATATCCTGCGGCATCCGTACAAGGACCGCGAATCGGTCAGCTTCGTTCATCTGACCAGTTCGGACATGCTGCACTGGAACTGGGAGACGACGAAGCTCCAACCGGCATTCACCGGGCATGGAATGTTCAGCGGAACCGGGTTTCTCACCAAAGAAGGGAAGCCGGCGGCGATCTACCACGGTCACCTGTCAGGCCGAAATCAGATTGCCATCGCCAAGGATCGAAAGCTGTCCGAATGGGAAAAGCCGTACGCGGTTCAGGTGACCAATCCCGACGGGTCTGAGGCCAAGATTGAGCACTGGGATCCGGATTGTTTTCTGATCGGCGACACCTACTATGCGATTTCTGGCGGAACCAATCCTCCTCTGATGAAATCGACCGACCTGAAGCACTGGACGCTAGTCGGCGATTTTCTGGCTCACGAACTTCCCGACGTCGCCATCGGCGAAGACATTTCCTGCCCGAACTTTTTTCCCCTCGGTGACAAATGGATGCTGCTGTGCATCAGTCACACGCTGGGATGTCGTTACTACATCGGGGACTGGGATGCAAAAGCCGAAAAATTCGTACCGCAGACGCACGGGCGGTTGAACTTCCGCAGGGATGATCAGCCGGTCTATGGCCTGTTTCAGCGGACTGACTTTTTCGCACCCGAAAGCGTGTTGACTCCTGACGGTCGTCGCGTGATGTGGGCCTGGCTCACCTCCATCGGGAAGGACAATAAGTACCTCAATAAGACGATCCAGTCGCTGCCACGAGAATTAAGTCTTGCGTCAGATCGCACGCTGCGCATCAAGCCGTTGAAAGAACTGGCCACACTTCGGGACGCCCATCAGGAACTTCGGGATGTCGAGTTGTCGAGTGCGATCAAGGGCCCCTTTGATCGTGTTCCGCCGGTTGCGGCTCCGGAACTACAGACTCTTCTCAAACACCCGGGCGACACGTTCGAAGTTCGCATCGTGATCCCACGCGCAGAGATGGAACGGAAGCTGTTCGGGTTCGTGTTGTTCTCAGACGGGAAGGGAGGGGGCTTGCCCATCCTCTTCCGGCCTGAAACAGGGACCATCCGAGTCGGAACGACGGACGCCCCGTTCAAACCCGCGGACCTCGATCCGAACGAGGACGTAGAGATGAGGATTTTTGTTGATCGCTATCTGGTCGAAGTCTTCGTCAATGACCGACAGAGTCTTGTCGCCGTGTACGAGGGCCTGGATCCGAATGCGCAGATCGCCGGTTTCACGACGGGCGCCACAACCCGGCTGAAGAGCATCGAAACCTGGACGCTCAAGCCAACGAATCAGGGCTACCTGAAAGCGAAAGAATCGAAAATCTGGGAACCGAACAGGGAAGTTAATAATTAGTTTCCCTAGATCGTGCTCTCGATTAAGTCGAGCGAGCCCACTGGGGGAAATGCCTTACATCGAGAGCACTGTCGGTCAATTTGATGATTTTTCGGCCAGCTTCTTCTCTCGGCGGATGCGGAAGTCGTTGAGGTCTACTTCGAGTGAGGCGAGGTCCTCGTCGGTGAGCGACTTTCGTGTGTCGCGGAGCATTTTCATGAAATGAGCGATCTCCTCTGTGGCTCCGGGGTAGCCGATGTTCCCCTTGTCACTGACGGAAGTGGCGAGGACCTCGCCAGCGGGGCCCATGATGATGAACCAGGGATGTCCATTGGCGTTGGGCGGACGGTGTGCTTCTGAGACTTTCATGCCGTTGGACATTCGCAGAGTGTCGATCTTCACGTCGACAAAGTCTTTTGCAAGTAACGATTCATGATCCTGTACGAACTGCGACAGCACCTTACACCAGCCGCAATAGGGGTCCCCGACGCGAAAGAGAACTCGTTTGTCACTGCTTTTCGCGAGTTCCAGTTTTGAAGAGAGCAGTTGCTCGGCGTCGACCTTTGGCACGACCCATTTGGACAGGAAGGCGGTGACCAGCGCAGGATCGTGTCGCCGCCCCTGCTCGAGCGGCTCGGTGTCCTGGTTGGTCAGAACTTTGCCCTCTTGATCGACGATTGTCAGGTGCGGAAATCCCTGGACGCTGTGGTCACCGGTATATTCCTTCATCAGTTTCTCATTGGAATTCGAATCAACAAGAACGAGCTCGTACTCTTCGTTGACGATCTTGGCGACTTCCGGGACCTTGGTGAAACAATCGTGAAGCAGGTGACACCAGCCGCACCAGTTTCCGCCCCATTCGATGATGACCTGCTTATCATCGCGTTGTGCACGTCGGACCGCTTTCGCGATCAACTCCTTGGCATCGGCCGTTTCATCGTAGATGGGCTTTCGCTTGGGCTTTTCAGAGGGGGTTGCTTCGGCCGGAGTATCCGCCGCTGCACTGTTCGTACTTTCAACTGAGAGTGGAGGCTGTTGGAGGGCTTCTGCGGCAACTGTGGGGGACTTCTCTTCTGATTGGGCCACTGTGTCGGGCTTTACTGCGACTTCCGTTGCTGGAGCAACGGGCGTTGCAGGCGACTGGCTTTGGCGGTTTTGCTCAGCCACGCTCCCGCACCCGAATAGACCCACTGAAATCGCAGTAAGAAGGAATGGCGTGCTCAGCATCGATCGGACGATTTGTCTCATGGGATGTTCCTTACGACGGGAATGCCGCAACCGGGCGTCGTGGCTGCCCGGCTGCGGGCTTTAGGGAGCCGCCAGAACGACGCTCGCTCCTGAAGACATTATGCCATGAGTTCCGCCGAGAAAGCGATCCCGGCTCAGAATTGTCTTTTGAGGGAGCGATTTTTCCGCCACCCTCCTGAGGATCTTGATCGGTGGGCACCTGAAACAACGGAAAGAGATGGGGTAGGCTGAGGGGACTGTGCCGAGGCCCGAAACCACCTGGATGAACGTGGGTGAGGGGGGGATCTCACGTGATTCGATCCGATCTGTTCGGGTGGTTTACGGGCCTTTGCACTGGGGTACGGAATGAAGTGCTCCGTTGCACGGGCAGCTACCAGTCGATCGCCAGCTTGGTCCAGCGAATGCCGCAGACACCTTGTTCCACGGACCAATTGGTGGCGAGGATCGTTCCATCCTGCAATTTGATGGCCGTGGGGAAGCCGAACTGGAAGCTGTCCAGTTCATCGACGCCGGTTGCTCCGTTATTGGGACCGTCACGGAAATCGCGAGCGTCGTAGAGCAGGGCCTCGTGATGGACGGTCCAGGCGGTTTCGGTGAAGGTGACGAGTGCCATCACGATCCCCTGTTGCCCGTAGCGGCGGTTGTAAAGGACGAGCAGCCGATCTTCACCGAGGGGGAGAAACGACAGTGTCTGGCCGCGGATCCCTGTTGACTGCGGGGGACTCCAGGTCCAGCCGTGATCGTGTGAAATGGCGAAGCTGTCGGGCTGATCGTGGTAGTCGCCGAGAGTCACGGTCCAGGCCGTTCCCATGACGGTTCCGGGGGTGATCTCTTCGAACTTCTGTTCCCAGTATCCGTGCTTGTCGTGCGGATCTTTGAACGCGGTTCGCAAATGAGGCCAGGTTTTTCCCCCGTCGTCGGAAATCGCGAGGACGACCGTTTCACCCAGGCGTTCCTTTGTCGCGAGGACGGCACCGGGAGCGAGCAATCGGCCGGAGGCGAGTGGCCGAATGGAGTGTGAAATCTCCATCCGGTGAGCTGGCATCGGGACCGGCTGCGGCGAGGACCACGTCTGGCCGTTGTCAGTTGACTGGCAGAACAGCGTCTGGCCTTCGCGTTCCCCATAGCGTTCATCGGGGCTCCCCAGATACCGCGTCCCGTAGGCGTAGATCGTCTTTCCATCAGCAGAGAGACTGATCTTGAGTGAGTTTGCAGAAGGGGGATCGATCGTTGCCGGGAGCAGATGTCCTTCGGCCTTCCAGGTTAAGCCACCATCCGTGGACCGAGCCCAATCGGTACCCCCGTGAACATATTGCCCACCCCCTACGCTGAATGCACAGAGGATGTCGCCGTTGGGAAGTTGCACGGCCTGCGGAAATGCAGACTCTCGTTCATCGACGCGCCCGGTACTCAAGATACGAATTGAGGGCAAAGCAGACTCCTTTAAACTGACACGTATGCGCCGCTGGCTTCCTGATTCAGCACATTGACTTGCGGAGCGTTAAACTGAATGACTAGGAATTTCAATGGATTTCTGGATCACGTCGAGGCAACCGCCTCGGGCTCAGGTCGTGGTTTCGCAGGGAGCAGGCAGATCGCCAGGATAATCCCGCTGAGGATGAACAGGGCACAGACGAAAAAGCTGAGGCGAAAACCCAGAACTGTGCTGTTCATTCCAAAGGCGGTCCAGCCAGACTCCTTCACACCATCAACGATCGCACCGTACAGGTAGCCTGCCGGAGCCGCTGGAACCATCAGCATGGTGACGAATGCCATGTTTCTTCGTAGCTGGTCACGGCGTGACGCGGAGACGATGTAGTTTGGGGCGTAGACTCCGACCAGTTCTCCCGCACCGTGAATGCCCGAGGCTAGCAGGTACAGCGGCCCCGTCACCAGCATCGCCCAGATTTGGGACAACAGAAAAATAAACGACGTCGTCACGACTCCGAACCGGGGACTCGTACGGATCAGCAGCCAGCCGAGGGTAACCCCTGTCAGCATCTTGAAACTGAAACGGAGCATGTTCTGCACCCCGGCCGACTTCTCAGGAAGGTCGCCGAGCAGTTCTTTGGCATAAAGATTCATGTTGGAAGGAATGACGTTACCGGCATAAGCAAGTACCGTCACCAGCGTCGCGATCAGGAGTACTCGCTGCTGCAGGATCGCACGGAAATGATAGATCAGGGCGACGGCAGCACCGCAAGCAGCGACGTATCCGACGGCGGCCATCATTCCCGACGAGGCGACGCCAGCGGAAGTCGGGTTCGGGTGTGAGGAAAAATGCATGAGAACCACCGACCCGAACATCAGGGGAAGTCCGACAAGGACGCCAACAACCGACGAGACGGGCTCTCGCTCGACCTCCTTTTCCACGGGAGCAATCACGAAGAGCTGTGACAGAATTGCGGCAAGAGCCATAATCGGGGCTCCGGCACCGAAGAGAATGATGAAGTTTCTCGGATACTCGAGGCCCGTAAAGTGCAAGCCGAACAGATCGCCTCCCATCAGGGCGGTCTGTACGAAGGAACCCAGAACGGCCAGCAGGGGGCCTGCCCCAAACGCGAGTCCCAGGGCGATGCCGCGACGTGACTCATCAGAACCCCGGGCGATGACTTCCCAGAGAAAGGCCACGGCGGTGGGGAGTACGGCACCCGATACGGCTCCCTGCATGATGACCATAGCGAGCTTTGTCTGATCCGAGGCTGATGAGGACAGGGTGATCGCCAGCGCCGTCAGCATTACGGCTGAGGCTCCGTAACAGAGTGACAGGTTTCTTTTGAGTGACGAGACACGTGGCGAGAGCCAGGCGATCAGCGCCGGCATGGCGGTCATGGCAAAATACAATGTGCCCGGCAGGTTTGAAGTTCGCGCGTCCGCACCAAGCCGATCGCAGAGTGAGGCCTGCGTGATTCCCACGTACAACACGGGAGCGGCGAGATACTGGGTACCGGTGCAAAGAGCGAACAGGATCAGATTCCAACGCTGCTGCGGCCAGTTCAGGGGACAGCTTTGCAAGGCGTCGGAGGTGGATGTGTCGCTCATAGAGTCTCTTTAGAGAGGCGGTCGGAACCCCGCGTTAGCGGCCATTTTTCACAGCGAAAACCTGCGATCACTGTGAGACGATGTCATCATTCCCAAGGGAAGGGCAAAGGGTGGTTGGGTCGGGCTTTTCAGGATTTCAGTGGCAGCGTGACCGCTTCTCCTGTTCGAGCAGAAATCAGGCAGGCCTCGCAAATCTCGACGGCCGCGCGTCCTTCGGCACCTCCCACCTTGGGGGGGCGTTGCTCGCGAATACTGTCGATGAATTCCTGAATGACGCCGATGTGGGGGAACAATCGGATCGGCGACTTCGGTTCCTTCAGGTAGTCGAAGCGTTCTGGCGTATAGATCCGCTCCCACTTTTCGCCCTTGCCCAGGTCAAGATATTCGAAGTTTTCCAGATCGAACATGGCGTCGCGGCCGAAGCACTGGAAACGAACCTCACTGCTGGGGAGGCTGGGGTCGGCTAATTCTCCCGTGATCCACATGTGGGCCATGATGTTGTCTTCGAACACGATTTGCGCCATGACTGACAACGGGGGGCCGGGGATATCGCTGTAGGTCGTGGCCTGGGCGAAGACCTTAATCGCGTTTCGTCCGGTGAGCCAGCGAAGGAAGTCCGTATTGTGAGAGGCCATCCCCATGAAGAGTCCGCCCCCTTTGGGATCGGACATCCAGGCCCGATCCTTGAACAGGTCACGCGAGAGACTCAGAGGAAATGCGGAGACCGTGCGGAGCATCTGCACGGGACCGGTGGTTCCGTTGTCGATCAGTTCTTTCGCCTTGTTGGTGATCTTGCGGTAACGCTCTGTCTTGACCACGCTGAGGTTCACCTTGGCCGCTTCACAATCCGCGATCATCTGGTCGCATTCGGCCACCGTGGGGGCCATGGGCTTTTCGACAAGCACATGCTTTCCCGCCGCCGCCGCTTTCTGAGTCAGTTCCACACGAGCGATATCGGGGGTGGCCAGAATGACCGCGTGCACGTCGTCTCGAGCAAGCAGTTCTTCGTAGGAGGCGATGGCGGGGACGTCATAGTCTTTGGCGAGTTGTTCAGCCCGACGACCTCCCGAAATGGCGGCCAGGCGACAACCTTTGGCATGGTTGGCAACAACCTCGCTGTACGTCAGGCCCATGAAACCGCTGCCAATCATTCCGACGCCAATCGTCTGCATGAAGTATCCTCGAATCGTTGGAGAATTTTCGTGTCTTGAAGCAGGTGTTTTTGAATGGTCCCGTGACAGAGTGCTGCAGCATACCTTTGCGTCGCTGAATTTCCGAACAGGCGCATCAGCAGCTTTGCGGTGGACATCAGCGATTTGCCAGTCATCTCAATGATTGTGCCTGCAGGGGAGCGTGGTTCTTCAGTAAGAAGGGGACCGCGCTCTGATCTGCAGGTGACGACGTCGCGCGAAGTGCGGATCAGGCGACGTGATTACTTTTCCAGTTTGAGTTCGACACGCTCAATCTGCGGGTAGCGGTCGCCGTTATCGGAAACCAGGACGACTCGATACTGGATGGCTCGGTGATCTGCTGCCACCGGGACAGATTGTTTCTCGATGGGTGTCCATGCAGCGTTGTCGAGTTTCGATTTGTCCGCAGCCGATCGAACGAAGAACTGAGCCAGCGTCTTTTCTGGCAGAGTTACCTTCGCAGAAAGATGGACACTGTTCGCCTTGTCGGACCACTCAAAGACGCGAGATTCGAATGCGTGGCGGTACTTGCGGTCGTAGATGTGACCGATGTCGGCTGCCCAGAGCAGGTGAGGTCCGTTCGTTGGCAACTTTTGAATTACCGGATTCTCGAATCGTGCTCCATCGTTGTAGAAGACCTTCGACAGAGTGCGGTGGTCACCGTGTCGGGTGTGGCAATTGACAGCGAGGTCAATTTTGCCGTCTCCATTGAAGTCGCCCGCCAGTGAGTCATTCACCGAATCGGCAAAGATTGTCGTCCGCTTGCGCGTTCCGAAGCCGGACTTACTTCCCCAGTAGAGATGGCAGGCGAGGTCCTCGCGAGTCAGCTCGCCGCTGTGCTGGGGGGAAAAAATGTCGAGATAGCCGTCGCTGTCGAAATCGGCGATTGTTCGTCCCAGCGGAGAGAATCCAGGCAGCCACTGAGCATTGGCGTGCTGATAGCCCGTCGGTTCTCCCCAGAAGATAACCAGTCCCATATCGCGGTGGCCGGAGACGGGGTCGTTGTAGCTGGCGGAAAGCAGGTCCAGCCAGCCGTCTCCGTTGAAGTCAGCCGCATCCACACCCAGTGGTCCGGAGATTCTTAGGCGTTGCTCCCGACTGGTGTCGTATCCTTCAGGGCTTCCCCAGAGAATGCGGACGCAGTCGAGCGACCGTGAGGTAACGGCGATATCCAGCCAGTTGTCGCGGTTGAAATCCGCAATCAGATGCTCCTGAGCGTAGCCCCCCAGAACAAGGACGGCGCGGCGTTTGGGCGAATAACCGTCTGCTCCGCCGTAATAGATATAGAGTTCTTCCGGTTCACCTGGATGATCGGGGCCGAATGGTTCGAGCACCAGATCGAGATATCCGTCGCGATTGAGGTCAGCGACGCCGCTGGTCCCCAGAAAGTGTTCGTGCAGTACCGTTCGTTTGGTCGCTTTTTCCAGTCCCTCCGGAGTACCCCAGAGGATGTTCGCACCGAGTGTTTCATCGCTGTGAGCATGTTCTCCGGCGTGTCCCGAGTTGAGGATGATCAGGTCAGTAAAGCCATCGGCGTTGAGGTCTGCGGCACTCGATTCATAACCGCTGTGAAACGGCAGCTTCCAGAGGTTTTGCGGGTCGAACCCTTGCGGGCTGCCCCAGTACATGTGCAGGGGGACTGCTTCGTCCAGTTCTCCCCCGATGCTGTTGCAGAAGACGGCTCGAGCCGGGAGTTCTTTTTCGGCCGGGGCGACGGCAACGTGCAGTGTCCCTGACGTTTGAAAGCCTTTCTCACCCCGCTTGAAGTTTCTCTGTCCATCACCAAACCAGGGAAATGATTCCCCATTGAAGGTGGTCTGGCCCTGATGGACTGCGACAGCCAGATCGATGTTGCCATCACCATCGAGGTCTCCTGCTGCCGTGGCAACGGCAATCGGGGTCTCCAGATTCGTGATCCGGTTTGCGGCATACCCCGAGGCGTCCCCCCAGAAGACCCGAACGACGTCGTTCGCGTTCTTGCCGACACCCGCTTGCTCGCCTCCCGCCGCGCGAGCCTGATCGAATTGAGTCAGCACGATGTCGGCGCGTTTGTCCTGATCGAGATCGGCAATTGTGATCTGCGTCGCCGGGAATGCAGGAATTCGTACGGGTTCGGACCAGGTCCGTCCCTCTGCTGACACGACCAAAGTCAACGCTGCTGCGGAGGACCCGACGACGAGGTCGTCCTTGCTGTCTCCAGAGATGTCACCCGAGGCAAGGCAAGTTGAATCGGCCATTGGAAGGGTGACTTCGGTCGACGTCGGCGACCACGGCTTTGCCTCTGGCAGACTACTCCAGATGAGAGAGAGCTTGCCATCGGACCTCAGGATTGCGAGATCACGTTTTCCATCCTGATCGAAGTCTCCGGACGCCAGGTCTGAGGCCTCAGGAATTCCCAGATCGTGATATTCCGTCACGTTGAATCCGGCGGGGCTGCCCCAATAAAGGCGAATAATCCTGCCCGGGGGTTGCTGCGGCATCCAGCGCGAACCCCCCAGTACGGCGATATCTTCCCAGCCATCTCCGTTCAGGTCCACGATATCAACGGAGGCTGCTGCCTCGATGGGCAGAGGTGAATTGATTCTATGCGACGACCATCCATCGGGACCGCCCCAGGCGATCATGACGAAACGTCGATTGTGATGGACTCCAATCGGATTAGGACAGAAGACAACATCGCTGTAGCCGTCATGATTTAGGTCAGCAATCGCACATCGTTGGGACCCCTCGACGGTGATCTCCGCTGTCTGTGTTGTGCGGTCCTTCGCAACGGTCCCCGCGCTGGCGGGCAGCATCTGGTACGTGTTGTGCGTGCAGTTAAAGAGCAGGTCCAGGTAACCATCCGAGTTCAGATCGAAACGGTTGATGGTGCGGAGCGTGCCATCTTTGGAGGGGTAAAAGTTGTGACCACCGTCGTCAAACTTGCCTGCGACGAAATCGGCGTGTAAATCGTCGACGAATTTCTGAGGCTCGGCAGCAAAACCGAGCTGATACGCGAGAATCGTGAAGAAGAGTGCTGCATCATGAACGAATTTCCGCTCCGCCATTCGAGAATCTTTCGCGAGGTGTTAGTGGAGTACGCTGTTGACGTCGTTCGCAGTGGGTATGTGGTTTCCCGAAAAGAAGTTAGCTCGACAGGCTGCAAAACAGGGATTTTGAGGCAGCGGGTCGCTCGGATCAAGGATCTCATCGTGGCAAACTTTGCTGCCACGCGAATTTGATTTCAGATGTTACGTGGATTGTCGACGAAATACAATTGTTTTTCGTCGACGGATGCATTAGCTTCTTCTTATGGTTACCAAGCTGAAAACCGTCCAAACGACGGCCATTTATGAAAATCTCCGGCGTCGACTGACCCATGGTCAGTTAGCGGCGGGTTCGCGACTTGTTGAAGAAAAGTGGGCCGAGCTTCTGGATGTGAATCGCAGCGCCTTACGGGAAGCTCTCAATATGCTCGCACACGAAGGCTTGCTTGAGACGGGGCCGAAGGGGGGATTTTTTGTTCCCGTCCAGACGCAAGCGGTTCTCGATGAGATTCTGGAAGTGCGACTTGCGATCGAGGTCGGTGCATTAGAGATCTTGCGAATCCGCGGCTCCATTCCCCCCGAAGGGTTAGAGCAGCTTCAGCAAATCTGCGGACTGATGCAGCAGTTGCTCGATTCGGGCTTTGAATACGGTTACGCCGAAGCGGATCGCAAATTCCATGAGGTGTTGGTGGGGATGGCGGGGAACTCGCGACTGGCTCGTGTTTATCAGCATGCTCCGCTGCCAATTTCCCCATTACCGGAAAGTTCTGAAGAGGGCCGTCGGGAGAACATGCAGCAGACGTTGTCCGACCACCGCGAGCTGTACCGTCTGTTGACGGAAGGGGCCGTGGAAGAGGCAATCAGGCTCTTGCGTCGGCATCTGCTGGTAGACCATCGAGAAATTGACAATCCGAGTTCAGGTGAACAGGTCGAGGCAAGCAGGAACGAGTAGCGAGGGGCTCAGCAGGCCACGAATTCGTGGCTCGCCCGCTCGAGGTTACTGTGACTCTTCATGTTCGGAAGGAATCAGATATCGCGCTTAACTGATCAGTATCAGTGTCCGTCATAAGCTGCGCCTGTCCGCCATAAGGTGGGGCGCCGTTCTGACGACGGGCACGTAAATCTCATCCTTGTCGCCCGTCGGAAGACTGTTATGCGAGATTCCCATCACCACAACGGATGTCGTCGCAGCGATCATCCCGGTATTGACCGGCGCGAACTTCTTCATGCAGGAGCGCTCACACTCCTGGGGACGGGTCTGGGTGATCTGCTGAAGCTCGAAGCTCTGGCAGGCACCTCAGCGAAATCGGCTCCGGCCAAGTCTGTCATTTTCATTTTTCAGTCGGGTGGGCCGTCTCAGCATGAGACGTTTGATCCAAAGCCGGAAGCGCCTGAAGTCGTGCGTGGCGAATACAGTTCGATCGCCACGGTGAATCCCGAACTCAGGGTTTGCGAGTACTTACCGAAGCTGGCTCAACGTGCGAATCTGTATTCGATCGTCCGTACGATGTACCATCCGTCGGATCGACAGTTCCGCAATGAACATAGTGCGGCCATGTATATGGTCAACACAGGCTATAATTCTCTGCCACCTGGTGAGAATACCAATTCGATTGCGATCCAGCGGTCTCGTCCGCTGGAGTGGCCGTCGATCGGTTCGATGATCTCGTATGCGGTCCCTCCCTCGAGAGGTTGTGGGCTGCCACCTGTTATCGAAGTTCCTCGAACGCGTATCAGCTCGGGGGAATCCATCACCCCCGGCACTGCTCCGGGGATGCTGGGGCCGAAGTACACACGGTGGCGAGTCCATCTCGCACCACCGTGTCACGCACCCGATGCTGCAGGCTCGTGTCCAAACTGTTTCAGTCACGATCAGCCTGATGACCCCGATCGGCAACCCGGTAAGCTCCCGAAGTCGTGGTATGACAATTCGAGCTGTCGAAATCCCGATTTTGTCCTGCCCGATCTGGGAATGGGGCAGGGAGCTGTGGTTGAGCGAGTCGAGAACCGCGCCGCGCTGCTGGCTTCGCTGGATCAGATGCGGCGCAACCTCGACAGCTACAACAGCGTCCAAAAGTACGATGCCTACCAGCGTCAGGCACTGGAGCTGATTGTTTCGCAACGGGGAAAGCGTAATCCGTTCGATTTGACGCAAGAGACTCCGGAAATGCGCGATCAATATGGTCGCGAGGAATGGGGCCAGGCTCTGCTTGTTGCACGTCGACTGGTGGAATCCGGCGTGCGGATGGTGCAGGTCAATCTGCGAGGCTGGGATACGCATCAGAATGCATTCCGCGACTTGAAAGGAAAGTTGCTTCCTTCGCTGGATCGGTGCCTCAGCGGGTTCCTGGACGATATGCACGCACGGGGACTGCTAAGCGAAACATTGATTGTCATGTGTGGAGAGATGGGCCGGACGCCGAAGATTTCGCCAATTGCTGTTGGCGGGATCAACGCTGCGGGTGTTCCATTCACACCCGGGCGGCATCATTGGGGCGACGTCTTCCCCTGTTTGTTTGCCGGCGGAGGCGTGACCCCGGGACTGGCGATTGGCAAGACTGATCGCGAAGGGGGTCTGCCCGTCACTGAAGGTTATACGCCGGCCGACATGGCCGCGACGATTTTTTCTCAAATGGGCATCGGGCACGACGAAGAGTTCCCCGATATCGATGGACGCCCATTTCGCATCTATCAAGGGAGTCCTATCGCCAGCGTTCTCTAATCATCAGAGGCTGCACAGAAACGCCGCACGTTGCAGCCTCTCATTTCATTTCTTTGCGCTCAAACCTGTCCAAGTTTCTTCACTTTGTCTATTTGGAGGTTGTCCCATGTCGCGCCAAAGGTCTCGCGGTTTCACACTGATCGAATTACTCGTGGTGATCGCGATTATCGCGGTCCTTATTGCACTGCTGCTGCCTGCGGTGCAACAGGCACGAGAAGCTGCCAGGCGGACCCAGTGCCGCAACAACCTCAAGCAATTGGGGCTGGCCATGCACAACTACAACAGCAGCTTCAACGTCATGCCTGCCGGACGTTACTCTCTCGCCGGGACCCCTTATCTAGGGCATAGCACTCAAACGATGCTGCTTCCTTACTTCGATCAGGCGAACCTTTACAACGCGCTGAACACCAATGTCGGATTCAATTCTCCCCCGAACTTTACAAAGCTCTCTTTGACAGTCCTGCCCGGCCTGCTGTGCCCGAGCAATCCGGTGACCGAAGGGGTCAACTGGACCGGTGGGACGAATCCCGATGGGGGGGATCCGAACAACGATACTGCTCGGACCCATTACGAAGGGATTTCGGACACCGGAACCGGACGTTTTGCCCCGCTGAGCCTTGTCATCGACAACGGGAACGGGATGTTCTATCACGACTCCAAGGTCACGTTCCGCGACATCACTGATGGTACGACGAATACCCTGGCGTTCTGCGAAATCATTTCGCAGGGACCTGGCACCTACTCCTGCTGTTCCTGGATTGCTTACGGCGACGGGATTGGAACTCAGAACGGGATCAACGCACCGTTCCGTTCGACCCCGAATGGTCAGCCTCCTTACCAGCACGACATGTGGGGGGGGAACGCCTTCAGTGGCCCCGCCAGTTACCACACCGGTGGTGCCCACTTTGTGATGGGGGACGGTTCGGTTCGCTTTATCTCTCAGAATATCTCCCAGGTGACTTTGTCGGCACTGACGACCAGAGCCGGCGGCGAAGTCCTGGGTGAGTTCTAAACAAGGTTTTGCCAGTGAGGGGTAAATACTATGCGTTGGTTTGGTTTGCTGTTCGGTGTGGTCGCGATGGCCGGGTTGTCGGGCTGTGGAGAGGCCGGGCTGGAACGGATCGGCATGCACGGAATGGTGACATATAATGGAGAGCCCATCGAGGATGGGGAGATCTCCTTTCAGCCTGTCGAAGGGACGAAGGCTCCCCCGACATCGGCCATCATTACCGAAGGGCGGTATCAATTGCCTGCCAAGTGGGCGCTGGTGCCAGGGACCTATCAGGTCGCGGTCGTTTCCTATCGTGTAGCACTTGATGACAAGCTGCCCGGCGGCGCCCTTGACCGTCCACCCCCATCGGGAGGTATCGAGGTCAAGGACCAGCTCTTGCCGGAAAAGTTCAATACGAAGTCGACGATTGAGCGGATCACAGTCGAATCGGGTCAGGGACCCGTCGAGCAGAATTTTGATCTAGTCGACAATGATCCGCCGAAGAAGTAGACGTTCATTTCTCGAAGCTCAAGTGGCATCACGGGCTCGTCTCTGACGAGCCCGTGTCGCTTTCCGCGGTGCCCAAATTCTCCGTCGTCAGGGTGTAGGATGAACAGAGTTCTGCCACGGTGAACTCGCACGTCCCATGGCGTCATGTCCCGAGAACCCGCTTCTCGCCGCAGGAGCACTCGCCTTTCCTGCACAATTTCGGAAATTTCTTGTTCGAGGAACTCGCGGGGGGAAAAACACGTCGAGTGATGTACGCGCTCCGCAGAGCAGCCTTCGCCCGATGTGCTATTGGGAGCCTGTGTTTGAAATCGCACTCGATCAAGTCCGGTCCCGGACGATTAGGCGCGATGACTAGTTGCGAGTCCCTTTGATCTATCGAACCACCAGATCACAGGTTGTGAGTCGGCCAAAAATCCAAACCTTGTGGCTGCTGCACGCTCGTATCGCTGAAAACTGGTCGCGTCAAAATCGACTGGTGCATTTCCCCTGGGTGCTGCAGAAATCCCGTGATGTTCTGGTTGCCGGAACTGAATGCACGATGAGGGGGCTTCGAGTCAGCAGAGGCGAGTCGACAGTCGACTGGTTCGATTATCTTTGAAAAAGTGGTAGTCTGACTCATCTCGTCAGCATATGATAACCGGCCGAACCTTGGCTGAAAGAGCGTCGGCCGTCAACGTGCAGGACCGATCACAACAGGTCAAATGCCTGACGCGAACATGACTCACTGACGACTTGGCGCTTTCGCAAACGGGTCTCGTCGGCACGTACGTCTGTTCAAAATCGACGACGGCCGATACAACGCATCCTGACAGAATGTCGACCTGACAACTCGAAGCTGCAACTCGGACGGGAATGGATTCCGGCTCAAAAGATTCTTCATGCTGCAAGGTATGAAGTTGAGGTTTGGTGTTGGTGTAACGTCGCTATCGAACAGGCCCCGGATGGCGGCGGGTTTCGTCGAGGGCTCTGGCAGCTTGGTTGGGGAGGCAAGGAATGCCATTCTTAACGAGAAATGCAGTCGGCTTACTTTTCGTCTCTGCGTTGGCAGTTGACGTTCAGCCGATGACGAAGGCCGAGGATGGAGTTTCCATTATTCGGATTCCGTCCGTTTCGAAAATTGTTGATGAAGACCGTTTTCAGGAGCATGTCGTGGAATCGACTCCGGTCGCCTCGGGCAAGCTGCTGAAGTACGCCGTGAAGCTCCGAGCCAAAGACACGCGATCCGCGCTGGCTTCAGGAGTCAACGTCGCTGACGGCATCCTGACGTGCGCGCACGTTGTCGAAGGATTCTCAGAATTCACAGTGGAATGTGATGGCGAAGCGGCAACCGCACGTGTCGTCACCGTGGATGAACAGCACGACTTGGCGCTGCTGTCTGTGAAATGGACTCAGCCTCACGCAGAAGCTGTGCTGACTAAGACCAGTCCTCAACCGGAGGAACAGCTTACGAGTGTGGGCCGACAGAAGGATGGGACATTTTCGGTCGAACTTCATTCGCTGCAGAAAATCGAAAACAGGGAATATCTCTATACCAACCCGCCCCAGGAAGGACGGAGTGGATCCGGGATCTTCAACTCGGATGGCAAACTGGTTGGGATTGTTCTGGGCAAGATCGTTGATGTTGAACCGTTCATCGGACGGGCTGCCGTGGTCGAAGATGTCAAGAAATTGGTGACTTCGAAGCGTGCGAAGATTAAGGTGGCGAGTCGGCGGAGTGACAGCCAGACTCCCACGGTGGTCCGCAAGAGCTTGCAGTAAGTGCTTCTCAACCTTTGCAGAGCCACTGACTCTCTTCAAATGCCGGCAACAGGGGTGAAATGATGTAGACCCCGAAACTCACGACTGGAGTTCCAACGGTTCGCCGGAATCGATTCCGGTGAGCCGAGCAAATACTGATGGAGACTGCGCCGCGATAATCCTCGCCTGACCCGACCGACGGTTGCGGTGGGGCAAGTTGGCATAACGACTGACGAATCATGAATGGCCGCTCGAGATCCCGGCGATCGCCGTCTTCGTCCCTGTTTCCGTGCGCGTCGAATCCTCCAAACGCGTTGGGGGGATTGTTCCACCCTCGACTGTTGTCAGGAGAGACTGTCCATGCGACCGGACTCGGTCACGTCTGAGCACTGGTGGAGCGATCGATTTCTCGACGGCGGCGTTCCATAGCCAGGTACGGAGATTTCATCGCTTCGAATCTAAAAAAACACTCTGCCTTCCGGTCGAAAACAGGAAAGCAGAGTGCGTCGATTCAGAGATTACGGAGCAGTTTTTCGGCAAGCATGTCCGTTCCACACCTGTGGCGTTCGAATGCTCGCTACTTGCGGCGTTCTTCGCCCTTGGGGGCTTCCTTGAAGAGGCGGGCGTTGATGTTCTTCACGGTTTCTCCCCGATTGGCGACCGCAAGTTTCCCCGTCAGCTTGATCGTCTTGGGTGGACGACAGCCGGTGTCATTACATGCCTGATAGGTAATGGAGATTTCCATTTCGTCCATTTGTCCGGCCGCTTTCTCAGGAACCGTTACAACTCCGCGAATTGCGACTTCCCCTTCGTACACGTCCACTTCCGCCTCTTCTCCTTCGAACTTGAATCCGTGGCCCTTCGGGTACTTGGGATCGGAGAGTTTTGCACCGGCCTTGGATTTGAAAGTAACCTTCGTGGGAATCAAATGCTCCTGGCTGGGCGGGTTCGCGTTGATATGCCAACCCTCTTTCACGTCCAGCAGGACGAGAAACTGGCTGGTCCCACCGGGGGGCAATTTGTCGGTCGAGAGGTACGCCCGACCGGTAACCAGTTCATCCTTTTTCGGACGTTCTTCTTTCTGGTCAGCAAGTACGACCAGCGGTTCTTTCGACGCGGCGGGCTGCTGAGCGGCGGCGGGTGTGACCTCGGCTGTCACTTCACGGGTGTCCGCCCCTTTGGTTTCTCCCTCGGCTTCGAGTAATTCGGTCGCTGCGAGGGCGAGATTGGCCAGTCCGCGAGGGGACTGTTCCATGCTCGACGCAAGCAGCTCAATTGTTGCGCGTGCCTCTTCGCGGTAGGCCTCGATTCCGGTCAGTTTTGACAGTCGGATCAGGTTTCTTGCGCTGACACTGTTTCCGGCAGGCAGCACACCGTCATAGGAATTTTTTGTGCGCGCCAGAAGCTCTTCGTGATGGTGCGATGTGAAGAAGAACCCACCGTTCGTTTCATCCAGGAACAGGCGCAGTTGTTCGTCCTGCAGTCGCTTTGCCGACTTCAGCCATTTCGAATCTTCAGTGGCGTCGTACAGAGCGAGCAGACCGTCGATGAGAAATGCGTAGTCGTCCAGGTAGGCATTGAGTTTGGCCTGATTGCCCGTCCAGACGTGCAGCAATCGGCCTTGGGGATCACGCAGGTTTTCGAGAAGAAAGGTTGCTGCTTTCTCGGCAACCCGAACGTATTCGGGGTGCTGAAGCGGCGAGGCGGCGCGGGCGAAGGCGCCGATCATCAGTCCATTCCAGCAGGTCAGCACTTTCTCGTCACGAAGTGGTTTCTTGCGGAGATTTCGGACAGCCAGCAGCTTCTTGCGGTCAGCGGTGAATTCATCGAACTCGCTATTGGCCAACCCTTTCCCCTCGTCCTGAGTGGCGGTGGCCGATTTCGGCAATCGCCGTGGGGAAAGCCGAAGCACATTTCCGTGTTCAAAATCTGACAGGTCCTTGATGCGATACGCTTCCTTGAAACGTTCTGCGCTGTCACCCAGGATATCGTCAATTTCGCTCGCTTCCCAAACGAAATACTCCCCTTCGATTCCATCCGTTTCAGCATCGATTGCCGAGTAGAATGCTCCTTCCGGGGATGTCATTTCGCGTGTGACGAACTCCAGGATCTCTTCTGCAACCTGTTTGTAAACGGGGTTGTGGCTGGTGCGAAACCCTTCGACAAACACGTCAGTCAGCTGAGCCTGGTCGTACAGCATTTTTTCAAAGTGGGGGACACTCCAGCGACGATCGACAGAGTATCGATGGAAGCCTCCGCCGACATGATCGCGGATTCCGCCACAGGCCATTTGAATGAGAGTCAGATCCAGCAACTGGGCCACTTCAGGGTTCGGCGTTCTGCGCAGGACCTGCTGAATGAAGTTCAACTTCGTGGGAGTCGGAAATTTGGGGCCCTCGGGATTGCGGGCATTGAAATCAATTCCGCCGAATTCCGGATCGAAACTCGATGCAATTGCCGCAAAGGCGGTAGAGGTCAGCTTGTCGTTGATTTCAATCGTCTTCAGAGCGATTTTGGGTCGCATCAGACGCTGGGTTTCGTTGGAGATAATGTCGGCGTTTGCCAGCATTTGTTCATGCTGATTCTTCCAGACGTCGAGCAGCTTTTCGAGAACGGTCGGGAATCCCTGGTTCCCCTCAGAATCCTCTGGGGGGAAGTAGGTACCGCCCGCCACAGGCTTGGCGTCAGGGGTGAGGAACATCGAAAGGGGCCAGCCTCCATTTGAAGGTGACCCGATCATCTGAAAATAGACCTGCAGGGCGGTCATGTAGATATCGTCGATATCAGGGCGCTCTTCGCGGTCAACTTTAATGCAGACAAAGTGTTCGTTCAGCGTCTTGGCAATCGCTTCATTGCTGAAGACATTTCGCTCCATCACGTGACACCAGTAGCAACTGCTGTAACCCACGGACAGAAAGACCAGCTTGTTCTCTTTCCGGGCTTTCTCGAAGGCTTCTGGACCCCAGGGGTACCAGTCGACGGGATTGTGAGCGTGGAGCAGCAGATAGGGGCTGCTCTCAGTGGCGAGGCGGTTAGTGCGCTCGGCCTTATTGCCGGGTGGGGAGGCTTCCTGCGAGGCCAGGTCCCTTTCGCACAGCACTGCCGAACCAACCAACCCAATCAGGGTCACTAAAACCCGACGGTCAAGTCGCATATCTTGCATTTCGCGTCCTGCCTTTGCCGATTCCATGTCACAGTGAATCTGTACAGTGGAACTATAACGGTTTGACGATACAGAGGTTCGGAACTCCATCAAGGCCCCGACTTTGTCTTGATTCTAATTTCCCGGAGGCGACGCCGAAAGGGGACAGCAGCGCTGTCAACGTCGATGTTGTACCTGAATTCCCTGAAGGGGAGGGCCTGCGCGAGGGGACGCGGCTGGCTGGAACCATCGATGACAGCGGTTTGGGGGGGAGACTATTCGAGTCGGCGCCCGAAGAGGACACCGTAGCGGCGGGGGGACTTTGGAGGGATCCGGGGCGGGCTTGCCGAACTTCATCGGGGAGCCGGTCCAGTGGATTGCAGCGAGTCAGTGTCGCAGTGATTGACTTTGACTCGCACGGCCACTCCTCCCTTTTCAGTACAAGGAGGAGTGGCACGCGGGTCATTTCGCAGTCAGTGCTGTACGTCGAGAAAACGAAGGGTCTTCTGAACGATCAGCCTGTCGTCTGCTCTCTCGCAGGTGTGAGATTACTTCTTTGCTTCTGCATAGCGGCGAGCAACTTCAGGCCAGTTGACGATGTTCCAGAAGGCGGCGATGTAGTCTGGTCGGCGGTTCTGGTAGTGCAGGTAGTAAGCGTGTTCCCAGACGTCGAGTCCCAGGAGTGGCGTGCGGCCTTCCATCAGGGGGCTGTCCTGGTTTGGGGTGCTTTCGATGAGCAGTTTACCCTTATCGAACGACAGCCAGGCCCAACCGCTGCCGAAGCGGCTCGTGGCGGCCGCGTTGAATTTTTCTTTTAACGTGGCGAAGCTGCCGAAGGTGCTGTTGATCGCCTGGGCGAGTTCGCCGGTCGGTTCTGCTCCGGTGTGAGGAGCGAGAATGGTCCAGAACAGCGAGTGATTTGCATGTCCGCCCGCGTTATTGCGGATGACGGTGCGAATGTCTTCGGGAACGGCTGCCAGGTTGCTGATGATTTCTTCCGCCGATTTATTGGCGAGTGCTGGCTGTCCTTCGAGTTTCGCGTTGGCGTTGTTGATGTAGGCCTGATGGTGTTTCGTGTGGTGAATCTCCATCGTCTTGGCATCAATAAACGGCTCGAGCGCGTTCGTCGCATACGGCAATGGTGGCAATACGAAAGCCATAATAATCTCCTGAGTGAAATCGGTCGTTCAGAATGATGCAAACGGGGCAGACTTGTCGGTTCTTCTCGTGCAATTTTCCTGCCGTGATTCTAGGTGTTCCCTGCAGTGAAGCAAAGCAAGACGGCGAAGTGACTCTGAACTTTCAGCATGGAGGGTGGAAATCGTCCGGGAGCGAAATCGTCCAGGGGCGGATGTTCGATTATCGGAATCTCGGTGAACTGAGTAGACGACACACACTCTCGCACGTAGAGTCTTCAACGATTCGCATGCGAAGGTGAACGGGGATTTGTTCGTTTTTTGTGGATCGAAACGTCCTTGGGTTTGTCCCGCCGGGCTCACGCAAGCGTTCGAGTTCCGTTGTTCGAGCAATCCTTGCGGTCACTTCGCGAGTGTGAGCCACGTCGTTCGGCTGCCGTCGGTGGAAACGGCAATCGAGTTGCGACGCCTGACGGTCCTGAACCCACTACCACGCTTCTGGTTCATCGGGCACTCCGATGACACCGGGAATTGCCACGGAAACACCGATGAAAGTTCAGCAGTTTCTCGAACACCACGGCCTTAATCAGAACCCCTTCAGTCAGGAAGACGCCCAAACCGATCCGCTGTTTCAGAAGCTGGGAGCGGATGGCACCTTCCATCCCGCCTGGGACAAAATCTACGGCGATCCATCGACCCCCTCCACGGCTGTTGTCTTTGGTGAGAAGGGGAGCGGAAAGACGGCTCTGCGGCTTCAGATTGTCGAACATACCGCGAAGTACAATAAAGCGAATCCCGACCACCGGGTCTTCATCGTCGACTACGATGACTTCAATCCGTTCCTCGATTCCTTCAACGAGAAAGTCGGCTGGACGGGGGCCAAACCCGAAAAGACACTGCAAAAATGGCGTCTTTGGGATCACATCGACTGCATCCTGTCACTCGCCACCACGGCGCTCGTTGATGATATTACCTCGGGAAAAAGTTCCTCGGAACAGGGACCGTTCCACGCCTCGGCAGAAAAAGCGGCGACGTTGTCACCCAGTAACAAACGAGACTTGCTGCTGCTGGCCTCGTTTTACGATCACAGCACAGACAACGCGCAGCAGACTCGCTGGTCGAGCCTGCGTCGGAAACTGGGAGTCTCGAACTGGCGCAGCTATTGCGATTTCACCATCGGGCTCGCAACCACTGGCGTCCTGTTCGGTCTGCTCGCTTACCTGCAAAAGCTGGATCAACTGGGGCGGTACTGGCCGTGGCTGGTACTGGTTGCCGGGTGGGCACCCTGGCTGTGGAATCAGTTCAAGATGGCCACGCTGGGCTGGAAGGTCGCCCGTCAGATTCGCGTCCTGGACCGCCCCGTCAACCAGCTGCGATCTGTACTGAGTCACTTCGATAGCAAGGATCTGGTCGGACAGCCCATTCCGTCACGCGACCGCAGCGACGATCGTTACGAATTGCTGACAAAACTCCAGAATATTCTGGAGGGACTCGGATTCGATTCGATCACCGTGCTGGTCGATCGAGTCGATGAACCCCACTTGATCAATGGTTCCCCCGAGCGGATGAAGGCTCTCTTGTGGTCGATGTTCGACAACAAGTTCCTGAAGCATGCGGGTATTGGTTTCAAGCTACTGCTGCCCGTCGAAGTCAGCTTCTACCTGACGCGGGAAGATAAGGAATTCTACGAAAAGTCACGGCTCGACAAGCAGAACCTGATTCGCACTCTCGAATGGACCGGCGAATCACTGTTTGACCTGGCTAACGACCGGGCTCGTGCCTGCACCACGAATGCGGACAAGCAGGTCTCGATCAAGAACTGGTTCGACGACTCCATCAGCGAAGCGGAACTGGTGGGTCATCTTTCAAGACTGCGCGTTCCCCGGCATCTGTTCAAGTTTCTGCATCGACTGCTGGTCGAACACTGTCACCGATACACGGACGAATCGCCACAGTGGAAGATCAATCGCGAAACGCTGCAGTCATCCCTGGCGCTTTACCTGCGCGATCTGGAAGCCTATGACCGCGGTCTTGGAACGGGTTGATCACAACGAGTTCACTTCCTAAGCGGAACAGGTCTTTCTGTTCCGCTTGAATCCGGGGGGACAGGATGGCGGACGCGACACGGCACGCCATTGACACGACAAATCAATCAGGATTTTCCGAAACGTCAGTGTGTCGCAGTGGCTGGCTGCCCCTTCAAGTGGTGGCTTTTTTTGCCGCTCAGCCGAATTTGACGACGTACCGTGCGAGGGTTTCGTCAAGCTGCACACGACTCTCCGGTCCAGGTGATCGCATCAAATTCCGATTCGGGGAAGGGGCCTGAGGGACGACTCATGCCAATTCGCGCAGTGGTCGATTTCTTTTCTCGCTGACGGGCCTTCCATGCTAAAACCCGGCATCCCGCGCATCCGTTTCCCGCTGACCGAGATTGATTCAGTACCGATGGACCGAGGCTGTCTGGTACCGAGGCTGTGTGGTATTGTGAGAATTGTGTCTGAGCCGGCCTGGCGATTTCTTACTTGAAACTGACAGAACAAATGAGTGACTCCTGGATTGCTGATCGGATGCATCAGATCGATGCCTCTGGCATTCGCAAGGTCTTCGACCTGGCGGCGACGATGAAAGATCCGATCAATCTGAGTATCGGACAACCTCACTTCGATACGCCCGACCCGGTCAAGAAAGCGCTGATTTCTGCGGTCGAGGGGGGGAAGAACGTCTACAGCGTAACTCAAGGGATCTCTCCCCTCCGGGAAGCGTTACAGGCTCGAGTGACTGCGGAACTGGGGCACGCCGACCGTCAGACATTCATCACCAGTGGAACGAGTGGCGGGCTGCTTCTGGCACTTTCCGTCCTCGTGAATCCAGGTGACGAAGTCATCGTATTTGATCCCTGGTTTGTGATGTATAAGCATCTGGTCACGCTGGCTGGGGGAACCTGCCGCGTGATTGATACCTATCCTGATTTTACCATTGATCTGAACAAGGTCCGTGATGCGATCACACCGAAAACGAAGGTGATTCTGTGCAACAGCCCCTGCAATCCCACAGGGCATGTCGCGACGGAAGAAGAGATGAAAGGGCTGGCGGAACTGGCCGCCGAAAAGAACATCTGCCTCATTAGCGACGAAATCTATCGCGTCTTTACGTATGAACAACCCTTCGTCAGTCCGGCAAAGTGGAACGACCAGACACTGGTGATCGACGGATTCAGCAAGTCTCACTCGATGACCGGACTGAGGCTCGGGTTTGCTCACGGGCCTTCCCATCTGATCCAACAGATGATTAAGTTGCAGCAGTTCACCTTCGTCTGTGCACCGCAGCCCGTCCAATGGGCGGGGCTTGCAGCAATGTCGTATGACGTTTCGCATCACGTGGCCGACTATGCGAAGAAACGTCTGTTCCTGATCAACGAGTTGAAAGACGACTACGACATTCGTGGCAGTGGCGGGGCATTCTACCTGTTCATCAAGTCGCCGAAGGGGACCGGCACCGAGTTTACGAAGCGGGCGATCGAGAATGGTCTATTGATCATCCCCGGTAACGTCTTCAGTCCGCACGATACTCACTTCCGCGTCAGTTTTGCAGCCGAGAACGAGACGCTGGCGCGTGGCGTCGAAGTACTGAAAAAGCTCGTTCGCGAGTGATCCGGGGCTGTGGTAGAGGGGGGACCAGCAGCGTCCTGTCTGCTGATTGAATCTGTACAAATTCGAACGGCATTGGATAGCGCGGGAGTGATGATCGCAATGCAAAAAAGCCCGGCACCATCGCGTGATGATGTCGGGCTTTGATGGGGCACGTGGGCGAGTTCATTCTCGCTGACACGCGGCTGAATGCTACTGTGCAAATTCGGGACGACGGCGGTTCAACTGATCCTTCAGGCGTGCGACGATGCTGGAATGCATCTGACTGACGCGTGATTCCGACAGTCCCAAAGTGGTACCGATTTCTTTCATCGTCAGCTCTTCATAGTAGTAGAGGATGATGATCAATCGCTCATTGCGGTTCAGCCCCTTGGTGACGAGCTTCATCACGTCACGTTTCTGGATGCTGTCGGTGGGGTCTTCCCCTTTGGTATCTTCGATGATATCGATTTCGCGGACGTCTTTGTAACTGTCCGTTTCGTACCATTTCTTGTTCAGGCTGACGAGATTGACGGCAGAAGCTTCTGACTTGTGCTTGTCATACTCTTCCATCGGCAGGCCCATCTTCTGGGCGATTTCTGCATCTGATGGAGGACGGCCGAGTTCGGCTTCCGCTTCCTTGCGTGCCGCTTCCAGCTTGCTGGCTTTGCTACGGACAAGGCGTGGTACCCAGTCCATCGTGCGCAGTTCGTCGAGCATGGCACCGCGGATACGGGGGACGCAGTACGTTTCGAACTTGACGCCGCGGTCGAGGTCAAATGCTTCGATGGCATCCATCAATCCGAAAACTCCGGCGGAAATCAGATCGTTCAGATCGACTCCGTCGGGAAGCTTGGCCCAGACCCGTTCAGCGTTATATCGGACAAGCGGAAGAAATCGCTCGATAAGAGCGTTTCGCAAGTTCTGATTGGATTGATCTCGCTTAAAGTCCTGCCAGACCTGGGCGATTTCTTCGTCCGTTGCAACCTTCATTACCATCACACCCTCCATGGTGAGCAACCGGCTTCCACAGCGTGATTCTCTGTGGACGTGGCGTCGATGCCCGCGCTGTGGTTATTTAGTTACCAGTATTCAATTCAAGCCGATTTGCGCTGTTGATCCGATTCTGGCTGAACGCTTCCACCTTCCTGGTGGACAGGTCAGACGTCCTCTGATCAGACACTCCGCCATATCCCGTTCAATCATTATCGGCACAAGGAACCCTTCCATTTGAACTAATTCACTTTAATTCCCCCGAACGTCATAACCGGCCTCTTCTGGATCAAAGTGGAAAATTGGAAAAGAAGAAATCAAGATTTACGCGGCAATCATCAACTGAGTGTCTCCACAGGAAGGTAATTGCCTCAGGCCAGTAACTCGATTCGACATGGTTGAGCAAGGGCTCCCGACGGCTTGTCGATCCGGTAATCGTGGCATCACCGGAAGTGAGCTTTTCGATTCCGCAAGGTCAGGGGCACCTCGCGTCTGCCCCAGGTAGATAGGGGCGTAAACCGGATCATTCGTGTGCAAGGGTGTTGGCATCATCTGAATAAAGCTGCTGTTGTTGTGATTGGAGCGTGTCAAAGTACGGACGATGACTGTTGATCGAGCAACGGGGTGAACACCGTCAGCTGATCTACCCAGCCAATTGCAGTAGGCTGCGAAATTCAAATTGTGGAGTTGGGGAGAAAATCGTCGGCGATCTTGATTCGAGGGAGAGTCGATTCAAGATTGGTGCATGAACCCCGGTTGGGCCTGGGTTCTGCTCTATCAGTTGTCATCTGTTGTCAATTGCGCTGCAGTTGAATGGGAGGATTCAGTTGCAGTGATCACGTCATGGCTGCGACCAGCGGGTGACGTTTTTGTCCATCGAGGGGCCTCTTCTGAGGAATCTTGATGGAGTTGATTGGAACTTGCCCATGTGGCTGAACCACCGTATCCCGGGAGATCTCCTGCAGGCTGAGTACTGCAAGTTTGGGGAGCGAGCTTTGGGTGATTTGCCGAAGGACGGGGCGAACCTGTGCCGAGCAGACGACGACTGGAAGATATCCTTCGCGAGTCAACCGGCTTGTCTGACGTGAAAGTTCGTGAGTGACACCTTCAATGATTTGCGGCGTTAACTTGATTGAAAGGCCTCGTTCAGATCCTTCAAAGCCGCCGCAGAGAACGTCTTCGAGTGCCGGATCGAGAGTGATTGCATGAATCACTCGATTTGCATCGCGGTACTGTTGACAGATTGTGCGACTGAGGGCGTTGCGAACGAGTTCGGTCAACGTCGTGATATTGGTGGTCTGATCTGCGTAAGTTCCGAGAGTCTCCAGGATCGTTTCAAGGTCTCGAACCGGAACGTTTTCTCGCAGAAGATTGCAAAGGATCTGGTGGACTTGAGCTGGTTTCAGAAGCGTTGGGATCAGTTCTTCGACCACCTTGGGTGAGGTTCGGGCGAGTGTTTCCAGTAGCTGATGAACATGCTGTCGGGTCAGCAGCTCGTCTGCATGTGTTTTGACGATCTCGGCCAGGTGAGCCATCAGCACGACGGCGGGCTCGACGACCTTATATCCGCAGACCTTTGCATTCTCGACTTGCGATGACTCAATCCATTTCGCGGCGCGACCGGTGGATGGTTCGATGACGTCCTGGCCGTTCACCTCGCCGCTGACCAGCCCGGTGTTGACTGCGAGCAGCATTTCGGGGCGAAGTACGCCGGAGGCCACCGTGACATTTCGAAGCTTGATTCGATAACCGCAGTCGCTCAATCGCAGGCTGTCGCGAATTTTGACCTTCGGCAGGATGATTCCCAGCTCCAACGCAATCTTGTTTCGCAACTGAGTGACCCGGTCCATCAGATCGCCCCCGGCATCGGGGTCGGCCAACTTGATCAGGCGAAAGCCGAGTTCAAGTTCGATTGGTTCAATGGCCAGTTTATCTTCTGGACGCTGCTCACGCTTGAACTGAGCGGGCGAGACGGAATGTACTTGAGTCGAATTTACTGCCGGAGAGCTGTTCGCAGAGGCAGCGGCTTGTGTTTTCGACGAGGTGACTGATTTGACGCTCAGTCCGATCAGAACACAGCCGACGGCCAAAGTCGCCAGAGGAATCATGGGCAGGCCGGTGAAGGCCAGAGCGGATGCGAAGGCCGCCGCCAGGAATAGTGCCGTGGGCTCCTGGAACATCTGGTGAGCCGCATCGTGAGACAGGTTCGACTCGCGAGAACTTCGTGTCGCCAGTAACCCTGCAGCGATTGCGATCAGAAATCCGGGAACCTGCGAGACAAGACCGTCTCCGATAGTCAGGGTTGAGTAAACTTCCAGTGCATTGGGGATGGACATGCCATGCTGAATGACGCCGATAGACAAGCCGCCAACAAGATTGATGACAGTGATCAGGACGCCTGCGATCGCATCACCGCGAACAAATTTACCGGCTCCATCCATGGCGGCATGAAAATCTGCCTGATCGGTCAGTTCCTGACGACGGAGTCGTGCCTGTTCCTGGGTGATCGTCCCGGCAGCTACGTCGGCATCAATCGCCAATTGCTTGCCGGGGAGACTGTCGAGCGAGAACCGTGCAGCGACTTCGCTGATTCTCGTGGCACCCTTTGTGACGACCACAAACTGAATCACCACGATAATTGCAAACAGGATCAGGCCAACGATCAGTTGCCCCTGAGCAACGAATCGTCCGAAGGTTTCGATGACGACACCGGCGGCCTCTGTTCCTGCGGTGGGCCCCTGAGTCAGAATCAGGCGAGTCGAAGCAACGTTCAGAACGAGCCGAACCAGAGTCGTCACCAGCAGGAGTGACGGAAAGACGCTGAACTCCAGTGGTTTACGAACAGAAATCGTCGTCAGCAGGATCAGGACGGATGCGGTTACGTTAGCAGCGAGCAAGAGGTCCAGGACGACTGGCGGCACGGGGGCAATCAGCACCAGGACGGAAAGGACCACCAGGATTGGAAAAACCATTCCCAGGGAACTTCCTGCAACAGAGTGCGGACCGTGTCCGACAGCAGTGGTCATGTTGACTCCACGCAACGAAATGATCGCGTCGCCGAAAGTGACGTGATACGAACGAATTGAATGAGGAAAAGGAGAAGTGCGGGCGATTGATAAGAGAAAGAGAAATGTCTGTCCAGATGAATGGGATCTGTTCGGTGCCCGATTCTACGTCACCATTCCCAAACAGGAGTGACTGCAGGCAGGACTTGCCGGAGCGCCGCCCGAAAGCGTTCAAAACGAGCTAAATTGGCCGCAATTAAGGAATTTGTCTCATTGGATGCGAGCTGACGGAGCTGAATTTCCACTCGCTGCCGGGAAAGCGAGCTGAATGTTGAGGGGAGACTGCATACAGAGAGGGCAATTTATCGAGCGGGAACATGGGGCGTCCCGCACCGTTACCTCTTATTTCTCTGAACAAATTGACACTGGCCCAAGTCACAACGCGCACGTGTCGCCAAAACCTCGCACACGGCTGAGAGCCACCTTATGGCGCCAGAATTGCGCCGGCTCACACATCTCAGGGGATAACCCAGCTTGTTGAAGTTGAGATGGGCACCGTATGTTGGCCATATGACCTGAATTACTCAGGTTGAGAATCCGGTGCCGTTCTGCGCATTTGTCGCAGTTGATCCAGTCGTCGCTTCATCTCTGTTTCCGCGCCCCGCTCAACCGGTTCGTAGTAACTGCGATCGACTCCCAGATAATCCTGAGCGATCCAGCCCTCAGGGGCGTCGTGCGGGTATTCGTAACCCTTGCCATGCTCGAGTCTGGCTGCACCTTGGTAGTGTGCGTCCCGCAGATGGACTGGGACGGGCAGCAGTCGTGAATTGGTGACATCCTCCATCGCAGCGTCGATGGCCTTGTAAGCCGCATTCGATTTCTGTGCGAGGGCCAGATAGGTCACTGCCTGGGCGAGAATGATTCGGCATTCCGGCATTCCGATGAATTCCGTGGCGGCTGCCGCGGACTGGGCCAGGACCAGGCCGTGGGGATCCGCATTACCGATGTCTTCAGCGGCCGAGATCACCAGCCGACGTGCGACAAACCGGGGTTCCTCGCCCGCTGCCAGCATCCGGGCCATCCAGTAGATGGCTGCGTCCGGGTCGCTGCCACGGATACTCTTGATCATGGCGCTCGCTGCGTCGTAGTGATCATCTCCATCGGCGTCGTAGCGAATCTGCTTTTTCTGGATCGATTCTTCGGCCGCGGCCAGATCAAACTCAGCGGTCTTCGGATCGAGCGACAACACGCCGATTTCCAGGGCGGTCAACGCCCGGCGGGCATCGCCATCGCAGACGGTGGCCAGAAATTGCAGTGCCTCAGGTGTCGCTGTGACTTTTTTTGCTCCCAGACCCCGCACGGCGTCTTTGAGTGCGGCTTCGAGCAGGTAAACGACATCCTCCGTCGAGAGGGGTTGCAACTCAAAGATCTGGCTGCGGCTCAGCAAGGGCGAAATAAACGCGAAGAAGGGATTGGCCGTCGTCGCTGCGACAAGTGAGACAATTCCATCCTCCACATCGGGCAAGAGGACATTCTGTTGCTGTTTGTTGAAATGGTGCAGTTCGTCGATGAAGAGAACTGTCCGGTTTCCGCCAGTGGAAACATCCGCGCGTGCTTTGTCGAGCACGTCGCGCAGCTCTTTGACTCCCGCAGCGGCAGCGTTCAACGAACGGAACGTTCGCTTGGTGTGTTTGGCGATGAGTTCGGCCAGGGATGTCTTGCCTGTTCCCGGTGGCCCGTAGAAAACAACCGATGAGATTCGGTCCGCCTCCAGCATCCGGCGGAGAAGCTTGCCGGGGGCGAGGATATGGTGCTGTCCGACAAATTCACTCAGTGTTCTTGGTCGCATCCGCGCGGCTAAGGGGCGAACCGCGTTGCGATGCTCTGCTTCCAGCCGGTCGAACAAGGCCATGAAAAATCGTCTCGCTGGATAAAAAGAAGCCTCCGCCAGTGCCGTTGGAACGCTGAGGTTCTGAACCCAAAGGATTCAGGGGGGAGCCTCATGTCCGGGTTGTGTGAGCCGGGAAGGCACCGAAGTGCGATCGCGGATATACACGCGGCCGAACTAGAAAACTCCCGCATGAAGAAGTTGTAGGGTCAACGCACAAGCCCCGTATCGAACACGGCAGAGGTTTCTCGAATCCCGAAGGATCCGAGATCGATGCTAACGAGGGGCAGGCCCACATTCAAGACGAATGGCGAGCGCAGTTTTCGAACGATCGCCGTTCAGCGGACTCACACTCACGCGCCTCAGACACGCCCCAATTTGACGCCGGTCGGTAACTGATGGCGGTGCAAGACTTAACTGGAATGTGACTGGCTTCGTCCGAACCGAGACGAGATGAGGGCGATCGGAAAATATTCTTATGAAAAACGGGGGACGCAGGTCTGCATTTCACGACACCGCGTAGGTTCTCACAAAGTCCTCATCGACGGTGATTCCCAGTCCCGGACCGGTCGGTACATCGATGAGACCATCTTTGAGAGGGAACGAGCCCTTGGCGATTCCGTCGCGCCACGGGTTTTCGGACTGATCGAGTTCCAGAAGGGGCGTGTCAGTAGGCAGGCCCCAGTGTGGGTCGGGCAGCAAAGAGACAAGGTGGGTTGTGGCGGCGATCAGGATGTCACTCCCCCAGCAGTGCGGGATGCAACGGATGCCGGAAAGGGCAGCAGTCTCGGCAATGTAAAGGGCTTCACCCAGGCCTCCACACAGACTGATATCGGGCTGGATAATGTCCATCGCCCGCCGGTCGATCAGATCCTTGGCGCTGGCTCGGGAGTCAACCACTTCCCCCGCAGCCAACGATAAGGGGAGCTTCCGACGCAATTCTTCATACCCGGCATAGCGAGGGGACTGGGGAAGTGGTTCTTCAAACGCTTCGAAGCCGAGTCGATTCAAAACATTTCCCATCCTGACTGCCGATTCCAGCGTGTAGGCCCCGTTTCCGTCGGCCATCAGCAGAATGTCGGGACCGACTGCGTCTCTGACAGCTTCAGCGACTTTGGCTTCACGGGCGACGGAATATCGTCCCAGTCGCATTTTCATCGCTTTGAAGCCGAGTTTCTTCTTCTCGACTGCCTCTTCGGCGTAGTGATCTTCCGGCTGAAGGCCTTCCAGGTAGTTCATGGCCGATGCGTAGGCGGGGATCCGGTCGCGGAGTCGTCCACCGAAGAGTTCTGCAACGGGTAAGTTGAGGGCTTTTCCTCGCAGATCGTTAAGGGCGATGTCCACTCCCCCTACCGCAAGTCCGTTTCCGAAGTTCGCTCCCCACATTTGCCGCCAGAGTCGACGGTATTCAAGGGGATTTTTCCCAATGAGCTGAGGGGCCAGCACCTCGTCGATTGCCGCTCGAATGCCCCCAATCGGAATGGTTTCGCCCCAGCCGACCAGTCCCGAATCGGATTCAATTTTGACGAGCAGGACTTCTCGCGTGGAATCGAGAGGTAGGGAGACGGACACGCCGAAAGGACGCTTCAAAGTTGTCCGGAGCAAATAGGTTTTGACCGAAGCAATTTTGAGCTTGGGAGCCCCAGAAGGCGCTGCCTCTTCGGCAGCTCTCAGCGGTTCTGGAAACCTTCCTCTCCCCCATGCCGCGAGGAAGGCGCCGGATGCCATCGCGCCATAAACCAGAAAATTCCGTCGATTGGTTCGAATTGGATTCATCCGACTACTTCCGTTGAGGTGATCGAATCAGGGGCGACGACAAGGATTGTCCGGGTCTGTAGAGCTACAACTGCCGAGCCTGAAATCATTTCCGACAGCAGGACAGGGAATGGTGAAAGGAGTCAACGATAAGCGGCCGTCACGTTGACGGATTTATAGACATTGATTTATGCGAGGCTACCCTTGTCAGAAAGGGGCTGTCAAACGCACTCACGGAGCGATGGACGCCAGACGACAACCTGGCTGTAGAAGACCACGCGTCGTCCCGGGGCAGTCCGTTGGTGCTGTCAGCGAAGACGACGTGTTCATCGCCGTCGGTCCATGCCCGGAAAAGGCGGAATCTCGTCGCTGTGGAAAACTTCTGCTATTCTATCGGGCTTCATCGGTGCGCCAGAACGACGGGGTTCACTCGAGGTTGTGCCCGGTAAGGGAAGAAATAGTCGTAATCGGATACTTTTTTCGGAAGATTCACGTGGCGTTGATCGTACAAAAATTCGGTGGCTCCAGTGTCGCGGATGCTCAAAGAATCATGTCCGCAGCCAAGCGGGCTGTAGACGCGAAACGAGCCGGCAACCAGGTTGTGATGGTCATTAGTGCTCGTGGAGACAAAACGGACGAACTGATCGACCTCGCCCGCCAAGTCAGTGAAGTTCCGCCTCCACGGGAAATGGACATGCTTCTGGCGACCGGTGAGCAGGAATCTGTTGCCCTGGTCGCTATGGCGGTTCAGGCCTTGGGTGAACCGGCCATCAGCCTGACCGGTTACCAGATCGGTATCCTCACCGATTCGACCTATACGAAGGCACGAATTCGCGAAATCAAAACAGACCGCATGCGGAAAGCCCTTGCCGAAGGGAAGATCGTCGTCGCCGCTGGCTTTCAGGGGATCGATGACGACTTCAACATCACGACCCTGGGAAGGGGTGGAAGTGATACCACCGCGACGGCGCTGGCGGCGGTGCTGGAAGCGGATGTTTGTGAAATCTACACCGATGTCGAGGGGATTTTCACGACCGACCCGCGGATGATTAAGAATGCTCGCAAGCTTCCCCGGATTTCTTACGACGAGATGCTGGAACTGACCAGTCTCGGCGGCGGAAAGATGCACTCGCGTTCCATCGAGTTCGCCAAGAAATACCGTGTCCTCCTGCAGGTGCGGCCTGCCTACACGGACGGCGAAGGAACACTCATCGCCCCACTTCAGGACGGCACGGTTCCAATGGTGACCGGCGTGGCTCTCGTCAAGAGCGAGGCGATCGTGAATCTGCGTCAGCTCCCCGACCGCCCCGGGGTGCTGGCAACTCTGTTTACCAAGATGGCCGAACGTCGGATTCCGATCGACATGGTGATCCAGGACATCGCCGAAGAAGGGATCGCCGAGGTCACCTTCACCGTGCCGCAGGACGATCTGGCCGAAGCACTCACCGCGGCGGAACAGGCTGTACGGGCCTTGGGATTCGGGGAAGTCCATCACGGTACAAACGTCGCGAAAGTCTCGGTTGTCGGTGCGGGAATGCGAACCCACACCGGCGTCGCAGCTCAGATGTTCAAATCGCTTTCGGATTCGGGCGTCAACATCCAGATGATCACGACCAGCGAAATCAAGATCTCGGTCCTGGTCAACCGCGACCAGCGTGAACAGGCACTGAAGTCCGTTCACGAAGGGTTCCAACTGGATCAGGAAATCTCGACCCCGCCTGCAATCGGCTTTGCACAGATCGGAAAACCCAAGTCGCACGTTTCGCGTGATGAACTCGAACGAGACGTCGTTTCCCGGCTGGCGAGCATGGAAGACATTGTTGTCAGTGAGGTTCAACTCGACACAAACCAGTCCCGGATCACGGTTCGCAATATCGCGGATCAGCCTGGAGTGGCTGCCGAAATTTTCGCGGCGGTCGCCGAAGGTGGCGTGATGGTCGACCTGATTGTGCAGAATATCGGACACGGTCATCAGGCCGATATCTCGTTCACCGTCCCGCGAACGGATCTGGAACGCTGTCTGCTATTACTGCGTGAACTGGTCGAGCGATGGCCGGGGACCAACGTCAGCTTCGAGAAAGAAATCGCCATGCTTTCAGTCATGGGGATTGGACTGCGAAGTCATACTGGGGTCGGCGAGAAGATGTTCCGCGCGCTGGCTTCTGCGGCTGTGAACATCCAGATGGTCAACACCAGCGAGATTCGAATCAGTGCGGTCGTGGCTCCCAAGGACGCCACAAAAGCACATACTGCCCTGCTGAATGTTTTTGGCCGGGAACACTGAGAGTTCCGGTATCGCTGAAGCCGATTTCACGGGATCCTGCAGTCGATTGCGGGGTCCCGTGATTTCATAAAAGCCGTCGGCAGAGGTGAATTTCACTGTCTCAGACCTGCAGCAGTCCAGTTACCTTGATTACCGCATCCTCAACGTCGAGTCTGGCTCCATTTGCTGTCACCGTCGATGGACTTGGCCGCATTCACTGATGAGTCGTTTTCAGAATGTGTTACCGCGAGGACTTACGGCAGGAGACCGAACGACCATGTTTCACTTCCTCTGGCGACTTGTATCCGGCTCCATGTCCGAATTTGTCAACGACCGTGGTGCCCGTCTCGGAGCGGCCCTGGCGTTCTACTCAACCTTTTCCGTTGCACCGTTGCTGGTGATCTCAATCGGTATTGCCAGTCTGTTTTTCGGAGCCGATGCCGTCCAGGGACAGCTCAAACAGCAGTTGGATGGATTCGTCGGTGAAGACAGTGCCGAGGGGATCCAGGCCATGATCACTGCGGCGAGTAAAGAAAAGCATGTCGGCCTGGTCTCTTCGATCCTGGGAGTCGTCGCGCTGTTGTTTGGAGCGACAGGAGTCTTCGTCGAGCTCAAAGATTCGATGAATACGATCTGGGGAGTTAAAGTGAAACCCGGCCTGGGAGTCTGGGGACTGGTGAAAGACCGGGCCCTATCGTTTGCCATGGTCCTGTCAATCGGGTTTCTGCTGCTGGTTTCGCTTTGCCTCAGCACCCTGCTGTCGACCATCAGTCACTGGATCGACGTGCCTGTGTTGTCGCCGCAGATTGTCGATTACGTCAGCTCGTCTGTCGTGATCCCGATTCTGTTCATGTTTATCTTCAAATTCCTGCCGGATGCGCACGTGAAATGGCAGGATGTCTGGATCGGTGCCATTGTGACGTCGTTGCTCTTCACATTCGGCCGGTACTTGATTGGATTGTACCTCGCGAAAGCGGCAGTCTCGTCAGCGTATGGGGCGGCCGGATCGCTGGCCGTGTTTCTGTTGTGGACATATTACTCGTCGCAGATCCTGTTTTTCGGTGCGGAGTTCACACAGGTCTATGCCCAGTTGCGGGGCCATCATATTGTTCCCACTGAACATGCCGTCACGGCAGAGCCTGAAGAATAGCCGGATGGAACTTGAGAGAAGTCTCGACTCTGATTCGCTGTTGTCCAGTCATTCGCTGCAGTCGAGTCGCGACCGGCCCGGTGATTATTCATGCTTCTGGAGGGCCCCGTAGTGCGAACGATCCGTCAGGAAAAACGCGTTAAGAGAACGAGCGCGCCGATGGCCATCGCCACAAGCCGACGATCTCAAGTGAACTGAGACTTTCCTGAAAGAAGACGACTCCAATCGTGGTCAGCAGGAGAACCATTGAGACAGAGTAGACCACGCTGACGGTCGCGAGCTTGAGTTGCTTCATCACGAACACCCAACCAAAGGCGGTGGATGCGTACAAAACGAAACCGACGTAAAACCAGGGGGACCGGAGGGAATCCTTCTGCTGGCTCGCCAGTTTCAGAAAGTAGTCCCCACAGACTCCGACAATGCGGAAAGCCAGAGTGACGATGATCGCCAGGTTCGACTGTTGCATTGGCCACAGTTCTGTGAGGAGACTGTTCTGCTACGGGCGTTGAGGACTGAAGTTCACAAAAGTTCGGGGGCTTCGTGAATCAGAGTTCGTACGAAGCCCTCATATGGCAGCGAACGATTTCTCGCCTCCGCTGAAACTATCCCACCAGTTCCGGGATGGGGCGATGGCCGTCGATCAGGTAGCGTGGTCTTCCCCCCGGATCGCGTACGGTGGCGGTTTCAACGTCGACCCCCAGATTATGATAGAGCGTCGCGAGAACTTCGCAGTAATGGACAGGGCGCGATTGAGCCGATTCAGCAAGACGGTTCGTTGATCCGATTACTTGCCCCGTCTTCATCCCCCCGCCGGCCAGCAGTGCACAACTGACCTGCGGCCAGTGGTCGCGGCCAGCCGTTGCATTGATGCGAGGTGTTCGTCCAAACTCACCCCATGCGACCACACTGACGTCATCGGCCATCCCACGCTCGTGCAGGTCGTCGACGAGAGCCGTAATTGCCTGGTCGAAGACAGGGAAGACCTTCCTTCCGAATGCAAAGTTGGAACCGTGCCAGTCAAAATCGGCGAACGAGACGGTCACGCAGCGGACACCCGCTTCGACCAGTCGTCGCGCCATCAGGAATCGCGACACGAGCGCCCGGTACCCCAGATTAGAGTAGGGCAGAATCTGAAGATCATCTGCGCCGTATCGTTCGCGGACCTTGGGGTCTTCCCGGTCCAGGTCCAGTGCCTGCATCACACGACTGGAAGTCAGGACGTCGAGTGCCTGATCGACATGGGTTTCCATGCCGCCGATATGGCGGTGTGCATCTGCCTCGTGGCGGAAGCGATCGAACGACGTCAGCAGCATCCGGCGATCATCCATCCGTGGTGCCAGACTTTCGTTGAGCACCATGTTGGCACGCGTGTCGCCATCAGGCCGGAAGGGCTGGTGGACTGATCCCAGGAACCCTGGTCCTCCCACGTTATACGGAAGATGCTGCATCATGTCCGAGAGATCTGCGACGGCAGGAACCGCTCGATGTGTCTGTCCCTGCAGGGCCGAGATCATCGAACCAAAGTGGGGTGCTCCTCCGGGAATCTTGTTTCCGTAGGGGGCTCCGGTAACGCACAGGTTTGAGGCGTGGGCACCATCGGACCCGACAAGTGAACGAATGATCGCAAACTTGTCCATCCGCTGAGCCAGTCGTGGCATCAGTTCGCAAATTTCGATCCCCGGGACCGAGGTCGCAATCGGATCAAATTCTCCCCGAACTTCCGCAGGGGCATCCGGCTTCAGGTCATACATGTCCTGGTGGGGCGGGCCCCCCGGCATATAGATCATGATCGCACTGCGTTGACGGGAGGTCGAAGGCTGATTGCCGCTCGAAGAATGTTCGGCTTGTAACAGGCGGGGAAGCGTCAACCCCCCCATGAAGAGTCCGCCGACCTGGAGGAAGGACCGGCGCGTGACTTTGTCACAAAAACGCGAGATTCGGGGGCCCGTCAATGTCAACATCAGCAACTTCTCCAATCGCAGGACATCAGTCGTATCACCGCATAATACATCAACCGTCGTTTACGGGAAACGTTCGTCGGCAAAAAACCAGCCCGCCTCCCTTTGTCCTTCCGAATGGCGTTATTCGTCTCCCGTGGGGATTCGCCGAAACGCGACTATTTCTTCGGCAGTCTCTTCACAAAGGATGTCGCTCGATCAATCCACCCCTTCAATTGATCGTCGTCTTCGACCGCCGGCGGTTCGACAAGGACCCAGTTCCGCATTCTCTTGCCGGTGATATCGAAAGGACGAACAAACGGCTCCCGAAGTGCCAGTTCTGACTCCTCTCTACCAAGCCGTGCAATCAGACAATCCTTTCGAACGCCGGTGAGCAGGTTGCCGTTCAGCAGGAAGCACTGGCAGCCGAACATTTTTTTCGGTTCGATCCCCTTTTTACGAGCGAGCATGTTCCGGATACGACTCGCAAGAATTTCATCGTAGGCCATGAATACCTCCAAAAGATACGACGCATCCGGTGATCGAGTGACTCGAGCCTCCCTGTTTGAGCAGGGCAGGGGGGGAAGCTATTTATGGTCTGAGTCGTGAGCGGGAATGGGATATTGAGTTCACGTATCGTACAGTTCGCGGCAGCGGGCGTCTTTCGAATCTCCTTCCCTGATTTGTGCCTTGACTTTGGAGTATACTCGAGAGTGTAAGATCTCGGCGTCAATTGAGGTCCGCCCGGGGGTCCACGAAGGGGCTGTCGATGAAAGCGATGAAAATTGGCGAGATCGCCAGACTCTCGGATACAGGGATCGACACGATTCGGTTCTATGAACGGCAAGGTCTGCTGCAGGAACCCGAACGTCGTCCGTCCGGCTACCGACTTTACTATGAGAGAACTGTAGAGCGGTTGAAGTACATCAGGCGCGCGAAGGAGCTGGGGTTCACGCTGGCCCAGATACGCGAGTTGCTCGACCTGTCGTTCGTCAACCCTTCCTGCTGCGAGCAAATACGCCAGCGGGCCGAAGCGAAAGTTTGCGACATCGAGGAGAAGATCCAGTCACTTCAGCAGATGAAACGTTCACTCAGCAAGATTGTGAAACGCTGCCGTAGTAATAGACACTCCCACGATTGCCCACTCGTTCATAAGTCAGTCGAATGAGCTCAGTCACCGACAGTAGACCTCCAGCAGGGGCTTTTCATGAAGCGATTGTGGACCGCATTTATCCTTGTCATGGTTCTCTCCTTTCTCGTGCTCGGCTGGATCGGGACTCGCATTTACCAAGAGATGCCCCCGATTCCGTCCAAAGTCACCACGACAGAGGGCCGGCTGCTGATCGACGAAGGTGAAATTCAGGCGGGGCAGGGTGTCTGGCAGTCACTGGGCGGGATGGAAGTCGGTTCGGTCTGGGGGCACGGAAGTTATGTGGCACCCGACTGGACTGCGGATTGGCTCCATCGCGAGGCGGTATTCATTCTTGACCGCTGGGCCACTGCGGACTTTGGAGCCCCGTTTGCCGACCTCGACAGTGAAAAACAGGCTCAACTTCAAGGACGGCTCGCGAAGATCATTCGGACGAACACCTACGATCCGTCGACCCAGACCATCCTCATTGATCCTGTTCGAGCGGAGGCGTTTGAATCGAATCTTGCGCATTACTCGGAGGTGTTTATCAATGGTCGAGCCGACTACGCCATCCCCGCGGGAGCGGTGAGCAGCCCGGATCGCCTGCGGAAACTCGCGGCATTTTTCTTCTGGACATCGTGGGGAGCCAGTACGAATCGTCCGGATCAGGACGTGACGTTCACAAACAACTGGCCCTATGAACCACTGGTCGGCAATCGTCCAACCGGCGATACCGTTGTCTGGACTGGCGTGAGCATCATCATGCTGCTGGCGGGGATTTCGGCCATGGTCTGGTGGCACGCGGCTAAAAAGCACGAAGAGGAAGTGACGCCATTGCCTGAAGCGGACCCCCTCGGTCAATGGGTCGCCACCCCCTCACAGCAGGCGACGGTCAAGTATTTCTGGGTCGTCTCGGCTCTGATTCTCGTGCAGATGCTGCTCGGGGTTGTCACGGCCCACTATGGGGTGGAGGGGGATGGTTTCTACGGGATTCCCCTGTCGGAGTGGTTGCCGTATAGCGTGACCCGAACGTGGCATATTCAGATGGGCTTATTCTGGATCGCCACAGCCTGGCTGGCGGCGGGATTATTCATCGGACCTCTGGTCAGCGAACACGAACCACCCGGACAGCGATTGGGCGTGAACATTCTGTTCGCAGCGCTACTACTTGTCGTGGTCGGGTCGCTCACGGGTGAACTGCTGAGCGTTCACAATAAACTCTCGGACACCGTGTCGTTCTACTTTGGACACCAGGGATATGAGTACGTCGATTTAGGGCGTGTCTGGCAAATCGCTCTGTTTGCAGGTCTACTGCTGTGGCTCGTCCTGATGATTCGAGTGCTGCTTCCGGCGTTGCGGCGAACAGGCGAGCAGAAACAACTGGTAACGTTGCTGGCGGTGGCCAGCGGCGCGATCGCCTTATTTTACGGCGCGGGGCTCACCTGGGGTCAGCATTCGCACCTGTCGATGGTCGAGTACTGGCGGTGGTGGGTTGTGCACCTCTGGGTGGAAGGTTTTTTTGAGGTCTTTGCCACGACCGTGATCGCCTTTTTCTTTATGCGTCTCGGCCTGGTTCGACCCGGCATCGCTGCTGCCTCAGCCTTATTGTCGGCAACGATTTTTCTTTCGGGGGGCATTATCGGAACTTGTCACCATCTGTACTTTTCTGGAACCCCAACGGTGGCGCTCGCCTGGGGATCCGTGTTTAGTGCCCTGGAGGTCGTACCGCTCACACTGCTGGGGTTTGATGCAATGGAAGACCTGCGTCGGTCACGGCTGACGAAATGGGTGGGACAGTACAAATGGCCGATCTACTTCTTCGTGGCGGTTGCCTTCTGGAACATGATCGGTGCAGGCTTGTTTGGATTCATGATCAACCCGCCCATTGCTCTTTACTATATGCAAGGACTGAATACCACGCCGCTGCATGGACATGCCGCTCTGTTCGGTGTCTATGGGATGCTTGGGATCGGACTGATGCTGGTCTGTCTGCGAGCGTTGATTCCCGGGCGCGAATGGAATGACGGGTGGCTTCGCTTCTCTTTCTGGTCGCTCAACATTGGGCTCGCAGCGATGTGTCTGCTGAGTCTGTTGCCCGTGGGACTGATGCAGACCTGGGCCTCTGTCGAACACGGGTACTGGTACTCACGTAGCGCCGAATTTATGCAAACCGAACTCATGCAGTGGCTCCGCTGGCTGCGTGTTCCCGGTGATACGGTCTTTTTCCTCGGTGCCCTGGCTCTTGTCTGGTTCGTCGCAGGATTGAAGACAGGCCATTCATTCCGGAAGGCGGAAACTCCATGACATCCTGTGACCTCGATACTTCCGTGCCGGACTGGATTATCGAACATCCCGAGACACTGACGGTCTTTCAGAAACTGGGCATCGATTCGTCCTGTGGCGGAAAGTCGCTCAGATACGCGTGTCAGCAGGAAGGGCTCGATGCCTCAGTCGTCCTGGCAAAGCTGCATCAATGTCTGAGCAGCGATCAATGAGCCCGATGTAGTTGCTTCGAATAAGGAGATCGATGATGGCGATACCTCATGCACAACCGGGCGAAGTCATTAACGTACAGCCTCTCGGGAAAGAGCTGGCGGCTTCTCAGACACGGACGTTATTCAAGTCAGACAACATTGAAATCATTCGTCTGGTCATGGCGGCGGGTAAAGTGCTGGCAGAGCACAAGGCTCCGCGAGACATCACCGTACAGTGCCTTGAAGGGGTGATCGCCTTCACCGCAATGGGAAAAGTTCAGCAGCTCTCGGCGGGGCAGATGCTTTGTGTCGCCGCCGGAGAACCCCATTCCGTGGAGTGTCTTGAACCCGCGTCGTTTCTTTTGACACTCTATGGTCCCAAGTGAAGGAGTCGACCAGTTGAGGTTCTCTCTGCTTCCGAAGCTGAGTTTTACTTCGTTGGAAGAGTGTACCTCTCGATAGGATCGGACTGGAGGCACCAACTTTCACTCCTCGGGTTCACCGACCTTGATACACTATGGTGCAGGGTCGCTCGTGGTGACACGGGTACTGTGTGACAAATGCCGTCCAAGCGTGTTCAGGGACTTAAGGCATGACAAGGCCCGTGCTGCAATCGATCCAGGTCGGGTTACCTCGGAAAATGGGGCTCGAGGGTGCCACTGATCCCATGGACCGACCGTGGACAAGCGGATTTCAAAAGTCCCCGGTTCCCGGTCCGGTTCGAGTTGGCAGCACGAACGTGGAGGGAGACGGTCAGGCGGATCTCGAACACCACGGGGGGCCCGACAAGGCTGTTCTGGCCTATTCCGCAGATCACTATGCGCAATGGCGGCAGGTCCTCCAGAAGCCGGATCTTCCCTTCGGCGCATTCGGAGAAAATTTCACGATCGCGGGATTGAATGAGACAACCGTTTGTGTGGGAGACATCTGGCAACTGGGTGACGTTCGACTTCAGGTTTCTCAACCCCGGCAGCCCTGTTGGAAACTGGCCCGACGCTGGCGGATCAAGACACTGGCGCTGCAGGTTCAAGAATCGGGCCGTACCGGCTGGTACTTTCGAGTTTTGACGGAAGGGATGATTACCCCTGGGTTGGGATTTCATCTCCAGGACCGGCCGTATCCGGACTGGACGATCGAACGGTCCAACCGAATCATGCACTTTGAAAAAGATGATCTGCGAGCAGCGGCTGAGCTTGCCGCGCTGGCTCCGCTGGCGACAAGCTGGAAATCCACGCTGATCAAGCGAGTCGAGAAAAACGCGAATCCCGATCCCAGCAAACGCTTGATCGGTCCGAACGAACATGGATGATCGTCGCGCTACGATCAACATCCAGTCAGGTGTCTATCGGTGTGTCTCGAGGAAGTCTCTCAACGCGATCGCGCTGTTGTGCTCCTGGTCATGAGACGAATACACCAGGGTGACCGCACCCTCCGCAGACTTCGCTCGCAGTGTCTCCAGCGGCGCCTGGTTGTGTCTCAGTTCCGCCCAGTAGCGTTGACGGAATTCGTCCCACTTCGCCGGGTCGTGCCCAAACCATTTGCGAAGTTCCGTGGTGGGAGCAATTTCCTTGAGCCACAGATCGATTGCCCCCTTCTCCTTGCTCACCCCCCTCGGCCAAAGTCGCTCAACGAGAATGCGTGTTCCATCTTGACTGGATGGTTCGTCGTAGACACGTTTGAGAAAGATCATCACTCGCATCCCGGTTATCAGTACAGTGCGGGGCACTTTCTCGGTTCCTGCTGTAGGAAAAAAGAGATACCGAGAAAGTACTTCCCCCGCAGTGCTGAGTCTATGCGAGACTGCAGTAGTCCCCCACGGGCCAGAATACGGAATTCGAGCCGTTCTGCCCACCACTTCGCTAAGCAGTGACAGGGAGGTTCAGTTCGACTTTGATCCAGCCCGCGTTACGCTTGTCAAATTCCTTGTAGGCTTGCAGGACGTTGGTCAGCGGTTCATGGCGTGCTGGAAGGACGGTAAGTGGATCGAGTCGTTGAGAACTGACCATTTCGACAAGTTTCGGCAGGTACTTACGGTGAGGACAGTTTCCCATCTGGATCGTGATGTTTTTGTTCATCGCGATGCCGATGTTGAAGAACTGCGCTGTCTGAGGATAGACCCCGACGATGGAGAGGGTTCCAGCCTTGGCGATCGATTTCACGGCCCAGTCCAGTACCTGGGACGGGGCATTACCGGGGATCCAGTTGTCGCCGTCTGGCCTCTGGCGCGGAGCGACTTCGGCGACTTGCTCCCGATGTCGGGTTCGTTCCGAGGAAGGGAGCCACGAGGCGATCAGTCCTTCTTCCGGAGCGACGGCATCGACGCCTACCGCGTCAATCACTCGCAGTGCTCCAATGCCGTTCGTTTGCGAGAGGATTGAATTGACGGGATCGGCCTCATTAAAATTGATGGGGATCGCACCGAGTTTTTCGGCCGCTGCAAGTCGGTCGGGCAGAGAATCGATCGCGAAGATCTTACCGGCCCGCATGAGCTTTGCGCTGGCAATGCTGAAGAGGCCCACGGGGCCGCACCCATAGACGGCAACACTGTCCCCCGGTTTGATCTCGGCGATGTCCGCAGCAAAGTAGCCTGTCGGAAAGATGTCCGAGATCAGGATCGCCTGATCGTCACTGACATTCTCCGGCAGTTTCACCAGTCCCGCGTCCGCCAGCGGCACGCGCGCGAACTCGGCCTGCAGTCCATCAAAGGGGCCGGTGGTGGCGGGGCCACCGAAAAAGGCCGTTCCCGCTTGCTTCCCATGCGGATTCGCATTGTCGCATTGAGAATGATACCCCGTCTCACAGTACGAGCAGTGTCCACAGGCAATCGTAGACGGGATGACGACACGGTCGCCGACCTGCATGTCGACCACGTCGCTGCCGACTTCTTCGACGATGCCAACCCCTTCGTGGCCCAGGATGGTGCCTGGTACCATGCCCGGCATTGTTCCACGGATCATGTGCAGGTCAGTGCCGCAGATGGCGCTCGCGACAAGTCTGACAATGACGTCCGTTGGTTCTTTGATTTTGGGTTCGCCGACGGTTTCAAGGCGAACGTCTCCCACTCCGTGAAATACTACAGCCTGCATTTTAAGAGATCTCCTGAGGAAAACTGAGGAAACGAGGTGCCGCACGCACGGATCAGCGCGTGTGACGACGATGGATCATGCGGCTCCGAACTTCATCTATGGACGCGGAAACGCAGAGGCGGACATTGGGGGACAGCTCCGCAATGCTGCAGATGGACACTGCTGCTGCAGGGGCATGTGGTGACGCATTCACCGGAGCCAAAACATGCCAATATGGTTCTTGTTCATTCAATTTGACTGAGCGGTTACCAACCTGAGATCAACTTTGATCAGCTCATTCACACAATTGACCCGCAGACGACTCCGCCGAAACGGTGCCTGACCCCTTTGGGGAGGATCGCATTTCCAGTCCACTATTGCAGACGTTCCGCCACAGCCCTACGCCGTAGACGCCACGGCAGGACTTGCGACGAATCCCTTGTCCATGTCACTCACCAGTATCAGAAGGCTTGTTTCAGGTGACGATCATGAGCCACGCCTCTGGTATTGGGGACGGAGCTACTCTCGCAGCACACGTGCGGTGAGGGTGCAACTGCTGCGCCGCCGAGGGGAGAGCGTCTGTGAGAGATCGCTCCGAAATCCACAAGTGATGGTCGTGCGGAACCGGGGAGACCGCGCAGAGGATCTGAATCCGTCAGATCTCCGAGCCCGGCGAGCTCAATCTGGAACTCTGACATTTACGTTGATCAGAGTAAGTCGCTGTTCATCACTTTCAAAGCGATGCCGCGGGCTTCGCCCAATGTTCGCGATATTCCCGCGACAAGAGCTGTGAGGCTTCCGCATCGTCTCGAATCGTCTCGGTGGCGGGGTCGAAGTTCAGAACGCGACCCGTGCGTGTGGCGATGTTGGCCAGGTGGCACAGCGATGTGGAAAGGTGATTGATCTCGATATCGGCGTTCGGGCGTTTCCCGGTGCGGATGCAATCGAGGAAGTTCTGGTGGTGTGCCGCGAGATCCGGGCCCGCGCCGGATGACTCTTCAATGAGCTTGTTCTTCGGACCGATCAGCCGGAACCTGCCGGACTTGCCCATGATCATCATGCCGGATGTTCCGAAGAAGGCATTTCCATTTTCGAATCCCTCCTGCACGTAAGGGGACCAGATTCGCTGTTCGTAGACTAGCTGTTGGGGTCTGCCCGATCGCGATGCCCCGGGATACTCGAATGCGACGTACTGGGTATCTGCATGCTGCTGGTCGTCATCGAAGAAGCATTTTCCCCCCAGAGCGGCGATGCGACTCGGATGAGTCGTGACGCCGAGGCCCCACCGGGCAATATCGATGTCATGGACTCCGTCATTTCCAATATCTCCGCAGCCAAAGTCGTACCACCAGCGCCAGATACCAGGCAGGAAGTTGGATTGGTATGGGCGTTCGGTGACCGGCCCCAGCCAGAGATCGTAGTCCAGATTCCTGGGTGGTTGTGAAGGCGTTTGTCGTCCAATGCTGCCTCGAAGCTGGCTGTTCCACGCCTTGGCGACGAGAATTTCTCCAATGATTCCGGAATTCATTTTTTCGAGTGCGGCGGCAATAAAGGGGGTGCTGCGGCTCTGCGTGCCGACCTGCATCACCACATTGTTCTTTCGGGCCGCCTCGATCATCAGCCTCCCCTCACGCAGATTGTGTGAGCAGGGCTTCTCAACGTACACATGCTTTCCTGCATTCGCGGCGAGAATTGCTGCTGGCGCGTGCCAATGGTCCGGAGTGGCAATCCACACCGCTTTGATGGCACGATCATCGAGAACTCGTCGCATGTCAGAGACAACCTGAGGGGCATGCCCGGTCTTCTGCATAATCGTCTCTGCCGCTTTAGCAGCACGGTCTGAGTCGACGTCGCAGACATAGGCGAGTCGAACGGACGAATTCCCGACCAGTTGGTTGACGTGCGCCATCCCCATTCCGCCGGGCCCGATGATCGCAACAGGCAGGGGCTCTGCTTGACGATCTGATGAGTCCGCAGCAACTCCTGCTGCGGCATAGAGCGACGCGGCAGCGACCGACCCGACTGATTGACCCAGAAAATCGCGTCGTGATTTGGTCATAAGCTCACCCTTGTCAGAGCACCCGGAACGGATAAGAGGTCACTGATGAAGAATGCTACTGAATTCGTGTCCAATCTGTAATGACACCGGGGATGGCGGATTGACAATCTCGGCAACATCAACGGATCACGGTGCACGAACAAAAACAAAACCGGAGGGACCAATTCGATTCCTCCGGCCTCGTTCAAAATCATGCGGTTCGCTCAGGCTCGTGAATTACGGCGACTCGAACGCAGCGGCGATTCCCATTCCGCCACCGACGCACAAGCTGGCAAGTCCCGATTTCGTGTGACCCGCTGCGATCTGTTGAGCAAGGTGGACCGCGAGCCGCGCACCGGAGGCACCGATCGGGTGGCCGACTGCAATCGCTCCGCCAAAGGAGTTGACCTTCTCGAGATCGACCTTCAATTCGCGCTGGCAGGCGAGTGCCTGAGCAGCAAAGGCTTCGTTGATTTCGATGCGATCGAAACGATCCACGGTCCAGTCATGCCGCGAGCAGAGCTGTCTGATCGCGTGTACCGGTCCCAGCCCCATCCGCACCGGGTCACAACCCTGCACAGCACCGCCAGAGAGTCGTGCCAGTATGGGCCAATTGTGCTTTCGGGCGAATTCGCCATTGGCGACGACAAGCATCGCGGCGCCGTCGTTGATCCCGGAAGCATTCCCTGCAGTGATTGTCCCGGACGGATTGAATGCCGGTTTCAGACTTGCCAGTTTGTCGAGCACCGTGTCCGCACGCGGGTGTTCGTCTTGCGTTACCTTACCGACGGGAATCACTTCGTCAGCAAAGGCATTCGCGGCGGCTGCGGCGGCATATTGCTTCTGGCTGCGTAGCGCGAACGCATCCTGATCACCTCGTGTGATCTGATAATCCTGAGCAAGTAACTCGACGGAGACACCCATGTGCTTGTGGTCAAAGCTGTCGACCAGTCCATCCTGCAGCAATGAGTCGACGAGAGTTCCGTCGCCCATCTTGTAGCCTTTCCTTGCCTTTGGCAGCAGGTAGGGGGCGTTCGACATGGATTCCGTCCCGCCACACAGAACAGCATGACTGTCGCCCGCGCGAATTGCCTGGGCGGCCAGCAGGACAGCCTGCAGACCCGAGGCACACATCATATTGACCGTGTAAGCAGGAACTTCCAGCGGCAAACCGAGTTTCACGCCGACCTGACGCGCCAGGTTCATGCCGAGTCCCGCAGCGAGGACATTCCCGACAATGACATGATCAATCAGTTGACGATTGATATTCTGAAGGGCGGCCTCGCTCGCCGCGCAGGCCAGATCAACCGCAGACATATCCGCCAGCCCCCCAAGAAAGCGTCCGATGGGAGTTCGTTTTCCGGCAACAATGACAACTTCTGTAACCACGTGAATTCCTCTTGATGATTCTGTGCGACGGGTTTGCTGTCCGGCGTCGTCGCGGGTGCTGCTTAATTTCTCTGAAGATCGTCCCAGCGGATTTCCAACGCGACGACCCCGAACAATCCCCCGGGCAGTCCTGGGGATTGGCCGGGATCAAAATCAATCTCGACTTCCAGCGTATTGAACGAGTTCATGTTTGACGTGAGCTCGACTTCGATCGACCCTCCCTGAGCGTCGAATTCGCCGAGCTGACGTTGATTCAGGCGGATTCTTGTCTCTCCTCGAATGCCTGAAAACGCGAGGAAGATACGCTCATGCGGCTCAAGATTGGAGGGCCGGTGGAATTTTCTCTGGAATCGAGCTGTTCCGCCCTGGTCGCCGAAAAGCTCTCGCCACTCTTTCGGCATCGTGTGCGTCTCTGGCTTTTGTTCGGCGTCCGAGCGGAGTGCATTGACCTGCGGAGGGAAAACTTCCCAAGGTCCTTTCAATTGAATTCGATGTGCAGGCATTCAAGTCCATTCAGCGTTTGGTGACGCATTCGTCAAAGTTCAGAAGGGTTTCCACGACGACAGCCAATGCAGCAACCTCCGTGGGATCGAGGTGTTCGTTTCGCGGTGTTTCGCCCACGCTGAGAAATTCTCGTGCGGTTTCCGGCGCGGAGGCGAAGTACCCCTGCTGATCCCGATAGAGACGGGTCAGAATCTGCAGCTCATCGGGTGACGGCTGGCGCGAGAGAACCTGGCGGAACGCTTTCAGCAGTCGCGACTCAACGCTGTCGGACTCGTCGCGAGTCAATTTCTCTGCAAGTACGCGAGCGGCTTCCACGAACTGCGGATCGTTGAGCAATACTAAAGCCTGTAGCGGCGTGGCGGTTCGTTCGCGCCTCGCCGTACAGACTTCACGTCCCGTGGCATCGAACGCCAGCATGTTGGGGGGTGGGGAGGTCCGTCGCCAGAATGTGTACAAGCTGCGGCGGTAGAGTCCCGGGCCGTGCGACTGAACATAGTGTTTGCCCGTGCCCGCTTCTTCCCACAAACCGGCTGGCTGGTAAGGCATGACGCTGGGGCCCCCGATCTCGGTCACCAGCAGTCCACTGACAGCCAATGCGTTGTCACGCAATTGCTCGGCCGAAAGTCGATACCGGGGGCCGCGGGCGAGGAGTTTGTTGTCAGGATCGTCGATGAGCAGTTTCGGATCGCCCGGCTGAGAGGACTGCCGATACGTGGCGGAGAGCACAACCTGTTTGCAGAATCGCTTCACATTCCATCCATGCTCGACAAAGTCGCGGGCCAGCCAGTCGAGCAGTTCGGGGTGCGAGGGGGACTGTCCCTGGCCACCGAAGTCCTCGACGGTCACCGTCAGTCCCCGTCCAAAAAAGAGACTCCACAAGCGATTGACCGCGACGCGACTCGTCAACGGATGCTGCGGATTGGTCATCCATCTTGCCAGTCCAAGTCGATTGCGAGGGGCCTCTTCGGGGAAGGGCAGAATGCTCGATGGAACGTTGGCCGTGACCACGTCGCCCGGTGCGTCGTAGGCACCTCGTTTGAGGATGCGCGTCTCTCGTGGCTGTGGTAGTTCGACCATCGCCATGATCTGGACCACGTTCGAGGCTAGTTCGTTCTCTTCGCGGCGAAGCCGAGTCAACTCACTTAAGGCTTGCCTGTAAGGTTCATCGAACCGCAGCAGATAGTGCTCAAACCGGGCCTCTTCGGCCAGCGTTGACGTTTCGGGAAGGGGAGCTTGGCCCGGCGGTGTGACCTGCCGGCTGAGACCCAGAACTTCCAGTGCAGACAGTTCCTGATCAAACACGAAAAGTTCGTCGATCGCGCCGCCCCGAAAACCGACATCGCGCATCCGTGCTCCTAATGAGAGTTCGATGGGTTGAGCGACGTAATCACCCGATTCCTTTCGGTACCGGATATCACGCGTCAACTTGTCACGGACGACGCTCAGTCGAGCGGGTTGTCCGTTGAGGTAAATGTGCACACCTTCAGCGTGACTGCCGCCGTCGTACGTCACGGCGATATGGGTCCATTCGCCCGCTCGAACCGCCTCTTCAGACTCGACCTGGATGGCGTTTCCGGGCCAGAAATGGATCAGCGAGAACTGCAGTTTTTCGTTGTCAAGTACCATGGAGTACCCACGAAATGCAGCGTCTTCTGCCGCCAGACACTGGTGCAGCAGAATAACTCGCGGCTTCAGCTCCGCTGGCTTGATCCAGACTGAAATGCTGAACGGGGACGTTCGACCATATTCTCCGGAACCGGTTCCAGGAAACGCGTCGTCACCGCCAAACTTGATTGCTTGACCGGAAACCCCCTCAACCAGGGTGTTGTCGCCGTTCGGCGTCGCGCTGTCGAAGGAGAGATGCAACTTCGCGACAGGCCCCGTCTGTCGCTGCGGCTCGTTGAGGTTCGCCGGTTGCGGTGCTGCGTCCGTGGATTGACCGACGAACTTTGCGAGCGTGGTTACGTCGGTGGTCGTGAGTTTTGAGAGGGGATGATCTGCGAACCGGCTGCTCGCTTCCGTGCGGATCTGTTTGAGTCCTTCTTCCCGTTGTCGGATTTTTTCCTTCAGCGCGATGTGCCTGGACTTTTGATCCTCGTTGTAGAGCGGAATCGTGGGTGTGGGAGCCGTTTCGGTGAAGTGCGAATACAGTCCGTGTTCGTCAATATTGGCGAAGAATGCGGCCAGACTGTAAAAATCGGCCTGAGAAATTGGGTCGTACTTGTGATCGTGGCAACGGGCACATTCAAAGGTCAGGCCCAGAAATGCAGTTCCATTGGTCACGACGCGATCGGCGATGTAGGACTGACGGAACTCTTCTTCGACGCTCCCCCCTTCATTCGTCTGACGATGCAACCGATTGAACGCTGTCGCCAGCCGCTGGTCGGGAGTGGCATCGGGAAGCAGGTCTCCGGCAGTTTGCCATGTGATGAATTGATCGTAAGGCAGATTGTCATTGAACGCGCGAATCACCCAGTCGCGCCAGGGCCATAAGTGAGTGTCGCGGTCGCTCTGGTATCCGAAAGTGTCTGCATAACGCGCGACGTCCAGCCATTCGTTCGCCATACGTTCGCCGAATTGCAGCGATCCCAGCAATCGATCGACAACCTTCTCGTAGGCTTGGGGAGAAGAATCGGCGAGAAACAGATTAAGTTCAGCGGGTGAGGGGGGCAGACCGGTCAGATCAAAACTGACGCGCCGCAGCCACGTCTCGCGAGTCGCCTCGCTGGCATGCGCGACTCCTTCTTTCGTCAGCCGATCCAGTACGAATGCGTCAATGGGGGACTTGACCCAGTCCGATGTCACCCCGATGGGAGGGATCGAGATCTGTTCGGGAAGGGGAATGAAAGACCAGTGTGGCTGATAAACTGCCCCTTCCTCGATCCATCGCCGGAGTAGATTTTTCTCGTCCAGAGTGAGTGGTTTGTTGAACTTGGGCGGTGGCATGATCGTGTCGTCGTCATGCGAGAAGATTCGTTCCACCAGGGGACTCTGGTCAGGTTCTCCCGGCACTATTGCGCCGGCGGCCATGGCTGCGTCTCGCTGGTCCAGTCGCAGATCGGCTTTTCTGGCCAGTCTGTCCAGTCCATGACAGGCGAAGCAGCGGTCAGAGAGAATGGGACGAATGTCCCGATTAAAGTTGATCTCATCACTTGCGGTACAGAACGAGCCATTCAACAGCGCCAGGGACAACATCGCGATGATCTGGTGACGCTGATTCAATGCAGATTCGTGCTTCATTTTGGATCCGCTTGAGATTTCGGGAACAAAACCAAAGTATCTCGCATCCAAGTCACTTTCGCCAGCAATTCAAACGATGTCCGCAGCCCCTACAAAGTCAAAAACAATTTACGACGGGAGTGCAAACGTTCTTCGCAGATCCTTTGAGGTCCATGATTCCAGCGAAATTCACCCTGTAACCGTTCGCAAGCGGCCATGAAAGCTGCGGTCACAGGTGCGATCAATCCCAGTCCCAGTGCTGCCGGGAGAATTCGGCATCTGTGACATCTGGAAGACAGTCAAGTATACTGGAGCCTCGGGTCGGGAGGACCTGCTTTCCCCATCTCTCAAGGAATGGTTCCTATCATGTCAAAGTTGACGTTCCTGCTCAGTGCGCTCTCTTTCTGCGTTGTCTCATGGTCGGCGCTGGCCGAGGAAGCGGGGGATCCTGTGAATCGCAGTGCGGTACGGAAAGAGTTTGAGGCCGGAAACTTCAAAACAGCCTATGAAGGCGCCCGCAAGTTGTTGCTCGATGAGAAGTCGGACGCCGCGAAGGTCGGCGGGGACCTGGCCCTCGCGGTGCAGTCTCTTCAGAACCTGGGCCGGACGAATGAAGTCGATGAACTGATTGAGGCTGCCGTCAAGACGCATGCCTCCAATTGGCGGTTTCTGGCAGATGCGGGTCGACAGTACGGCGATGTCCTCGTTCATGACGGTTTCCTGATCGCCGGCAAGTTCGAGCGGGGATCCCACCGCGGCGGTGGTCAATACGTGACGGCGGCCAATCGTGACCGAGTTCGGGCTCTTCAGCTTTTCCAGCAGGCCCTGTCATTGGCGCTCAAAGATCCCGACCATAAGGAGGTGGGAAGGCTCTTCATCGACTTTGCTCAGCAGATCAACCGCGTCGCACCATGGAAGTTGCAGACGCTTACCGATCTTGCGGTATTGCCCGATTATGAAGAACAAAGTCCGATGCGCTGGCGAGGGAGGGGGCCATGGGATGAGAGTTCCAAAGGTGCCCCGGTTGATGATGAAGGTCATCCCGTTCTCCATCAGCTTCCCGCGTCATGGGAGGCTGCAACGACCGACGGAGAACGCTGGCGCTGGGCGCTGATGCAGGCAGTCGAATTTGATAAGACGCTGCAAAACCAGGTCGACTTTTCCTTCGCTCAGTTTCTGCATCAACAGTTCGGCGTCCAGACAATCGCCTGGTTGCAGCGGGGTTCGGGACGAAGTGACGACGTCGATGAAAGCGGTCCCTTCGCAGTACAGTCACTCAGCGACGACGAGACGATTGCGAAGCTGGCGACGGGCGTGAAACGCTTCAAGCTGCCCGATGAATTCAACCCCATCAAGCTCTTTCAAACGATTGCGAATCGCGAGCAGAAAGACAGCTACTCGCCTGCTGCGGCCGATCAATTGGCACAAATTTACGAAGATCGTCGACAGTACAAGAAAGCGGCTGCCTCCTGGACGTCGGCGATTCAGAAATTCGGTGCGCAAGAACATCGTCAGTCCCGACTGGATCAGATCGTGAAGAACTGGGGGCGGTTCGAGAATCTGACGGTGGCACCTGCCGGGCGCGGAGCCGTAGTCGATTTCCGTTTCCGCAACGCCAGCGAGGTCTCATTTGAAGCTCGTGTCGTGAAGATTGATAAGCTGCTCGAAGACGTGAAGAGCTACCTGAAATCGTCTCCCGCTCAGCTCGACTGGAGTAAATTCAATATCCAGGATCTTGGCTATCGCCTGGCGACTGAGAACCAGACAGAGTACCTGGGCGAATCCGTTGCCACCTGGAAGCTGGATCTCAAGCCAAAGCCGGATCACTTCGATGATGTTGTTACAGTGACGACCCCGCTCCAGAAGGCGGGAGCCTATCTTCTGACGGGACGTTTGAAGGACGGCAATGTCAGCCATGTCATCGTCTGGCTTGCGGACACGGTCCTGGTGCGAAAGCCGCTCGATGGAAAGTCGATGCATTTCGTCGTCGATGCCGTCACGGGCCAGCCGATTGCAAATGCCAATGTCGAGTTTTTCGGGTGGAAGCAGACCCCGGTCGACAAGAACCAGTCACGCTGGAAGTTGACCACAACGAATTTCTCCGAGTTTACGGACGGCAACGGACTGATCTCGCTCCCCTCGAAGCGAATGCCGAACGATCACCAATGGATGATCGTTGCCAGGACGAAAGAAGGGCGACTGGCCTACACCGGGTTCACGCACTCATGGTGGGGACAGAAGCATGATGAGGAGTACAACGCGAAACGCGTATACGCCATCACGGATCGGCCGGTCTACCGCCCGGAACAGACAGTGAAATTCAAGTTCTGGATTCAGACAAGCAAATATGATGTGGCTGACAAGGCAGAGTTCGCCAATCGTGAGTTCAAGGTCCTGATCAGTAATCCTCAAGGAGAAGAAGTCTTTCAGAAAGTCTTCACGACGGATCATTACGGCGGGCTCGAAGGGGAATTCCCGCTGCCGAAAGGTGCGATGCTGGGAACGTATCAGCTTGTTGTTCAGAACGAATTCAACCAGGGAGGTTCGTTCCGGGTCGAAGAATACAAGAAGCCAGAGTACGAAGTCAAAATTGATGCGCCGACGGAACCCATCGCACTTGGCGAAAAAATCACGGCGACGATCAAGGCAACGTACTTCTTCGGTGCTCCGGTCACCAAGGCGAAAGTCAAATACAAGGTTCAACGAGCTGCGCATGACAGCCATTGGTATCCCATCGCCAACTGGGACTGGCTCTATGGACGTGGATACTGGTGGTTCGCGTCGGACTACACCTGGTATCCGGGCTGGAATCGCTGGGGCTGCGTTCGACCCAAAGGATGGTGGATCGGTCACAACCCAGCTCCGCCCGAACTGATCACAGAACAAGAAGTAGAGATCGGCGAGGACGGAGAGGTCCGTGTCGAGATCGACACCTTGGCCGCGAAAGAAATTCACGGCGACGAAGATCACTCCTACACCATCACGGCAGAAGTGGTGGATGAGTCACGTCGGACGATCGTCGGGACTGGAAATGTTCTCGTCGCCCGTCAGCCATTCAAAGTCTTCACCTGGGTCGACCGAGGTCACTACCGTGTCGGTGATGACATCCACGCTTCGTTTCAGGCCCACACGCTTGATAATAAACCCGTGAAAGGGACAGGGGAGCTGACGCTCTTTCAGATTTCTTATGACGCGGATCAAAAGCCGGTCGAAACAGCGGTGCAAAGCTGGAAACTGGATACGAACGAACAAGGGCATGCCCAGCAACTGATCGCGGCAAGTAAAGCGGGACAATACCGTCTGTCGTACAAGCTGACCGATTCGAAACAGCATTCGATCGAGGGAGGATATGTTTTCGTCGTACGAGGCGACGGCTTCGACGGACGAGAGTTCCGCTTCAATGATCTGGAACTGATCACGGACAAGCAGGAATACGCACCTGGTGACACTGTCAATTTGATGGTCACGACGAACAATCCAGATGGATGCATCGTGTTGTTCATCCGCCCTTCGAATGGAGTCTACCTTCCACCAAAGGTGATTCGCCTGAAAGGCAAGACGACAGTCGAAGAAATCGCGGTGATTCAAAAGGACATGCCGAACTTCTTTCTGGAAGCGTTTACGGTCTCGAACGGCAAGTACCATCAGGAGACTCGCGAGGTCGTTGTTCCCCCGGAAAAGCGGATCATCAACGTCGAGGTGCAGCCCTCCGCGACGGAGTACCAGCCGGGTGCTGATGCACGGGTGCGGGTGAAACTGAAAGACCCGACCGGCGAGCCGTTCGTGGGATCCACTGTGCTCACCGTTTATGACAAGAGCGTCGAATACATTTCAGGTGGAAGCAACGTCCCTGAGATCAAAGAGTTCTTCTGGAAGTGGCGTCGTAACCATTTCCCGCAGGGCGACAACACCCTGGATCGCTCGTTCAGCAATCTGATAAAGACCGGCGATATTCCGATGAATGATCTCGGAGTCTTTGGCGGCCTCGACGCAGGAATATCGGGCGATCGCATCGTCTTCCTTTCAGCGGGCAGAGGGCGTGCAGCAGGCGGTCAGAAAATGATGGCAGCACCTGCCGGGGCCATGATGCGGGGAGCGATGCCCATGCCTGCCGCCATGGAGGCGGACTTCGCGTCAACAGGGTCCGTAGAGACGCCGGACGGAGCTGTTGAAGGTGCGATGCAGACTCCCACAATCCGTTCGAATTTCGCCGACACGGCGTTCTGGACGGGTTCGCTGACGACCGATCAGTCAGGTATGGCGGAAGTCAGCTTCAAGATGCCCGAAAGCCTGACCGGCTGGAAGGTGAAGACCTGGGCGATGGGACTGGGCACAAAGGTCGGACAAAGTGAAGTCGAAGTTACGACCAGAAAGAATCTGCTGGTCCGCCTGCAAGCTCCACGATTCTTCGTCGATAAAGACGAGGTCGTCATCAGTGCAAACGTTCATAGCTATCTGAAGTCTGCGAAGTCGGTGGAAGTCGCGTTGGTCATCGACGGCAAGTTTCTTTCGCTGATCGAATCAAATGAACCAAACGGCGGAGAAAATCGCACATGGCCATTGAAGCAGACGATCTCGCTCGAACCGGGAGGCGAGCAACGCGTCAACTGGCGCGTGAAAGTCGCGTCCGAAGGGGTGACTGAAATTACCGTCAGTGCTTTGACAGACGAAGAGTCTGACGCGATGAAGCTATCATTCCCGGTCTATATTCATGGCATGTTGAAGACCGAGTCGTTCAGTGGAGCAATTCGCCCGACGGATTCTGCGGGGCAGGTGACGTTCGTCGTTCCCGAAGCGAGGCGGCAAAATGAATCCAGGTTGGAGGCAAGGTTCTCACCGACTCTGGCAGGAGCGATGGTCGACGCACTTCCTTACCTCGTCGAGTACCCCTACGGGTGTACCGAGCAAACGTTAAATCGTTTCCTGCCGACGGTGATCACGCAACGACTGTTGCTGAAGATGCAACTGAATCTCAAGGACATTCAGGCCAAGCGGACCAATCTGAACGCTCAGGAAATCGGCGATGATGTCGAACGGGCAAAGGGCTGGAAACGCTTCGATCGAAACCCTGTCTTCGACGAAGAAGAGGTTCGATCGATGGTCAAGGAGGGACTCGAGCGACTGACATCGATGCAGGTGTCGGACGGTGGTTGGGGATGGTTCAGCGGCTACGGAGAACGCTCGTGGCCTCACACGACCGCCGTGGTGGTGCACGGTCTACAGGTCGCAAAGGCAAATGATGTCGCGATTGTCCCCGGCGTGCTGGAGCGGGGAATCGAATGGCTGACTCGCTACCAGACTGAGCAGGTCGAGAAACTCAAGAACTGGGGCAAGAAGGATGTTCCGCAAAAGCAGCATGCCGACGCTCTTGATGCGTTCATCTACATGCTGCTGCTGGAAGCAGATGTTTCCAATAGTGCGATGGATGAGTTTCTGTTCAGAGATCGAGTTCAACTGCCGGTCTACGCGAAGGCACTCTACGGTTTGGCCCTGCATCGACAGCAGCAGACAGACAAGCTGAAAGTGGTGCTCGAAAACATTGAGCAGTTTGTCGTCGAGGATGAGGAAAACCAGACCGCCTATCTGAAGCTGCCGCAGGAAGGGTGGTGGTACTGGTACGGAAACGACATTGAAGCGAATGCGTACTATCTGAAGTTGCTGTCGAAGACCAATCCGAACGACCGGCGTGCTTCGCGACTGGTGAAATACCTGCTCAACAATCGGAAGCACGCGACATACTGGAACAGTACTCGTGACACGGCCCTGTGTATTGAAGCCCTGGCCGAGTATCAGCAGGCCAGCGGAGAAGACAAGCCGAACCTCACTGTCGAAGTCTGGCTTGATGGTCAGAAGCAGAAGGAGGTCAAAATCGATGCCTCAAACCTCTTCACATTCGATAACAAGTTCGTGCTTGAGGGAGACGCTGTGACGACCGGAAAGCACACACTCGAACTCAAGAAGCAGGGAACCGGCCCACTTTACTACAACGTCTATCAGACCAATTTCACTCTGGAAGATTTCATCTCTCGAGCCGGTTTGGAAGTCAAAGTGGATCGCAAGTTCTATAAGCTGACTCGGGTCGAAAAGAAGGTCGACCAGCAGGGAGCCCGAGGCCAGGCCGTCAAGCAGCAGGTTGAAAAGTTCGAACGAACAGAACTTCCGAGTCTGAGTGAGCTGAAGAGCGGTGATCTGGTGGAAGTGGAACTCGAAATCGAAAGCAAGAATGATTACGAGTATCTCCTGTTCGAAGATCTGAAGGCCGCCGGGTTCGAACCTGTCGAAGTTCGAAGTGGCTACAACGGGAATTCGATGGGGGCCTTCGTTGAGTTCCGGGATGAACGAGTCACGTTCTTCGTCCGACAGCTGATGCGAGGTAATCATTCGCTCAGCTACCGATTGCGGGCCGAAACTCCCGGTCAGTTCAGCGCTCTTCCTGCAAAAGCAAGTGCCATGTATGCGCCCGAGCTGAAAGGGAACAGTGACGAGATGAAGGTGAAGATCATCGACTGATTGGTGCCAGATTGACTGACTGAAACGACCCCATTCGAATTCGTTCACTGCGGCATTGCTTTTCTGGCGATCCGCGGTGAACGCCGAACTGGGGTCGGTCTGTTTTCTGATACGGAATCGCGTGGGAAGAACAGCGAATCGAAGGAAAAGCCTGGTGCTGAGACCACTCAGGGGCGACCGGATCTGCGGCACCCAGTCCTGCCGCAACATTTCCGCAGGTATGGAATTCGAATACCGCCGACTGAGGCCCCGAAGGATTCAGTGGCAGAATGGTATCGGTGCCCAATTTTTTGAGACCTGGTTATAATGCCGACGAAGTACAGCCGATCTTTCAATTGCGGAACGGATGCGTCAATTGAGAGCCGCAGTGAGTCCTTCGTTTCATGAGGAACTGGTCGCTTACGCGAAAGCAACAGGGATCACCTGCAGAACATTGTTCGAACTTAAAACCGAGTAAGCAGACGGGGAAAAAGACGACGTGTTGGACAAATCGAGAGAGTGGCCTTGCTCGTGCCGCCGTCGAGTTGCATCTTCTGCTCACACGAAGGAGACGGGCATGAGATGGGCAGGCAGCACTGCTTGAGCCGTCCAGTCACTTCAGCGAAATCTTTGTCAGTTGAATCGCGTGCGAATCTTCATCACTGTTACGGCCGTATTTTATTTGAAAAGGTGCGACGGTCGCCCATCCTGGCTCTCTCCGTCGCTGGCATTGACTGGTTCCCCGCAATCTAACCTCCATCCTCTTTAGAGAGTCACCGAAAACGATGTCTACCGGCATTCCTGCTCCCGTCGCTCCCCCCCGTCGAATTCTCATGGGCCCTGGTCCGAGCGATATTCATCCTCGCGTGCTGCTGGCGATGGCCGCTCAAACGGTGGGCCACCTCGATCCGTACTTCCTCCGGATCATGGATGAAACCCAGGGGATGCTCCGACAGGTTTTCCGCACGCAGAACAAATTGACGCTTGCTGTCAGCGGAACGGGCAGTGCCGGGATGGAGACTGTCGTTGCCAACCTGATTGAACCGGGCGACAAGATGATCGTCTGCGTGAATGGTGTGTTCGGTGGTCGAATGGCCGATGTGGCAGCCCGGTGTGGCGCCGTCGTCATCCAGCTTGACCGCCCTTTTGGAGACATTTTCACGACGGAAGAGATTGAGAAGGCGGTCAAGGAACACCGTCCCAAAGTTGTGGGAATCGTCAACGCAGAAACGTCGACCGGTGCCTCTCAACCCGTCGAGGACATTGCACGCGTCTGTCACGAAAATGGAGCCCTGATTGCGGTCGACTGCGTGACTTCACTGGGCGGTCAGCCCGTTGAAGTTGATGCCTGGCAGCTGGACGCCGTCTACAGCGGTACGCAGAAATGTCTCAGTTGCCCGCCGGGGCTGGCACCCGTCACATTCAGCGATCGTGCCGTCGCCGCCATCGACGCGCGTAAGACGAAAGTCCAGAGCTGGTATCTGGACATGCAGATGGTGAAGGATTACTGGGGAAGTAATCGTGCCTACCATCACACGGCGCCGATCAACATGAACTATGGCTTGCACGAAGCGCTGCGAATCGTTCTTGAGGAAGGCTTGGAAGCTCGATTCGCACGGCACACGCGGAACCATCTCGCGCTAAAGGCAGGCATCAATGCCATGGGGCTTGAGTATGCGGTGAAGGAAGGGCAGCAGCTGCCCATGTTGAACGCAGTTCGAATTCCTGAAGGAGCTGATGACGCTACGGTACGAAAACAACTCCTCAATGAATTCGGCATCGAAATCGGGGGGGGACTCGGACCGATGAAGGGAAAAACCTGGCGCATCGGGTTGATGGGTTCAGGTTCCAGCGCTGCAAACGTCCTTGTTTTCCTTGCGGCACTGGAAAAGTGTTTGCGGGATCAAGGATTGAAAACACCTCCTGGAGCGGGTGTCGCTGCCGCCAACGCCGCATTCCGTCAGTCCTGATCAGCAGGACGACGAACTTTAGAAATGGAAATGGGCACGTCCCGGACGTGCCCATTTTTTAATGCCTGACAATCCCTAGGGCCATCGCGATGCTCCCACGAGGCGCGTGTTCCCATCGTGTCAAATCAGAGGGACTTTACGCGCGATGTGGTTTCCATTCGCCGCTGAAGACTTCTGTTGCCGGGCCCGTCATAAAGACGTCACCGCTTGCGGACCATTCCAGCTTCAGATCTCCACCGCGAAGATGCGCCGTAACCGACCGTTCTGTTCGACCGGTCAGTGCGCCGGCGACCGCTGCCGCGCAGGCACCGGTCCCGCACGCCATCGTCTCGCCACTGCCCCGTTCCCAGACTCGCATGTTGAATTCCGTGGGAGAAATCACCTGAATGAACTCGGCATTCACCCGGCGAGGAAAAGCGGGATGCCGTTCGATCATCGGTCCGATGCGCAGCACCCAATCGTCATTCAGTTCATCGACAAATGTGACGCAGTGGGGGTTGCCCATCGACACGCAGGTGACAGAGATAATCTTGCCACCGACGTCGAGATCGACATTCTTCGGTGGATCACCCGGTAGTAACGTCGGGATACGGTCTGATTCGAGAATGGGGGCACCCATATTGACTCGAACCTGCTCGACGAGCCCATTGGATCCCGGCGTGAGTTGCATCTTCAATACGCCACGCAGCGTTTCGATGTTCAGTTCAGGCTTCTTCGAGATCCCTCGATCGTAAACAAATTTGGCAACGCACCGAATGGCGTTCCCACACATCTCAGATTCGCTGCCATCGGCATTGAACATTCTCATGCGGGCGTCAGCGACTTCGGATGGGCAGATCAGGACGATGCCGTCACCGCCGATTCCCGTATGTCGATCACTTACCGCAACCGCTGTTGAGACGATATCTTCCGGGATGGGCTCCTGAAAACAATCTACATAAATGTAGTCGTTTCCTGCCCCATGCATCTTTGTAAATCGCATACAGTCTTTCTGGTCGGAAATCGACGGCTGGCATTCATTCAATCTCGTGGGACGAACAGAGCCTGATCCGTCAGTCTGGCGAAAACGAGTGCGAGTGACCGGTGGCCCGATCAGATCATTTCACTGTCGCGACGAGTGGCGTGTCAAAGACCCGCGTGCCGGAACACCCTTTACCGCAGTTGGTACTGATATCTTCTTCGTACAGTTTTCTACCCGCTTCGGTGGGGTATCGTCCGTCCACGCACGCCTGACAGAGCGACGAAACGGGCAATTCGATACTGCGGGCGATGGCACCACGCGACAGATATCGCAGGCTGTCTGCACCAATGGCATTCGCCATTTCCTGCTCGATCTCGGGGGTCAAGTCTTCGCCGGGCTCCAGGAACCTGGGGGCAAAAAGCTGTCCGGTCGTCGACATGTCGATGCCGTAAAAGCAGGGAGCGACGATCGGGGGGCAAGCGACACGTACGTGCACTTCTTTAGCGTGACCACGTTCCCGCAACTGCGAGATCAGAACTTTCATGGTGGTCGAGCGGACGATCGTGTCTTCCACGAGCAAGATCCGCTTCCCCGCAAGGACTTCCGGCAGGGGGGTATATTTCATCCGGGCTTTGTCTTCGCGGTTGGTTCCTTCGATGAAGGTTCTTCCCATGTAACGATTTCGGATCAGGCCTTCGAGGCACGGGACACGAAGCGTGTATGCCATGCTGTCGGCAGCAGCCTTCGCGGTGTCCGGGACCGGGACGACGATGGTATCGCCATCATCCAGAGGACACACCGGATTGTTCCGCTCTTGTCTGGCGAGTTCTTCGCCCAGTTGCTTTCGAGTCAGATAAACGCTGCGGTCGTCGAGAGTACTGGCGACATTCGCGAAGTAAATCCATTCGAAAAAGCAGTGTGCCCGGCTGGGACTGGCAACGAACTGTTTGACTTCCAGCTTGCCATTCTGAATCAGTACGGCATGCCCGGGCGGGACATTCCGAATCGATTCCTGTTTGAAACCAAGATTGGCCAGGGCCACACTTTCACTTGCACATGCGAACAGTGAACCCTCGACGGCATAGCACAAAGGCCGGATGCCCAGAGGATCACGCGCGGCGAACATTTCGCCCAGAGCATTCATGAATACGACGTTCCATGCTCCGTCAAGTCGCTCGCTGAGGTGTGAAAGGACTTCCAGCAGCGTCGGCTGACGGTCACCCGACAGCAGCTGGGAAATAATGTGCATCAGCACTTCGGTATCGGTGTCACGAGCGAGATGGAAGTTCGGCTGAGAGAGGATTTCTTCCTTCAGTTCCTTGTAGTTCGCCAGTTGACCGTTGAAGCCAAATGCGAACCATTTGTGCTTTTCGATGTGATGGCGCTCAAAAGGCTGTGCATTGCCGCGATCGTCCCCGCCACATGTGGCATAGCGTACATGTCCAATGGCGGCCAGTCCTTCGTACTGATCCATCAACTTCGTGGCTTCGTTCTGCTGGTTCAGATTGAAGACCTCAGTGACCGTTCCCACGTCCTTGTACGTGTCGAGCAAACGGGCGTGCCCGGGGCGGTAAACTGTCATTCCCGCAGCGAGTTGTCCGCGGTTTTGAATCTCCAGCAGCAGCCGTGGCATATGCCGTGACACTTGGTTGGGATCTTTTTTCGGAGCCAGTCGACTGGTCTCTCCCGGCAGATGGTAGATCGCGGCAATACCACACTCGTGATAGAGGTCGGCCACAGCGTTTCCTTGGAGAAGGGATTCTTGTCACGTGACTCAGGTTCCGGCAATTATTCTACACCCGAACCCAAGTCTCGCCTTGAATCTTTTGACAGCATCGCGTTTGACAATATCAAAGGAATCAATCATTTGACTCATTCCCAATGGCGTTTATCGGGAACGTACGAAAGCATCATTTAACAAAACGATGGGGATACAATCCCTGTGCCAGAATCCTCAGGTGCATGATTTTCACAGATAATACTCCGTACCGAGTCGCACTCCAACCATCGGACGAAGAACTTCTCGGGATCGAGACAATCATTTCGGGTTGACGCAACTCCGCTCGGCTTTCCCTGCCGAAACTCGCAGAGAGAGCGTTGTTTGCAGCCACTCATCAATATCATCCGTTCCGTTCGAAAAAACGCTCCAGCACCACATAGCCCGCGTGTGTCAGTCCAAGAGTCGCGTAGACGTTCAGTGCCGCTGCGTTGTGCTCTTCTGCGTAAAGCCGAAGTCCAATGACCCCCGGAGTCTGTCGTGCAAGTTCCTCCAGATACTGGAAAAGACGTCGAAAAACGCCGCGCCTCCGAAACTCCGGCAGCACATAGACGCTTTGCAGCCACCAGATCTCACCGTTCCTCCAGTCACTCCACTCCCGCGTGTGCATCAACTGTCCGATGATTTCACCCCCGATCTGGGCGACAAAATAGCGCCCATGCTGGGGGTTTTCGAGCAGAGTTCGTACCCCCCTTGTGATCTGGTCGTGTGACAGCGACTTGTTTTCGGTTTCGTGAGCGAGCCGCTTATTGAATTCCGAGATGACGTCGCAGTCCTCGGCGACAGCGACGCGAATACGGATGTGAACCTGATCGCCCAAATTCTCTTCCATCCTGATATTCCGTGCATTGGGGTGACGAAAATTGAACAATTTGCTTCGAGTTTTCGATGGAGTGTTTCGCGAACTCGTGGTGGTGTTTCTTCCGGCGTGATCTCTTCCCGCTGGCAAGAGGATTTAGGAGGTTGAGGGCGGTGGAGCAAGTCCTCTGATTCAGGTTTATCTCCGTCGACATCCAGAACGTGGTGGGATTGACTCGCTGGCCGATTGCCCAATTTCGCGGGAGTGCGTTCCCACGGTAGAGAGGGGGGAGTTGCGGAGCAGACACCACGACCTCGTTCCTGTCAGAAAACCCGATTGGACACTCTGGGATCGACACTGCCCTGTCTTGTGCGGAGGCATTGATTGAACGACCAACGCCCTCCAGAGGCCATTCTCCGTCGAATAGCAATGGCCGGCCGTTGTGCGGCAATCTGCCGTTACTCTGCAGCGTGCTGGAGGAGCTGGGAATGAGTCACGGGTGGAAACCTCGCAGCGCGCAGGTCGGTAGCTGAAATTACGGGACTCGCCGGAATGCCAACCGGTTTCCCCAATTGATCCCCCGCAGGAAACCACCGGCGAACGGGGGCCGCTCGCCCTGGCCATTGCGGCCGATTTGAGACGTGCCCGACTGCGAACTCCGTCACCGCCACGATCGAGGGAATTACGAAGTACGACGTATTCTGACACTTGAAGTGTAAGTGCGCTTGAGGTGGCCTGACCTCGCGGCATGGAAGTCGATTCCACAAGCGATGCAGGCAGACTCCGCTCTGAATCGAAGGTGGTAGAGGTACGGCCGGTCCGCTCTGTAGGTACGTTTGTGAGGGAGATGAGCTCAGGAATTTTGCTGACTGGGCCCCCGGACTCCTGCACAAATGTAAAGCATATATTTGAAGAGGATGACGCTTGCCAGCCGTGATGGACGAGTCCGGATTTGTTTGAGATTTAAGGAAAACGTAATCAGACGATATTTAAACTTTCGTAAGATGATGGGTATAGTAGATGCCACTGGCATTCGCCCCCTTCTTAATCTGATCTTTCTGTCATCTGATCTGTCTGCCGATATTCAGTTCTGATTCATGCTTTGACTCGCGAGGTAGGCGCCCTATGCCGACCGCGAGTGTTCTATCGATTCCTGAACAGGAGCATTGTTGAATGTCTTTGACAAATGGAAGAACGCCGAGGCGGCAGCGAGGATTCACACTGATTGAATTGCTCGTTGTTATTGCGATCATTGCCGTGTTGATTGCTCTTCTGCTGCCCGCAGTGCAGCAGGCGCGCGAGGCGGCTCGCAGGACGCAATGCAGGAACAATCTGAAGCAATTGGGATTAGCTTTCCACAACTATGAAGGGACTTTTGGCAACTTTCCCGGTGCGCTGTATGTCGTGAGCGAACAGAGTGGTCCGAGTATTGGTCAGGGAGTCGACAACCAGCCTGCCGGCAGAGCGGACTTCAATGTTCACGCCTGGCCGGAACTGATTCTGCCTTACATTGATCAAACAAATCTTTATAACACGATTAATTTTAATGTGGCGATGGGTTTTGGTTCAGCCACTGGCGGCGCTCCACCCAACTATGGCAAAGGGGGAACTTACAGCGGTACCCAGAATTTTGCTGCCATTGCCGGTTCGGTGATTCCCTCCTTCATTTGTCCCTCGACTCCGCGATCAGGAAATCTTCGGCCAGCTTATCTTGATGATTGGCTGACGGACGAGTTCGGTCCACCGATGTACCATGCAGGAGGAGCCCTGGACTATGTCGGTATGGCTCCTGCATGGACGATGAATCAAAACCTTGGTGCGGCAGGTAACTTCTACACCGGGGCCATCCTCGATTGTGAGACTGGAGACGGTGGGCCTTACAGCTGCGGCGTGAGAATCTCTCAGATCACGGACGGAACTTCCAACACTTTGATCTGCGGTGAGTCTTCCCGACCGGATTCCAAAGAATACGCCATGGGCAAAGTTGTTGGAAATCTCACCGATGAGGACGTCGGGTTAATGGGTGATGCCTGGAACGACTGGCAGCACTCATCGGGTCACTTCATGAGTGCGATCGCTCCGGGAAGTATCCGTGGTGCGAAGGCCGACGGCGATTGCACCATCAACTGCAATAACAAATGGAACTTCTATAGCTTCCACGTGGGCGGTGCACAGTTTGTCATGGCCGATGGAGCCGTCCGATTCATCAGTCAAAACGTTGATCGGCTGACCATGAATCGAGTTTATATCATGGCTGACGGTGCCGCAGTGGGTGAATTCTAAAAAGACTTCACATCTCGACGAATGATTCATCCGAAGGGGGGCAGAGTCTGCCTTCGTCATTTCAGTTTTCGGTTCGGGTCCTTGCAGGGTAACGGAAAACGAACGAAGGTGGAAACTGGCCCCTTGTTCCTCAGTTGATATCGACAGAGTAAATCACAGTGTCCCTTCTGCGTTGACGAAGCAGGAGGGATCTTACCACAGACGGAATAAGTTGCTTCGAGAAAAAGGACCTGGCAGGGAAATGACGGCAATTAGAAATCTCTTTCTGGTTTGTGCTTTGACTTCCCTGATGTCAGGCTGCGGGAATGGCAAAGCGGATATGTCCGAGTCGCGTCTGGAGAAAATGGCCGGCGGATCTCTGGAGAAAGTGGTACCAGCAAGCGGGATCGTCACCATCGACGGCGAACCCCAAGGAGGTGTAAATGTCTATCTTTACGATAAGACGCCGACAATCGTCCTGAAAAACTGCCGAACTGACGATGAGGGGCAGTTCTGTTTTACGTCGTATCTCTCGTGCGATGGACTGAAGCCGGGTGAATATAAACTTGGGTTCGAGTATGTACCAAAAATGAAAAAGAACGGCACCGGGGTCGATTTGTTCAACGGCAAGTACAAGAATCCGGTGAAAAATGACTTCAAACTGATCGTCGAAGAAGACAACCCACAGACGGAGTTGACGTACGAATTGAAATTGAAATAGTCGCTCACGTTCGGATATGGTGGAAGGGCTCCATCCGTTTGTGTGACTCGATCGGTTCAATTTCAAAAAGTGACGTCATGGCGGTTGCACCGGTTCAACCTGCAGAAGCTCCTCCAGGGTTTCGGAGAGAGGGGGTTGGATCCAATCATTCCAAGCCCGGCGGGCAATGGATTTTCAATCCGTGGATCGATGCCCTCTTCATCCTGCTGACTCCTCTGGTGGCGTGGCCGGCAGTGCTGATACTCAGCTCCTCGTCGGAACTGATGTCGGCAGAAACTCTGTCGCTCATCGTCACCGCATTTTTTGCGACTGGGCACCATCTACCAGGTCTGATCCGCGCTTACGGCGACCGGGATCTCTTCCATCGATTCCGCTGGCGCTTTCTCATCGCGCCGCCGCTGGTTTTTCTTGCCTACTTTCCCCTCTACACCTATCACTACAATCTTTACCGACTGATCATTCTTGTCTGGGCGACCTGGCATGGGCTGATGCAGGTTTACGGCTTTGTCCGTATTTATGATGCCAAAGTCGGCTCGAATTCAACGGCGACCGCCTATTGGGACTGGCTCGTCTGCCTGTGCGGATTCATCACTCCGCAACTGTTTCGTGACGAACACGTCGGGACGACGCTCGGTCATTGGTATTCCGCGGGCGGACCCTGGCTCTCTCTTCCCGTCTTTCAGGCTCTCCGCTGGGCAAGTCTCTTCGTATCAGCAATCGCGTTAACCGGGTTTTCGGCCAACTACATTGCTCAGATCGTCCGTGGGAAGCAGGTCAGTCTCGTCAAGCCGCTGATGTTGGCGAGTGGGATCGGATTGTGGTGCTTTATCATGCTGTCGGTCGAGAACATGTTGATCGGGGCAGCCCTTTTCGACATCTGTCATGATTTACAATACCTTGCTATCGTCTGGATCTTTAACTGTCGTCGAGTGAACTCAAACGTCAACCTGGGACGGTTCATGACGTTTCTCTTTCGACGTGGCATGGTGCTGCTTTATCTCAGCCTGATTACAGCCTATGGCGCCATCGCGTTTGCAGGGAGCCTGGTTCTAGACGGTACGCTGAGTCGAGTCTTTTACGGGTTGCTGTTCACCTCGACGATCCTTCACTACTACTACGACGGTTTCATCTGGAAAGTCCGAGATACGACAAATCGATCTGGCCTGGGACTGAGCAGCAATGGGGCGTCCGCACCGCAGCGGTCGCTCGCCCATAGCGGCTTCTGGCATCTGCTGAAATGGAGTCCGGTGATCATCGGCCTGGTCACCGTGTTCGCAACGGATATGAGTGACCCTGAGCTGACAACAGCGCAGAAGAACGACCTCGAACGAGTCTACGGCCACTCATTGATGGGGAAATCCGTTCTACCGAAAGGGGAACAAGAGAGGATTTGGCTGTCCTCTCACTTCCAGCAGACACAGGCGATTGCGGACATCATTCCGGATGACATTAAATCCCAATTGAAGGCGGCCGTCCTCCTCGCCAACTTTGGCCGCAATGACGAGGCCCTCGCTCGATTAGAAAAGATACTCTCCCGCCACCCCGGTCACAGTGAATGCAATCTTCTACTCGGGGGAATTCATCTCTATCGAGGCGAAGTCGACAAAGCCTCGCAGTACCTGGAAGCAGCCCTCGCTTGTGCAAGGAACACGCGGGATCGTGGAGCTGCCCATATCAAGCTGGGAGAACTTTCCGTTTACCGCGGCGATCAGGAATCAGCTCAACATCATTTTGCTGAAGCGGTACGCAATGATCCCTCGCTGCAAAAAGTTGTCGATGGAATTCGGTCAGCCAACCAGAATCGCTGAAGTGACCTTGAACTCAAGTCTCAAACTTCGGCCACCCTTGCGTCCTCACGTTCGGTCATAGGCCACGCTCCAAAAGTACCTCCTTCTCGGTTCGCTGATGCCTCGTAATTCAGCTCGGCACATCAGCAGAAGAATGGCGACGGTCGGCCCAGTCCGGCCGAAGGAAGAAGTTTCGAGCAGCGAATCTCGCTGTTGGGTGATTAACCAGTCTGATTCTTTCAGTTGAACAACGAAGTTCGACAGACGTAAAATTGAGTACGCGCTGCGATCCAGTTCGAGATTCTAACCTGAGGGGCTTCGCATGATTTTTGGAACTCGAACGGCGATGCAGAAAATGGCTCGATATTTTGTGCTTTTCAGTCTGGTTCTCGCCCCCATGTCGCTCTGGGCTTCCGATGCGGCGACATTGGTCACTCCGGCACCCAACGACGTCGACGTCCCCGCAAAAGCGCCGGTGGAAAAATCGGTTCAAGAGTTGGCTGCGACGGTGAAAAAATCGGTCGTCGTGGTGACATTTACCGGCCGTGACGGACAGAGGCAGGGACTTGGAACGGGTTTCATTGTCTCCGACGATGGCCTGATCGCGACGAATCTGCATGTAATTGGGGAAGCACGGCCAATCCGGGTTGAGTTGCTCGACGGTCGGAAGTTCGATGTTGCGGCCGTTCATGCAACCGAGCGGTTCCACGATTTGGCTCTCTTGAAGATTGACGCTACCGACCTGCCGGCGCTCCCGTTGGGCAATTCTGATGAATTGCAGGAAGGGCAACCCGTCGTCGCGATCGGTAATCCACTGGGGCTGGAACGGAGCGTTGTCAGTGGAGTCCTTTCCGGACGCCGCGAGATTGATGGTCGGTCAATGCTGCAGATTGCTCTGCCGATTGAACGGGGAAATAGTGGGGGACCTCTCCTCGACCTTCAGGGGCATGTGCATGGGCTTCTAACGATGAAGTCGTTGAAGACCGAAAATCTCGGATTCGCTATTGCGGTCAATGCTTTGAAACCGCTGCTTGAAAAGCCGAACCCGGTTCCGATGTCTCGTTGGCTGACCATTGGGGCAATGGACCCTGCGGAATGGACCGTACTACCCGGAGGCCGTTGGCGACAGCGCGCGGGCCAGATTGTCGTCGATGGAATGGGGGGAGGGTTTGGAGGACGCGCACTGTGTCTGGCGACTGAACCAACGCCGCCCGTTCCCTATGAAGTTGCAGTGCAAGTGAAGTTCTCGCCAGACGATGGCGCAGCAGGTCTCGTCTTCAATGCGGATGGTTCCGACCGACACTACGGATTTTATCCCAGCAACGGCGGTCTCCGTTTGAGTCGCTTTGATGGGCCCGATGTTTTTTCCTGGGCCGTTCTCAGAGAAACTCGCTCACCCCACTTCAAAAAAGAGGGCTGGAACTCGCTGAAAGTTCGCGTGGAAGCCGAAAGAACCCTCTGTTACATCAACGGGGAACTGATCTTTGAAACGACCGATTCTGCTTACAAAAGTGGACGAGTTGGTTTGTGCAAATTCCGCCAGACTGAAGCCCAGTTTAAGGGATTTCGCGTCGGCGAATCGCTCAGCGAACCCCGCATCTCCACCGAGTTACTGACCCGGGTCACCTCGACGCTGGATGCACTGCCCGCAGACGATGAATCGAAGGCTAGGGTCGTCAGGGAACTTGCACGGGAAGACTCGAGTGTGATCGATATCTTAGATGAACAGGTCAAAGCTCTCGAGTCACGCGTCTCACAGCTCAAGCGTCTCGCGAGCGACATCCACCTGACGCGGACGCTCGCCGATTTTCATGCGGCGACAGCGGCAGAGCCAGTCGATCTGCTGCGGGGGGCGCTGCTGATTGCAAAACTCGACAACCCGGAACTGGAGATCGAAAATTACGTCGCGGATGTCGAGCGTCATGCCCGGCAAATCAAAGAAGGGCTGCAAGCGGACGCTTCCGAAGATCAGCGGTTGGCGGCTCTCAATCGATACCTCTTTGAAGAACAGGGATTTCACGGAAGCCGGACAGACTACGACAATCGTTCGAACAGCTACGTAAACGAGGTTCTTGACGACCGGGAGGGGCTTCCCATCACTCTTTCGGTTCTCTATATCGAAATCGCGAAACGGGTGGGGCTGAATGTCGTCGGTGTCGGAATGCCCCGTCATTTTCTAGTACGTCATGAACCGCGAGAAGGTTCCTCTCAGTTGGTGGATGTATTCGAAAGAGGACTTCTACTAACCCCCGCCGAAGCTCAAAACAAGTTCGAGGCACTCAGTGATGTTCCCTGGCGTGACTCGTACCTGGACACAACGACTCCGAAAGCCATTCTGGAACGCATCCTTCGCAATCTCTTCAGTAATGCTGCTGACGAGCAGGAGATTGATCGGATGATTCGTTATACGGACGCCATCCTCGTCCTGTCGCCAAACTCGGGGCAGGACCATTTCTATCGCGGCGTGCTCAGCTTCCAGGCTCGCCGGTGGCATGACGCACGTGCGGAAGTGGAATGGTTGATGACTAACGATTCCAATGTCAGTCGAACCGAGGTCGAACGGCTGTCGCAGGCCATCGAAAGCGAGTCGCAGAAGTAGTTCACGCGGTCCGTATCGGGATAAGACCGTGCGATGAAGGCGGCCTAGGGCGTGAGACAGGCTTCCTCTGGTGATACCATTTGCCTTCCATCCCCGACAAACACGAAACACAGGCAGTCCCCGCAGCTCCTCTGGCTTCAACTGCCGCCTGACAATTTTGAAGACAGTAAGCTCCTGATGCACATCGTCCACTACATTACCCGTCTGATTGTCGGCGGTGCACAGGAAAATACGCTTCTCACCGTGGAAGACCAGCATCATCTGCATGGTGATCGAGTCACGCTCATTACAGGGCCCGGAATCGGACCCGAAGGTTCGCTGGAACCTCGCGCTCGGAATGGTGGGATCGACTTGCGGCTGATTTCCGCATCGCAACGGGCAATTCATCCCTGGAACGATTGGCAAACATATCGAGAACTGCTGCGACTCCTTCGTTCCATCAAGCCGGACCTGATTCACACGCACTCTTCCAAGGCGGGCATTATCGGTCGATTGGTGGCGGCCCGTCTGAAGCTTCCCTGTGTTCATACGATTCATGGAGCGTCATTTCATTTCGGGCAGAATCGACTTGCCTTTCAGGCCTATCAGCAGTTAGAGCGATGGGCGGCCCGAGCGACCGATCGATTCATTTCCGTCTGTGATGCCATGACGGATCAATACGTTGCCGCAGGGATTGCTCCGCGCGAGCGGTTCGTGACCGTCTACAGTGGGTTTGACGTGGATCCCTTTCTGAATCCTCCACGTTCTCCTGAAATCGTTCGTGCGGAACTGGGGCTGAACTCAGACCACATTGTGATTGGAAAGGTGGCTCGCCTCTTTCCGCTGAAGGGGCACGAGTACGTTCTCAAGGCGGCACAGGCAGTCGTTGATCACTGCCCCGCGGTCCGTTTCCTGTTCGTTGGAGACGGTATCCTCAGGCCAGAGTTTGAGCGGGAGCTTGAAGCGAGGGGACTGCGAGACCACTTCGTCTTCGCAGGGCTTGTCCCTCCCGAACGGGTACCGGAACTGATTCACGCGATGGACATTGTCGTTCACGCAAGTGTTTGGGAGGGGCTCGCGAGGGTCCTTCCTCAGGGACTGATTGCTGGCAAGCCGGTGGTGAGCTTCGATATTGACGGCGCAAAAGAAGTCATCGCGACCAATCAGACAGGTTTTCTCGTCGAGCCGCGATCGGTCCCCGGGTTGGCGTCCGCTATATGCCAGCTTGTCGATGATCCCCTGCTGCGGAGACGACTTGGTGAAACCGGGCGAGCCATGTTCACGGACCGCTTCCGGCATCAGACAATGACCCGGGAAATTCGCGAGGTCTACGCCACTGTGCTGGCGAACCGCCGTCCGTAGTCCGTTTGCGATCACGTCGTCATTAACTTAATCCGCGACTGAAACAGGAACATGGCCGACCCGCAGCGCCGGTCGGCCATGTTTATATGAACTGAGAATTCAGAGTCGTTCGTTGTTTTACCGTGAGGCGACCGTTCCGTATTTTGGAAGGACCTGGAATTTCTTCTTGATCACCGGGCGACCTGCCGTCTCGATGTTCAAGGTGTAATCCCCCGGCCGAAGTTCATTGGGAATCGAGAAGTACATATTGACCCGGAACATTTCCCGTGTGGCGATTTCTCGCTTTTTGTCGACGATCCGGTTTTCATCATCACGAATCTTGCAATCGATGACCAGGTCTTCGTGGGGCGGGATCAGACTGCATTGGGCGATCATGTTTTCGCCCTGTCGGAATGACGTTCGTCGATTGGCAACGATGTCGCTGACAAGGAACGTGCCCATGTCGACAGCGAAGAACTTGTCAAAATCACGCTGTGGTGTCACCGGGGCCAGAAGCTGGCGAGCTCGTTCAGGCTCGATCGCGGTTAACTGATAACGCCCTTCCGGACGACGTTCTCCATAGGGATCGAACTGGTGTTCGATCTGAATTCCGGCCAATGCGACCAACGGGAATGCGGTTGCGAAGACGATACGTGCAGAAGATTTCCATTCCGGGCGACTTCCCATCGCAGACCGAATTTCGATGAGCTTCTGCTGGGCAACCTTCAGCCAGCTTGAGTGACGGATCTTTCGTCGCAGCCAGGCACTTGATTGCTGGACATCGTCTTCATCGATGAAGGCCATGTAGGTACAGTAGCATACCATCGGGAACATAAGCAGGCCCAGGGTCAGGGTCGTCATAAAGTGGAACAGCACCCCAATGGGCAGCACGATATGCCGCCAGTAGCTTTTCCACGAACAGAAAATGAACATCAGTTCGAAGACGACCGTGACATAACCAAACGCGACGAGCATCACCGGATAGCCGGCAAGAATTTCCCCCAGCCGATGCTGGTAGTTGAGATGAGTCAACATCCAGTACTGCAACTGATCTCCCGTGAAGAACGCCGGGGTGTGAAGTTTGGTAACGCCCGCACCAAAGTAGACGACTGCAATGTGGAACTGCATCAGGCGGCGTGGCCATGCGGCAGACTTAGGGTACGCGAACCTGGGTTTTGTAGGATCCAGATTCCGGCGTCGGCGAGCCATCCAGGCATCGACGGACCAGATCGAACCGGCCTGAGAAAGCGAAAGGATCAGCAGCATATGCGTGACCATCGCGGTGTACTTCGTCATCGTACTGACGCAGTCCAGCATGCTGAAGTAGGTCATCAGAACGCAGGAGACTACGGCGGACGCTCTTGAGCACCAGCCGATGCTGAGTGTCACCAGCGAGAAAATCAGCATCGCGTACAGTGCCGCGACGACGGTGCCCGAGAATTCCGGCAGCATGTCGATATAGCCGAATCCGACGGAAACCTGAGCGGTCGCTCCATCGGCGGAATAAAGCTCGCGACAGACAGACCATCGCGGCAGAACCATGCCCATCAGTACCAGCGGCAAACAAATGCGACACAGTGCCAGTCCGAAAGGGACCTCCTCTGCGTAGAAAAAATTTCGAATCCGATCAGCGGCTTTCTCGGTACTCATCATTTGTACGACCTCTTCTATAAATGCCCCTGCTTGACCGCTCGTGCTTCGTTCAGCTTGGTCAACTGTCAACGCAGGCAGCGTGGTGCTCTTACCCACACTGACGACTGATCTTGCCTGTCCCGACGAATTCGGCGGATGCGAGTGCTTGAGTCAGGGACGCCCCCAATCCTCGAAGCATCATGATAAACTGGGCTGCTCAACGGATTTCGCGTCGGGACGATACGGAATGAATTTCTGTTGTAGCCTGACAACGTGATTAGTAGTCTTCTGCTTCGGAAGACAATCGCTGATGTGGTGTGAGCACATAATGATCGCGGCCCTGATGCAGATCCCGGATCAACCTTGGATTGTCCGCAACGGTGCTGGTCCGCAGGTAGGAAAGATAATCGGGGACGTTGCTGATCACGTCGCCAAATTCGTTCATCTCGGACCGCTGCCAGAAGTAGCTGAATGGTTCTCGTGGTTCGTCATAGCGCTTGTACCACGAGTAGTCGGACATGTTGTACTTCTTCGCCCAGACCTCTTCGATTACGACGATTCGGTGAATTGGCTCGTGTTCGGTGCGTGCAAGTGCGTTGAGAGCCATTTTGCGATGGGAATTTCCCAACACATCGTAGTGCGTTCGGGGCAAGTCCCCATACGGCATGAACTGCTTCCACGGACCCGGAGCCAGTTCGTATAAGGTGCCGCTTTCACCCTCACCGACTACGTGATAGCGAATTTCATGCGACGACCAACCACAGAACATGTCCCACACAAAGTAGTACATGACAGGGTGCACGGTCGACGCAAAGTTCATCGTTTGCGCGGCGAGTCCTGCGAAAATCGCCGTGAGGTAGACCCCAATGACGGCGTTGGAAAGCCAACCTTTCATGATGTTCCCTCCTTGGAACAGCGACAAATGTGCGCCAGAAGCGGCGGCGAATCGTCGCAACCTGCGAGTCCTGCCGGTCGAATGCGGCGGAAGCTTACCTATTGGTCCAATTAGGTCAAGATCAAGGTGATTCCCTCAAGCTCCAGAAAGCCTGATTCTTCGTTTCTGGAAACCTGCGTGGTCAATCTCATCGTAATCCCCTTCTGCCGAGGACGAGGATTGAGCAAGCGGCAACGCGGCTGGTCGGCTCTGAGGCCTTTGTTGCCGGTTTGTACTCTGGTGAGAGGTCGTCTGCCGGGTTCGCGAGAATTGCTTTGGGGGTCGGAAACGCCCGGGCAGCGCCATTCGATGAGGAAATGCGGTTTTGGTGTGCCGTTGGTATACTCGTGTCGCTCATTGCGGTTGGCGTAATGGAACGCCTCTCCGAAAGTGACTTTTCGTGCAAGGTGCCGAGATGATTCGATGGTTTCTCGCTTTGGGAATGGGTATGGGAATGCTCGCGGCAACGAACAGTGCTTCCGCGGTCGATGAAGTCACTCCCAACGTCGTGCTGGGGATTCACGGCGGGATTGGCGAAGACAAAAAGGACATGACGCCTGAACTCGAGGAAAAAGTGCGTGCCGCACTGCATGCCGCCCTGAAAGCAGGGAAAGCGAAGCTGGATGGAGGCGGATCGGGACTGGACGCCGTCGAAGCCGCCATCCGAGTCATGGAAGACGACCCGGTGCTGAATGCCGGAAAGGGAGCCGTCTTCACCCATGAGGGACGAAACGAACTCGATTCGTCGATTATGGATGGCAAGACGAAAAAAGCGGGGGCGGTCGCCAGTGTCACCATTGTCAAAAATCCCATCTCGGCTGCCCGGGCAGTCATGGAAAAGTCAAAGCACGTAATGCTGATTGGCCGAGGTGCTGAAGTTTTTGCCACCCGACAGGGACTCGAAATCGTTGACCCCGCCTATTTCTGGACCGAGTTCCAATGGAAAGCCATTCAGGACGTCTGGAAGAAAGAAGCCGAAGCGAAGAAGCAATCAGGCGATGCCTCGGACGTCCTGGAGATCCCGATCGCTAAGCCCCATTACGGTACCGTGGGGGCTGTGGCACTCGACAAGGACGGGAATCTGGCTGCCGGCACTTCCACAGGGGGAATGACGAACAAAATGTTCGGTCGAATCGGCGATTCCCCGATCATTGGTGCCGGTACCTACGCGGACAACGAAACGGCAGCGATTTCCTGCACGGGACATGGCGAGTTTTTCATCCGTTATTCCGTCTCCCACGAAATTGTGGCTCAGATCAAGTACAAGAAAGTCTCGGCAAAAGAGGCGGTCGAAGACGTCATCAACCGGCAGTTGAAAGACATCAATGCCGAAGGGGCCGCCATCGTTCTCGATAAAGATGGAAAGTTTACGACGGCTCGAAACAGCGAAGGACTCTACCGCGGCTGGATCACTGCAGACGGTAAGTTCCAGGTCCGCGTCTACGACGAATGATTTTCTATCCCTTCGTCCACGAGCGTAATACTCTTCGCAAAGCGGTGCGTGGCAAGATCGCCACCACCGCTTTCGCACGTCCAGACACCGTCATGTGCCGACCTCTTATCGGGTCAGGGGGCCGATCCTGCCCTCCGACGTATTGTTCTCCGCACGTCCAGAAAATTGACCGCAAGAGCAGGGCATCGCTCCAGGCGATCACGCCAGAATCGGGGCGATCGGCGATCCATCGCAAATCGTGAGCGGCCGGCCCAGGCTGTCTCGAAGTTGAAGATGAGGATCGATTCCCAGGCTGTGATAAATGGTCGCCACCAGGTCCTGTGGTGCCGTTGGGTTGGAGGCAGGATACGCGGCAAACCGGTCGCTCGAACCATACACGGTCCCTCCCCGGATCCCTCCTCCAGCGAGGACGGACGTAAAGCAACTTGCCCAGTGGTCGCGTCCGTCCGCTCCGGCTCCCGCTCCTCCGACGACTCCCTGACCGATCCGAGGGGTCCGCCCCATTTCTCCCGTCCAGACAATCAGTGTTTCGTCCAGCATGCCCCGCTCCTGCAGGTCGTCGAGCAGGGCGCTGAAGGCCTGGTCTGTCACGGGGCAAAGTCTCGTTCTCAGGTCAATAAAGTTTCTGTTGTGAGTGTCCCAGTAAACGCTGACATTGGTCAGTCCGTCGTTGGGCCAGAACACGGTGACGAAGGGGACGCCTGCTTCGACGAGTCTCCGTGCCTGAAGGACCGATTGTCCATGCACGTTCATTCCATATCGTTCTCGAACGGAGGCCGGTTCTTGTGACAGATCGAAGGCCTCGACGGCTCCCTTGGACGAAAGCAGGGTGAATGCCCGTTCGTAGTGGCTGCGAGTCGCCTGGACGAGCTCGTTGCTTTCGATCTGGCCGTCTCGTTCGTCCATTACGCCCAGCAATTCGCGGCGCAGTGATGAGCGAGTGCTCGGTACGTCGGCCAACAGTTCGAAGTCGCCGACTTTGTAGTCGGGTTTGCTCCCGTCCGCATCGATCCGCATCGGATCGAAGGTCGGACCGAGCCAGCCAGCCCCCTGCCCATGCGATGATTCAACGAATCGCGGTGCACCATTCGGGACGACGGGCATCATGGAAATAAACGAGGGAAGAGGGCCCGTACCACGACCCAGTTTTGATACGACAGACCCAATACTCGGCCAATCTTCGCCTAACCCGGCGCCGCGTCGAGGCGTTCTTCGTCCGGTGAGAGGATAGTGAGTCGCGGAAGTATGATCGACGTCGTCATGGGTCATCGACCGGATAACGGCGAGCTTGTCCGCCCGCTGGGCCAGCAGCGGAAGATGCTCGCAGATTTGCAGGCCCGGGACATTCGTGTCAATCGGCCGAAACTCGCCACGGTATTCGACCGGGGCAGTGGGTTTCATGTCCCATGTGTCCTGATGGGCAGGTCCCCCCCACATGAACAGAAAGATACAGGCCTTGGCCCGTGGACGATTGCCGATGGCCCGCTCTTCTGCCATCGCCTGTCTCAGATGAAACCAGCTCGGCAGGTCCAGCCCAAGTAAGCTGAGGCCGCCTGCTTTCAGGCAGTCACGTCGATGGATCTGCTGACACTTCGACATCTGCGCGTCCTGTTTTTGAAGGCTGAATGACCAGCGCGGGCGACCTGAGTCGGTTCCTCATTCCGGAAGCGTGAATGAGATCCTCGCCGGGAACTCTCCTTTCACAGAAAGCCCGGTCAGACCGTTTCGCACCGAATTATTCAGGGGTTCATTTTAGGGAGGCACTTATGGCGTGTTCGCCAGAAGCGACCTGTCACTTCGCAATGCAAATCAACATTTGCTGATCTGTAGTGTGGCCAGTTCTGAGGCTGAAAACAACACCAAACAGTCCAAGGCCGCAGCGATGAAATCAACATTCAGGTGGGGCGAGCAGAGTCATATTCTCGCATGTCAACTGCCGTGTCAGCGGTTGTTCACCTGTTCTTCTCGGCCAGCGGGACCGCAGTTGCAACTCACGCGCATCAGTCGTCTGGGGGGCTCGCCCGTTTTCAGTCCAAGAAGGTCTGCCGATGGTGATTGCGGAGCCGATCTGCGGCGCGGGCCGAACCGTTTTCACCTTTGTCGTGCGGCTACTTTCGAATCACGACTTCCGAACCTTTGACGAGGAAGTTATAGACTTCGATCACGTCTTCGTCCCCAAGTCGAATACAACCACGTGACTCGGCCTTTCCGATCGATCCGGGATCGATCGTCCCGTGGATCCCATAGCTGTCACCGAGGTCGATCCAGCGTTCGCCCAGCGGATTAGAGGGATCGTCAGCAGCAATCACTTTTCCATCCGGGCCGGTGTACGGAGGATTCACCACCTTGTTCAGAACGGTGAACTTGCCCACGGGCGAGGAATTGTCTTTACCCGTGCAGACCATGTAGCGCTTCACATAGTACCCCTGCAAATGCACGATCAACTCAAAGCGGTTCAGTTCGACGACGGCGGCGAAGGGCCCCTTCAGCACTTTGAGCTTTTGGCCAATCTGAATGCGTCTCGGTTCAGTTCGATTGAGCTTTGCGAGGTATTCCCACGACAGTTGATACTTCTTTGCGATCACCTCCAGCCGGTCGCCCGATTGAATCACATAGGGTTCGATGAAGTGCGGCTGGCTGTCGAAAAAGATGGACTTCGCAGCAGCGTCAATCTTTTCCTGAAGTTGTGGACGGAGCTCCTGGTGGTTCCAGTACAGTTTTGACAGTATGCGATGAGCTGCCAGGACTTCTCCCGCGGCAAGCTTTTCTTCCGCCGCTGCTAACTGTTCTGACACTCCCCCCTGGGCATCCTCGGTCGTACTGTCAGACTCACTCGGGGGATCTGCGGGGGTTTGATGAGCCGCAGCGCTCACCACACGCCGCGGCTGCGCCCCCTTGCGTGGCTTCGGACTCGACTCCGGGACCGGCTGGCCTGTCCCCTTCTTCAGCAGCCGGATCGGTTTTGAGTTCTCAACCAAGGGCTCCCCTTGATCCGTGTCTGGTAGAGTCAAGGCGGCAGGTTCACGTGACGCGACCTGCTCGGGCTCTTCCTGACGCGCGACGGGAATCACCTGTGAGTAATCCTTTTCCTCCGTCTGTCTGGTCACAGCGATGGTGGAATCCAGATCAGGTTCTGACTGTTGTTCGAAGACGATCGATTCGTCTTCACTTTCGTCGACGGATTCGACTTTCTCTTGTGCGGCGCGGCGTTTACTCGAGGGAGAACGATTCGGGAGCGGCAGTGGTTCCCGCTGCGCAACTTCAATCCCCAGTGTGCCAGTCTTCGCAGGTGCGATGGCGAGGGGGATGTATCCTCGGCTCCAGGAAAAACCAATCGCAAGACCAACGCTAAACACAAGGCACGTCAGAAATGGCAAGTGATTGCGGAACATAGAGCGTCTTCCGTGACGAAATGAGCCGGCATCAGCAACCCCGCAGACACCGTCCAGCCGTACTGAATTGAACGAGCCTTGAGGGATCCGAGTTCGTACTGAGGAAACTGAATGAATGTGGTTTCAGTTGGTGTGCCCGCCGAAACAGGCTTTTAGCACAGGTTGGAAATTGCATCTACACGAATTTCAGCACTGGAAGAGCCGAACATTCCGTCGAATCGATCTGGCACCGATCGTCCTTGCCTGATTATTGCGGAGAATCCGGCCGTGACAGGCAGACCCCCGCCAGGTGGCCTCCGAATCCCATGGAGACCTTCCAGGCCTGATTGATGTCCCACTTTCGAGCCTTCTGCGGAGTCAAGTTGAGTCGGCAATCCTCGTCCTGCTCTTCCAGATTCACTGTCGGAGGAATCATCTGATCATGAATTGCGAGTGCCGTCGCTGCCAGTTCGACACTTCCCGCCGCCCCTAAAAGATGCCCCATCCCCCCTTTCAGGCTCGAACACTGGATTCGCCGCGAGGCATCGCCGAAGACTTCCCGAATCGCCCGGCACTCCACAACGTCGTTTGTCGCTGTTCCGGTTCCATGCAGGTTGATGTAGTCCGGGATACGGGTCCGACGACTTAAATCAGACAAGAGTCGTTTCAGTGACGATCCGGTCGTCTCAAGTTGTGTCAGGCTGTTGGCGTCGGACAGGATCTGTCCCTCACGCCATTCGGCGTAGTAAGTGGCCCCTCGTTCCAGAGCCAGATCAAGTCGCTCAAGGATCAGACAGGCGGCTCCTTCTCCCACGACAAATCCACTTCTCCGATGGTCATAAGGGCGACACGCTGACGCGGGATCGTCGAGTTCTCGCGACAGAACGCCCAGTCGCCGGAACGAGCCGAGCAGGGCGGGCTGCAGCGAGGCGTCCGCGCTGCCGGCCAACACAAGGTCACAGTCACCGTTCCGGATGAGTTCCGCACCACGCAGGCAGGCCGCAAGTCCCGTTGCACACGCCATCACAGGGCACAGTACGGGACCGTAGCCACCGATCATCTGACGAAGGACGACCGCCGCGCGGTTGGGAAAGACGTCCAGCCATTCACCAGGATTTGCGGGGAGATCAGCCCGGGCGAGATCAGCTTCGGGGTCATACGGTTGTCCCAGCAACTGAGTGTAGGTGTGGAGGCCTCCTTTGCTCGTTCCAAACACAACGCCAGTTTCATAGCGGTCTAGACTGACCGAATCGAGTCCCGCGTCGATCAGACTTTCATGAGCCGTCGTCAGGGCCAATTCGATCAGCGGTTCGTGATGACGAAATAATCGTGTCTCGGGAAACCGCACCGGGGCTCCTGCCAGACGAGGTTGCTCGCTCGGCCAGTGCGGGGGGGAGAGCCAGCGAGTGACACTCTTTCCCGACAGCATCCCCTGCCACGTCGATTTGCGGTCAGGGCCATACGGGGTACACAAACCGATCCCGGTGATAACGATTCGGCAATTGTCGCGAGCTGGCATTGAACGGTGTGGTCTAGACCCGGCGGCTTGATCGACAGACTGCGTATCCCGCGGCAGCCATCAGGGCAACAACAACCGCGCCTTCAACATAAAACGGGCGCGACTGCTGTGCGGAATTGGCAGGAGGGATCACGGGGGGCGCCGCAGGGCCCTGGGCCGCGGACTCATTGACTGCGAGGCACAAGCCGATCGACAGGCTCAGCAGCAGGCATTGCAATCTTGTCGTCACAATCAGACTCCGGCCAGATGACACCCACGTCCTCGTTCGTTCCGCCCTCAGACGAAGCGGTATCATACGGAAAACACGTCGTTCGCAACAGGTGGCAGTTTCAATCCCTCAGGACCTGGCGGGACATTGCATCGGCCGCATCGGAAACGGGGCAGGGGGACCCGGTCGTCCACGTCGCTACATTCCCATTCCGCACCCCGGGTTTCGTATCCCGCCGATCGAAATCGCTTCGCAGCAGGGCCCGCCTGGTGAGTGTGAGACATCGCCGTTACGAGGACTTGCTGGCGACGATCTCACACTCGTTCCCGATTCCAGAGCGGTCCACTACTTCGCTGCGGCCGGTGCCGCACCGAATTCTTTTCCGTTTTTCTTCATCGCCGCTTCAAAGGCTGTGCGCGCTGTTTCCCAGGCGGATGACATCAGCGGGATATGACAGCCCCCCTGGCCCTTGCAGGAATTCATCCCGGGATTCTCTCCGCAGCCTCCTTGGCCTTTGCAATCGTTGTGGCCACCGCAAACGGAGTCGGCCACACTCGCGCAGGTCCCCTGTCCGGCACAGGCATTCTCCTTGTCGCGGCCCAGTCCCTTACATGAGTTCAAGCCGCGACACGTGTGCGGCTCGTCCATGATCAACGCTTCTGCTTCAGGAGTCAGGTTGATCTGGTTTGCTGCTGCCGCCGCGCCGGGAGCGGCTGGGGCTGCTGCCGGAGTTCCCGCTCCTCCCCCACCATTGCTGCAGCCCAGGTTCACACCCGCGACCACTCCGCAAAGTGCTGCCAGACTCAGTTGCTGAAACTCTCGGCGGTCCATTCCGGGCTGTGTCATGTGATCTCTCTTCCTTTGGAAATCGCCCGCCCTCGCGAACCACGATTTCAACCACGAGCTCTAATTCAATACTTTGTCTGTCGATCCCGTTCGGCATAGCATCAGAAGGGATCACTGGGTCGGGGTTTCACTGGTCCTGACCAGTGAAACCCCGACTGAATCTTTCGCGCAAACCCTCTATTACAGAAGATCTCGTACGTCACTGACCGAACCAGCGATGGCGGCTGCGGCAACCATCGCGGGGCTCATCAACAAGGTACGCCCGGTTGGACTTCCCTGGCGACCCTTGAAATTACGGTTACTCGACGAGGCACAGACTTCACGACCCTGCAGCTTGTCAGGGTTCATGGCGAGGCACATCGAGCAGCCCGCTTCGCGCCACTGGAATCCCGCGTTCTCGAAAATCTTGTCCAGGCCTTCCTGAATCGCCTGTTCGCGCACAACCTGCGATCCAGGAACGACAAGGGCCTTCACCCCCGGCGCCACTTTGCGACCCTTGGCGATCGCGGCCGCTTCCCGCAGGTCGGAAATTCGACCATTGGTGCAGGAACCGATAAAGGCCACGTCGATCTTGACCCCGCGAATCGGCTGCTGCTCTTTCAGATCCATGTACTCATAGGCGTCCTTGATCCCCTTTTGATCGTCTGAACTGAACGACGATACGGCGGGCAGGGTCTCGTTAATTCCGACCGACTGAGCTGGGTTGATGCCCCAAGTGACAGTCGGCTCGATTTCCGAACCGTCGAACGTGACGTAGTCATCGAATTCGGCGTCTTTCGGAGAAGCGAGATTCAACCACCAGGCGGCAGCTCGCTCGAAGTCGGCACCTGTAGGAGCGAATGGACGTCCCTTGATGTAGTCGACGGTGGTCTGGTCCGGGTTGATGTAACCGCACCGGGCTCCCCCCTCGATACTCATATTGCAGACGGTCATCCGTTCTTCCATCGACATGCGATCGAAGACTTCGCCAGCGTACTCATACGCATAACCGACGCCACCCTGCACGCCGAGCTTTCGAATGATGTGCAGGATCACGTCTTTGGCGAAGACACCCGGGCGTAACTTGCCGGTCACTTCGATCTTCCGCACCTTGGGACGGCTGAGTGCCAGTGTCTGGGTTGCGAGGACATCGGCAACCTGACTGGTTCCAATACCAAAGGCGATCGATCCAAATGCCCCGTGAGTGCTGGTGTGACTGTCACCACAGGCGATCGTCATGCCCGGTTGAGTCAATCCCTGTTCGGGACCGACGATGTGCACAACCCCTTGCCGTTTATCTTTGAGATCGAACAGACGAATGCCGAACTCGCGGCAGTTCTTCTCAATCGCCGACATCATTTCTTCGGCCAGGCCGTCCGCGAACGGACGAGACTGCACGTCAGTAGGAATGATGTGGTCGACCGTCGCCAGTGTCCGTTCAGGATAGGGAACCTTCAGCCCGCGGTCACGCAGGATTGAAAACGCCTGAGGGCTCGTCACTTCATGGATCAGATGAAGTCCGATGAACAGTTGCGTCTGCCCTCCGGCAAGCGAACGAACGGAATGCAGATCCCACACTTTATTGAATAAGTTGCGACGGTCGGTCATGTCCTGAAACTCGATTTCCTTGAATGAAAAATAACGGAAACGTCCCACAGTCTAGCAAGTCCGCAGCGGTCATGCGAATGCTGTCGCGGCCAAATCCCGCTGACAAACCACAACGCATCACTTGGCAGGGTAAGGAGATCCCAATCCCTTTCCACGTTCGGGTTGCAGCGGCAGAAATCCAAGGCGCGCCGACGCCGCAACCAGTTTTGCCCTTGGGCTGAATGTCGTTGTCACCGAATGGTCATGCATTCTTCCATGACAACTTTCTGCCATGAGCGTCACTCCCTGCCGAATTTGTCGCGCCATCCATCACAACTCGCTTCCCCCACACGAGTGAATGCGCGCTGCACGCGGTTGAGCACCTTGAGCACCTTATTGACCAAACCCCTGTTTTCAGGCATTTTCAATTATATGCTCAGCTTGAGCATGTTGAGCACCTTGAGCATCTAATCGGTGAGACCGTTTTCGGTCGGGACGGAGTGCTTTTTCTCTTCGTAATCCTTTTGTAGAAAGTATCTTATGATTCCCGTTGTCCTGGCAGAGAGGGATAATCTCAACCGGCGACAGGGTCCCACTTCGGGACAGCATCGGCTCGATCCGTTCACGCCGCCCGATTCCCAAATCCTCACCGACGCACTCTCCGGCACCACCTCAGAGCACTGATCAAAATTCGCAACTCCATCGTCGTCCGCGATAGGGCAGTGGTCTTCTGCCAGATCTTCGCAGGTCTCTCCCCTGAGCAATGGTCGCGGAGGTCAGTAAGCGGTGGTGACCGTATTCAATTCCTCCAGGAGATCCAGTCGATCATAGCATTAAGAAGTGTTGTCGCAAGTTGTCGTTTCCAATCCTCCGAACGCCGTCTGAGACTCTCTAGGCGAGAACGATTGGGTTATCTGTACGTGGGGGATGTGGCAGGAATCTGCTCATTCCGAGAACCGTGTCTCGCGCAGCAGTTTCTCTGACTCGCTCGTTGGGTTCTGCCATTTCTCATTGGGAAGAGAGAGTCATGCTGCGCGCCAGTTTTGGCTCGCCGGGACCCTCCGTTTCGGGATAGAGTCTCGTCGTTCGCGTCTGACAGTCTCGAAAGGACGAAAAATGCCTCATTACATCTGTTCCACGTGCGGCACGCAGTACGCCGAGACACTGCAGCCCCCTGATTCCTGTCTGATCTGCACTGATGAGCGTCAGTACGTGAAGACGTCTGGCCAGCGATGGACCACGGCGCCCGAACTACGGCAATCACATCGCACCACGATCAAGCTCGAAGAGCCGGGGTTGATCAGTATCGGCATCGAGCCTCAGTTCGGGATCGGGCAGCGAGCGTTCTTTCTCCGCACACCTCACGGAAACGTTCTCTGGGACTGCATCCCACTGCTCGACGGCGCGCTCGTGGAAATGCTCAACGCCATGGGAGGTCTGGCGGCAATCGCAATCTCACACCCGCACTACTACTCCAATGTCGTGGAGTGGAGCCGTGCATTCGGGAACATTCCGGTCTATCTGCACGCAGCCGACCGACAGTGGGTCATGCGGCCCGACGACTGCATCCACTTCTGGCAGGGAGAGACTCGGCCACTGCTCGAAGGGCTGACGCTCATTCGTTGCGGCGGACACTTCGCAGGGGGATCCGTCCTTCACTGGGAAGACGGTGCAAAGGGAAGGGGAGTCCTTCTCTCCGGGGATATCATCCAGGTCGTCGCGGACAGGAAGAGTGTCAGTTTCATGTACAGCTATCCTAATCACATACCCCTCGGCCCGGCAGCAATCCAGCAAATTGTGAACGCAGTCGAACCGTTTCGGTACGATCGCATCTACGGCGCATTCTGGGACATGGTCATCGAACGCGATGGAAAAACCGCCGTCAATTCCTCGGCAGAGCGATACCTGCAGGCGATAAGGCAATGATTTCTGTTCCCCATCGCTGCGTTGACAAGAGGAAGTCCCGCTCGCGATCGCTTCGTCTCAAAGGCCCAAAATATTCAGCCCGAGGCGACGCGCCGCGGCGAACGCCACAGGAGCGACGGCTCGGGGTAGCTCCAACATCAAATGTCCAACAACGGCATGCGTACGCGTCCCCCATCGTGGGTTTTATTCTTCTTCCTGGCCTGAAAGGCCAAGACATGACAGCCCGGGGCAAAGCGCCGCGGCCAATGCCGCAGAGCGCCGCCCCGGGATAGTTAAATGGGTGGGCCACGCCCTGTTAAGGGCACAACAAAACGAAAACGGCAGGGAGTCGAAGACGAGTTGCAACCGAGAATCAAAACATGAATCCGGCATGCTCCAATAGTTGTGCGACGTGCTCCGACGCGACGTGCTATGCCCCAATTTGCGCGCCTCAGCCAAAGACAATCAGCCGACCTTGGTCGCCACAATTTCCAGTGGATTTGCCGCTCTCGACGCGGCCTTTTCCCCCCTACCAAGCCAGGCTGCGGCAGGCTGAACGCCAATGCCACACGACATATAACAACGGGCATGGTCGCCGCGAGACACGCACGATCGAGACCATCACGTCCCTCAACTCGTTGCTCGCTCAACTGGGCTGGAGCAGCGTTAAGCAGGTCTTCCGGATCACTCGCACGAGAATCTCTCAAGACCGTGAATCAGGTGAACGCAAAAAGACCACCGAAGTGGTTTTCGGGATCACCGATCTGACCCGAGCGCAAGCTGATGCCGAACGCTTGCTCGAATACAACCGAGCGCATTGGGGTATTGAAAACAAGTCGCACTACACGCGCGATGTGACCTTCCGCGAAGACGCGCATCAGGCCAGATCTGGATTCGGTCCTCAACTCATGGCCGCAGCGCGGAACACGGCCATCGCAATTTGTCGACTGTACAGATACCCCAATATCGCCGAGGCACGACGAGAATTTGCCTGGAATCCTCATCGCCTCTTCTGCATGCTGGGCTTTATGAATTACTGAACCGCCCTGCGACGGGAGGTCCCTCGCGTCATATGGCTGCGCAAGTGGCCCTTTCCGCCGCAGTGTTGACATTTTGTTCAGTGGTGATACGATTCAAGTGTGAACGCATATGCAGTGCGTCACCAGATCTTCTTCCTCACCTCAAGAAAAGGACCACACCAATGAGTGACCACGACGCAAAGGCTGACTGCGTTGACAATCCCTCGGCTGAAGCGAAATCCCCGCCTCCACGGATGACAATCAGTGGGTTGGGAGCGGCGGGTAATCGGGATCTTCAAGCCTTCGATGCGTACTTTGCCGAAAGACTTGCGAAGGCCTACGCGGACGACCGCTCGGAGTGGAGCCTTCTTGAGACAGCTTCCGTGGACACAGCATGGGAAATGTTCTTGTTTGAGTTGGAGAAGAAGATTGCCGGAACTGATCAGCACATTCCGGGTCTTCAGATTCTGTCCGTTCCCAAGATTGCAGATTGGAATCATGCTCGTTGGGGATCATATCGGAAGTGGCTGCTTGCCAATCAGCTTCCAAGGTGGGGCAACACCTATCAGGCCACTCAACGTAGCGTTGCCGATGGGTACTTTACGTTCATCTCCAACTTGGACGTCCCACTGACAAATCCCGTCGAGCAGCAAAAGGCGAACGAGGCAAGAAAGCGCCTCTCGGATGCTCAGATCGAATACGACGACAAGACCATCGAAATGGCTATGGCATGGGTCGAGTTTGATCGAGCCCAACAAGCTCTCCCAGCCCACCGCCGGAAGACATTCGATCAGTGGTATGCAATCCGATATGCGGAGCAGTTTGGATTGCTTGAACAGCGTCTCGATCTGCTTCGGCAAGACTACTCTCACTGGTTCAATCGAGCACACGGAGGAAATGCTGTACTCGCGGATGTCCTTCCGCGATGGAGCAATGATGAATACATCCGTGAGATTGAAATCGAGGACAACTCAGGAGCAAAGCGGAAGCTCCGCACGTATACTATTTCTCCAGACCTTGGTGAATGGATCGAGCAGTCGAAGCGTGGTGAAGGCTCAGTCTGGGCATTTTCACTGTCGAAGACCAGTTATCGCCGACACACAGAACAGACTCGCATGGGTGCGGGTGGTTTCTATTGGGGAGGGTTCTGGGCGGTGCGAGTTGGTGGCAGCTATGATCGGTATAGCGTTGACACTGAGTATGATCATTTCTCGATCGCTTTTCGTGCTCGGAATGTTGGCGTCTTCACCATTCAAGCAGATCAGTGGATGAAGCCGACCGTCATTCAAGCATATAAGAATGGGCCTTGGGTTCCTGGTGGCCCTATTGCTCGCGGCACGACCGTTCTGTTCGGGAAGGACGGAGTGTTGAACCTCCTTCCAACCACTGTGGTTGTGGCATTTCAACCTGAAGTTCGTGCTCGACTCAAGAGTGAAGACTATCACTACGCGAAGACCACATACCGAGGAGGCGGTTCCTTGTGGATTGGCCCCTTTGGATTCGGCGCGAATTACACTCGAACAGTTGAAGATGTGCAGTTCGACGACGAGACTCAAACTGTTACGGCGAAGAATACCACGGATATGCCCCAGGTTATTGCCGTCGTCAATTCCGTCATGCCGGACTTTGAGTGAAGCATGTTGCTGAAAACCGGGTGCTTCCTGCTGGTGCTTATTGTTGCGCGGATCAGCCTCGCTGGTGATACGCCAGCGGAAGCGTTCGGTCGTTTTTATTCATTCACTGATGTCACCTTGCATGCGAACAAGGCAACGAAAACGGGGCACGCATCGTATTCACTGCTTGACATACCCTATAGTGTCGACCTTGAGTACCTTTCCGAAGATGATCGGTACTCTTACTGGGCGGAACCTCGATATCCGGGATTCTATTGGGCGATTGCGAAGACCCCGACATGCATCGCTGACGGAGCCGTGCGGCGAGAGAGATTCGAGATTTGGTATGCCAATCAGCATAGCCGAAGGGTCTACTTACATTTCTATGCAACGTGCAGGATAATGCGAAGTGCACCATCGGTCGGTGTTGGTCGGCGACTTCCGGAATGACGGACAGGTTCTTGTCGCTATTTGGTCATTCGCGATGTTTCATCCACGACACCACGCTCCCAGCCAATCTCCACCTTTTCCACAAGGGTGTGGCTCGTTTCACCCTGCCACGAGGGGAGGGGTCCGGGTTAAGAATCCGGTCAGCCTTATCTCCCGGATGGATCACCGTACAGGGCATGATCCCGGAGATTTTGTGTCCGCGACCGGCAAGGCCCAGGACCGCCTGGTAAGGTAAGCGCACGGTGAAGTAGGCCCCCGGGGATGAGATTCGGCGCTGTCAACAGAAGATGCTGTGTCCCAATACTGTTCGGCACGAGATTTGATGCGGCTCGTCTGTTTTTTGGGTTCGTTCTTTCTGTCGCTGTTCACGCCCGGTCAATCCCGCGAGACAAGGAGTTCGGCGCGACGTGAGGCTAGTATTTAGTGGTTGTCGCTTATGATGTTTATATAGGCGCGCACCCGTTCTCATCGCGGAATGTAGTTCACGCGGAACGGATCTCTTATCAAAGACTCACGTCAGGAAGACGCGGTCTTAAGCTTATCGATGTGTCCTTGGATCTCATCGAAGTCGAACCAGCCGATCAGGTAAAAGCACAATAGCTCAAGCGTCCGCTTGGTCGGCATGCGTCCGGTGTAAAGCAGAATCAAGAGGCAGGCGATGAGCGCGGAGTAAATCTGAATCTCGACACCTTGCTGTCGGGTACTCAGCAGGTGGCGGCAGCCCAGCAGGTGCTTGAACATGCGGAAGAAGAGCTCGATGGTCCAGCGAAGCTGATACATCTCTGCGATCAGTTCTGCGGGGACGTCCAGCAGATCCGTGGCGATTCTCAGTGTTCCATCGCTGCTGGGGGCTGTACTGGAGAACTTGCGTCCCCGGCGTCGACCGCGGCTGGTGTGAGCGGAGCAGCGGACGGAGATCAGCCTCAAGGTATGGTTGGTTCGTGTCTTCTTGTGTCGCAATTTGATGACTTGGTCAGCCTGAACTCCTGCTGCGGTCGCCTCGTAACCGTTCACGGGTCGGGATTGATCTATTCAGGAGGATGAATATCTGAGACACCAGCGTCATGATGCAGATGTCAGAGATACCCGCTGAGCTTTTAGCCGAGATGACGCCCGCCGTACGAGCGTTCGTCGCGTCTCTGTTAGCGAGTATGGAGTCCCAGCGGGCGAGGATGCAGGAAGAGATTGACGATCTCAAAGCCCAAGTCAAACGTCTGACGCCACAGAATTCGTCGATGCCTCCTTCCACGCAACATCCGCATGCTCGGCCGACTCCCAAGCCGAAATCCAATTCCAAGAGAAAGCGAGGCGGACAAGACGGGCATCGACGTGTTGTTCGCCAACTGGTCCCCATCGAACGCTGTGCAGAGGTGCATTCACTGCTTCCCGAAAACTGCCGACGCTGTGGCAAAGTCCTGACAGGAGCCGATCCCGAGGAGAAGCCACAGGGACACTACATGTTTTCAGAGTGAACTGCATGCTCCATGCTTTCGACCGGGGTAAGGGGGGGGGGCTGTCGCGAGCGTCGACCTGGCCCAGATCATAGGATCCCGTCGAGTCGCACCAGAGTGGGTCGGCTCAATGGGGGCGTGGGTCGAGCGCGTCTCCCATTGCGTAGCTTCCGCCGCCGCACGGTCCATCCCGAACCTGCCGGAGACGATCATTTCACGTCAGTGAATGCGCTCGATGAGAATCCGACATCAGGAGAAAACTTCGCGGGTTTCTCTTCGGACGTAGTGCCGATGCTGGCCCATGCGGCTGCGCGTCAACTCGATCGTCTGTGGGCGACCGGCGACGTTGTAGAACAGCCTGCCGAACTTTCTGACCAGTGCCAACCAGGCGTTGGCGTTCAGATCCAACTTGTTGAGGACCTCTTTCAGTTCAGGCGATGTTCGGGACAGCTTCTCACGCGGAAGCTGCTTCGCCGTCCAGCGGAGCAATCGAAGATAGTTTTCCTGGGTCATCGGCAGAAAGCCTTTGTCGCTGCACCGGGCTCCCGTGCGGCATGCGACCGGCCCCGTCTTGCCATTCCGCTCGTCCAGCGGCAAGGGGGCAAGAAATCGATCGGCGGTTGATAGTTGCTTCGTTCTCGCGTCGTCCGTCTTTTTGACCGAACGGCGGGATGGTTTGATCACTGTCGGTGAACTGTCGCTGGGACTAACGGTGTTGCGGAACTCCGATTGGTTCTGTTGAGCTTGAATCCGGCGCTGCACGGAGGTGTAGTCACTGGTCTCCAGTCGATCCGCCATCGCCGCTCGAATCGGGTTTAAATCGACATAGGCAGCACAAGCGACGAGGGCAGCTTCATCGAGAAGCCGTACCGCCCGAAATCGGCTTTGCCAGAAGCGGCCAATCTCGTTGTCCTCGTGGTTGGCGCGCATCGCCACAGTCTGACACAACAGGCGCATCCACCAGCCGATATCGGACAACCGCAAGCGGATAAGTTCCAGCTTGCGGGCATCGTTCTGAATGAAATCCAACTCGGCCTGATTCGGCTCCAAGGGGTTTCCGTGATCATCCTTCCGGATGGGACAAAGGAGCAGCCACCGTCTGGCGACCTCCGCATCGTCCCAAGTGGCAACCACATCCGGCCGAGACCGCAAGATTAGATGAAAATGGTTCGAGAGAATCGCGAAGCCCAGCAGATCGATCCCGAAACAGGCGGCATAGCGTTCCAGTAGATCTTCAATCCACCCCTTCCGGTGGTCATAATTCTTGCCGGTGAGGGAATCGGTCCCCAGAAGAAAGCAACGGCGAACAACTCGGTTCATGACATGCACGATCGCCACTTCATCGGGCGAGAAAACTTCCGCACGCGCTAACCGGGCCATGTCATCGCCTCCGATTCAATCGAAAAACCCGAGTAATTCACTCCAACGACTTCAAGGCTATCGAGCTTGTGTAGCAATTGTCAACGAAATATGCTGTGTCCCTGTTTGATTCTCTATGGAGGGCGGTATGGAGTTCTACTATTTAACTGGCGAGAGGATTTGCGCTGGAGACGCTGTTCTCGCTGGCGGTAAACAGGCGATTGTCGAAAGCGTACTACTCAAGAATACTAACGATGCAAGAAACTTTAGCTGTTATGAGACAGGGGGCGTTCTTTTGGCGTTTCAGGATGGCGATCTCCAGCTGTGGCCGTATATAAATGAAGATCTAGAGCTTATTCGTGGTAATACAGGGTTAAGTAGTAGGTAAAGGGCGAAAAGATGTATTTTTCACTTTACGTGTCAACAGAATAGGCAGCGAGGGCGCGGGGACACTGCATGTTTGCCCTTTGCTGTGTCACTGTTGGATTGCATTAGTGAGTGGAGAGCGTTTTAACTATGGTTTTTGGAAACAACCCTGAGTACCTGTTCGAAAAGGTCATCTCAAACGCGCCATATGCAGGCCCTTCCGCAGAGGTTTTAAGTGTTACGATTGACGATGTTGTAGATGATCCCCCATCGACAGCCTGGGCTGATGTATTTGCGCAACTGCTGTTCGCATGTCACGCGGGCGTAGAAGAATCTATAAATTTGGACTACAAGTTTGAATTTCTCGCGGAACGTGTGCCCACTGTGATCGATAAGATTGGATGCGGTGAGGTTTGCAGTCTGGCGCTCGAACATTTCGCCGAGAAACTACAGAACACATTTCCACTCGACGGCAATTTTACCTCTGATAGTCAATTCATGCTGGGTATTAGGTGGGCAGTATCTCGCGAGCACCTGTTATTTGGAGCGATTCTCTGCGACGATTCATTATCGAAGATAGTTAATCGAGTAAATTTCGTGAGGCCGTCCGTCGTCAATTGGGTCATGAATGTCACAACATCTAGTCGAAGCGCGAATTTTGTGGCATCAGCGATCAATAATGCGATGTGCACAGTGAGCCGGCCGCGGCTTTACGACGAACAGTGCTTTCTTGATGGCGTGAACAACCCTAACATAAGGCGGAAGCATTTCGAATGTGCAAGCGATGAACTATTGCTGTACTTTACCCAGGAGCAGTTTGAATTGGCCGCAGCGATCGTCTGTTGAAGTGGGCAACGCGGACACGACGTGTTCCAAATGACCCGCGAAACGCTGGAAATTGCCGCTGGTCCGCCGGTGGTTTCCGTACCAGTTGCAATAGGAGTCAGTTCTGTATGCGATTGAACGTGAGGGCCTGGAGCGAAGGCGCAGGCGTCTTCTCCGGAGCCGTAGCGGAAGGACCACACGTTCGCGTGAACTCCGCCGGGGTCTGATACCCCCGCGAACTGTGAGGTCGCACCTCGCTGTACTGACGTTGCCACGACAAGGTTAAGCTCGCTGCAAAACGCAGTGATTCAGGAAGAAGCCAAGGGGAGACTTCATTTTTTCGATGTGAATAGCGTTCTCCATGCTTTGGACCGGGTCAAGGGGAAAGTCAGTCACACGGAACACAATAGATTCGTGTCGAGTTCCACCGAGGTTGGTTGTCACCCCGCGGCCTCGTGTGAGGTTTCTTTCGCGTCGAGAGGGTATGCTCTGTCCCCCGGGTACGTTCTCCGAGGTATGCTCTACGCCGCTCCCGTTTCTTGTCGTTGAACCCGATTTTCCTGGTGAAGCAAAACTGGAATGAAACCGAAGACCATCGATATCGAACTGACCCCCAGCGAACGCAAACTCCTGATGCGGCACGGGTACCCATTTGAGGGGATCGCAAAGGCCTTGCAGCAAGTGGAGTCCAGTAGCACCATTGAATTGATTCCGATGTCCCCCTTCGAACTCGAAATGCTGATCGGAGACGTCTGCCGGTCGATTAACAGGATGAGAATTGGTCGCACGATGGATCAGCTCATTGAACTCTGCGACCGACTGGAAGCGGCCGAGCGACTAGGCCATGGCACGCTGGACCGGATGTAGCGGGCGGTCCGCTGTCGGAACGCCGGGCTGACAACCACTGCCGTGTGACTTTGCTTGAGGGTAAGTTTTGGCTTGCGCCCCCCCCAAAAAAAACGACGAGTCGTCGGTGGGTTCGCATCGGCGGAATTCTGATCGATGTCGGTTACGACGGCAACATCTTGCGGCTCAGTCAACCCGTTATCCACAAATCAGGCCGCCGGGTCACCCAGCATCGTGGATATGTGCGTGGTGTTGAACAGGCCGGTGGAACTCCCCGGTTTTCAGTGCACGTCGTGAATTGTACCATCGACTTTAATCAGCATACCTCAACTGGCGAACTGACGAGAAGACGATTGAAGTTCCTGCTTGCAAAGGAAAGTACTACGATGAGACACGCTCGGTTGCTGTTCTGTCTGCTTCTCTCACAATTCACTTTCGGCGCATTTGGCAGTGCTGATGCCGCTGACAGAAAAGAGCTGAAAGCGGGGGCGGCACGCGTCGTCATCAACCCGGACATGGGCGAGCTCATCGTTGGGAACTTCGGAATGCCGCCCGCCACGCAAATTCATGATGACATTACGGCGCGTTGCCTGCTCCTCGATAACGGCGAAGCGCGAATTGCGTTTGTGATCGTCGACAGCGTGCACGTTCCGCGAGGCATCTTTGATGCGGCCCGGGCCCTGATCACGAGCGATAGTGAAATCGCTCCTGTGGGGCTGGTCATGTCATCAACGCACACGCATTCCGCAACGTCCTCAGGCGACTGGATGCTCAAGAGCGACGCCCTTTTTAACGTTTACCAGCAGCGGGCCATCAATGGGATTTATGAGGCCGTCAAACAGGCGAGCAGTCATGTCCAGCCAGTACGGGTTGCCTGGGGGAGCTTTGATGAGTCATCTCACCTCAATAACCGAAGATGGTACGTCTCGGATCCCGCGCTTCTGGTGAATCCGATCGGAGGGACAGATCAGGTTCGCATGAACCCTGCGGCCGGATCAGCGGCTCTGGTTCGACCAGCCGGTCCGGTGGATCCCCAGTTTTCCTTTATCAGTGTCAGGACACTGGATGGAACACCGCTTTCTCTGCTTGCGAACTACTCGCTGCATTACGTGGGAGGTGTGCCCAGCGGAGTCATCTCGGCGGACTACTTCGGGGTTTTTAATGATCAGATTGGAACGTTGCTGAATGGAGGAAATCCCGTTCCGGGATTTGTGGGACTGTATTCCAATGGGACAAGCGGCGATGTGAATAACGTCGACTTCTCGGGCAAAAACAAGAAAGCATATCAACCATTTGAAAAGATGACGGAGGTGGCAACTCAACTTGCCGAACGAACGGCCGTCGAAGAGAAGAAGCTGCAGTGGCACGACTGGGTGCCGCTGAAACTTGCCGAGACGGAACTCGTTCTGCAGGTCCGTCAACCTGATGAAGCACTTGCCAGGCATGTGGCAGCGGTCCTTACACGCCCCGAAGGAGAAGCGGGGCGACACGGTTTGGAAAGTGTCTATGCTCGCCGGATTAAAGGCTTGATGGATGGACCGAAAGAGATTTCTGCCAAGCTGCAGGCGGCGCGTATTGGCGAGCAGGTGATCACTTCGATCCCGTTTGAAGTCTTTGCAGAAATCGGCCTGGAGATCAAAGAAAAAAGTCCGTTTGCGGCCACGTTCACAATCTCGCTGGCAAATGGGGGCTATGGCTACCTTCCCACACCTGCACAGCATGCCGTCGGTGGCTACGAAACCTGGCTGGGGACGAATAACGTTCAGTTGGATTCATCAGAAAAAATCGTCGAGCAGCTGCTGAAGCTGATCGACACTCTACAGTAGAGAGCGGCGTAGGGGGCACCGCATTTCCTCGTTCGGCATCGCCCGGCGAAGATCGAATTGCAGCAAGCGAATGAGTCCCGGAGTGCAGCTGTTGTTCGTTTCGCTAGCCGGAATGGTCGATACATGTCATCCCGGGCTCTTTGCTGTTGTCACCGCGTCGCACTGCCACTGTGCTGGCCCATCACTGCGTGTCAGGCAGTAGTGGGATTCGATGCGTAACGAGGCGCCGGAAGCAGGCAATTGGCACATTGAATGGATGCACCTTTGATTTGAGAGAGAGTGCTGAGCTGGGGCATCGCCGAACGAAAAGCTGCCTCTGCAAACATCGGCCTCCGAGGAATAACTGGCTTGCCGTTAGGCTGCGAGAATGAGAACTTCCGCGGGGGATTCTTGGTAACATTTGAACGGTTGACCAACATTTAGAAAGCCGGTCTTCCTGTTCAACAAGCCTCGCAGGACTGCGGAACGTTCTGAGAGAGGCGCCCAAGCGTTAACTGAACAGCCTAATCCATGGATTGCTACGAAACACACATTACCGTCGACGCCTGCAGTCCTGAAGTCGCAGAAAGGGTGACCGATTGGGCCGTTCGGTCTCGGATGAAGTGGACCCACATTTTACTTGAAGGCGGGGAACGACCGTCTCAGCCGATGATCACTTTCTGGGGACAGGGGGCCGTTGAAGAGCAGCTTCGTGTCGCCGCGCAGGTTGGGAAGGAGATTGCTCGGTGGGGACTCTCTGTGGTACGGGTGAAAGTTGAAACGGGTATTGAAGGGGACGAGGTTCCTGAGTGCACATCGGAGGCGTGCGACCGCCTGACTCAGTACTTCGAGCATCATATCAAAGTTGTGCTGTCGGATTTCGAAGCTGTGGATCTGCTGCGGCAGCGGGCGGCAGAACGTGGTGCCCGACTCTCCCAGAACATCAGGCGTCAACGTGCAGATGGGACGGCGGAACGATTCGTGACGCAGAGGGTTTTTGGCCTGGGGCGCGTCGACGCCAGCTCGATACTGAACCAATTGCTGGAGCGACTGCGGGAGTCAGGATTCTGTATTGCCGAAGTGGAACAAGAGTATGTCGTCTTCGACTCGAATCTGGCCGTCGACTCAGGCTGGCTCTGATCCTGAAAGGACTGCCGCGTGTCACTGTTTGAAATCTTGAATCGCTTTCTGGGGAGGAAGAATTCCTCGAAGCAGCCAAACCGTCCGACCCACCCAGCCACTCTCCGTATCGAACTTGCCAACCCGGAGCTCAATCGGCCCATTGTGTTCGATCCGGCATTGAGGCAGTTCACTGCGCATCGGGCAGGTGAACCTGCCTTCGAATCTGGACTTGAAGCGGACATCTGGCGTTCCAGTCGCCTGGCAGTCCTGCAGCACATGCTCTGCGTTGTCCGTCAGTCTCGATGGAGCCCGCACCTGATGCTGCGCGGCAGTGCCTTGATGGTGAGTTGGTTTGGGGAACTGGCTCGTCGTCCCGGCGATCTGGATTGGGTCGTTCTTCCCGCCGAGTGGAAAGCCCACGGAAAAGAGTCACGACGCCTGATCGCAGATCTCCTTGAGGGGATCGAGGGGGCGTCGATCGGCGACGAGATTCTGGTCCCACCAGACTCGCACGTGATGGAAGATATCTGGACTTACGAACGCGCCTCAGGGATCCGCATTGTCGTCCCGTGGAATCATACCAATTCCAAATACAACGGATCCGTTCAGATGGACTTCGTTTTTCAAGAAGAGTTTCCCTCTGAGCCACTCAGCACTGCCGTGTCAGTTGGTGATTTCCCGCCTGTGGAACTGTTGGCAGTGAGCCCTCACCAATCGCTTGCCTGGAAACTGCTTTGGCTTACGTCAGATTCCTACCCGATGGGCAAGGATCTGTACGATGCCGTGCTGCTCGCCGAAAAATTCGGAGCAAGCGTGGACATTATTCGAGAGACCTTTCGCGTTGCCGGGGCAGAACCGACTCAGATCGAACAAATAGGAGTTCTAAGTGAATCGATAGAGTGGAATGAGTTTTTGAAAGAACATCCTCATGTCACTGGCACTGCCGGGGAGTGGCAGCAGCGACTTACAAACTCTCTCGACTCTGTTTTTAAAAAACGCTGAACCGGAGAGGAAAATCTGTCGTCGGACTCTGACATGATTCCAAGGCGCGAGACTTTCCATTGAGAGCCATACGCGGGATTGATTCTCGAATGAAACTCAGATCGCTCATTATCGTTATTTGTGTCGTGATTGGATGCGAGTCAAATGCGAAGACTCAAAGCGGAAATCAGAGAGAACGGGCGGATCAGGGGACTCATTTTTTTGCCACGCAAGGCAAGCTCAGGTCTGTACAGATGACGCAGACGCAGTTGTTTGAAATTGCTCAAATGGGCCACTGTCATTCGTCCAAAGATAGGCTTGCGAATTCAATCGTGGCCGCCACTCTCATGACCGCAGGTCCTGCTCAGCTCGACTGCGCACTTCGTCTGGCGGAATGTGAGGACGTCGAGGTACGTAAGACTGCTCTTCTGCTGGCAGCCAATTATCTGCCGAGCATCCCGGAAGCGGGGCGAAACAGCTTGAAAAGCGTTGCGAATTCGGATGCCGCTATGCGGGCTGCGATCATTTTGTCCGAAACCCGGTTAGATGAGCTCGCGATCGGGGGAGTCGATATTTCTGAATTGGTTCGTTCGGCGGCAGCCCGTCGGATCGGTTTTCTGGTCGCGACCCGGAACGCCGACGAACTCTCCGCGAAGGGCGTGCTAACCCGACTCATGATCGACGACGACGTTCTGGTTCGGACAAACGCCGTGCTCGCCTGTAGAGAGTTCAGTCCGGCAGCGATTGTGGACCTGCGTCCAATACTCGAGGGGCTGATGCTTGATACCCGAGAGGAAGTACAGATTGAGGACTTGCTGGCAACCGACAACGATGATTCGCTCGTTGAAATGTACTTTCCATCAGAATACCACGGTCATCGCTGGTTGCTTTCGCGCTTTGCGAATGTGCTGGTGCAAAGGGCGCCCAATACAGCTCCCCCGGTCGGCTACGAGCCCTATATCGATCTCACAGGTCCAACCACGATCGGGTGGCGAGCGCTGACGGTGATTAAAGTGCTGGGGGCAGACGAATCGAAAGATTTCATTGATCGAATACGAAAAGGCTTTGACCCACTTTCCCGGCGGCGTCGGGTGCTTGAATGAATCCGTATCAAGAGGCACATTGGAATCTCAGCGCGGGTGTCCCGAACGTGGCGCCGACTGGATCCGTCACTTTCGGAGGATGTGTCGGCCTTGATCACTTCCGCTGCTGGGCTGCTCGGCAATTACAAAATCCTTTACGAACCTGTTCGCAGCTCGACGTGTCGACGCTGGGCGTTAGAGATGTCGTGGACATCGGTGGCGGTGTTCGATTGGCTTTTCGTCCGTGACGAACCGGAGGTGCAGCATGTTTACAAATGACGTTCATGATCAGGTGTTTTTTCGAGACGATGAGTAAGCGGCGTCGCGGATTCCCTTCTGAAAAGCAGGTCAAACGTGGCGTGAGGGTGGTGCATGGTGACAAACTGCTGGAGGAAAAGCTGGGCAGAAACGACCTTTGCCCGTGTGGCTCCCGCAAGCGGTTCAAGAAATGCTGCCTGACAACAGGCTGCTTTTGACGGCGTGAACCGGCATCACTTTTTTCAGAGAGTAACGTTGGTGAAAGTTCGAGCGGGTGCCCCTTTCCGGCGTCGCCGTCGGAGGGGGGCGATCCCATTTTGAGGCCTCAGATCATGGAAGCCGTGGTATTCATCGGTCTGCAGGCCTCGGGGAAATCGTCGTTCTTTAAAGAGCGATTCTTCCGTACCCACGCCCGCATCAGCCTCGACCTGCTCAAGACCCGCAATCGGGAGTGGCAGTTCCTGCAGGTTTGTCTGCAGACAGGGCAACGGCTCGTGATTGATAACACGAATCCCACACGTGAAGACCGTGCCCGGTTCATTTGCCCCATCAAGGATGCCGGCTTCCGCCTCGTAGGATTTTACTTTCAGTCCCACATCGATGGCTGTCTGGAACGAAACCGCGATCGATGTCCGGAAGAACGCGTGCCGGACCTGGGGATCTGCTCGACGGCAAAGAAGTTGGAATTGCCGAGTTTCGAAGAAGGGTTCGATCAGCTGTATTACGTCCGACTTGATGCAGGACAGTTTGTTGTCGAGGAATGGCAAGATGAAGTTTGACGACCTCGATCGGAAAATGCGGGTCTACGAAACGGTCGCCGATTATTGCGTGCTACCGGGTGTTCACATGGTCGCCCGCCTGGATGGTCGCAGTTTTACTCGTCTGACCAAGGAGATCTGCAAGTTTGAAGCGCCGTTCGATCAACGGTTCCGAGATTTGATGGTCGAGACGGCTGAGGGGCTAATGACCTGCGGCTTCCGGGTGATCTATGCCTATACGCAAAGTGACGAGATTTCATTGCTGTTCGATCTCGATGAGCGGCAGTTCGGGCGGAAGTTGCGAAAGTTTAATTCCACGCTAGCAGGCGAAGCGAGCGCCCGGTTCTCGCTGCTGCTCGGGAATGTTGCGACGTTTGACTGCCGTATTTCGCAGTTGCCCAACATCGGCCTGGTAGTGGATTACTTTCGCTGGAGAAATGAGGACGCGGCACGCAACGCGATGAGTGCGCACTGCTATTGGATGAGTCGAAAGCAGGGGCTCGATCAGCGGGCCGCTACCGCGAAAAATTACGGACTGTCCGTGGGTCAGATGAACGAATTTCTTTTCCAGCAAGGGATCAACTTCAATGATCTTCCCAACTGGCAAAAGCGAGGAGTTGGACTTTCCTGGGAGTCGGTCGAACTGGTGACCACAAATCGGAAGACTGGGGACGAAGTCGCGGTGCGGCGACAACGGATCAAACGCAACTTCGACCTTCCGATGAAGGATGAGTACAGTCGGTACATCGAAGCCCTGATCACGAAGCCCGCCAACGACGAGAGGGCGGAAAAGATCAATCTTTCGTAATCCCGTTGGAGCTGACTCAGGATTCGCGCCATGTCGGGGCCCGGATTCGAAGCGATCGTTCGCCGGGTTCACACAGGCCTCCAGCGCAGCCGCGGGATGTGACGCAGGGTCGATACGGACGGCCTGTAAACGTTCCGCAGGGGATTAGGAGCCGCAGACGTTCTCGACAGTTGCTGACCGAGGCTACGGCGCAGCCGAGAATCAGCGGCCAAGAAGCCTGTGAGGCCGCAAACGAACCACGATTCCGTGGTGCAGTGGAAGAGTGGTCCCGGACTGTTGTCTGCGGTAGCGGGGGAGAAGTGGTCTGCGATACGATGCGACTGCTTTTCACTTTGAACTTGCAGGATTGTCAATGTCGATCTGGTCACCGCTCCGTGGGCATGCCGAACAAAAAGAAATGTTTCGCCGGACGATTCGCCGTAACCGGCTTTCCCAGGCGTATCTCTTCGTCGGTCCCTCGGGAATCGGTAAACGCAAGTTTGCTCAACTGCTGGCGCATGCACTGTTGTGCCAGAATCCCGGTGAGGACCCGCTCGAAGCGTGTGGCCAATGTGCGGGCTGCAAGCCATTCCTCGCGGGGGCTCATCCTGATTTTCTGGCCGTCGGGTGTCCCGAAGGTAAGCGAGAGCTGCCGATTGCTTTGCTGCTGGGGCCTGAAGAGCGGCGAGGGCAGGAGGGGTTATGTCACGATCTCTCACTGGCGCCACTTCCGGGGTCTCGCAAGGTCGCCATCGTCGATGACGCTGACACGATGAACGATGCCAGTGCGAACGCGTTTCTCAAGACGCTTGAAGAGCCCCCTGAACGGGCCATTCTCATTTTGATCGCGTCGAACCTGGATGCACTCTTATCGACGATCCGATCGCGATGCCAGCTTGTGCGGTTCTCGCCATTGGAAACCGAGGATATCCGTGCGATGCTGATCGAGCAGCAGTTGGCTCAGTCAGACGACGACGTCAACTTTGCGGCCGCACTGAGCGAAGGGAGTCTCACCACGGCCACGCAACTGCTGGAGCCTGAGCTTCGTGAGCTGCGAACGCTGCTGTATCGGCAACTTGCGCAAGTGAGTTTCAGCGGATTAGGGTTGGCAAAGTCGCTGCTGGAGGGAATTGGCAAGATCAGTTCCGAGACATCAGTGCAGCGGATCAACGCCCAATGGCTGATTCGGTTTCTCGTCGAGTTCTTTCGCATGGCGGTGTGGCAGATCGGCCAGGGGCCGACCGAGTCGGTTCCATTTTCGGCCGAAGTGTCGCAGTTTGTGAATCGACTGATGACCCAGTCAGACGATGTCGAGGTCGTCGGGGGGCTCATTGAACGGTGCGTTGAGGCCGCGATCCATGTGGATCAGAACGTGGCGGTTCCGCTGGTGCTGGAATCGCTCTGCCAGGACCTGTCACGGTTGTTGCGTCTGGCGGCTCCGGCGCATTGATGACCGCTGCGCGCGACGCTCCGGGCGGGGAGCGGGAATAAAAAACGCTGCCTGTCCGGGGGAGGGACAAGCAGCGTGGATGCCGGCCGCTGGAACTGATGCGGCCGGAGTCCTCTTACGATTCCCGAAAGGGGACGTGGCTGAGTTATTTGGGCGTGTCGGCCTCAGCGAGGGCTGTTTCGACGCGACGATGCTGACGCAGGTCATAGCGATCGCCCGATTTCAGGATCGCGAATTCGGGTGTTTCGATTGACGAGTCCGTGGGGCTGTCGAAGACGGTGACCTGATGTTTCCCCACTACCTGCATCGTAGAACCTCGGACGATGAGCGCCGTGGATTCGTCAACGCCCAGGCCGATCAGTTCGGGATAAGTCTTCTTAAGTTCCACCATTTCGTTATGGCGTTTGCGTTCGGTGAAGTGCTGGTCGATGGCGACGCCGGGGAGAAAACCGAAGCCGCGATCGTAGCCTTCGCACATGATCTCTTCATTTCCGAGGGGATTACCGCGGACGAGATACTCACCCTGAATCGTCGCACCGGCCGAGGTTCCACCGATGACACCACCTCGACGCAGAACATCGTGGAACAGTTCCTCGACATTGGTGTCCATGTAGGCATCCACCAATCGCCACTGTCGGCCGCCTGTGAACCAGACTCCGCGAGCGGCTTTCAGCAGAGCAATCAGGCTGGGGCTTGAGAGTTCTTCGCCACTTCTTGCGTGCAGCATGGTGACGTTTCTGGCACCTGCGTCCTGGAGCCAGCCGCAGACTTCGCGCTGCTCGGGGGGATAATCACCCAAGGCATTCGAGACGACGACGATGGGGGCTTCGATCCCTCCCGCCGCTTCCAGGAATGAGTCGATGACTTCTTTCGGGGTGGGGCCGCCCCCTGCAATCACCAGGGTTCCGTTCTGAACATCGGGGACGTGACGGTCGGTCGACGCGATGAGCGTATCGACGCGTGAGTTTGCGGCACGCTTCAGCGCGATCAGGTCGGCCTTATGTCCGGGAGTCAGTGACTCGATCCGGGCAGGCCGTTTCGTCGAAGGGGACAGGCAGATCGACACGTCGGATTCGCCGATGACTTCCAGCGACCGCCCCTGGACGATCAGGGCTGTTCCTTCGTCGATGCCGAAGCCAACCATACCGGGACGCAACTGCAGGGCGCGCATGAGTCGCTCCTGGCGGTTTCTCTTCTTGAAGTGCTGATCGACGATGGTTCCGGGCAGGAACCCGAGTCCCGAAGAGAGGAGTGGCTCGATTTTCCCGTCGGCAATCATGCTCCGCGACATAATCGCGGCTCCTGCGGAAGTGCCACCAATTACGCCACCGCGTGCTAAAACATTGTGCAACCGTTCTTCGGTGCGGGTACCGACGTAAGTCTGCGCCAGCCAGTTCTGATTTCCCCCGATGAACCAGACGGCGGTGGCAAGATCGAGAATCTGGGAGAAATTTTCATCATCTGCTTCCATTCGTGAACGAGTGTGCAGAATCTGGAGAGATGCGAAGCCATTATCGGCAAGCCGGTCGTACCAGCCTGACATGCGTGCGTGAATGTCGGTATCGGCGATCACGCTGGCTGAAGGGATAATCACGACATGGGCGTCAGGACCGCCCCCGAGTTCGATGAAGCGGTCGAGGAGCGTGTGAGGCAGAACCCCACCACCACAGATGACGAGCGACCCGGACTTCGTATACAGGGGATCGTTTTCCGTCTGGAAATCGGCGGCGTGCGACTGTGAGGACATGGTAGTGAACACGCTGAGAAACAGCAGAGTTACGAGTGCACAGTAACCGTGTCGACGAATGTGCCACGAGTGGCTGAGTTGAAGCCTCATCATGAAGTCCAGCTCCTTAGAAAAAATCATGAAGAATTTCACGGCCTTCGCATCCGTGCGATCACACAAAAATAGGTTGATCTGTTCGGGTGTGCAAGGTGGCTTTGGGCATTCTTACCGCAAAATCGTTCCTGAAATATTCGTCGGAAAAGTTTGGTTGATCGATGAATTTTGACAGACTTCTCTCTCGTCTATGAAAATTACGTGCCCTTTTTCTTCTCGAGAATGTTTTTCCAGATCGGCCCGTAGGTCTCTTTGTCGAACGGAGGACAACCTGTAGGAGACTGACCCAGCGGGTGATCCTTCGTTCTCATCATGTTTGTACAGTACGAAAAGGTGCGGCAGGTGGTCTTACGATTCAGCCGTCCATGCGTCTCAAGTTGCTGTACGAAGTCGGGTTGTGAGAGCGTTGCCCGCCCCAATCCGACAAACGAACAACGTTTCTGCGTCACGTTTCCGGCAGCAATGTGAATCGCGAGCTCCTGCAACCAACTATATGCACTTCCAACAAGGTAAACGTGGGGAAGGGAACGCTGGATCAGGGCCGTGGCCTCAAAGTGGCGTAAAACCCCGATTAATGGGTGTTCGGGAGCGAGATACCCATCCATCGGCGGATAGTCCGCAGGACGGAGGACATGTGGGTTCGCATAAGGATTTCCCATGGTGACATTGAGCAGTGAAACGCCTTCTTCCGCGAGCCAGCGAGCCACCTGCAGGGGCTCATCCGGTTTCCAGCGGGTGTGATCGTGAGGATCAACGCCGAAACTCGTCATCAGGGGCCCTGTATGAGGGACAGGGATGCCTACGCCTTCAGCATCTTTGCGATAGGGGATGCCATCGTAGACACCGATGCGTGACCCGATTTCGATGGAAGGAACATCATCCCGGCAACGTCGGATGATGTTCCTGACCAGGCGGGTTCGATTCTCGAGGCGACCGCCGTATTCGCCCGGCCGGTTTGTCGAGGCGAGCAATTCCGACAGCAGGTATCGATGGCATTGTTTGATATCGATGAAGTCACAGCCGATTCGGGCAGCCAGTTTTGCCGCAACGAGGTACTGGTCTTCGATTCGCTTCAGATCATCATCACTGAGCAGCGGGAACGAGGCGTCAATCGTTTTGCCGGTCGATTTGTCCAGGGTGAATGGATCGAGCAACGGATCGTGCATGGCGATCTGTGGACGACGAAAGCAGTATCGTCCTGAATGCGTCAGTTGGAGTCCGATCACCAGGCCGCTGTCGGAACCGTAGACTTCGCGGTGAGCAGCGCGACAACCGGCTAGCATCTGCTCAATCGCACTGGCGCTCCCTTCATGCAGCCAGAGCTGGCGGGGATTCATTCGGGCATCTTCTGCGATGGCTGTCGCCTCGCCCCAGATCAGCTTCGCGCCCCCACCGCCGAACCGGCGATAGCGACGGTAGGTCAGTTCGTCAGGGGCTCCGTCGAGTGTCCCGTCACACCCTTCCATCGGCTGGATGCAGAACCGATTCCCGACATGCAGCCGGCCGACCGTCGCCGGTTCGAAGAGAGGTGAGAAGTCGGCAGACGAGGGCAAATCGCTCCCCAGTTCCTTCGCCTTCTGAACCAGTTCGTCCGCGGTTTTGAAATGAAAGTAGCGTGCCATCGAAATTTGCTCTTGGGAGACGAGCCCGACCGACATCCGGGATGCGCACTCGGGCGGTGAGCGCGGCAAGGCGCAACGCCAGGTCCGGTCCGACGGGGCAACAAAGCGACGTCGGGATCATACCGGACTGGCGGTCAGAAATCGCACGCCGCACGTTCACGTCAGGTCTGCGTCAGGATTCAGCCTGAGGTGTCGACCAGAGATCCTTCAGGAACTTCTGGAATGGTTTCGCGTTCACGTGTTCGCGCCGGGTGAACCGCAGTTTGACTGCGTCGAGGCCCGCTTTGTCGCGTGGGGCGACTTCCGGATCAATGCCGAATCCCGTGATCTGTCCTAACTGAACCGAGCCCGCCGGAACATAGATCATGCATTCCAGAGCGGCGGGCCGCTTGGTCACCAGACTGACGATCGGGGTCTTGCCGCGGGTGTAGTGCACGACGACCTTGTTCGTCCAATCGACTTCGACAAACGGCAGCAGTTTCTCAAGAAGCGCCGCCATGTCTTCCAGTACGGCCGGTTCCCATTCGATGGTTCCCTGCAGGAAGCCCTTGCGCATCAGGTGCCACTTTCGGCCCAGTTTTTTCCATGGGGTCAGGTCTTCGAGATTGAGCGCTTCGGGGCGCGCACGACTGACGAAGGCCTCGATGGCTTTCGACAGGAATCGTTTGAACGCGGGACTTTGTGTGTCTTCCGGAGCAACAATCGAGATCGTAATGTCTTCGAATGGACCGTTGGTCGAAGGCCTGATCCGCACACGTGGCTGACGGTTATAGACCGGAATGTCGTCCAGATCGTTGACATCTTTCAGGGCCAGTTCTGCGGCAAGCGTTTCCTGGACGAAGGTTCGTTTCGGCAGTCGGAACTTCAGCGTCAGCAGCCATTCATCACCGGTATAAGCGTGCAGGAACCAGCCGAAGCTACGCGTTTTGGCAGCGATCTCAACGGTGCTTCGTTCATTCCAGTCAGGCGGACTGAACTCGTCTGTTGCCTCGATTGTCTGGATCAGGCTGGCGAGGATGCTTCCTTTCCAGCGACGCGGTCGCCCATTATTGGCCAGGCCATCCACGGTATGCCACTTGAGGCCGTCGACCTCCCATGGCATCCTGGCATCGGCACCAATTTTGGATGGGTCGAGATCGCCCGACTGTTTCTTCCGAGCGGCTTCCGCGTCGAACGTCTCTCGGTGGCCTCGTCCCCCTTCTGCCAGCACGCCGGCCAGAACCTCGCCCGTAAAGCTGCGATGTGCGGTCCGGGTCGATGAACCGTTGGTGGTAGCGGACGACGCTGCATGGGCGAATTCGCCTGCCTGCTGGACGACGTCTTCGGGAGTCCCTTCCGCGACGATCCAGCCCCCTTCGGCTCCGGCTTGCGGTCCGATATCGACGATCCAGTCGACGGTTTTAATGACATCGAGGTTATGCTCAATGACAACGACCGTATTTCCCGCGTCGACGAGGCTGTTGAGAATCTTGAGCAGTTTGCGGATGTCGTCGAAGTGAAGACCTGTCGTCGGTTCATCAAGTAAATACAGGGTCTTGCCCGATTGGGGGCGAGACAGTTCTGCCGCCAGTTTCACGCGCTGTGCTTCGCCGCCGGACAAGGTCGGGGCGGGCTGTCCCAGCGTAAGATAGTCGAGTCCGATCGCGGCCAGGACGGACAGCGGGCCGCGAATTTTGGGAATGTTGCTGAACAGTTCCAATGCCTGCCCGATCGACATTTCCAGCACGTCGGCGATGCTTTTGCCGCGATAGGTCACCGCAAGCGTTTCGGCGTTATAGCGCTTACCCCGGCAGGTATCACACTCCACCCAGACATCGGGAAGGAAGTGCATTTCGATCAGTTTCTGACCGTTCCCCTCGCAGGTCTCGCAGCGGCCACCCGTTCTGTTGAAGCTGAAGCGTGTCGCACTGTAGCCACGGACCTTGGCTTCGGGCAGTCGCGAGAAGAGTTCACGAATGTGTTCGAAGACACCTGTGTAAGTCGCGGGGTTGGATGCCGGGGTGGTTCCAAGCGGTTGCTGGTCAACCACGATGATCTTACTGAGAAATTCAAGTCCGTTCAGTTCGTCATAGGGACCCGCCTGCGCCGTGGCTCGATTGAGCTTTCGTGAGATGGCGCGGGCAAGCGTATCATCGATCAGGGAGCTCTTGCCACTGCCGCTCACGCCGGTCACTGCGGTCAGGGTTCCCAACGGAATCCGCAGATCGACGTTGCGGAGATTGTGCTGACGAGCACCCAGCAGTTCCAGCCAGCCCCCACCGGGTGGGACCTGATAGGTGTCGTGAATACTGCCGGGGCGACCGCTTTGGGGCGAAGCGACGACGGACAACGTTTCCGCAGGGGGGGCGGCCGCGCTTTTCGACGCTTTTTTCCGGGACTTTTTCGGTGCCGGACCTGTTTGTGGTGTCTCGGTGGAGGTTGCCCCAATTCGCTGCATGCGGCGTTCGAGCGGAATTTTGATCTCTTCGCGACCCGAAAGGAATTTGCCGGTTAGCGAGAGTTCGCTCTGATTGATTTCCGCAGGAGACCCCTGGGCGGTGACCGTACCCCCGAAGCGTCCGGCACCCGGGCCGAAGTCGTAAAGGCGGTCCGCGGCTTGGATCACTTCGCGATCATGCTCGACCATCACCACTGTATTGCCGAGATCTCGCAGCTTGATGAGTGCCGAGAGCAGGCGACCGTTGTCGCTGGGGTGCAGCCCGATGGTGGGTTCGTCGAGGACGTACAGGACGCCGGTCAGGGCGCGACCGATCTGACCCGCCAGGCGAATCCGCTGGGTTTCTCCGCCGGAGAGTGTGGGGAGAGTTCTTCCCAGAGTGAGGTAGTGAAGCCCGACATCGACGAGAAACTTCAGCCGGGACGTGGCTTCGACCAGCAGGTCACCCGCGATTCTCTTCTGCGAAGGAGTCAGGTTGAGATTGTTCAGATACTCGAGTGTCTCGCGCAGAGGGAGATCGCATAGCTGTTTCAGCGTCTTGCCCACGTTTCCGTCAAGATGCGAATGGCTCGTCCGGGAATCGGCGGGGGGTACATCTGCGGCGATCCCCTTGCGCGGGGTCATCAGCTTCACCGCGCTTGCGTCATCACGCAGGCGACTTCCCTGGCAGGCGGCACAGGGGACTTCTCCGACGAGTTCGAAGAATTTCATACGGTATTCGTATGACAAGCTCGCCGCCTGCTCGATCGCGGGATAAAGCCCCTTGTATTGAAAACGGAGCGTCCCACGGGGCGACTTGTCCCTGGCACCTTTCTTTGCGGTCGAGGCCTGATCGGGCGAACCGAGTGACAGTGGAATCCAGGTGTCGCCGGTACCGAACAGAACGGCTCGCTGCTGGGCCGCATCGAGTTGCGAGAAGGGGACATCCAGCGGGATATCGCATTCTTTTGCCATCGCGGCCAGCATCTGCCGGAAGAGGGGAGATTTCGCGGGATCGGGCCACGCACTGACCGATCCTTGTGCCAGGGACCGTGTCTGGTCCGAAATGAGTGCTCCCAGATTCGTCCCTTGCTGAACGCCGATCCCTTCGCAGGAATGGCACCAGCCGAGGGGGCTATTAAACGAAAAGTTGTGAGGAGCCAGTTCCTCGAATCCCCGCCCGCAGGATTCACAGGCGCGGAAGAGGCTGAATGGCTGCACCTTCCACTTTTTCTCATCGCGGTCTTCATCGACGAACGCGACGCGGATCAGGCCCTTACCGACGTCGAACGCCAGTTCGACCGATTCCGCCAGACGGGACCGGCCCGCGCGTGAAAGCGTAATGCGATCGACCACGATTTCGACGTTGTGCTTCCGTTTGCGGTCAATTTCGGGGACCGAATCGAGTGCATGCGTGACGCCGTCGATGCGAACGCGACGATAACCTTGTTCGGCAAGACGTTCCCACAGCTTGGAGTACTGCTGGCCGACGGTGACTTCCTGTGGAGCAAGAATCAGAACTCGTGTTCCCTTACTGGCAGAGGGCGCGGTCTGCCCGTCTGTTGAAGAAGCGTCATCGGCGGGGACGGTCTCAAGCAGTCGTTCGATGACATCATCGACGGTTTGCGACTTCACAGCGATGCCGCAGTCCGGGCAGAACTGCGTTCCGAGACGCGCGTACAGAATACGGAGATAGTCGTAGATCTCGGTGACAGTCCCGACAGTCGAGCGAGGTGTATTGCCAACCGTTTTCTGTTCGATGGCAATCGAGGGTTGCAGTCCGTGAATGTGTTCGACGCGCGGCTTGGGCATCTGACCCAGGAACTGGCGCGCGTAAGAGGACAGAGATTCGACGTACCGGCGTTGTCCCTCGGCGTAGAGGGTGTCCATGGCCAGAGAACTTTTTCCCGATCCACTCGGACCGCAGAAAACACTCATCTGGTCTCGCGGAATCTTCAGGTCAAGGTGTTGAAGGTTGTGCTGCGCAGCACCACGAACGACGATCGACGTGTCTGCACCATCGGGTGCCTCGCTGAGCGCAACCGACGTCTGCCACCGCGGTGCACCGGCGGCCAGTGCTGAGTAAGGGGCCAGCGCAGTCACTTCGACCTCGTTTGCGTTGACCTTTGAAACCTTCTTTTTACCGCGCGACGTCGAAGCAGGAACCATGCCCGGCACTGTTTTCAGTGCTCGTCCTGTGTGAGATTCCTCGCAGTTCATTACCTCTTCAGGCGTTCCTTCGGCCAGAATTCGTCCACCACCGGAACCCCCTTCGGGGCCAAGGTCAATGACCCAGTCGGCCGTTTTGATCACGTCGAGATTGTGTTCGACGACAATGACGGTATTCCCCGCCTCGACGAAGCCGTGAAGCACTCGCAGTAGGTGTTCAATGTCGACGAAGTGCAGTCCGGTCGTCGGTTCATCCAGAATGTAGACCGTCTTGCCTGTCGAGCGTTTACTCAGCTCTTTCGCCAGTTTGACTCGCTGTGCTTCGCCACCGGACAGTGTTGGCGACGGCTGACCGAGCTTCATGTAGTCCATCCCCACATCGTGAAGCGTCTGGAGCGACTTCACGAGTTTGGGATGGTTTTCGAAATGCTCAAGGCCCTGCTGAATGTCCATTTCGAGGACATCATTGACGCTCTTTCCCTTGAAGCGAACCTCCAGGGTCTCTTTGTTGAACCGTTTCCCCTGGCAGACGGGGCACGTCACCCAGATATCCGCGAGGAAATCCATTTCCAGTTTATTGGCGCCATTCCCTTCACACGCCTCGCAGCGTCCACCCGGGACGTTGAAAGAGAACCGTCCGGGCTTGAAACCGCGAACTTTCGATTCGGGCAACTGCGTGTAGAGGTCTCGGATCAGATCAAACAGTTTGACGTACGTCGCGGGATTCGACCGGGGGGTTCGTCCGATCGGACTCTGGTCGATGTCAATCGCCTTATCGATCTGTTCAAGACCCGTCACTTGGGTGTAGGACCCCGGGTTGCCGGTTCCCTTATTAATATCGCGGTTGAGGACTTCCCACAGGATGTCATTGACCAGAGAGCTCTTTCCGGAACCGCTGACCCCGGTCACGCAGATGAACTTCCCCAAGGGAAATTTCACCGAGACATTCCGGAGGTTGTGGTGGGTCGCTCCGTGAATCTCGATCGCATGGCCGTTGCCCGGTCGGCGGACCTTGGGAATCTCGATCGAACGACGACCGCTCAGGAAGGCACCGGTCGCACTTCGCTCTGAATTTCGAATGTCTTCGACAGTACCCTGGGCAACAATTTCACCCCCACGAACGCCGGGGCCCGGTCCGAAATCGACGATGTAGTCAGCCGCCTTCATGGTTTCGTCATCGTGTTCGACGACGATCACCGTATTCCCCTGATCACGCAGATCCTTCAGGCTGTCCAGCAGCATCACGTTGTCACGAGGATGCAGGCCGATTGACGGTTCATCGAGGATGTAGACGACCCCCACCAAACCGCAACCGATCTGCCCGGCCAGCCGGATTCGCTGGGTTTCCCCACCAGACAAGGTCGGGGCGGTCCGGTCGAGCGTGAGATAGTCGAGTCCGCATCGCAGCAGGAAGCTGAGCCGGCCGCGAATCTCCTTGAGGGCCTCCTCAGCAATAAACTGACCCGTTTCCGACAGTTCCAGATCGCCGAAAAATTCCCACGCGGCGAGTGTGCTGAGTGAGCAGACTTCGGGTAGCGACAAGCTTTCCACGGCAGTCGCTACCGTCAGTTCACTTTCTCGCGCAGGCTTTTTCCGTTTGGACGTTGCAGGTGGTGTTGCCTGTGCAGCCGACGGGGACGCGAACTGCTTCTCACGCAGCGTCTGAAGTTCGGTTCGCGCGAGGGACGCACTTCGTGACGTCAGGCGATAGCTGCTGGCCTCGGGATTCAGTCGTCGTCCCTGGCAACTATTACAGCCTGTTTCATGCATGTACTTTTCAAGTTGCACGCGCCGCATCGGATTGCGCGTCTTGCGGTATTCGTCCAGAAGTTCCGGGATGAAACCCGCGTACGTTCCGCCCCGTTTCCAGGTGTTACCGCCCGACTTATAGGTGAAGGTGATATTTCGATTGCCGGTTCCGAACAGGAACAATCGCTTTGCCGCTTCGGGCAGATCACGCCATTTGGATTTGAAGAAGCTGTCTTCGGCCAGGCCAAGATCAACTTCAATTGCGCGCCCCACACCTTTCAGAATATGTCTGCGCCACTTCCCGACGGAACTGAGTTTGCCGAGGACAACGATGGCCCCTTTCTGGATCGAAAGAGAATCGTCCGGGATCAGTTGGTCGATCGCGAAGTCAAAGCGGACCCCCAGCCCCTGGCAATCGGCGCACATCCCCTGAGGACTGTTGAAGCTGAACAACTGAGGGGATGGCTGCTGGTAGCTGATTCCACAGTGAGTACAGGCGTAGTCACAGGAATAGAGCTGGTCGAAAGGGGAAGGAGGATCTTCCGGCGGTTCCTCTTCAGTCGCCTCGCTTCGTCCTTTCTTGCGGCTGGCGGAACCGCTTTTTGTGATGACGGAATCGGTGGAAGCGGCTTCACTGATGGAGCTGCCGGGGCCTTCGCGCAGGCCCATGTCGGGTTCGCGCGAGATAATCAGTTTCCGCTCGGCCAGATTGAGTGCCGTTTCAATCGCCTCTGCGACACGGGCTCGAGGCGTCTTTCCGGCGATCAGTCGATCGATCACAACGTCGATCGTATGTTTCATTTGCTTGTCGAGCTGCAGATCGTCCGTCAACTGGACAAGTTTGCCATCAACACGTGCGCGCAGAAATCCTCGCTTGAGCAGATCGACGAACAGGTCCTTGAACTCCCCTTTCTGTCGTTGCACCAGGGGGGCCAGAACCTGGTATTTCGTTCCTTCCTCGAGGCGCAGGACACTATCAAGGATGTGGTCCCGTGTCTGAGCGGTAATTGCCCGGCCGCACTGATAGCAACTGGGGGTTCCGACGCGTGCGTAAAGGACGCGTAAATAATCGTAGATTTCGGTGATCGTACCGACGGTGCTGCGTGGGTTGCGACCACTGGCTTTTTGCTGGATTGAGATAGAAGGGGCCAGGCCGGTGATGGAATCTACGTCCGGCTTGGGCATCTGTCCGAGGAACTGGCGGGCATACGACGAGAGTGATTCGACATACCGGCGTTGTCCTTCGGCATAAAGCGTATCGAATGCCAGTGAACTTTTTCCCGAACCGCTCACCCCCGTCATGACGACCAGTTTGTTGCGGGGGAGTGTAAGACTGACGTTTTGCAGATTGTGCTCGCGGGCACCACGAATCACGATGTCGGCAGCGGGCATGAGCACCACAACGATAAAGAGAACAGGCAAGTGCCTGAAGATGTTCCGAAGACCATCACAAGTATAGGAACCGCTCCTCGCGCTTCAACACTCAAGTACCTGGACGGCTGTCGGAATAGGCTTTGTGGCGATGGCGAAGCTACTGGCCTGTGAGAGCGGTGATCAGGCTCTGAAGTTCGTCGTCCAGTGACATTTCCGTAACGGCTGGCTTTCCCGCCCGGCGGTACCAGTACCGGGCATTGCCGAGGTCTCCTTCCACGCGGTGCAGGTAGGCGTGGACCCAGGCTGCATTTGAAGACCCGTCGTCCTGAACCAGTTCGTGCGCCCGGTCCCAAGCTCCTTTCGCGGCGTGCCAAAGTGCTTGTACCGGCACGGACAGCCCGCGAATTTCGGATTCTGTCATTTCTGTCAGGGATTGCTTCATTCTGTCCGTCTCCTTCGATCCTGAATGGGGGCCACGGCCGCCACTGCGAGAGGAGACTTTATCGGACAACGACCGCTGAGCGTACTTACTTGACGGACAAAATGATTGTGTGAGACTGGTACGAAGTCCTGTTGGTTGGCGACTTGTCAGAAGCCAGTGACAGCGAGGTCGATAAGCGGTGGGCGTGGCTGCGCACTCGTCAGGCACTGTTGCGGCAATGAACCGGCCGACGACCGTTTTGACAGAACGTGCCGCCGAGAGAAGAGCATGCAAATTCGCCAAACGTTGTTCCTGATGCTGGTCAGTCCACTCGTGTGGGGTGCGTCATTCGCTGAAGAACCTGCGTCCCGCTACAAGATTGTGACGAAACGCGAACAGGATCGCGTAGAGGTCACGTCCGATGCGGGCAAAGTCGTGTTCTCAATTCGCAGTCCCAACGGGATTGGTCAGGTGAACCTCAGCCGACTCGATGACAAGTGGCCGGACGTCGTAATGTTCCGTCTGCATTTGAGCGGACTGGAACGGTTTCAATTAGCCGTGGGCCAGGTAAAGCTCACCGGAGCTGTCTCAAGCCAGGATGGTTCTGTCCGGGTGTGGCAGGGTGAGGATGAGTCGAAGCCGCTCGATCCCCAGAACCCTAACTGGATCGAAGTCCGCGGGGTGGGGCGAGACGGTCAGCCGACAAAAGTTATTCCTCTTAAAGACGGCTACTTCGAGATTGCTGTTCCCCGGAGGCTACGTGCGGGAAGCGACAAATCGATCAACCTTTCGTGGATCGACTTCTATCGAAACTGACGCGGATACCCCCGGTGAACTCCAAGCGGCGGTTTCATGGGGAGTCAGCCCACGTTGGCAATCTTGAATAAATAGTATATATACTGATCCGTTGATCTGGTGCCGGGACGGTTCAAGCAGGGCGAGTCAATTTCAATTTGTCAACTCAGAGGTGGTGCCGTCACCGCGCTGATTCGCGGCGAAGAACGTGTTCTCATCCTGAAATCGGCGAATAAAAGGTATATTTCTTCGTTGGTGCATCGCAGCGACGGGGCGTCAATACGGAGCCGCATGAACGGGCTTCAGCAGTCAGAAACAGGCGGTTAGCAGTCAAAACAGTGTCGGAAACAAGGTGCACGTGATCCGGAGAGCCTCTGACGATGGCAGTCAAACCGACCGACTTTTCGAAGCACGATCAGGAGATCTGGGACGAGGAGCTGCAAGACTTTATTCCCGACCGTGTTTTCGACGCGCACGTGCATTTGTTTAACCCGGTCCATCTGCCTGAGGCAATTCGCGAAAAGCACGCTTGGGGCTACACGGACCTGGCCACGATGCAGCAGTGGGCCGAGCGACTTTATCCCGGCCGCGAGACTCACTTCCTGTCGTTAGGTACCCCCATCGCCGGGATCGATGTCGCCGCTCACAACGAATGGTGCATCCAGCAAATCAATCTCGACCCCAATTCTCGCATGAATCGACTGGTGACTCCCTCCTGCTCGGTCCAGCAGATTGAACGGGACATCCGTGAAAAAGGGTTCATCGGGCTGAAGCCATATCGCGTGTTTTCGGTGACCGGCGATATTGCGCAGTGCCGCATTGAAGAATTTCTGCCACATGAGCAACTGGAATTGGCGAACGAACTGGGGCTGTGGGTGACGATGCACCTGTCCCGGTTCCATGGATGCGGGGACGAGGAGAACCTGAAGGACCTGCAGGAGTACACCTGCCGACGCTATCCCAAGGTGAAGTGGATCTTAGCGCATTGCGCTCGCAGTTTTACGTACTGGCCAATTCGCAAGGCGATTGAGCAACTGCGAGAGATGCCCAACATCTGGTACGACGTATCAGCCGTGACGGATGTCCGTCCGATGATCACGCTGTTTACACGTGAAGATCGTCGTCGGATTTTCTATGGTTCTGACGGGGTCGACGCGACCTACTTTCGCGGGCAGTATGCGGCGTTGGGGCGTGCGTGGCAGTATGTCGATACAGATCAGCTCGATATCAAATTCCCCCATTGCGACGGTCGGCCAATCCTGGCGGTCTACGAACAACTCCTTTCGATTAAGCACGCGGCCGAGATTGCTCAATGGTCGCGCGACGATATCGAGCATCTTTTCTGGAAGAATGCGGCAGCGGCGTTCCAGATCCGGTTCAGCGGCGATACCTCGGTGATCTCTGAGGAAGCCGGGTCGCAGACACAAGAGGTCTATCAGCGGGCGAAGCTCAGGATCCCCGGTGGAACTCAGTTGCTCAGCAAGCGGCCTGAGATGTTTGCGCCCGGTCGTTGGCCCGCCTATGCCCGTGAAGCGAAAGGTTGTGAAGTCATCGATCTGGATGGGCGACGGTATATCGACATGACAACCTCCGGAATCGGAGCGTGCCTGCTGGGCTATGCCGACCCTGATGTCACCCAAGCGGTCCAGCAGCGGATTGCGCGGGGTTCGATGTCGTCGCTCAATTCCGCCGAGGAAGTGGAGCTGGCGGATGTGCTGGTCGAGCTTCACCCGTGGGCGGAACAGGTTCGGTATGCGCGTTCGGGAGGCGAATCGATGGCGATTGCCGTTCGAATTGCCCGCGCCGCAACATCCCGGGACAAAATTGCATTCTGTGGCTATCACGGCTGGTCAGACTGGTACCTTGCCGCGAACGTCACTCCAGGCGGGCCAAATGATGGACTCGGGGCTCATCTCTTGCCCGGTCTTGCGCCGAACGGGGTTCCCAAGGGACTCGCAGGGACGGCTCTTCCCTTTACTTACAACCGGCTGGATGAACTCGAAGATCTGGTCCGTAAACATGGGGATCAGCTCGCCGCTGTCGTGATGGAACCCACGCGATCTCATGATCCCGCTCCCGGATTTCTGGAAGGTGTCCGAGATCTTTGTCACCGCTGCGGGGCAGCGCTGGTCTTCGACGAAATCTCGTCAGGATGGCGAATGCATCTGGGCGGCGCGCATCTGAAGTACGGAGTCTTTCCTGATCTGGCCGTATTTGCCAAGGCTATTGGTAATGGTCACCCGATGGCGGCGATCATCGGCCGGCGCGAAGTGATGGACGCGGCTCAGACGTCCTTTATTTCCAGTACGTATTGGACTGAAGGAGTCGGGCCGACGGCGGCACTGGCGACGATCAAAAAACTGAGAAGGGTCGACATCGCTTCCCATACCACGCGAATGGGAGGTCTGGTGCGGGACGGCTGGCGGTCGCTGGGGGAACGAACGGGAGTCCCGGTAAAGGTCTCAGGGCATCCCGCACTTCTGCACGTCGGATTTGAGCACGAGCAGGCAGCGGGGCTGGGGACGTTACTGACGGCGAGAATGCTCGACAGAGGTTTCCTCTGCGGGGGTGGTTATTACCCCAGTTTCGCTCATCGAGAGCGGCATTTGGAGGCGTACTTTGCGGCACTGGAACCTGTGTTTGGGGAGCTGGCCGAAACAATCGAGCGTGGTGACGTGACCCGGAGACTGCAGGAAGCGGGAGTTTCCGTGCGGCATTCCGGGTTCGCAAGACTGTCATAGGTGATCTCCGATTGTGATCGCGAGCCTCGCTCGCGTCGCTTTCGGCAAGACTGGCGGCGACCAAAGAAAGCAGGATGGCACACCGATGTCAGGGATGTTGATATGACGACTGAAGTCTTTTGACGTAGGGCCTGGAAGAGAGCGATTGATGATGAGTCACGAATCGGCCAGTCGGCCGGAAACTCAAGTCCGGGAACTGGCTCGAATCATTCGGATGCGGATCCAGTCCGAGCAGTTGGAAGAGGGGGCGCTTTTTATGACAGAAGCGCAGCTTGCTGATGAATATAAAGCCTCTCGCACGGTGACGCGCGAAGCGGTCAGCCGACTGCAGGCGCTGGGGATCCTGGAAGGACGTAAACGGAAAGGCCTGATCGTCCGGCGGCCGGATCCACTGAGCCTGTTTCAGCACAGTCTTCCCTCACTGTTGACGTCACCGGAAGACTGGCACGACCTGGGACAGTTTCGTTACGCCTTGGAAGTCGGAGCCATTGAACTGGCGATCCGTAACGCGACCGATGAACAGATTGAACGACTGGCGGAAGTCGAGGCCGAACTCGAACAGGCGGTATTGAAGGATCCTGCCTCGCCGGAGTCCGTTGAGCTGGATATCAAATTTCATTCGCTGATTCTGGAGATGACGGGGTCGCGGATGATTGCCGGTATGCAGCAGATTCTGGTGCAGTTCTTTCAAGAGTCACCACCGACCAATCTGTCCCCTTCGGCGGCCGAGCGAGTATGCTGGGAACATCGTGAGCTGTTGAACGCGATTCGGGACCGGGATGTCGAACGGGCCCGATCAATGATCCGTATTCAGATTCGATCTACGCTCGATTCCGCATCGAGTGTGAGCAGTGGTGAGGCGACGGACGTTTCGCATTAACCGCAACTCGACAGGCTATGGGATGAGTGACCCGGATCAACAAACCGGGATCAACAAACATTGAGTTCGATAGAAGAGAGCCATGAATCATCAATCTTTTCGGAAGTACTCACGACGTGATTTTTTAGTTGCTTCCAGCGTGGGCCTGGCGGTCAGTTCGTTCGGCCGGACGCTTTCGGCAGCATCCACGCCATCCTCGCCGGGCCGAAAAGTTGCGAAGTCGACGATCCTGTTTTTCCTGTGCGGGGGGGCGTCGCATCTGGACATGTGGGATTTGAAGCCCAAGGCTCCACTGGAATATCGGGGCCCCTTCCAGCCGATTGCCACGTCGGCGCCCGGAGTGCAGTTGAGTGAGCATCTTCCTCTGCTGGCGCAGCAGGCCCACCATCTGGCTCTGATCAATTCCGTGGGAGCGACGGTCAACACGAATGATCATCACGCTGGGTACTACCACAATCTGACTGGCCATGTGCCGGACCCGACATTTCTGATTCAGGGGAATAATCGCACTCCGTATCCTGATGACTGGCCTTACATGGGAAGTGTGGTCGCATCGCGTCGTCCGCAAAGGCCGGGCCTGCCGAATGCTGTATCGTTGCCTTACAAGCCGAGTCAGGCTCCTTACACGCGGCCCGGCCAGTTCGGTGCCAAGCTGGGAGTGAAGTTCGATCCCTTGTTCGTATACGGTAAAAACGACAATCCGACGGAATTTCAGGCGCCGGACCTGGCGCTGACGACCGGTGTGACCTCCAATCGATTCAGCCAGCGGAATGGCTTATTGTCGGGGCTGGACGCCGCTCGGCGCGATCTGGATCAGTTTGCCAGCGTACATACCTGGAACGATCAGCAGCAGCGCGCGATCTCGCTGTTGTCATCCGCGGCAACGACCCGGGCCTTTGATGTCTCTCACGAGAAGCCAGAGACCATTGCGCGATACGGCAAGACCGTGAATGGAATGAGTCTGCTGGCGGCACGCCGACTGGTGGAAGCAGGGGTTCCCTTTGTTACGGTCTTCTGGTCGGAAGAGAACGATGCCGTAGCGAAGAAGTGTCTGAGTGGCGGTGGTTGGGACACCCATGGCAATAACTTCGGCTGCTTGAAAGAAGACCTGTTGCCCGAGTTCGACCGGGGATTCTCGGCTTTGATTGAGGATCTGGCTGATCGGGGTCTATTGGATGAGACCCTGTTGATGGTTACCAGCGAGATGGGGCGAACTCCGAAAATCGGCGATCCTCGCTCGGGAGGCGTCAAAGGAGCTGGGCGCGACCACTGGACTCACTGCCTCACCGATGTCCTGGCTGGCGGGGGAATTCGAGGTGGTCAAACATTCGGATCGAGCGACCGGTTGGCAGAATATCCTGCCAGCCGACCCGTCACACCCGCGGATGTGACCAAGACCGTCTATCACGCGATGGGGATCGAGAATCTCGAAGCGTTCGACAACCAGGGACGTCCGTTTCATCTCTTGGAAGAGGGACAACCGCTGATTGATCTTTTCTAGGGGAATATTCTGTTCGATCAGGGACAGGGGCCGCGGAAGAGGAGCAGACCTGAATTGGAATCGGGACGGCCACGGCGACCGCCCCGTGTTAAAAAGCAGACTACGATTCTTGCTCTGGTGTGTCTTTGTCTTCCTGCTCAGCAGGGACGACCTCGTCAATACCATCGTCCAGCCAGCCGAGGATGTCGCCTGTTTTGATCGGGCTATCTGCAAGCTTCTCGATCGTGACGACCCGGCCCGACATTTCTGACAGGATGTCAAACGTCACTGCCGGGATTCTGAGTTCGACAATAAAGTCGCCCGCCAGGATCAGGTCCCCCTCGTCCACCAGCCAGCCACTGACGCAGAGTGGCTCGTTTTCACAGCGCAGATCGGGAACAAGGATAGGAATGCGCATGTGATCTCATTTCCTGGGGCGAAAGGCTTTAATACGTGTTTCATCCGTCGTCAGAAAGGGGCCTTCCAGCAGATCGATACAGTAGGGAATCGCGGGAAAAACGGCGTCGAGGCATTCCTGAATCGCGCGTGGCTGACCCGGCAGGTTGACAATCAGAGCTTGGCCGCAGATGCCTGCTGTCTGGCGCGACAAGATCGCGGTGGGAACTTTTTCCAGTGACACTTTCCGCATGAGTTCACCGAAGCCCGGCATCATCTTTTCGCAGACCGCCTCGGTCGCTTCGGGAGTTACGTCGCGCAGGGCGGGCCCGGTTCCCCCGGTGGTGATCACCAGACAACACTCTTCACGGGTGCACAGTTCACGCAGGGTTTCTTCGATAACAGGTCGTTCATCAGGAATGACTCGGTCGATGTGTTCGAAGGGGCTGGTGAGCACATTGCTGAGATACTCGCGGATGGCAGGGCCACCTTTGTCTTCGTATTCTCCCCGGCTGGCTCGATCAGATACGGTCACAATTCCGATGCGGATGGCCTTCATGCGAATGCTTTGATTTTCTATCTCGAGTAAAAAATGATCGGTCACTGACCATGATTGGTCACTGACACAGGGCAGTGCACAGCAGCAGCAGATCAAGTGCCAGCGTGAACTGGACTCGGGCCGACGAACCGAGCCTCGCCAGCGAGTATTACAGGCTGACTTCCGGGGCGTTGATCAGTTCTTCATGTCCCCGAAGCTCATTGATTTTGCGTTTGACCGCTTTTCGGAGTTCCATCCACTGGTTCACTGCGGTGTGAAACTCTTCCGACACCTCTGCCAGTGCAGATTGTGACTGCGATCCATCTGCCATTGTTCTCTGCAGTTCGATGATGGCGGGTTCGAGCTTTTGTTTCAAGAACTCGATACACCCTTTGGACAAGCGTTCGATCTCCTCCGCGAGATGCTTGACTTCGTGTCGGTCGTCGTAGCGTTCGGCTTCAGAAAGCTCTCGCATCATCGTCACTTGAGAATTCGATTGACGCGATTCGGCGTTGACCAGACGACCGAAGGGGTTTTCGTCATGTTTTGCGGCGTTCGATGCCCGTTCGGCTCGCTTTAATCCTTCGCGGGCTTTGTCAAAATCCGGGCGAACTTCCAGAGCCTTCTTGAAGTAGATGATGGCCATCGGGAGGTTGCCGGAATCCGCATAGAGATTCGCGAGATTCTGATACCCTTCAGCAAACTTGGGATTCAATCGAGTTGCTTCTCGATAGGCCGAAATCGCGAGCTGCAACTTATTCTGCTTTCGCTGTGCAATTCCCAGATTGAAGTAGGCTTCGACGCAACGCTTATCTTTCTGAATGGCCTTGCTCAAAACTTCGACCGCTTTCTGATGTTCCTTCATCCGATTGTAGATTGCTCCCAGGTTCGTCAGGTGACGTGCCTCCTGCGGTTGCAGCAGTGTCAGCTTGAGGAAGCGGTCTACGGAGGTGGCAAGGTCCCCTTCGAGGTAGGCAATTGTCGCAATCCCTTCATGAGCATCAATGCAGTCGGGGTCGACCTCAATCGCTTTGTCGTAAAGCTCTTTGGCCTGTTTAAGCTGCTCGAGCTGCAGGCAGTCGCTTGCCAGTTTGCAGAGTCCCTGGGCTTTGGCATTACTCATGTTGAAGAACCTCTGCCATTCGATGACTGGACTTGAGTTCACAGAACACAACATGCACGAGCTGACTGTGCAGAGATCACGCTGCGAAGCCTGCTCGGATCGGTGGCAACTTGATTCAGGGCGAAAAGTCAGGAGGAGTCGTTTTGAGTGGTGTGCGATTATAGAGCGAGTGCGCGCGATTCGTCAAAACGAGATCAAATATCGCTGATGCGAATTTGCGAGCTCGGGCGAGAGCGGAGGGGTTCCCGGGATGGAATTGATTTCACTGGATGACGAAACCCGGCGGCTTATCGAGTGAAGAGATTGGCGGTGTGGGATCCGGGAGGGGAACACTCAGCGTCCTGGCTGTCCCCTTGTTATCACTGTACGGCAGCTTGCACCAGTATGTCGGTCAGACGTGCGAGTCAGGGCTCGACAGTCATTCCAGTTCTTCTTCGAGGTCATCGTCATCGGTCGAGCGCATACTCAGCGAGATGGCTTCCAGCACTTTGCGAGTCTGTTCCAGTTCGTGATCCGTTCCCTGGTAAAGGACCAGAATGGTCTGGTCACTCGTTTGGAACGCCCTGAGGCACGCCGAGTTGATCAGGTCGTAGCACTCGAAATCGAGATCACGTCCGAGTGCGGGGAATCCGCAGAAGCTGCCCACGACATCGACGACATCGATTCCCTCGTAGTCCTGTTCGAATGCGGCCGAGACCGTGTTCAGCACCTCCTCGGGATCGGGCCGGGAAGGGAAGATCACGGCCGTCCAGAACGATGTTCCGGGGCTTTGCACAGTGATGGTCACTTCTTCATCGCTGGCTTGCTCATCCAGGCTCCAGGTGGAAGGGAACTGGAACTGAATGCCGAACTTGCTGTAGTCGTTGAGCTTGCTCGAGGGGGCAGCGTGGCCGCACGTTTCATGATCGTGATGGTCGTGGCCGCACCGATGCTGTGGTTCACTCAAACGGGGATCTCCCAATGCCTGATCTAGAGAATTTGCAATTCCGCAGCGCGAGAGACGACTGCGGGGAGTACCGGGAAGAGTGAATCAAGGGTTGTTCCGATTTCACGATTCGAGTACCTTGGTCTTACACTAATGGTGAGACAGTCAGGCGGCAAGCGGCCTCGTAAGAGATTTCGCTGCTCGACTCTATTTCAAGAATGGGCTAGCTGGGGGACATTCATTCAACTCCGGTAGCATCTGCTTTTCGGAGTTCTTCCGAAGTCCAAACAGCGTAAGAAGAGGAGATAATTGTGGCGTCTGTTCGAGCTGAAGGTGTTGCGGAAGCGCTGTTTGAACTGAAACGACTGGACAAACTGGCGACTTACACACAAGTCGCGACTCGGGCTGGATTCAAGCCCGGCGCGGGTGGCCGAACGCTGATGACATGCCTGGCGGCTGTTCAACGAGACTGGCCCCACCTGCACTGGTGGAGAGCAATTCCCGATGATCGGATGCTCGCCAAAGAATCGGAGCACGCCAAACAACTGATCTCCAGCGGGTACGAAGTCTCTGCCGCTGAAGGGCGCAAGGATATGGTTACGGTCGTGACCATGGATGATACCCTCTTCTCATGGGAAACCCACGTTGTGGCCTGAGGTCTCGTCTGGCGTGAGATGCCTCTACGGCACAATCTCGCCTGACATGCAGGCGGGTTTCTGCAACAATTGATCACAGCCCGACGGCTTGAATCCGTCGGGCTGTTTGTCTTGAATCAACCCTTTCGCCGTCCGAAGACCCTTACAAATTATTCAGGAATCAGGGCATATGACCGGTTCGCTCGACACCCTGCTGGATTCAGCCGACGCAACATTGTGGGAAGTAGTGACGACAGGTGAAGGTCCCCAGGGATCGCTTCCACTGACAGAAGAGATGTTGCTGAACTCACCCAGCGGCGATCTGTTCGGGCTGACTCAGAATGCCGGGATGGGCTGGAATCCGTCAGAACTCCTGCGGAAGCAGTTTCTGATTCTCAGTACGCAAGGGGGAATTCGCGGCGAAGACGGTAAGCCAATCGCACTCGGCTATCACACTGGCCATTACGAAGTCGGTCTGCTGATGCAGGCTGCTGCCGAAGAACTGAAGCGGCTCGAGACACTGCCCTTTGCCGCCTATGTCAGCGATCCGTGCGACGGACGCTCACAAGGAACGGTGGCCATGATGGACAGTCTGGCTTACCGGAACGATGCCGCAGTTGTATTGAAGCGGTTGATCCGCTCATTGCCGACGCGACGGGGAGTGATCGGGGTTGCGACCTGTGATAAGGGGCTTCCCGCCATGATGCTCGCGCTGGCGGCGCAAGATCAGCTCCCCTGTGTCATCGTCCCTGGCGGCGTCACGCTTCCTCCCGCGGTGGGGGAAGATGCGGGGAAAGTCCAGACGATCGGTGCCCGTTTCTCACATGGTGAAATCACCCTCGAAGAGGCTTCGGATGCGGGTTGCCGCGCCTGTGGTTCACCGGGAGGGGGCTGTCAGTTTCTGGGGACCGCCGCCACCGCCCAGGTCGTTGCCGAAGCACTAGGGATGGCGCTGCCACACTCCGCATTGTCACCTTCGGGACAGCCCATCTGGCTGGATATTGCGCGTCGATCGGCACGTGCCGTCTTTGAAATGGAACGCATGGGTAAAACCACGCGTGATATTCTCACTGCTGATGCACTGCATAACGCGATGGTGGTTCATGCAGCCTGCGGTGGCTCAACGAATCTCTTGCTGCATATTCCCGCGATCGCCTTCGAGGCCAAACTCAAGCGGCCGACCGTCGAAGACTGGATCCGACTGAATCGGCAGGTGCCGCGACTGGTTGACTGCCTGCCGAATGGTCCGGTCGGCCATCCGACGGTGCGATTCTTCCTGGCGGGTGGAGTACCTGAAGTGATGCTCCACTTGCGAGAACTTGGCTTGCTCAAACTCGACGCAATGACGGTTGCCGGCAAGTCGCTGGGTGACGTACTTGAATGGTGGGAGCGTTCCGAGCGGCGTGTTCGTCTTCGCGAACTCCTTGTGGCTCGCGATGGGGTTGATCCCGACACGGTAGTCATGTCTCCCAAGGCCGCTCGTGAGCATGGATTGACGAGCACTGTCACGTTCCCGGTGGGAAACATTGCTCCTGAAGGCTCCGTCATTAAGAGCACCGCGATCGACAAAAGCGTGGTCGATTCCGACGGAGTCTATCGCAAGACAGGGCCGGCTCGTGTGTTTACCTCAGAACGTGCTGCCATTGCCGCGATCAAAGGTCGCCCGCTGCGGACACCGAAAGAGGGAACTGCTGCTGCACTGCGAAGTGCAGGGGGAGTTCCCACAGAAAAACTGGCCCCGATCAAGGAAGGGGACGTGATCGTCCTGATGTGCCGTGGTCCGATGGGCTGCGGTATGGAAGAGACATATCAGATCACTTCGGCGCTCCGTTATTTGCCCTTTGGGAAGCATGTGGCCCTGATCACGGATGCCCGGTTCTCAGGTGTCTCGACCGGTGCCTGTATCGGTCATGTCGGCCCGGAAGCGCTGGACGGCGGTCCGATTGGAAAGCTGCGGGACGGTGACCTGATTCAGATCGAGATCGACACCCGCAATCTGACCGGATCACTCAACTTCGTCGGGACCGACGGCTGTGAAGTGACCCCGGAAGAAGGGGGGATGATCCTGGCGGAACGCCAGCCGACACTTCCACTTCATGCTGATCCGAATCTGCCACCGGAAACAAGGCTCTGGGCATTGCTGCAGCGGGCCGGGGGAGGAACCTGGGCGGGGTGTGTTTATGACGTTGATAAAATCGCGGCCGCGCTGGAAGCGGGATTGGCGAGTCAGGAATGAGCGGTACTGTCTACCTGATTGATACGTTCTCGTTGATGTTCCAGGTGTTTCACGCAATCCCGCCGATGACCAGTCCGGCGGGATTGCCGACGAACGCCGTATTCGGCTTCAGTCGAGATCTCATCACGCTGTTGAAGGTACATCAGCCGGCATGGCTGATCTGCGCGATGGACTCATCAGGTCCCGGGACACGCGACGCTCTCTATTCTCAGTATAAAGCGAACCGCAAGGAGATGCCGGAAGACCTTCGCCCGCAGGTTGAACTGCTGAAGGAAGTCATCCGGGCATTCAATCTTCCGCTGATCGAGATGTCCGGCTGGGAAGCGGATGATGTCATCGCGACGCTAACCCGACAGGCCGTGGAACAGGGGCACCAGGTCCGGATTGTGACGAGTGACAAGGATGCACGGCAGCTGCTTGGCCCGCAGGTGCAGCTCTACAACATTCGCAAAAACAGCTATCTGAATGAGGAAGGCCTGCTGCTCGACTGGGGAATCCGCCCCGATCAGGTGGTCGACTTTCAGTCTCTTGTGGGCGATGCGATCGACAATGTTCCCGGCGTGCCGCTCGTCGGTCCTAAGAAAGCGGCTGGGATGCTCAAGGAATTTGGCACGCTCGAGAATGTTCTCGCCAATGCGGATAAGGCGGCCGGGGCGAAGTTGCGCGAGAATCTGAAAACGTATGCGGACCAGGCATATCTCAGTCGTCAACTTGTTCGCCTCAACCAGCAACTTCCCATCGACTTTTCCTGGGATCCAGCCCAGCGACTGTCACCGGATGTCGGACGGCTTCAGGAAATGTTTCGCCGGTTTGGTTTCCGTCGGCTGATCGATGAGGTCGCTCAGTTCGCTCCCCCCGCTGCGAAACCGGAAGTGAGTCCGAATAGAGGATCCGCCGGAGTGGCCTCCAGAAAGGCCAGTCCCGCTGGGAAGGGACAACGGTCTCTCTTCGACGATGATGAGCCTCTGCCGGAAGAACCACTGCCGGAGTCGGGCGAAGCAATCCTGGAAACGAGTGAGACGGATATCCCCGACCCACTCGTGCCGGGTGGTGGGCCTGACCCTGTCTCGCGCGTGTGGCACATAATTGACACGAACGAGACATTCGAAAAATTTCTTGAACTGCTGCGTGGCGTCTCCCGCTTTTGCGTCGATCTGGAAACAACGCATATCGATTCGATGCGTGCCGAAATCATCGGCTGGGCGTTCAGTTGGATCCCGGGAATTGGATATTACCTTCCCGTGCGCGGTCCGGCAGAAAGTCGACTGCTCGATCCGGATCAAACCCTTGAAGCGCTGCGCCCGATCTTCACGAACCCTGATGTTGAGATCATCAATCAGAATCTGAAGTACGATCTGACAGTGCTGAGCCGTGCCCAACTGAAGGTCGCGCCCGAGCAGATCGGTGTCGACACAATGGTGGCGGATTACCTGCTCGACGCCGGGGCCCGTTCGCACAGTCTGGAAGTGCTGATCTCGAAGTATTTAGGAATTGATTCGATTCCCATCTCGGATCTGATCGGAACGGGCAAGCAGCAAAAGAATATGATCGACATCCCCGTCGATAAAGTTGCTGAGTATGCGTCGGAGGATGCCGATCTCACCTGGCGACTTGCCGACATTCTGACAGAGCAATTGAAAAAAGAAGGTCTGTTCGATCTGTACTGGGATCTGGAAAGACCGCTGATTTCAATTCTGTCCGAGATGGAACAGATGGGGATTCGCGTGGATGCGGCGGAGCTTCAGCGGCAAAGCGAGGCCATCACTGAACGTCTGAAAGAGACGATCAAGGAAATCTACGAAATCGCCACGCACGAATTTAATATCGACTCGCCGATCCAACTGCGAAAAGTTCTGTTCGAAGAGCTGCAGCTTCCTGTGCGGAAGAAGACCAAGACAGGGCCCAGCACCGACCAGGAAGTGCTGGAAGAACTGGCACTGATTCATCCCCTTCCCGCAAAGATCACCGAGCACCGGCAACTTTCCAAGTTGAAAGGAACGTATCTCGACGCTCTTCCCGAACTGATTCACCCCGTCACGGGCCGCATTCATTGTTCGTTCAATCAGGTCGTGGCTGCCACCGGGCGATTGAGTTCCAGTGACCCGAATCTGCAAAACATCCCGATTCGAACGTCCGAAGGTCGCCAGATCCGGCGTGCCTTTATTCCGGGGGCTCCGGGATGGAAGCTGGTCTGTGCGGACTACTCGCAAATCGAATTGCGGGTGCTCGCCCATTTCAGCCTGGACGAAGCGCTGATCAAAGCGTTCGAGCAGGGCATTGACATCCATTCGGCTGTTGCTGCGGATGTCTATGGAGTCCCGCTGGCAGAAGTCACATCCGATCAGAGGCGCGTGGCCAAGGCCGTCAACTTCGGCGTGATCTACGGTCAAAGCCCGTTCGGATTGGCGGCCGTATTGGGAATCGAGAAAGATGTTGCCGCAGCATTTATCGGCCACTACTTCGAGACCTATGACGGCGTTCGTCGATTTATCGACGAGACCATTGAATCATGTCGCACGACCGGGTTTGCGAAAACCATTCTCGGCCGACGGCGGGCGATCGAAGGGATTCGTCCGGTGCGTGGTGCGAACATGAGTATGCCCGAGCGGACCGCCATCAATACGGTGATCCAGGGATCCGCCGCCGATTTGATTAAGCGGGCCATGATCCAGGTTCAGTCGCGGTTGAAACGAGAGCAGCATCGAGGACGAATGCTACTTCAGATTCACGACGAACTGGTCTTCGAGGCGCCGCAAGAGGATGTCGCCTCATTGGTCGACCTGGTTCGATACGAGATGGAGCACGCTATGCAATTGCGGGTTCCGCTCGTCGTTGATATCTCCGCGGGTGATAACTGGCTAGACCAGGATTCCGTTTAACCCGAAGACGTTCACCGGATCAACGCCCCCTGCGTGAAGCGGTAATTTACGCGAGGGGCCGAGGGGGCAAGTTTTCGCCAAGCCTGCGACTCAGTCAATGAGGTTGACTCGCAGGCTCAGCAGGGATCTCGAGGTAGAGCAGGTCCATCGCGCTGTAAGCGGAGGACCTGCTCCTCTGGGATAAAACCCTTCGGATCTCACCGCAGTTGTGACCTCACCGTGGCATTGGTGCTCACTTGGAAAGTTCGCGGACAAAGATGTTCGCGAATTCGATGGGGTCTCCATGGTGCTGCAGCGCCAGGGGGCCGCGTTCCGCGATTCCGGGAAGCTGGGCGTTCTCAATTACGAGTTTGCCGTTCAGCCGCACCGTCAGGCGATCCCCTCGCAACGTAATGTAGAACCGATTCCATTCGCCGATGGGGTTGTCGGCGACGATCTTCGGTGTGACGCCAGAACGAACTTCCGCCGGCTGCGCCGCATCGGTTCGATAGCCGTAGACTTCGCCGCTTCCGCAAGGACGGCACCACATATTGACCTGGCTTTTACTGCTTCCTCGCAGGTAGATCCCACTGTCTCCCGCGTCATCGACTTCGATTTCCACCGGCTTGCCATCGGTTCCGATCTCTTCGAGTCCGCTGGGCAGGATCTTCGGCCATTTCCGTTTCACGGGTGTGCCAGTCCAGCGCCAGTCACAGATCATCTCGAGATCGCCAAACTCTTGCTCGGTCCACAGGCTGGGATCTTCCGCATCGGACTTTCCGTCGTAGATCAATTTCCAGTCCGACGGCTCCCAGTGTCCCTGATGCTTTTCTGTCGCCTTCCAACCGGTGAGGTCAAGGCCCGTATAGAGTGACTGGAATCCGGTTGCTTCCAGTGCAATTTCTTCGGGCTTTGGATTTGTGGAAGGGAGTTCCTTGATTCGGACATTCTTGAAATGGCACTCCGAGCCTTCGGATTCCAGGCAGAGATAACCCTTACGAGGTGTGCAGCCGGTCCCCCCCGAGACTTCCTTGCCGTTGACTTCCAGCTTGATCGTGCCGTTATTGCAGGTAACCCGGTAGTGGTTCCATTCAGGGGACGGCTTGCAGCGTTTTTCACTGGGAAGGCATCGTTCCCAGCCCCCCGGATGAATTCGGTCCGGCTTCATGCGGGCTCCCCAAATCGGAAAGATATCGCCGTGGCTGGTGTAGTTAGCCGTTTCATGCCCGTCCAGAATCTGTACTTCGACCCCGCGCGAGAAGGGGACGCCGATATGCGTGATTGGGTCGGCCCAGACGAACAGGCCAGCGTTTCCGCCCGCTTTCATGTGTCGCCAGTCCAGTTCGATGATGAAGTTCTCGTACATTTTCTCGGTGCGCAAGGTGCCGGTAGGGATCCCGGTGCTCACGATGAGGCCATCTTTGACACTGAATGTGGACGGGGCGACATTCACAGGGACCCAGCCCGTCAGATCCTGGCCGTTGAACAGAGGCTTGAACCCATCGTCGTCTGAAGCAAGTAGTGGATTCGACAGGCAGAGAAACAGCATCAGGCAGAGGCGACGCATGGTGAGATCCTGGTGGTAAGTGGTGAATTCGTATCAGAGGGTGTCAGTTGCACGAACCAGAATGACTAAAGATTGTCGGACGAACTTAACAGGCGATTAGCTACATCGTTCCGCGACCGGGGCGCGGCGAAGTTGCATCGATGGTGACGGGCTTTGGGTAATCGTCAGGCTGTTTCGCTCCGCGTGATCGCCCAAACGCGGAAGGTCGTTCAATCGCCAGATCAATGGCTTCCGTGGTGAGCCAGGGGCGGGACATGTCAGTCTCCGTCGGAACGACCAACTGCATCGGTACGACGACCGTGAAGCGGCTTCCCTTACCGAATTCACTTTGCAGCCCGATACCCCCGCCCAGCAGTTTCGAAAGTTCACGGGTGATGGACAGCCCCAGCCCCGTTCCTTCGAATTCGCGGGTGAGTGGGTCATGGCCCCCCGCAACGGTGGATCCCTGTCGGAATTTTTCGAAGATCCGTTCCTGATCTTCCAGAGGAATTCCAATTCCCGTGTCTTCCACGGTCAGAACCAGCCGGTCTCCCTGGCGAGAAGCACGGACACGAACCCGGCCCCCTTCCGGCGTGAACTTGATCGCATTCGACAGGAGGTTGTTCAGAATCTGCTGCAGTTTGCCCACGTCCTGGAAAACGGGGGGAAGATCGGGTTCGATATCCCAGCTCAGATCCAGGTTCTTCTTTTCAGCAATCGGCATCATGGCCCCGACGACACGATCAACCAGTTCAACAACGGACGTGTTGACGGGGTGCAGTTCCATTTTGCCGCTTTCAATCTTGGCGAGATCGAGAACGTCGGTGATCAGGCTGAGCAGCGTGCGACCTGAAGATAGGATGTGAGCCACGAACCGCTGCTGCTTTTCACTCAGATTTCCGGGGTTCGTCATCAGCACTTCACTGAATCCAAGAATTGAGTTCAGTGGAGTTCTCAGCTCATGACTCATCGTTGCCAGAAATTCGTTCTTCAGATTATTCAGCTCGAAGAGTCTCAGGTTCGCCTGTGCCAGCTCATCGACTTTCCGTTCAAAGCCGCGATTGAGCTTCTGTAAATCTTCCTGAACTGTCGTCAGGTGACGCAACATGCGATTGAACGCCTGGCTCAGTTCTTCAAATTCGTCACCAGTGCGGATGTCGGCACGTTGCTCCAGGTCACCTCTCGTAATCGCGTCGCTGACCTCTTTCAGGTGGAGTACCGGCTTTACAATGACGTAGCGAACAATGACGTAAGTTGCGAACCACGCCAGGGCCGTCGTGATGATCGCCGTGGCCAGCAGCACAGCATTGTTCCAACTGATATCCCGATTGATCTTGGCGAGCGGGTACGAGATTTTGACGATCCCCAAGACATCGTTCTCTTTGAGGTTGGGGTTCTGGTTGTGCTGGACATGGCAATCCAGGCAGAACGTTTTCGCTTTGACTGGGGCATAGTACAGGAACTGAGGAATATCCTTTTCGAGAGTGACCTCCGTTGGCCATTCACTCAGCGCATTCGGGTTGGTCGGAGAGAGTCGCTGAATCGCCTCATGGTCCACTTTTTCGATGGGGCGTGACGCAGCGTCACTGATATCAGACGATTTCAGTAACGCCCAACTTTGCTCTTTTTGAGTCTCTGGTTTCAGATCGCGAACCATCACGGCAAAGTTGCGATGTTCGGCCGACTTGCGGTCGAAATACTCGGCATGCTTCGCCACGATCGCGGTGGGAACCAGGTTGCGCGCGACTTCGAGGTTCTGTTGCGAAATGATCTTCTGGGTCTGCTTGGAATAGAAATAAAAGCTTCCCGAGATCAGCAGCAGCAGGCCTCCACCAAAGAGCAGGCGGCACTTTCGTTCGAGGCTTGTTTCCCCCAGCAGACGCTTCAACGTTCGATACGACATGTCGATTCCATCCTCACTGACGAATTCGGCACGGGCTGAACGGCAGGATCCCACCCGCCGTCAGATCGCTCGAAGTTCCGTGAACTCGATTTTGCGTGAATTAGAGTCTGAATTGCCATACCGGGTAAAGGTCGCCGCTGTTTCTGCACGTGGGAAATTACGTTTTACAACTCGGCTGCCCCCTGTTCCGCGTCGGCCGGTCAGATTTCACGTTGGATTCTGCTGTCGCAAAACAGCGAGTGGACCTGCCTCAACCTCGAAAAAGCAGTCGCCGCGCTGAGTTGAATGGGAATGAAGAGGCAAATTGCTTGAATGCATTGAACACACCGACACGCGAGGGAAAGGGGAGATTTCACGATCGTTGAGGGAAATTCGACGGTCCGCTGACGGTACGCGCTTCGTCCCCGTCAAGCGAATGAGTGGCAATCTCGCTTGCGAGAGGATTAGAGTGAATACCGGGTGTGACATAACACACGGTGACCTAGAACAACTCTCAGACAGCGAGTGGAGGAACAGCAGATGATCGAGATCCTTTCAGGGGTTCCCGAACACACGGTCGGGTTCAAAATCAGCGGCAAGCTGCACGATGAGGATTACAAGACGTTCGTTCCCCTGGTCGATGCTGAGATTGCCAAAGAAGGAAAAGTGAATTTGCTCGTTCAGTTCCAGGATTTTCAGGGTTGGGATCTAGCCGCATTGTGGGACGATATCCAGTTCGCAACGACTCATTGCACGAAAATCCAGCGCATCGCATTCGTCGGTGAGAAGTCCTGGGACAAATGGATGGCCCGCATTTGCAAGCCGTTCACGATGGCCAAAATCCAATACTTTGAAGTGACGGAACTGGATGCCGCCAAGTCGTGGCTGAATCAGGCCTGATCCAGTGGTATTCCTCGCCTCGACCTGACAGCAGTCAGATCTACGGAAAACATGTCTGGATTCGAGCATGAACGGCATAGAAGAGGACGAGAAGTCTCGCCATGTGGTGCGGCTTCCCGTCCTCTAAGTGCAAGTCGTCCGCTCACTGCAAGGAGGGGTTGCGACGTTGGGGATTGTGCCGAATTGACGGCGTGTTCGGCCAATCTTGAATCATTTCGTTGTGGCTACGACGTGAATTTCCGGAATAACCCGCAAATTGCGCTCGACTCGCTCCTGATGCCGATTCATCAGACAGGGACCCTCACATCCTTCGGCGATCATTTCCGATAGACAGCGACGCAGGCTTCGCATTCTGTACGCGGAATAGGCAGAGCCTGCACAGGGATGGTGTCTGATTGATAGCAGGGACGCTGATCGATGCGATGCTTCTATGGAAAACCCGCGCGGATACTCGGATTCTGGCTCGCACTGGTCGTGGCCATTGAACCCGCCATCTGCTTCGCCTATCAGCCGTATGATGACGAAGTGATCATCGAGCCGAAGAGTGCTCCTTATCCCGACGAAGGCGACCTGCAACCCGATGTCGACTATGTGCCGATCGACGCACTGGTCCCTTTGCTCTCGGAAAGCGCATTAGCCGCCGGGACGCCTCCTTTAGAAGGGCCTCTGTTTTCGCGTAAAACTCTGACGGGTGAGTGGGGTGGAGCACGGACCCGACTCCGCGAAAGTGGGATTACTGCGGATCTGAGCACCACACAGTTTTACCAGGGAGTTGCGTCGGGAGGACTCAATCAAGTCTTCCGCTACGGCGGCCGTAACGATTACTTCGTGAACATCGATGGTGAAAAGGCGGGCCTGTGGAAAGGGGCGTTTGTCACGCTTCACGGCGAAACCCGCTACGGAGAAACCATCGATAAATACGGTGGCACCTTTATGCCACCCAACTTAATGCTCGATGTTCCGCAAGCTTACGGATCCGTAACGGCACTCACCGAATTCAAGCTAACTCAGTTTCTGAGTGAATCGTTTTTAGTTTATGGCGGTCGATTGAATATGTTTGATACATTTGTGCAGCCAATCACGGGGGCGACTGCTCTTAATGGCTTCATGAATACCGCAATGATGTTCAATCCTGTTTACGCCCGAACAGTCCCCTATTCGACGTATGGGGCTGGGTTTGCAGTGCTGAAAGACCTCAAACCGGTCTTCTCCGCAGCCGTTGTCGACACTCATAACACGCCTACCGTAACGGGATTCAATACACTTTTCGATAACGGCGTGACGTTGCTTGCAGAGCTCAAAGTCCCCACACAGTTCTTCGGAATGCCGGGACATCAGGGTGTGGCAGGAACGTACAGTACAGGAAGTTACTCAGACCTGGAGCCAACGCCTTACTTTGATCCAATCGCCGGTCTGGGGCTCATTGCCAGCAAGCAACATGGGTCCTGGTGTTTCACTTACGGCTTTGATCAGGCACTCTACACCTCCCCCAGCGATCCACGTAAAGTCTGGGGAGTTTTCGGAAATTTTGGGGTCTCTGATGCGAATCCGAACCCTGTTCCCACATTTTTCAATGTGGGGCTGAGTGGTACCAGCCTTATTCCCCAGCGGCTTCAGGACAGTTGTGGCTTCGGCTACTACTATGTCGAAGTTTCTGAGTCCTTGAAGGACCTCGCACCCAGGGTATTGCGACTTCAGGACGAACAGGGGGTTGAGTTGTATTACAACTATCAGGTCAATCCGTGGTTCCATGTGACCCCGGATATCCAGCTTGTGTCGCCATTCCGTGAGCGGGCAGAGACAGCGGTGATTGCAGGCGTACGTGCCAAGGTCGATTTCTAAATCACCGAGCCCAAAACCTGTTTGGACCCTGATTGCTGGCACCCCGATTGACGTATTCTTGCAGCGGCCGGGGTGGCATCATTCACAAGAAGTTTCCCGTTGTAGGATAACCCTCTGGCCAGTTCTCTGCCGCTGTGCGCGATTGCTTGGAGTCCTTTCGGTCTCAATACTCGGCCGGGCATGGATGATGCGGAGTTCTTAATCAATTTACGGTTGCAGCGCCGTCTTCGCCGCCGCCAAGCAGCTAGGGTGAAAGGTGCGTTCGCTTTTTACTTGGGAAATGCGGACGGCCGGGCAGTTGGTAATACGTTCGATGAAGATTGAACGATATCAGGCATTACCGTGATTCAATCCCTGTTTTCGGGGATCCCGGCACAATGGAGTAGGCTGGCAAAGCGGCTGCACTCGGCGAGTCTGTGGCTGTTATTCTCCGCCGTGGAATCGCGAGGGATTTGACACCTGGTGGTGGTGTTGACCGCGTGCAATGTGCCGTCCAAAGGCGTTGAGGATCGCAGGGGGCCGCGCTGCTGTTCCCGCAGCTCGCCGTTTGGGGTGAGGAACTGAAGTGGAGTCGCGGAAGCAGCCCAGGAGAATGCGTCTTCAACGTGATGGCAGCCGGCCATGGCGTAAGAAAAGAGATTGAGACGGACGATCGCGTTCAGGTGCCTCAAAGTCAACCGGGCTTGCTGCAGAGCTCAAGTTAATGAGGCTGCGATACTCGAATGTCGCCTGTGGAATATTCGAAATCAGAGCGGAGAGGGTGGGATTTGAACCCACGATGCCCTCACGGACATGCCGGTTTTCAAGACCGGTGCAATCGGCCACTCTGCCACCTCTCCGTGCATTGTTTCCGTTGGTCGGGAATCTTAAGTTCTCAGCCTCAATTGGTCCAGCCAACGGAGCGTGTTTCCTGCCCCGAAGGAAAGATTACGGCCGGCTGGAGTGAAAACTGACCTGCGGATCGGCGAAAACCGCTTGCTGAATCCGTCTCGTGAAGTCTCATGAAGCGTACCTGGCAACTTACTTCGGAATGCCACTCGCCACTTCAGTGGGGGACTGGACACGCGTTGTATAATCCAGGTGAATCGGGTTGTGATCTCCGTCTTTAGCCTGTCAATGGAAAGTGACAGTCCTGCGCAGCGATCTCAGGTGTGGGGGGAGTTCCACTTGGCGCCAAGTGTCGCGAAGCCCTTGAAAAATAGGGTGCCATGCCTGGCAGACCATCGGCTTCGAGGCTTGGTCGACTGTTGCAAATTCCCCACAACTGCAGGGCTGCTACCAAGTCGATGAGAGCTCGTTAGATGTTATGGCTGCAAGGTTGATTGTTGTCTACGCTAGCGCAAGATTGAACATTAATGCTGCTCATCACTACCAGAACTTTAGCGTCTCGTAAGCACTTTAGCGTCAAGATGTTGGATGTTACTTGACATTCAACATAGCACCTGCTTCTATAAAGCTTTTACCAGTCCCCAAACTAGCTTTAACGGAGAAAAACCATGGCCAAGAAACAAGCCAACTCAGAATTCAATATGTCCGAAGCCATTCGTGACATACTCAAGGAAAACCCTTCGCTCAGCAGCAAAGAAGCGATCGACGCCATTCTTGCTAAGTATCCTTCCGCCAAGATTAACAAGAACAGCTTCTCGGTTGCTTTCTACACCGGTCGCAAAAAGCTTGGTATCAACTCCACCGGTCGCGGCAAGCGAATCGCCAAGCGCAAGTCACTGGGCGGCGCCACCACCACCGTTCGTTCATCGATTGATTTTGCAGCGCTGCAGGCCACCGCAAAGTTCCTGAGCGAGTTCAGCAGTGCGGAAGCTGCGATCGAAGCGATCAAGCAGGTTCAGGCGGTACAACTGAAGTAGTCAAAACGGACGCTTCTAAAGAGATCGCTTTGACCTTCTGGACACCCGATTTTGCCAGAAGAGGCGGTCATCCGTAAGGAACCCCATCCTGAGTGCACAACGCAAACAATAGCGTTCGTGCTGTCGAGAAACGTAGATCTCGCCGTTCAGGATCAGGTGGAACCAGTCTTGCCCGGGGTGTTTCGAGTAGCAATACACCTTTTCTGAATCTCTCTTAATCTCGGCATTCCAGTCCTCATTGTCAGGCACATAGAGCCGATGATCCGGGATTGGGTCGTAGTTTTTCAGTTCAGAAGCATCGTTCCTGTCCGACGTTCCCGCGGGTGTCGCGGGGACTGCTGCGGATGATGCGGGCTTTTCTGTGGCGGCAGCGTCGTCTGCCAGGTGATCTCTATTTTCCATCTTCGTGCTCATCGCCAAAACTGTCTGCCCCAAGGCTTGGGGTTGCTTCGCAGCATGAATCTGCAGAGCCGATCCGCGCGGGTCACTTCGCTCAAAACTCGCAAGCCATCATGTCAGGAAGCTCATCGGTTTGCGAGTCTTAGCGGTCGCTAGCTCTCTTACGCAAGTATGATTACGGGTCATATTGTGAATGTTAGATAAGTCATGACGTATGAGTGACAAGAATCTAGTTTATGCTGTCATCTTGTTAATGTAGAAGTGATGCAATTTGCTGTGTCAGGCGGTTTGTCTTAGTGCGGCTCATTCTGTCTGAAGGCCGTTATTCGGCGATGCAATTGCTTGTAGATTGGTGAGTTGTGCCTTCATTCGCCATCGCCGCAGACACGCACGACCCGTCTTCCATGAGTGTGCTGCAGGAGTGATCGACTGACTTGTCTGTGGCTTATTCGGGCAGTGCTTTCCCCTTGGTTTCTGGCGCCACCCAGATCAGGGTCATCCCAATCACGTAGACGAAGCAGACCACACTGCAGGCGACCGGATATCCACCTTTCAACCCGGCAAACGTTTCGTAGCGATTTACAAAAGCCAGCAGCGAACCAATCTGAAGTGTGCCGATGGCTGCCAGGATACGGCCAAAATTGAAGCTGAAGCCTTGTCCCGTCGCTCGTACATTCGTTGTGTAAAGTTCTGGAAGATACAGTGGCAACCATCCATAGAATGAGGCTGTAAACGTTCCCAACAGGAACGCAGCAAAGAGAAACTCGGCGTCGAATTGAGAATGAAACTGGTAGAACCACAGCACGGATGCCATCGACACGAAGCACAGAGCACAGTACGCGATGCGGCGACCGACCCAGTCGCCCAGCATGGCGGCCAGGATTGTACCGATGATCGCCCCCACTGCAGTAACAATCTGCGTATATTCACGGGGGTTTCTAGTGATAGTCTCATGAATCCACGACGGCTTCGCCGCGGTTGCAGCCATTGCCTGCTCATCAGCCCCTCGTGTTCCTGTCGCGTCGACTGGTTTGACGTTCTGAGTTAATTGACCGGCCCAGGACATGGCCCACTGTGTGGAACCCCAGGTGCCAATCAGTGCGATTCCGCTTAAGCAGGCTCCGAGCAGCATCCGGCGAATCGTCTGGCTCGTCTGGTTGGCTGCGTCGCTCGAGTTCGCATAGGTTCGCTGAAGGAATCGTACGACCGGGTAGATATATCCCAAGGTGGCAATGACCAGTCCCATGAATGTGCCTGCCAGACGCCACGTCGTGTTGATTCGTTCGTCGGCCCAGACCCAGACAATCAGACCAGGACCGATTGCTCCCACCAGTACGCCGACCAGGTCAGACGCCACCCAGTTTGATGTGGAACCGCGGTCATGCTCGCGTTCCCACTTCGTCGATTCTGGCACGAAGAGGCGAAAGAAAAATGTCAGTCCGGCTGGAAGTGTTCCCAGCATCATCATCAGCCGCCAGCCTTTATTGGCGACAAGCATACTCACCGTGGATTCAGGAAGTCCGGTCGAGGCGAGTAATGACTCACACTGAGTCAGGACTGCGGCTAAGCCGATCCCGATGATTCCCACGAGCAGGTAGCCGGCATTTGCTGCTGCTCCGATTAAGCCTGCCATTAACGCACGCGAGCGATTTGGCCAGACTTCCATCACGAGTGCGACGCCGAGGGACCATTCGCCCCCCATTCCCAGCGCGGCAATAAATCGCAAGATTCCCAACTGGATAGGCGTCTGAGCAAACCCGCAAAGACCAGTAAAGAGCGCATATGTTAACACGCTGAGGCTCATGGCCCGGACACGTCCAATTCGGTCTCCCAGCCAGCCGAACAGGACGCCGCCCGTTGCGGCACCCACAAGAAATACCGCGATGACCAAACTGAAGTAAAGTCCAACCTTTTGTTCCGATTCGGGGGAGGGTTGGGAGATCCCAAGCAGATCCTGGATGGCGGCACGGCCCACCATCGAGAACACGCCCATTTCCGCTCCGTCAAACATCCAACCCAGTAGCGCAGCGATCAGGGCCATCCACTGGCCAAAGCTGGTGCTGCTTGTCGAAGTGCTATCCTGGAGTGAGTCTTCAATCGTTCGAGTCGAGGCAGAGTGGGGTTCTGGCGCGTTCAACGGAAGGTCTCTCAGTTGAGGTGGGAAAGGAGGCGGATACATCAAGCACTTCGATTGTGTGCTGACTCACTGTCAAAGGCAATTCACACGCGGGATTCTCCTTGACCACCCACTTGATCGACTCCTATGATCAATTGAGCAAGCAGGTGTTTCGTTCAAGTCATGGAGGGCGTATCAGTCGTATCGATTGTGCCGGTGAAAGGCTCACCGGAGGAAGGCCGAGAAAGGAGTTTTGCCAGCGTAAAAGTCGTTTCAGGCGCAGAAAATCATCACAAACAATCGGTGGAAGAGCGGTTCGTAAATACTTGAGAGAATCTGCTGTCGTCCTGGCTGACATCGCGTCGATATTTTACCAGCATGGTTTTTCAAGAATGAACAGTGCGGCGGATGTACGAGCGCGAGCGACGACCTGAAGCTAACAACGACGTCTCCGCTTCCGCTGGTCCTCCCGATGAATTGAAGTTGCGTTGAGTCAGCGACGCCCGAAGAGAAACACCCAGACTGCGTTTGCGACAAGGATCTCATAATGAATACGCTTGGCAAAGTCTTCGCATTTCTGGTGGTCATTGCGGCCATCGCCGCTTCGATCCTCACTGCCAAGCTTGTCGAGGTTCGCAACAGCTGGACGGCGAAAACCCTGGCCGCAAAGAATAAGTTTAACGAGACTCAACCCAAGATTGAGACGCTCGAAGCTCAGATCGACTCGCTGCAGAAGGACATCTTCCGCTCGCGCGACCTGTGGGGCAATTTCTGGCCGATCGTGCAGACGAATGTGGTCAGTCCCGATGGCGCAGTGCAGGTGAATGTCGGATCTGCCGCCGGAGTCCGTGAGGGTTTGCAACTGCACGGGTTTGAGCTGCTGCCCGATGGAACGTCGGTCTATCGCGGCTCATTTGTGCCGGCGGAAATCCAGCAGAACGGGTCTGTGCTCAAGCCAAACTGGCGCGCCACACCCGCCGAAGTGGCGACCTGGGGCAAGGCCGGAAACTGGCGCTGGCGAAACCTGGTCCCACCCGGCTACACCGAAAACTTTGACAAGCAGCTCACGACGATCCTGAAGCTCGAGGAAACACTCGGCGATCGGATGCTGACGCTGAAGGGGCAGGAACAACTTCTCGTGGAAGCCAACAACAAGCTCAAGCTGCGAGAAGCAGAGCTGCTTGGAGGCGAAGAGCTTGCTGGCGGAGATCAGCTTGAACCGGAATACCGGGAAGGGCTCGTCGCAGCCATGGAACGTACGGAAGAGGAACGGAACGAACTGCTGCTTAAGATTGACGATCTTCGTCGTAAGGTTCGAAGCGTCAAAGACGACATTGATCGGATCCTGGTGGAAAATACCGAACTGACAAATCGACTGCCGCAACCCGGAACCAAAAGCGAGTTGTCGCAGGCGAAGTGAATTAAAAGCGATTAAAGAGGTCTACACGGACGATGGGCTCTAATAACCGCGACTACATGCGCGATGAAATCGGCTCGGGACTTCCCTCGTGGGGGCATGATGTTCCAACCACAAAATGGTTGATCATCGTGAGCGTAGGTCTGTTTTTTGCGCAGACGATTTTCACTCATGACGTAAGTCTGGATGATTCAGCGGTTCCACGCGTCGCGGTGGCATCTTTGCGGTCCTCGGTCGAGCCCGTTGCTCAGGCGATGTTCGCCGTGACGAAGTCGTATGCTGAAGAATGGCTGCTGCTGGAGCCGGATAAGTTACTTCACGGGCAAATCTGGCGGGCGGTGACGTATGTCTTCTGTCATCCGCGTAACGCACCGTTCGCGATTGTCTTTAACATGATCGCGTTGTGGTATCTGGGTTCCAGTCTGGAGCGCATGTACGGATCCCGCGAGTTCTTGTGGTTTTATCTCGCGTCCGCTGCCTTTTGCGCCCTGATCTTCGCGGCGTTCAGCCTCAAGTTGTACCTGCCGCAGCCCCTCATAGGGGCGAATGCGCCTGTGCTGGCGATGCTGGCACTTTACGCCACGCATTTTCCTCGCAGGGAGTTGCTGTTCTTCGGCCTGATACCAATCCAGATACGCGTTCTGCTGCTGATCTACGTGGTCGTCGACGTGTTTCAAATTCTGCAGGCCTTCAAGGGCGAAGGACCCTGGACCCGGGTTGCTTACATGTCCGAGTTGTGGGGAGCTGCATTCGGGTATCTCTATCGACAGCAAAACTGGCGACTCGAAGGCATTGCCGATGTATTCGATTTCGGCAGATTGAAACGCTCGCTACGCCGAGCGACGACGTCCCGGAATCTCAAAGTGTTTCATCCGGAAGTTTCGACTTCGGGGCTCGACGAACAGGTTGATGCGATCCTTGCCAAGATTCACGAACAGGGATCAGAGAGTCTCACCGAACGCGAACGCTCGATCCTCAAGCGTGCGAGTGAACAGGCCAAACACCGGCTGTAGCACTACGAGAATTCACACGCTGCCGATGGGTGTCCAGCAATTTGAGTGTGTGGGATCTGGATCACTCAAAACAGGCTTTGCTATCGCGGTGAATGCCCGTTTCAGCGAGCCGGATTCCCTGTTCGCCGATTTTCGATAGGGGGATGAATCAGGCCGCTGCGGCAATTCACTCTTATCACTCTCATGCGTCTGCCACAGTCAATGCGCGCAGAAAAAAGTCCGCTCTCCAGGCTGATCGCCAAAGGGGAGCGGACTGATCTCTCAGCTGGCGGCGGCTTCCGGAATCACTTGATTTCGAAGATTGCTTCGACTTCGACGGCGGCATTCGTAGGGAGCTGGGCAAAGCCCAGTGCGCTACGGGCATGGTAGCCGTCGGTTGTCTTGCCGAAGATTTCGTGCAGCAGGTCTGACGTTCCGTTGATCACGAGGTGCTGCTCGTGGAATTCCAGCGTCGAGTTGACGCAGCCGAGCACCTTCAGGACGCGCAGTCCGTTCAGGGTGCCAAATTCGTTGTGGACGGACCTCAGGATCTTGATCGCGCAGTCTCGCGCTGCCTGGTAGCCCTGTTCAACGGTGACTCCTGCTCCCAGCTTTCCTTTCAGATCGCTGACGTGCCCTGAGGTGATGAGCAGGTTACCCGAGCGAACGCACAGGTTCAGGTAGCCTGGTTCGATCTTATTGAAAGTCAGACCCAGCTTTTCGGCAGTTTCTTGAGGCGTCATCGGTGCGTTGATCCTTCGTTGAAGTTTCCAGGTGATAGATCAGGATGTGGAAAATGACGCATGTCACTTTCCGGGATTCCAGCGTTTCCAGGCGAGTCCCGGTTTATCGGCACGGAACTGGACCAGCCGCGTATGCTCGACTTCCGTGACGTAGACGGTGCGACCGTCAGGACCACCGAAGCAGAGGTTGCTCGGTTTATTTCCGAGCACATCGATTTCGCGAAGGAGCTTGCCAGTCGGAGTCAGTACCGCAACGGTCCCTTTGCCGTGGCGTGTAATATAGAGGTTTCCGTCAATATCGCAGCGCATCCCATCGAATCCAAAGTCGGGAAATCGGTGAATCAGCTTTTTCTCGCCCACAGACCCGTCTGCGTTGATCGGGAATGACCAGACATTTCGATGAGTTTCCCCATCCACTTTTGCGGTTTCACAAAGGTGCAGGGTCTTTCCGTCGGGGCTGACTTCGATCCCATTCGTCGTTCCCATTCCTTCCGCAAGACGCTCTGTTTTGCCCTTTGTGTCGATCTTCCAGAGCTGGCCGGTCCCCTGATCCCAATTGGGATCGCTGGCGTAGAGTGTTCCGTTCGGGTGGATCGCCAGATCATTCGGTTGGTTCATTTGATCATTGTGAGCGAAGACGTCGATCTTGCCTGTCGCCATATCGATTTTCAGGACATTGTGTTCGACGTAGTCCGCGACGAACATTGTTCCCTGTTGATTAAAAACGATGCCGTTTCCGGTGCTCTTGCCCGGCAGCGTGACGAAGAGTTCGGCTTTGCCCTGAGGTGTCACTTTGCCGATGGTCTGCTGCTTTTCGAAATTCACGACATAGATGTTGCCGTCACGGTCACACTGAGGGCCTTCGATGCCGGGGGTGAACTCGTTTGGCTGGGTCAACGGCGTTGCGACAAACAATTTCTCGTCAGTCTGACTAGCGAGAAGCAATGCCAAGGCAAACTGCAACATCTCGGGAAATCTCCTGGTGCAACGGGGGTAGATCGGAAGAAGGCATATCCTGCCGTCGAGTATCCCATCGCGTCAACCGGTGCAGCAGAATTGGAAGCCTCGATTGCGATTTCAGAAGCCCCACCGTTGCAACTTGGGATCCATTTTCTCCGGACAACTGATGGACTGCTCTCCGCCCTTCGCAAGGCGATTCGCTTGCTGCCGGAGAAGGATGGCAAATCATCGCTGATCTCGGCGAATCCGGGATTTGACGGAATGACGACTGTCGTTGACCACGCTGACTGCTATCATTCAGCAAACCTCGACCGCCCCGTGCGGTGATCCTGATGACGCTGGACGACTCATGCAGCTTGATGACACGATTTGCTATTGCTTCCATATCTCCAAGCGGAAGATTCTGAATTTCATCCGCGTGCACCGGCCCCGTCGTGCCAGCCAGATCAGTGAGTGCGGCGGAGCGGGAACGGGGTGCGGGTGGTGTGTGAACTATCTCAAGCGGTACTTTGCAGAATCTCAACAGGATGCGTCGAACTCATCTGGGACGACAGAGGATCTGACGGCTGCTGACTATGCTCGCCAGCGTGCTGCCTATATCAAAGCAGGGCATGGTAAGCCTGCAGCGGGGGCCCTACCGTTACCGACGGATGAACCACCGGAACTTTCGGCGGGTCAGCAGTCCAATTGAATGAGGCTGGCCCCCAACCCCTGGATATCGCCCGCTGATGAAAGCCGACATCAGTGCGCAATCCGGCGAAGTAATGTAAGAGCGACTCAAACCGCTGCGAATCTCAATTTGCCAAATCGTTTAAGCGACTCGCAAGCGGAATGGCCGCAGCACTCGCAAACTGCTGGGAAGAACTCAGTCCCTGGTTCCTTTCAGCGGAACGATCTGGGCTTCCATGGTCGTGGTCTCCAGCAATGCGACGGTTGGTTTGCCGTAGGACCATCCGCTCGTTTCTCCCGGGTTGATAAACAGCCGTCCCTGCTCATCGCGGGTGATGCTTGGTTTGTGAGTATGTGCATAAATCGCGACATCGAAGTCTCCTTCGACACCGCGCAGTGATCGATCCATATGAGTCACGAGGATGCGACGTCCATCGGGAGTCTTGAAACCGAATGGAGGTTCTCCGATGGTACCGACGATCCGCATTCCGGCCGTGACTCCGGTCTTGTTTCCTTCATTGTCACCGAAACATCCGACGATTTTGCATTTCAATTGGCGTAACGGAGGAACCGCGAAAGAGGAAACGAGATCTCCTGCGAATACGACCAGCTGACAGTCGGCTTCGTTGAAGACCTCGACCGCTCGGCGAATGTGGTCCAGGTGGTCGTGGCTATCCGCGAAGATACCAATCAGCATCAATGAAACCTGCTTTGTTTGACGGCTCGTGAAGTGTGGTTGATGTCGCTGCCGACTGCATCACAACGAGTCAGAGACAGGGGAGGGAACCGCCTCCGACATCCTTGCCGCACCTGCAAGGGGGCGGTAGCATACGAAGACATCTCGCAGAAAAAATTTCTGACCGATCTGCTTTACGAGGGAACGTAACCAGTGGCTCATCTTCTGGCTCGCACGTAAGGAAATCAACCGTGGCCAACGCGACAGGCATGGAGATCGAACGGCTGAAGGAGACGGCGAAAGCCATCCGGCGGCTGATCATCACGATCACCACGGAAGCGGGAAGTGGCCATCCGACCAGCAGTCTTTCTGCAGTTGAAGTCGTCACCGCCCTGTACTTCGGCGGCTTCCTGCGACATCACAAAGAGAATCCTCGAGACCCGCTCAGGGACCGATTCATTCTCAGCAAAGGACACGCGGTTCCTGTTCTGTACTCGGCGCTCTGTCAGGCAGGCTATTACTCCGTCGACGAAATTCGGACGCTGCGAAAGCTGGGGAGTCCCTTCGAGGGGCATCCCAATATGAAACGTCTGGAGACCATGGAAGCCTCGACTGGTTCACTGGGGCAGGGGCTCTCACTGGGGGTGGGCCATGCGCTGGGCTGTCGTCTCGATGGAATCGACGCTCATACATACGTGATGCTGGGTGATGGAGAGATGGGCGAAGGGCAAGTCTGGGAAGCGGTCGCGTCTGCCGAGAAGTATCGGCTGTCAAACCTGACTGCGATTGTGGACCAGAACGGTTTCCAGCAGACAGGCTCGACAAAGGACGTACTGGATCTCAAGCCGTTCGCTCCCAAGTTCGAAGCGTTCGGCTGGCACACACAAGTAATCGATGGAAACTCGATGGAATCCGTCGTCAGCGCCCTCGAGACAGTGAAGTCTGTAACGGACCGGCCGACAGCCATCATTTCTCAAACGAAAAAAGGATTCGGAATCCTGCCGATACTCGAAGCGGCAGGAGACCTGAACTATCATGGAAAACCACTCTCGCATGAGCTGGCTCAGCAGGCCCTTTCACTGTTGAGCTGAGCGAGAACAAGCTGAACTAAAAAAATGTCATGGCATCAAAGGAGCATCCATCGGGATTGACGTGAGCTGGCGAAGGCATTCATCGTGAACGATGGATGCATCTGACCATGACGTTCGAACGCGTGATCAGATTGACCCAACAAGTGAAGGGCGGAAACTGACGATGGCAATTGGCGAAGCCGCAGGTCTGAAGCTGGGAAAGGCGTCCCGAGATGCTTTTGGCGCTGCGCTGAAGGAGCTTGGGAACGAGTTTCCCAAGTTTGTCACCGTCGACGGCGATGTCGGGAATTCAACCCGGACGGAAGTCTTTGCCAAAGCATTCCCCGATCGAGCGTTCAATGTGGGAATTGCGGAATCCAACATGGTGGGTGTAGCCAGCGGGTTGGCCTCTGCCGGCAAGATCCCGGTCGTCAGCAGCTTTGCGGTGTTTCTGCTGGCCAATGCATTTGACCAGATTCGGATGTGCGTCGCGTATCCGGAAGTGAATGTCAAACTGGTGGGGTCGCACGCAGGAATTTCGATCGGCGAAGATGGTGCTTCGCAGATGGGGATCGAGGATGTAAGTCTGGCCTGTTCGCTTCCCGGCATGACCGTCATCGTCCCCGCCGATGCGACTTCGACCCGAAAGGCGACTCGGGCGATGCTTGAGCATGTCGGGCCGGTTTACCTGCGTTGCGGGCGGATCGAACTTCCCGAGATCTATCAGGCTGACTCCCCGTTTGTGATCGGGAAGGCCAACACAGTGAAAGAGGGGGACGACGTTACGATCATCGCCAATGGACTCATGGTGGGTGTTGCTCTTGATGCGGCGGCACAGCTTGCAAAGGGTGGGACCAGCGCACGAGTCGTCGACATGCATACAGTCAAACCGCTGGACGAAGCGACGATCTTGCGAGCGGCCGAAGAAACGGGTCGAATTGTCGTCGCGGAAGAGCACTTGATGACGGGAGGATTGGGGGCCGCTGTTGCAGCGACGGTCGCACGAACCCGTCCCGTTCCCATAGAATTTGTCAATCTGGGGGATCGCTATGCCGAGAGTGGCGACCCGCAGGGGCTTTTGCAAAAGTACGGATTAACTGCGGAAGCGATTGTCGCGGCCGTGGAAAAAGTTAAACGTCGCTGACGGCAGTGGCGTGTCACATTGCAGAGACCCGGTGTCGATCGACACCGGGTTTCTTTTGCAAAAAAGGTAACATGGTCGTGGTGGCTTACCGCCAGTTTCGAAACTTTGATCCACCGCAGATTTTGCGGTTGTGGAACGAGTCTGGATTGGGACGTGGCGCGGCAACGGGGATCAGTTGTGATGAGTTCGACGGCCTCGTCATTGCTCAGACCTACTTCGACCCTGCAGGCCTGATCGTGGCCACAACAGACAACAGACATCTTGTCGGCTTCGTCCATGTGGGCTTCGGGGCAGACGAAACCAAGTCGCGATTGTGCAGAAAGACAGGAGTCATCTGCGCCGTGATCGTCGATCCGCAATATCGGCGACAGGGGATCGGCAGGGAACTGATCCGACGGGCTGAAGAGTTCCTGCGGGAAGCCGGAGCGGAAACGATCTACGGAGGGGGTGCCGACCCAAACGATCCTTTCTACGCAGGCCTGTACGGCGGAAGTCAACCAGCTGGATTTCTGGAATCGGATCCCGCCGCGGCACCTTTCTTTCACTCGATGGGATACGTCCCCTTTGAGCGGCACCTGGTCTTTCAGCGTAAGTTGGGCCCGGGGGGCCCCGAAATCATGTGCGTTCGCATGTTGAATGCGAAGCGACAGTCGAAGCTCGCCGCGGCAACGGCCTACGAACCGAAAGACTGGTGGTGGTCGACACGCCAGGGGCGACTCGACTCTATGCAACTGGGATTGATGCCCAAGGCGGGAGGATCGCTGCTCGCCCGAGTTTGTGTCGTCGGCCTGGATATGTACACAACCAGTTGGAAGATGCGGGCGATTGGGATCACGGGACTGCACGTCTCAGAACATCAGCGACGCAAAGGGTACGGCCAGCTTCTGCTCGATGAAGTCTGTCGCAGGGTCCGTGATGAAATGATTCAACTTGCCGAGGCCCACGCGAAAGAAACGGATACTGCGGCGATCGCCGTAATCAAGTCCGCTGGCTTTCAACTCGTCGACGCGGGGGTGGTCTACAAAAAGGCTGCCGGTGCGGTACCGTCGACCGAATGACGCCCGTCGGGAGTCCGTTCGGAAATCTCGCGGGTCAGGCGACTTGAACCAGTTCGTATGTCACCATCTCTTTCGGGTCAACGATGGAACACAGTGATATCCAACTGGTACGAAGGAAGGTCGAAGAAATCTACCGGGTCGAGTCGCGTCGCGTTCTGGCGACGCTGATCCGGCTGGTGGGCGAATTTGATCTCGCAGAAGAAGCCATGCACGATGCATTCGCTTCAGCGGTCGAGCAGTGGGGACGTGACGGTATCCCCAATAATCCCCGTGCCTGGCTGGTATCTGCGGGACGATTCAAGGCGATTGACGTCATTCGACGTCGCTCGCGGTTTGACGCGTCACTCCCCAAGCTGGCGGTCAAACCGGAAGCCGCTGCGGAGATAGAAGAGGATGTCGACGGCGGAGGTGTGGAAGATGACCGATTGCGGCTGATCTTTACCTGCTGCCACCCGGCCCTGTCGTCGAGTACTCAAATTGCGCTGACCCTGCGTGAAGTCTGTGGTCTGACCACGGAAGCCATTGCCACCGCGTTTCTGACGACGCCATCCACCATCGCTCAGCGAATCGTGCGTGGTAAAGCGAAGATTCGCGATGCCAGGATTCCCTATCAAGTCCCTTCGATGGAGGACCTGCCGGCTCGATTGGACTCGGTTCTGGCCGTGATCTATCTCGTCTTCAATGAGGGATATTCGGCTTCCTCGGGTGAATCGCTGACGCGAGCCGATCTCTCGGGAGAAGCAATTCGACTTGGTCGGCTGCTGATGCAGTTGTTGCCGGATCCCGAGGTGATCGGCCTCGTGGCACTGATGCTGCTTCATGACTCGCGGCGTAAGGCTCGTACGGCAGAAAATGGCGATCTGATCCTGCTTGAGGATCAGGATCGCAGTCTGTGGAACTGGCCACAGATTGAGGAAGGTCACCGGCTGGCCGAGCAGGCATTTGCTGCCCCGATGCTGGGCGTCCATGCCATTCAGGCCGCGATCGCGGCCGTTCACACCTCGGCTGCGGACACCACATCGACAGACTGGGCGAAGATCGTCGCGCTGTACGACTTACTCCTTCGGGCAGAGCCTTCGCCGATCGTCGAACTGAACCGAGCGGTTGCCGTCGCGATGCGAGACGGGCCACAAGCAGGTATCGAACTCATCAACGTGATACTCGAACGCGGGCAACTCGCGAGGTACCACCTCTTACATGCGGCCCAGGCCGACCTCTATCGTCGGTTGGGGCAGAAGGTGGAGGCAAGAAGTTCCTATGAATCGGCCCTCAAGCTGGTCTCTCAGGAACCAGAGCGACGATTCATCGAAAAACGGCTTCGCGAACTCGATTCCTGACTTCAAACGACAAACTGTCGATTGTTCAAATCGTCAGTCGACTAATCTGCAGACAGAGACGTGATGATCGATTCACGCAAATTCGTTTCGTGATTTTCCCATTCCTCAAATGCGAAAGGCTGCCATCGTGCGATTTATGCTGCTGATTTACTCGGAAGAAGGCTGCTGGGCCGAGGATGAACGAGAAAAATGTTTTCAGGAATCGACCCAGATCGCCAATGCGCTCCACAAAGAGGGGAAGTTCCTCGCCGCGTCGCCACTTCTGCCAGTGTCCATGGCGACCAGTGTACGAGTTCGCGATGGCAAACGATCGCTGACCGATGGGCCCTTCGCCGAAACTCGGGAACAACTGGGTGGTTTCTTCATGATCGAAGCGAAAGACATCGACGAAGCGGTCGAAATTGCAGCTCGGTTACCTGCGGCGAGGAAAGGGACTGTCGAGGTACGGCCGGTCCATGAGCTGGAGGGACTTCCCGGTCGACAGGTGGGTAATTCGAAATAATTTTTTGTCGAAGCTGCCAGTCTTCGTCGACTAAGTTCACGAGTGAGCAACCCACGTGCAGGAATTCCTTCGATGAAATACATGTTGCTGTGCTACGACGACGATGATCTTTGGAGGCAAAAAGGCGAGGACGCCTTAAAAGCCGCGATGAACGAGGCGGTTCAGCTGACCCATAAACTGAACGATCGCGGTCAGTACATTGATGCTTCGCCACTCCAACCCGTGGCGACAGCGAAATGTGTACGGGTCCGCGATGGGGTTCGAACGGTGACAGACGGTCCGTTCGCTGAGACAAGTGAAGTCCTGGGTGGTTATTACCTGATCGAGGTTGAGAATCTGGATGAGGCGATTGCCGTGGCAGCCCAGCATCCGGGTGCCAGAATCGCGACGGTCGAAATTCGCCCGTTACGACAACTCGATGGTTTACCCGGCCCGGTCTGAACGCGGGAATTGCTGAAAGCCTTTTGGACGCGGCACAGGCACTTTGCTGTCATGCAAAGACCGATGAGCCGCGACTCCAGCGCGTTGTTCCGGAGAGGGGCTTGCTCACGTCCCTCGATTCCCACATTTCTTAAACCAACTCGTGGTGCCTTGATCACGCGGAAGCCGAGAGAGGTCGGCTCCGTTGTCTGGTCGATGTTCTACTCTGAATCCGTGTGCCCTGCGAACTTGAATTGCCAAGGAGATTATCAATGAAGGTGATTGTGATGGTAAAAGCAACAAAGGACTCAGAGGCCGCCGTCATGCCCGATGAGAAACTTCTCGCAGACATGGGGCGATACAATGAAGATCTGGTCAAAGCGGGAATCATGCTTTCCGGTGAGGGCCTCCACCCAAGTTCAAAGGGGGTCCGCGTTCGCTTTTCCGGCACCAAACGTTCTGTCATCGATGGTCCTTTTGCAGAGACGAATGAGTTAGTCGCAGGGTTCTGGATGTGGCGCGTGAAATCCATGGAAGAGGCGATCGAATGGGTGAAACGATGCCCCAATCCCATGCTCACCGATTCGGAAATTGAGATCCGTCCCGTCTTTGAGGCCGAGGACTTTGGTGAGTCCTTCACACCGGAACTTCGCGAGCAGGAAGCGACGCTCCGCGCCAAGGTGCTCGACCTGAATCTGGATCGATTCGAGGAGGGCCGGGAAATCCACGTCGCCGGGCTGAAGCAGGTTCACAATCTGCAGTCGAAGCATCAAATTCCCGATCAATGGCACACGTTCGTACCGGACATGGGCAAGGTTCCCGGTGCGATCGACGGGTGCACTTATGGCGTCACCTGGAACTGTAAGGAGAACGGCGATTTCGATTATCTGTGCGGTGTTGAGGTCGATCCTGAGACGCAGGACACCGGGGACTTTTCACAAGTGACCCTGCCCGCCGGTCGCTACGCCGTTTTTACACATCGTGACCATGTCTCTCGGCTTGAGGAGACGTACGACCGAATCTGGTGCAAATGGGTTCCCGATTCTGGACTGAAAATCCGCAAAGCGCCGTGCGTGGAATGTTACTCCCAAGATTTCAACGCCGAGACGGGGTTCGGTGGGACAGATATCTGGATTCCCATCGAGGCATAGCTCTGGGGAATTCATAGTCCAAGGGAAAGTTCGTCCGCGCGACAGGCTCCGCACCATCGAGCTGACAGAGCAGTGAGCGCATCCCGCGTAGAGATTTCTGGTCGGGAGAGGGACGAAGTGTATATCCGCCCGCGGCAAGTCTTCGAGGGGCTCTCCGTTGCAGAGCCCAGGTTTTTGAGGAACGAACTTCTATGGTTACCAATATCATCCTTGCCGTCGCGGCCATGCTGGCGGTGTTTCTGGTTGTCGTCGCGCTGCGGCCGTCGACTTATCGGGTCTCACGCTCGATCAGCGTCAACGCGTCGCCCGGGACTGTTTTCGACCACGTTAACGTGATGCAGCGTTGGCAAAAGTGGTCACCCTTTGAAAATGCGGATCCGGCCATGAAACGGGTCTTCGAGGGGCCCGAGGCGGGGGTCGGCGCTGTCTATCGGTGGGAAGGAAATCATCAGATTGGAACAGGCAGCAACACGATTGTGGAGAGCCGTCCGAACGAACTGATCCGGTTCAAACTCGAAATGCTGAAGCCACACTGCGGCACCAACGACGTTGATTTTCAGTTCCAGCCGGATGCCCAGGGGACAAAAGTGACCTGGACAATGCAGGGGAGATTGAACTTCATTACCAAGATCATAGATTTGATCATCGGCATGGATGCCATGATTGGCAGCCAGTTCCAGGAGGGGCTGAAGCAACTGAAGCTGGTTGCAGAGAATGAACCTGCCTAGGAGATTTGTCGGAAGACCAGGTTGAATGCCCGAGCCTTGAAGCCGTGAAACGGCTTCACCGTGACATGGTTCGCTCGCAGGAAATCGAGCGATTGCTTGACCGGGTAGGCTTCCACATAGACCACTTTTCGGATCCCTGCATCGACGATGTATCGTGCACACTGAAAGCAGGGAAAGGTCGTGCAGTACAGGGTCGCTCCTTTGGCGGAGTGAGATCCCAATGACCGGATGGCACGCTCCTCGGCGTGAATCGCCGTACAGATTTCCATGTTGCGACTGGGAAAGAACGACAGCTTCAAATTCTCAAGGCAATTCGAACATCGATATGGCTTTTCGATCACCGGATGGAGTGTGCCACATTTAGGGCAATGTACATTGCGCCGCGAATCGAGGCTCTTTTCCATTTCCGAATCTTTGTAACAAAAGCCGTACTGGCTTTTGCAGGGCATCATCGGAGTTGGATTTTCATTGTAGCCCACCGCCAGCGTCATTCCGTTCTCGCCGACGATGGCCGCCCCGACGAAGCGTTTCAGGCAGGCGGACTGATGCGACTGGGCGTATGCGATTGCCATTGCAACTTCGCTCGACGTCGCGGCGCGTCCGGTTCCACCGGACCTGTATTCGTGAGCTGCCCGCATCAGGTCGACGTCAGAACGGATCTCGCTCCAGACTGCTTTCTCGCGTGCCGAAGCACCCCCTTTGTCGTCTTCGTTCAGGACGACGTAGTCAGCAAACTGGACGCACCGGTCAACCTGCTGGCCATGGTCAAGTTCCTCGTCAGTATCGCGCGCATCGTCTCGATCGAAGTCGGCCTGGTCCCCCTGATATTCGGCCATCAGCCGGTTCCATCGCGTCTCCTTACTCGCCTGAACGGCGATCAGGAAAAAGTTCGGTGCGAACCGGTGCATCAGCTCTTTGGCTTCCTGCAGATTTCGAATGCTGTCAATGACCAGATCGCTTGTCCGGTCGCGGACTTCCCCTTCGTGCAGAATGCCATTCACTTTCAGTGTCTGCTTCACCCAGTACGAGGGATCCTGCGCGCGAAATTCGTTACCGATATCCTGGAGCATATGGCGCTTGTCATAAGTCCCTTCAGCCAGTCGGCGCGCTTTTTCCTGTCGGATCACATCCGAGATGCGGAACTTCTTGAACCCATGGGCTTCAAATGCATCTGCGACGGTCGAGACCCCGCTACCGATCGGACCGGTGATTCCGATGACTAACCGAGCCATACTTTGCCATTCCCATATTTACGGTCACACTGACGAGTTTGAAATCACCCGAGCAAACCAGTTGCTCGCCCCGAACCCCGAACCCCGAACCCCGAACCCCGATGCACTTATCGCGCATTCGGGTACTACTCTTCACCTGCGTCGCCGGGTTGACCTTGGTCAGGTTCAGTCGCTGATTCCTCACTGAAGAACCCGTTCTGGAATTCACGACAAGAGTGCACCGGTTGCATCGGATACTTCGCCCATCGCCGATTCATCAATCCAATCTGGCACATCAAAAACCGGGAGCCCCTGCCCGAGTGGACCACTCGCCGATGCTGGCAGCATTCACAAAGGCTTGGCGGGTTCATGTACGGCGCACTACGCAATCGTCTAAGGATCGGATGGAGGACATTTCAGTCCGCCTGATTTGTGTCGGGTTTGCCTCGCGTGCCACTAGCAGTTGTGGGCTCACGGATTTCGACGACAACATATCGGTGGGATGACCCGGCGTCAATTTAGCGAAGTTGCACTGAAATTCCATGAGACTCGGCGAATCACTCCGAGTCCCGAGATAAAGTGCTTCCCAGCGGTCTGCCTCATCCTCGCCACGGCTTCCTCCGTAGATTGGCTAGATCGCGCGAGGGAGACTGCTCGAACAGGTCTGTCGGGTGTGCCCCACAGACCTGTCGGGTGTGGAGTGATCTTGCTGGAAATAAGGCCTTGGTCGGGCTCAAGGCTTGAGCCGAAACGGGATCGATGTGACAGGTGCTGAGGGCGAAAAGGGACGCGGAGTTCACCGAACTCTCCTCCAGCTATCGACCTCCGAAGTTCAGCCTCGTCCGCCTTCGCAACAGGTCTCACAGATGGTGTGGCAGCGGGAGCACTGCAGCTTGGCTCGAATCTCGAACAGTTTGCCACCACACGCAGGGCAAACGGGTTCAGCCGGGCAAGGAGGAAGGCTGGGAGCAGAGGTTTCCGTTTCGTGTTTCATCGCGATATGCACCTGGACCAAGATCTTGCTTGCACCCTGTTTCATAGAGTGTTGTACGACACCGCTGCAGGGTCAACCTGTGTCGCGTTTCCGGTTTCCCGGTTTGTCCAGTCCTGCGTTGTGCGAGGTAGCCATTTCTGATCGAAGTGAGCACTTCAGCACCTGATCAGTCTTTCTCAGGCTCCCTCGTGAAAGCTTGCACTCCCCGCGAGCATTCGTTCGAGAACGAGGCCGCTCAGGCTCTCGGGACGTAAAAAAATGGGATGAAAAACCATCCCATTTCCTGTTACCGAATGCTGCGAAGGAGTGACATCCGCCGACGAGAATTTCCCTCGCGGAGTTTCTCAGATTTAGCGCTGGTCAATTGAGCGATAGGCACGTTCGACCGGTCCAATGTAGTTGGAGGAAGGGCGAATGATCTTGTTGTCGCTGAGTTGCTCAAGGATATGAGCACACCAGCCCACGATGCGGCTCGCGGCGAAGACGCAGGTGAACATGTCGCCCGGAATCCCCATGTAGGACTGCAGGCTGGCAGAGTAGAAGTCGACGTTGCAGTTCTTGTGAATACTCGTTTTGACTGCCTGTTCCATGGCCAGCGAAATGTCGTACAGCTTGGTGTCGCCGGTCTCTACGCCCAGACGGCGGGAAAGATCCTTCAGGTGAATCGCCCGTGGGTCTTCGACCTTGTAGACCGCATGTCCGAAGCCCATGAACTTGCCCTTCTTGGCACGAACGGCTTCGACCCAGGGGACGACATTTGCGACTTCGCCGATTTCCTGAAGAGTCTTCAGAACTTCCGTGTTGGCCCCACCGTGCAGAGGCCCCTTGAGTGCCCCAATGGCACCAGTCACGGCGGAATAAATGTCGGACAACGTTGCGGCGATGACACGAGCCGCGAATGTGCTGGCGTTGAGCGCGTGTTCCGCGTGCAGAATCAGGATCAGGTCCATCGCTTTTTCGGCGTCTTTTGATGGAACCTTGTCATTCAGCATGTACATGAAGTTCGCGGCGTGGCTCAAGTCATCTCGCGGAGCGACAGGCTCTAGACCAGCCTGAATTCGCCGAATGGCGGCGACGATCGTCGTCATTTCCGCAGTTAACCGAATCGCCTTTTCGAAATTGGCGTTCGGAGAATTGTCTTCGGCGGTCGGATCGTAAACGCCTGACATCGAGATGGCGGACCGTAGAGCGGCCATCGGGGGCGTGTGCTTGGGAAGTGACTTCAGGAACGTCAGAATCTGAGGTTCAATTTCACGATGATGGACCAGAACTTTATTGAAGTCGGCCAGCTGCTGTGAGGTTGGCAGTTCTCCCTTGAAGAGCAGGTAAGCGGTCTCTTCGAAGGAGCTGTTTTTCGCGAGGTCGTGAATATTGTAACCGCAGTAGACAAGTTTCCCCTCATCACCATTCACGTCGCAGATTTTCGTATCGGCGGCGATGATCCCCTTCAATCCACGGGTCGCCGCTTTTTCTGCAGCGATTTCTTTTTCTGAGGCGGAGGATGATACAGCGGCAGTCATTGACGGTCTCACTGGTGAAGCAACGAAAGGGCTGAGGAGCACGGTGGGGAAGCAGTGTTACGGACGCTGCACAATCAGTTTTCCATGCCGAAAATACTTCCGCAGAAGATCGACTCCGGCTCCCGTTTCAAAAAAGTATAACACTCGACCGCTACAGATCAACGAACGGTGACACAACTGTGGCAGAGGCATCTGGTTTCATCGCGGTTCACAGTTAGCGTTTCGGAAATCCGACTCGTATTCATGAACTTAAACCGGCGGGTGGTGTCTCAGCGGTGGAGGAGAATGCCTTGTCCAATTCGGTCAGCAGCAGGTCCAGACGAAACGGCTTATAGAGAGCCAGTTTAAAGCCCATCAGCAGTGCTTTCACCATGCGGTGAGCACCGTCGTAACCGAATCCCTTCATCAAGACCACGGGGATGGTGGCGTTAATGGCGCGAATTTTTTCGAGCGCCTCGATCAGATTGATGTCGGTCATTTCAGCATCGTACAGCACAACGTCATAGTTGAAGCTCTTGATCATCAGCAGCGCTTCTTCCCCGTTGTGTGCTGTCTCAACTTCACAACCGAACCTAGCCAGAAGTTCATGACCCGCTGCACGAACAGACTCATCCGCATCGGCGATCAGAACGCGCTTCCCGCGCAATTTCGGTTTCGAAAACGCTTCCCCTCCCATCGGCGCTGAGACTTGCGGGGCCACCTTCTCGCCGATGCCGAAGATCAACTGACGAATCGTGCGGGTCTGCTTCAGCATTCGCTGAAGCCGCTCGGTCGCCTGAGGGTCGAAACCAACGAACTTGTTCTTCAACCAGGCAATGTCGTTCAGAATTTCATCAACTGGTCGAGCCGCCTCACGCAACAGGACGGCTGAACTTTCTGAGGCCACTGTCGCCCGCTCGTAGACGAGCAATTCCAGCGTGTTCAATGCGACTGACAAGTCACGGCAAAAGAGTTCCAGGAACTGCTGATCCTGCTCGGTGAATGCGTTCGCATGTGTACTCTCGACGTTGAACGTACCGAGGACGCGATCGTGACGTTTGATCGGCACGGTCAGCGAACTGCTGGCGTTGTCGATTCCGGTGAGGTAAAGCGGGTCGTGAGATGTATCGCGACACAGATAGCTGTTGCCTGTCGCGGCCACATAGCCGGTCACGCCGTTATCTGTCGGCAGTGCATAAAGTTCACGTTCGGCCGCCTCAGAGAGGATGCCAACATGCAGAAGCGGTTCAAGCCGATTGGTCCGTTCGTTCAGCAAGCGGACTTCAATCGTTTCAAACTTGAGAACGTCCTTCGTGTGGAGGATGATTTTTTCTCGCAGCAGCATTTTGCGAGCATCGACCGACATTGAGACCAGGTCTTCAGGAGCGATATCCCCCAAGTCCTGACCTGCTTCGTGGATGGCGGTCAGCTTTTCGCCCTGCTGATGCTCTTGAGAGATGTCGCGGACAGTCACGACGACGAGAGTCGGATCAATACCCCCTTCAGGCAGGATCGGAGCGGCGACAACGTCAATGTAAGTCGATTCCCCGATGCGATACTTCGTTCGGGCTGTCATGCCTGAACCGAGTGCATTGTGGAAGGGAGCAAAATCGGGACCGACGATATGGGGCGTCGCGAAGGCCTCATCAAATGTCAAACCGACAGGGGAAGGCGAACCGTTACCCTTGCGTCCCGTCATCTCGGCAAAGCGGTCATTACACCATTGAATTTTCAGATCGAGGTCGAGAACTGCAACCCCTTCCGGCAGGTGCTTTACCACGGTCTCCAGAGCCATCATGGTGGGGAGATGCTGAAGTGTCTCACCCAGGACCAGAGCGCCCTGAAATTCCCCCTCGGGAGATTTCGTCAGCCACCCGGTGTTGTCGTGGCTGCCGATCAGGGAGTCGGCCGTTCGTACGGATTCCCAAAGGGAACGTCCGGCGTCTTCGTTGGCACCGTAAACTAATATCCGAGGAGTCGTGGACACGAGGCGTAGCTCTCCCTGCTCACTCAACAAGATCGAAACCGAATTATAGAAGCGTCAAGTGCAGCCAGCAACATGTTACGAGATCTCACGACTAAAAATTCGGCTTTCCACTCGGCGGACAAATTGAGAGGAATTCGATTGTACTTCCTGACAAGCTTCAGTTGATCCCTATGCAGAGGTGTGTCAAATCGGATCCCGTTACACGAAGAACGGGGATGAGGAGTTCGTCAAAATTTGGTGATGTTGGAAGTCGCTCAATGTGGATTCTCATCTCGAATCGGGATCCGAACACCCTTCGGTGAACGGCGCTCATCACCGACGAAAACGCGACGAACGCTGAGTTTCCCCATCCGGCGTGATGATTCGCGTCTCATGGTTTGCCTTGCTCGATTGATGCTGAGGATCCTGTCAATTGTCACATCGAATGCGATCCGTATATTCGAAATCGTCTGCTCCACCGTCCTGCTTGAGGAATTCGCCGATTCCTGACGGCACGGGCATTTTGTGCCGCGGCTGCAGCAGCTTGCCGCACAAGTTGCTTTCCGGGACACCGTCCACCGGGGTTGACACTTCCAGAACGTGATCAAATCAAACGCAGGACGTCCGTACTATCACGCGAGACAGCCCGCTGGAGAGACTCAATCGTGTTACTCTCGGTTTCCCGTCCCTGTGATGGAGCGAGCACCTTCTTCACTCGGTGTACGGATTGCGGAGTAGGATTGGAATCAGGAGTCACGTTGGATTTCGGGACGCTCAGATGTCCGTATTCAGGCGCGCTCCAGACCTGACAGGGGCCCCGTGCTCGAGGCAAACTTATCCACTTCTAATCCGAGCTGCTGGAGCATTGAGACGTAGAGGTTGGCCAGCGGCGTATTCTTGTGGGAATCGAACGCAAGGTATTGGCCGTGTCGGAAGCCCCCTCCGGCAAGGATCACCGGCAGGTTACGGTTGTCGTGGCTGTTGGCATTTCCCAGTTCGGAACCCAGCATCACGATCGTCTGGTCGAGTAGCGTCGTATCCTTTTCTTCGGTGCTTTGCAGCTTGCTGAGAAATTCCGCAAACAGTTTCAACTGCGCTGTCTCGATGACCTTCAACTCTGAAAGGCGGGCTGGATCCTGGCCATGATGGGAAAGATTGTGGTAGTCCTGAGTAATCCCTTCCAGGGGGGGAACTGCGTTGACTCCAGGGCTGTGCAGAGTGATTAATCTGGTCGAATCGGTCTGGAGAGCCAGATGGATCATGTCATACATCAATCGCGTTCTGCCAATAACATCTGCCAGATTGGGAATGTCTCGCGGCGCTTTGACGTTTACTTGTGGTTTGGGTTTTCTGGCCCATTCTTCCGCCTTCACCAGTTTGGCCTCGGCCGAACGGACGGCTGTGAAGTATTGATCCAGTTTATCGCGGTCGCGAGCTCCCAAACGGCGCTGGAGTGATTTGGCTTCGCCCAGAACCGAGTCCATGACGCTCTGGCCGTCCTTGATCTTCTGAGTCTGTCGTTCTTTGTCGGCGGGGCTCCCTTCGAGAAACAGACGAGAGAATATTCGCGATGGTCGTGACTCGGGTGGGATCTCGACCCCGCCGCGTGAGAAACAGATGCCACGACCAGAGCCGACCGCGAGTGCCAACGAAGCGAAGCGAGTCGCACTCCCGATCTGCTCGGCTGCAACCTGGTCAACAGAGATCGTGTTTTTGAAACTGACACTCGTTGGCTTCGGTGCCGCTGTCAGGAATGAGACGCAAGCGAGATGTCCTCCGTCCACGTCGGGGTGTGATGTTCCTGATATCAGCGTGAAATGGTCACGCAGGTCTTTCAGCACATCAAGATAAGGCGTTGTGTCGTAGTTAATGCCCCCATTTTTGGGGAACAGGTTGGGGGCGTGGAATCCGAATCCCTGGTCGATCAGAACCATTCTACGCTGGTTGTTTGCCGGGCCGTTTGTTTCCTCCTGAGCAGCTTGCATCACATCCAGCAGCGGTAGAAACAGGGAAATCCCCATCCCCTTTAGAAAGTAGCGGCGATCGATGGTTTGCATCTGGAATTTCTTTCAGGGATTGGACGTCTGTGATGACAGTCACTCGCAATGGGGCCAACGTCATTCTGGTTGAGTGAGTTCCTCAGTTGCATACGCGAACGGGATCACCAGCGACGGAAGGTGTCGCTCTGAACGACCTCATGGATGAGGCTGCGGAATCCATAATTTTTCGCTTCAGTCTTCTTCACGATCTCACTCACTGCCTCGCGATCCGAGAATTGAACCTTGCGTCCCAGACTGTAAGTCAGCAGTTTTTCGGTCAGGCACTTCGCCACGCTGGTTTTATCTTCTGCCAGGATCTTCTTGAATTCCGTAATGTCTTTGAATCTGCGTCCATCCGGCATCGTTCCGCTGGGGTCAACCGGTCGACCCGTCTTGTACTGGACCGGTTTAAACCTGATTACCAGGTCAACAGGAGTTCCTTCTCCCAGGCTACGATAGGCTTTTCGCATGCCTCCAATGGGATCGAACGATTCGAGTGCCAATCCGGGGGGATCAATTTTGTTATGACAGCCAGCGCAGGACTCATGATTTCGATGGCGCTTCACCTGTTCGCGAATTGAGACCGCGCCTCGAATATCGGGTTCGATCGAGGGAATATCGGGAGGAGGTGGTGGTGTCGGCTGACCCAGGATGTTATTGAGAATCCACACGCCGCGCACGATCGGCGATGTCGACGTCCCGTTGGCGGTCACTTTCAGCACGCTGGCCTGTGTAATGACGCCGCCACGTCCGCTTTCCGGCGGAAGTCGAACGTGCTGCAGCTTTGCACCACGAATCCCCTTCAGTCCATAGTGTGTTGCCAGACGTTCATTCAGAAACGACCAGTCGGCGTCGACGAATTCGACAACCGACCGATCATCATGCATGATCTCATGAAAGCAGTAGTATGTTTCTTCCAGCATGGAATGACCGAGCATCTCGTCATACTCAGGAAAAAGCGTCGCGTCAGGTTCGGTAAAGTGAATATCACGCAGGTTGAGCCACAGTCCTGTGAAGTTTTGTACGAAGCGTTCTGCTTTGGGATCCAGCAGCAGTCGCTCAACTTGTTGTCTCAGGACATCGGGGCGATGGAGTTGGTTAGATAAACCCAGCGCGAGCAACTCGTCGTCAGGACCAGAGCTCCAGAGGAAATAGGACAGCCGGGATGCAAGTGCAGTGTCCGTGATGAAATCTGGTTCCTGCCCATTTGTCTGCTCGAGGGGTTCCTCTCTCAAGACGAATCCTGGTGAGCACAGGACCATTTTCAGGCCGACGCCGATCGCGTCTTCGAATGGCTTGTCCGCGTCAAGCGCCGCTTGTACGAGTTTCAGTGGGGCATCAATTTCGTCCGGAGTGACTTTTCTTCGGTAGGCTCGAGGGAGTAGTCGTTCGAAAATTTTTCGTGCGTCTGCAATGCCGGGCGAGCGCGACCTGACCCCTTTGAATAGCTCCTTTCTGCTTCGGGAAGGCCAATCCTCAAGCGGTCCTTGAACAGAGACTTCTCCGATCGCCAACCCGGGGCCTTTAAATCGATCGGGTCCCACGAGGGGTGCTGAGAGTCCATAAGGAGCCACACGGTAGGTATGACCTTCTTCGAGGTAATCCTCGAATTCGATCGTCGTCCATTGGTCACCGGGGGGAATGTCGAAGTATTCGACGAGGCGTACCGGACCTGCACGACGGATCACATCTCCACCATACACGGCCATGACGAGCGGTTCGTCAGTCTGATAGACCTTGGCCTGAATCGTGACGCGGTACGTTCCCGTCGCTTTCGCCTGTCCCGCGATAAAACACATGGGACAGTCCAGGTTCTGGAATGCGACGAGTCCGCCGTCGTCTATTTTCACGAACACCCGATTGAGGGCGTGAGTCGCAAACGAATCTCTGGACATCAGTTTTTTGACATCGATCGTAAGCGGTTTACTCGGGGGGCCCATGATTTCACGGACCGCACGGTCTGCCGCCAAAAGATAGGCTTCCAGGTGCTGAGAAGAGATCGTCAACACATCGCCCACCGTATCGAAACCAAACGCCGTCGGATCGTCTGGAAAGAGGTCCTTCACTGAGACGCGAATTCCGAACAGGTCGCTTAGCGTATTCTCATACTCGACGCGGTTGAGCCGCCGGAGTCCCGATCGCTTCTGCGCGAGTTCTGATTGCGTCAACTGCTCCGCGAGATGCGAGGTGAAGACGTTGATGGCCGAACGATCTGGCGGGACTTCACTTTTTGGGGGCATTTCGCGGCGCGAGACCCGATCATGGACCCGCGACCAGATTAGCAACAGATCTGGATCGTCCCAGTCGTCTTCCAGGCGATCCAGATTAATGCCACCCTTCTGCACATGGTCGTTGTGGCAGCTCGTGCAGTGTTGAGTGAGGAAATCATGCAGCTTCCTGTCGCTGGCCGTCGCAGACGACAAGCAGAGGGATAACGCAACGATCCCCAGGAACAATACTGAAAAGAGTCTCTCGGATGACAATCGGCCCTCGCTTCCGTTCTTGCAGCCGTCTCTCGAAATAGCAAGATGAGCGAAATCCAGGTCCGAATCAGATTGACTTGAACTTCAGTACCTCTACACGGCTACTTTCGATTCAACTTGCGTTCACTGTTTTGTGTAGCGAGATTGTACGAGTTGCAGGTGGGGCAAACAACCGTCGAGAACGTTCGCCATGACTCCCCCCTTGACATGGCGGGGGCAGGCAACGGCTCTGTATCAAGCTGTAGGGGGACCGAGGGGCGATCACGGAAACGACGCCATCCGGTGAGCAGACTTGTTGCTGCAATACGGACGCCACAAGGTCAGAAGGGGGGCCGCCACGATCTGGCAGGCGACATCACAACCTTCCTGGCCTGAGCCGACTCTCATCAATACGGTCTATAAATGACTGAATCCCCCATTTCAATGAGGGATTCAGCTTCGAGTTCGTGCCCTTAACGGCTTTAACAATGCGGCGGTTTGGGATTAAGTCTTGAGACCCAGTCTTTCGCCTGCGTAACGGTCGGCGACGGCTTTGGCGCACCATTCTCGATTCGCGAGGTACCACTCGACGGTCTTCTTCAATCCCGAATCAAACGACTCGAGAGGTTTCCAGCCGAGTTCGCGCTGAATCTTGGCGGCGTCGATTGCATAGCGCTGATCGTGGCCTGGGCGATCCGTCACGAACGTGATCAACTTCTCGTGAGGACGATTCTTCGAATCAGCGACCAGTTCGTCGAGCAGTGAGCAGATGGTTCGGACGACGACTATGTTCTGCCGCTCGCTGTTGCCTCCGATGTTGTAGGTTTCGCCGATCGTGCCCCGTTCCAGTACTGCGATCAGGGCGCGAGCATGGTCGTCGACGTACAGCCAGTCGCGAACGTTCTGACCCGTTCCATAGACCGGAAGCGGCCGACCTTCCAGTGCCGAAGTGATCGTCAGGGGGATCAGCTTTTCGGGAAACTGGAACGGACCGTAGTTGTTTGAGCAGTTCGTCACCAGGACCGGCAGACCATACGTTCGGTGCCAGGCTCGCACGAGATGGTCAGAAGCTGCCTTGGACGACGAGTACGGCGAACTGGGGTCGTAAGGTGTCTCTTCTGTGAAGAGCCCTTCGTCTCCGAGCGACCCGTAGACTTCATCGGTGGAGATGTGGTGGAAGCGGAATTGCTGCTGTTGATCTTCGGGAAGCGTCGCGCGGTATCTCCGGCTCACCTCAAGCAGGTTGTACGTTCCAACCACGTTGGTCTGGATGAATGCGCTTGGACCATCAATCGACCGATCGACGTGCGATTCGGCTGCGAGATGCATGACTGCATCCGGTTTATGCCGTTCGAAGACGCTTTGCAGCGCGGCGGCATCGCAGATATTGACTTTTTCAAAGGCATAACGCGAATCAGACGCAACGGACTGCAGCGTACTCAGGTTTCCTGCATAGGTCAGGCAGTCGACGTTGATCACCGAGTAACCTGTCTCAGCGATCAGATACCGAATCAACGCGGATCCAATAAAGCCAGCGCCGCCAGTAACAAGCAATTTCACAGATCGGTCTCCTGGACCAATGAAGAACAAAGGCGAAGTTGGAAAATAAGGCCCTGAATCAGATTGCAGCGTCTCTGCGATCACTTTCGCAGAAAGTTTCCCGTGAGCGAACGATCGGATTAGCGTTTATCTCCGCTGACCAGATCAATCAGGTACCGTCCATAGTTCGTCTTCGCGAGTGGCTTGGCCAGGCGAAGGACCTGTTCTGAATCAATATACTTCAATCGCCACGCGATTTCCTCGGGACAGGCGATCTTGAGTCCCTGACGGTTCTCGAGCACGGACACAAACGTGGAGGCTTCGAGCAGCGAATCGTGAGTTCCCGTATCCAGCCACGCGCTCCCGCGACCGAATATCTCGACCTTTAACTGCTGGCGTTCGAGGTAGACCTTGTTCACATCGGTGATTTCGAGTTCGCCGCGTGCGGAGGGCTTGAGGGATTTGGCGATCTGAATGACTTCATTGTCATAGAAATAAAGTCCTGTGACCGCATAGTTTGATCGCGGAACTTCGGGCTTCTCTTCCAGAGAGATGGCCCGTCCTTTGCCATCAAATTCCACGACCCCGTAGCTGCGAGCGTCTTTAACGTGGTAGGCGAAAACCGTCGCCCCGTCACGTTGTGCGTCGGCACTCTGAAGGGATTGTACCAGGTCATGACCGTAGAAGATGTTGTCTCCCAGGATCAGGCAGGACGGGGACTTGCCGACGAAGGGAGCCCCGATAATGAAGGCCTGAGCCAGTCCTTCCGGTTTGGGTTGCTCCGCATAGGAGAATTCCATTCCCCATTGCGAACCATCGCCCAGCAGACGCTGAAACAAGGGCAGGTCCTGTGGCGTGCTGATAATCAGGACTTCGCGGATTCCCGAGAGCATCAGCGTCGACAACGGATAGAAAATCATCGGCTTATCATAGATCGGCAGAATCTGCTTACTGACGACCTGCGTTGCCGGATACAAACGCGTGCCTGAGCCCCCGGCAAGAATAATTCCTTTGCGGCGGTTCTCGACGTTCTGCGACATGAGCTTCTCTTGTTTAAGTGTTACTGACACAACCGCATCGTATCATCGTTCCGGGGCGTAAATCAGATTCGGCGTGAATCAGCGCCGCTGAAACAAGGCCTCGTAGGCTGCCAGAAGTTTAGGTACTTCATATTTCCATTCCAACTCGTTCTGAACGCGTCGTCGACCGTACTCGCCCATCTTCTGGCGCTGTTCCGGGTTGTCCAGCAGCGAAACAACCTTTTCCGCCATGTCGACGGGGTCGTTGTGCTTCGCGTACAAGGACGCTTCTTGTGCGGAAAATCGCCCTTCCGTCAGATCGAATTGAACAATCGGTTTTCCAAGGGCCATATACTCCATGATCTTATTCATGGTCGACTTGTCGTTCATGTCGTTCGCGACATCGGGATTAACGCACACATCGGCTGTATTCAACATTTCAAGGAGCTGCTGATCCGGAACGCGACCGGTGAAAGTGACGTAGTCCGCCACCCCCAGTTCCGCAGCGTAGGCTTTCATCTCATCGAGTGAAGTGCCCCCTCCGACGATACCAAAATGAATATCGCTGCGGTTCATGTTGAAAACAATGTGGCGAACCGAATTGAGCAGCAGATCGATTCCTTCCTGCTTCCCCATCACGCCGACGTATCCCACCAGAAAACGTCGACCGCATTTGAGCGATTCAACGGGTGGAACTACTTTGAGTCGATCCAGCATCGGTCCACTGCGAACAACGAAGACACGCTCGGGCGACATTCGTCCCCGTTCGACGGCGATCTTCTTGTAAGACTCGTTCGTAGCGATCGAGACATCCGCGACCCAGAAGGTCCAGCGCTCCCACGCGAGCATCACTTTGTAGAAGAAATCCTTGCGACCGAATTTCGCCATGTACAATTCGGGATTGATGTCATGGTGGTCAAACAGGAATCGCTTTCCGAGCAGTTTGAAAAACATCCCGATCAGAAAGATGTTGTCTGGCGGATTACAGGCGTGAATTGCATCAAAGCCGCGGGTGAACAGTACCTTCCAGGCCAGAAAGAACTCCCAGAATAGAGCCGTTGAATATTCAATGGCGTAACCGAGAGCTCCGTCCGCTTCGAGAGGCAATGGGTGTCGATAGATGGCGATGCCATCAATCATTTCATATCGCTTCTCGTAGCCTTTGCCAGTGGGGCAAATGATCGAGACGGTGTATCCCGCCGCGGTCAGCGCCGATGCCTCTTGCCAAACGCGTCTGTCGAACGGTGAAGGTAGGTTTTCGACAATGATCAAAACACGTTGCTTCTTTTTTGCCTGACTGAGTGCAGGCGCTGCTTCACCAGCAGATTCCATCGTATTTACCCTGTTGGCTCGTCGCATCTGTGATTCGGACCAGGTCGACCAGCACTTGATCGCTCTTCATTTTGTCGAGGACTCCGCGGAACTCAGCGGAGCCATTGCCGACGACGATGGTCTGTCCGTGTGCAAGTACACTATCCATGTCGCTTTCCAGCAAGCGACTGATGTGGGGGATGTGATTGAGGATGTAGTCCCGGTTCGCACCGACAAGGCTGGCGATGTTAACGTTGCGATCATAGATCTTAACGTCAAATCCCTTGCCGATGAGCCGTTCGACTAGCTCGACCAGCGGACTTTCCCGAAGGTCGTCGGTTCCTGCCTTGAAGCTGAGACCGAGGATTCCGACCTTGCGGTGACCCTGCTTCGTTACCATCTGGTAACCGATGTCGATCTGATTCTGGTTGCTCGGGAGGATCGAATTGAGGATCGGAAGATCCAGATCCAGGCTGCGAGCCTTATACGTCAAGGCACGCACGTCCTTGGGCAGACAGGATCCACCGAATGCGTATCCGGGCTTCATGTAGTAAGGAGAAAGGTTGAGCTTCGTATCTTTACAGAAGATGTCGAGCACCTTGTGACCGTCGAGCCCGATCGCTTTACAGATGTTTCCAATTTCGTTGGCGAAACCGACTTTCAACGCGTGCCAGACGTTATCGGAGTACTTGACCATTTCGGCCGTGGCGACATCGGTCCGGATTAGCGGAGCATCCAGGGAGGCGTAGATGCTGGCGAGAATATCACCGCAGCGTGCATCCGTTTCACCGATGACCGTCTTAGGAGGATGGTACAGATCGTAGACTGCTGTACCTTCGCGGAGGAATTCCGGGTTAATGCAGACCCCAAAATCGACCCCCGCTTTCTTACCCGATGATTGCTCAAGGGTCGGGATCACAACATTGGTCATGCTTCCCGGCAGCATGGTGCTTCGGACAACGATCACATGGTATTCAGCCTTGCTCCCAATCGTCTTGCCGATCTGTTCACAGACGGATCGAACGTATTTGAGATCCAGGCTACCGTTGATCTGGCTGGGGGTACCGACGCAGATCAGCGAGAGTGCCGTCTTATTGACTGCTTCCTGGACGTCCGACGTTGCTCGGAGTTTCCCATCCTGCACTGCCTTGGCGATGATTTCGCCGATCTGAGCTTCAATAACGGGAGTCTGTCCATTATTGATCAGGTCGACCTTGGCCTGCAGCGGATCGACGCCGATCACGTCATGTCCATCCTGTGCCAGACATCCAGCCGAAACAGCTCCAACATAACCCAGTCCAAAAACGCTGATTTTCATCGAGAACTCCGAATCTGATTTGAATGCCACACTTTGTTAGCGGCGAGATTGCCCTTTCGCCACTGTACAGTTGGTTTGCGCGTGACATCTTTCCTGGAAAATTGCTCTGTGCCGTGTCTCGAATCACCCGAAGCTCGATGACCGATTTGTAGTACTATGAATTGCCGACGATCGATTTCACTCAGGCTCGCGACGTATCGTCGCGTTCCCAACGGTAACCCTTTAATTTCTTCAACTGGCGGGAAGCACGCATCAACGCGATCATTTTCACGAAAGTGAAAACGCCAAGTTTGGGCCACATGAGCGGCTGCTTCAACAGGTTGCGATACTCGTCTCGCCCCGTATCTGCTTTCTCCCACTCATTAAACTGGCGCATCAAGTCGGGAAACCGTTGCGCCAGTTGCAATGACCCCAGTTTTGCACGTGTCTTAATTTTGATCAGGCCAGCAAAACTTGCGGGAGGCGTCACTGTGAAGTCGCAACTTTCGACTGTCTTACGCTCATTTGGTGCAAAATGGGCATGCACGAACGAGTCATCTGCGATGATTTCGGGAAATACTTCGAAGCGCCGACGTCCCTCTTCGGATAATGCATACAATCCGGACCCGATCATGCCACGCGTGTGGTAGGGCGTTCTGAGCCATACGTCGTAAAACGCCCGGATGAACCATGGGCGCCCGGTCAGATTGACGCGCATTCGTGGTGCCGCGGCGAGCTGATTATTGTCGGTGAGCGCCTCGGTTAACTTCTTGACCGCGTCGTAACTGAGGAGAATGTCGGCATCGAGGTAGATGCGGGGAAACGACCGGGCTGCTTCATCGCCCATGTTCAAAGCCAGCGTCTTCGATCCGCGCGGCGTTTCGACGACGCGCACGGGCGGTCCAAAGGATCTTGCGATTTCTGCAGTCCGATCCACGCAGCCATTACAGCAAACAATCACATCGAGCGCTGTCCGATCGGCACCTTCGAGCAAGTAGCTCAGGGCTCGTCCAATAACGGCCTCTTCGTTGTAGGCCGGAATGATAATCGAAACCATTTTGGTTCTCTCGGACTCCTTAAAAGGTTGCACTCGACTGTGTCGGCAGCACGACCGGATGCGGTCGTATCAGTGAACCGGCAACTTCAACTGTTTTGATGGAGCAACTTCGTCAGCTCAGGCAGCCTGCGTTGAACTTCCTTGATCGGTAATAACCACCACTGCGATGCCTGGAGCTTCGCGATGATCTCAGGGGGAAAGCGATCTCGGATTCGTTTGGCCGGATTTCCTGCGACAATGCAATAATCCGGAACATCTTTGGTCAGGATGGCTCCCGCCCCAACAATGGCGCCATTTCCGATGCGTTTGCACCCCGGCAGGATGATCACACTGCTGCCGATCCAGACATCGTGTCCAATATCCAGGCTTCCTCCGGGAAGGTCGATTGGCTGAGCGTTCTCGGTCGCTCCCTCATAGAAATAAGGGTGAGTGGACAGAGTGTCGACGGGGTGGTTCTGCAGATAAGTTTTGACCCCCTCAGCAACAGACGTGTAGCGACCGATGGTGACCCCGCTACGGAAGGCAACAGGATCGAAACAACTGCCGTAGGAGTGAGGACCAATTTTAACACCGTGATATTGCCACATCAGCTGACGGGCCGTGGCCGACCGCATCGGATTCTCAATCCGAATAATCACGCTCAGCAGGAACGTTGCCAGCCGCAGTCTGCGGGGGCAGCCCAGCAATCGATAGACAAGAATAAACAGTGGTGAAAAAAAGGATCTTTGTAGTTCCGGCGAATCAAAACTCAACGACGCTGAATCCGTCGTTTCTATTTGAACCGCCTTGGTCTCTACTGTCCCTGACATCTTGTCAATTTCCTTCCTACGGATCTCTTTGCGGAAATTCTACTTGCGTTGCTTGGTGCAACTCGGGTTCATTGGAGGCAGCGGGAGCTTAAACGGAATCCCTTTAACCATTCGGACATCGTCACGAACCGCTCGTTCGTTTGTCTTAAACCGGTCTTCGTCTAGTTTGGTCCCGCAACACAGAAAACAATTCTTCACAGTCCCGTCACTCGTTTTACTGAGACTTCACCTTTGAAGGCGTCTCTCGTCGATGGGACGGCATCGCTTAACGCGCACGCGTGACAGCTGTCTCTTTGATCTTTCACAACCATCTGGTTGCTTCGTTGCACCTGCACGTCTCACGGACGAGATTTCTTTTCTCACCGGGTCACCTAGCCGATGCAAATCGATGTCAATATTTGCCACCTTATGAATCCATCCCCACTTCCAGGCAAGTCCGATTCGCACGGTGCCGTGCAGGAGACAAACGAGCTGGAATTGACCTGCGAGCCGTCAAGTTGACGACCTGTCCCTCAATGTTCACGCTGGTATCCTCCCCACCACGAGCCTGGTTGAAACACGATGGGACCGTAAGCTTGCGTCAAATCTTTTCCGCGACTGCTGCGAAGAAGGGTGCTGGCAACGGTTCCTCCTGCAACGCGAATGAAGGCGTGCAACCAGACCAGCGCGCCGCCGAGTACCACCTGCGGGCGGTTCCAGTACTTGCGGAAAAAGTGCATACGGGACTGTGCGATTAACAGGATTCGTCGGGGGCTTTGTTTTTGGCCACCGCCCACCAGATGGATGATTTGGGCGCGGGGAGTCATCAGGACGCTCCACCCCTGCTTCTTCAGTCGCTGGCACAGGTCGAGTTCTTCAGAATACATGAAGAAACTGGTGTCAAATCCCTGCAACTGGTTCCATGCATCGCGTCTGACCAGCATGAAGGCTCCGGTGAGGGTATCGACTTCTCCTGCTTCCGTAGCTCCTTCCGGTAAAGCACCGTTCAGGAATCGGCCTCCTCCGAGCGCGCCAGCCGTCAGCCGGAAGAGCGTGGGAACGTACTGACGGCAGCCGGGGTCGTACGAACCGTCTCGCAGTCGAGTGACCCCGCCCACTGCACCAGCTTCCGGGTGCGCCACCGCAGTGCGGTACAGTTCGCCGATCGCATCGTCAGAGACAATGACGTCAGGGTTCAGCAGCAGGATGTAATTTCCCACTGCGTGTTCGGCGAGAAAGTTATTGCCCTTGCCGTAACCGAGATTTTCCGAGTTCTCGATGATCCGAACCTGCGGGTACTTCTCTCTGACGAGATCTACCGTACCGTCGTTCGAGCAGTCTACGAGCAGCACTTCGTAGTTACATTCAGAGGACGTGTACTTGTAGACGCCGCTCAGACAGTCGTCGATCAGGTCTTTCGCCTTGTAGCAGACGATCAGGATACTTAAATCAACCATCGCACGCATTTCCCAATCCAGCCAGACTCTATGCAGAATGAAACCGTTGGCTACTCTTCAGCCACACCACACCACCCCACACGAATCGACCCGAAACAAACACTTTTCTATGACGAAAAACAATTAATTGTCAGGAGATCCGCAGCTGCAGATTTACATATACGCCATTTCCTTCGATCGGCGAGCTGCTGCCATCTGCTGAGTATGAGGCAATCCGGTGTTCACTCCTCGCTTTTTCAGGCCAGCTACAGCAGGCTGAACCGCTGAGATGGCCAGCGTGTAGGTCCAAAGCGTTTCGATCTGGCCAAAGTAGGTCACACCGATGAAGTTGACGATGTGGACCAGCAGCGCCACACCGATCGACCATGCCATCAGAGCGTCGGCACTCGAATTGTTCACTTTTCGCCAGAGACGTCCCACATTTGAAAAGGCGAACACAATCATTGTGATGAACAACGTCAGTTGAACGATTCCACCCGAAATTCCCTCGGCAATGTACTTATTGGTGATGTCGTTCGCATAAATGTTCCAGTGGTCGATATGCGCCGTTCCGCAGAGTGCCCACTCCGAGAAATACTCAATGGCGGCGTCGAGAATCGCAACACGGTGCCGTCCTGTATTTCCATCGCTGAGAGTAATACGACCAATCAGCGTGTACACGGGCTTGAGCATCACTCCCTGGAGCGCAATGAGCGCCAGCACAATCCCCCACCTGACTAGCCGCATGTGCCGCCGTATCGGGAAGCAGCAAAAGGCGAGAATGCCCGAAAATACCCCCACGATCGGCGTACTCGAGTTACACAGAGCGATAATCACCAGCGATGAACCAATTCCCAGAAGTGCGAAGAGACGACCGAATCCGGGCGAGAGAGCCCGCGAGACAAATAACTGGACGAGTACCGCATAGAAACAACCTGCCAGGATCGGGTGCGCGTACGCACCTTGACAGCGTAGTTTCCCTTCTCGAATCGCAGTAATTTCGGGGACCCCCCCGAAGACGGCAAACATATTTCTCTTCGTGGTGGATTCCACAATAAAGAAGCACATCACCACGGCACCCGTTATGGCGACCCCGGGAATCATGGCGCGAATATCGTCAAGGTCTCGGACCAGACAACGAACGAGAAAGTATGTTCCCATCGAGTCAAAGGTGTTGCCAAGTTTGAAAATGACCGTGTGAAAACCATGGGAGATGATGAAAAGGGAGAACGCGGCCATGTTCCAGGCGATGACCACGTAGTCAAGACGATTCCAGCGGAAGTTGCGGTATTCACCTCGCAGCAGAATTCGCGTCCAGGTGAACATCACCATCAGTCGCAAGAACGAAAAGTCGATTCCAAAAATCACCAGGCGTTGACCGCTCGCGATCAGCGAGGCACAAAGGATCAGGACGACCATGGTGTACCTGCGCGGCACACACAGCATCGCAAATCCCAGCACGAGCAACAGTGTAAGGCCGAGCGGATGCACCGTTGTGGTGTTCGCATACTCGGGATTACCTGTGATAAATCGATCGTGGTTCATTGCACCGTGTCCTCTGTCTGATGGGAGATGCGTCCGACTCATTCTTGAGATGAAGCGAGCGATTGGTGTCTGCTTCGTCAAATTCGCTGGAAATCTGCGAGTTCTACAAATCTACAAATACGGTTTGGATGGGCTATCTGCCAGACCCAGGGCGAAATCTCATCTCGGGAGTCTTTCTCAGGGATTCGAGAAAAATCCTTTTCCGGATTCGATCGAGCCTCACCCATCGCTTGAGTAGGGGGGCCGGGTCTCTGCAGCGGATGTCTCATCCTGGCCTTCCTTCAGCGGAAGCCCGGGGAATTCCGAGTAACCCTGGCAACGACTGTGGTTTGGCGAGTGACGGCCGGGACCCTCGGGAACGCGTGAAGTAGTGTGAGTGGATGTGGGGGGCTGAGAAGGGCATCTTCGTGACAGGGAAAACAAACGTTTTCCGACGTGGCATAGGTGCTGGAACGAATCGCACGTCGAGCGATGAGATTCCCGGTTTCAGCCGGCTTCGAAGGTTTTTATCGTTCCGAAGCCGATTCAAGGCCCGGCACCGATCGACACTGTTCATGACTTCTCAACGTCTTGGTGAATAAGGTTTCGCTGGAACCGCGAAAAGAATGGTGTCAGCCTTTCACGTGCTTTAATGACGACCGGACTGTTCGGGTCAAAAAAGGTGACGGCCGCAATCGACGCCATGACTCCCGCAGCGACCACCGTCACGGGGACGACCATCCAACCTGCTTCGGCGCCGCCGATCATCTGGAATATTCCCATAGAAATCGCAATCGCCAGCAGCAGGAGAACTGTCCATGTCACCAGCGTCAGATCAAAAACAGATCGACGGTAAGCGAGCGAAAGCATCGAGACGACCAGCGAGATGATCTCTCCCAACAGGCCCGCAATCGCAAGCCAGCTCAGGTCGGCTCCCATGCTGGCTGCGGCGATCGCGATGCCGAAACCCGTGCAGCGGGCGACCGTCGTCAGCAGTGTGTTGAGCGAGTCGCCGTAGGCGAGAGCTCCGAGTGTCGGAGCCAGTTTGAGCACGCGAACTCCGGTTCCTGCTGCCATCCATCCAAAAAAGGCGGCGACAGGAAGATACTTCTCGCCAAAGCAAAGCGTGACGGCCGCGGGCCCGGCAATGATGAGCAGCACGGTCTGTGCAATTGCCACAAATCCAACGATTCGCGTAATCATGCGAAACCGGTTGTTAAATCGTTCGGCGTCGTCCTGCTCTCTGGCAAGAACGGGCAGGATGATTGTCGTACCAAGCTTTGTCAGCAGCATGATTGGCATGAACGTCACTGATGACGCGATCATGTAGAGACCGACATCGGTCATCGTATATGTGGGAAATGCCGCAATGACGAACCGATCTCCATAGTTCAACAGCATCATCAGGACACCGTTGATCAGCAGTGGCCATCCGAACTTCAGGATACTTATTCCATTGGTCCGATCGAGGCCCAGGCGATAAGGACGCTCGTTGGCAATGTGGCTGAGGATGGCGACGACTGATGCTTGAATCAGAATGACCCAGAGCATGACCGAATAGTTGTTCAGCCAGATCGCAAGCGGCCATGAAGCGAGAAGAGCCAAAACCTGCGATAGTATTTCGACTCGAACCAATGGGCCGAACCTCATCGCGCGGTGATACCGCCACAGATCCTGATGCCAGACACCTCGAATGAGCGGAGCCAAGGCCATCAATTGAAAGGCCCAGGCAGCGTCAGGGACGCCGAACAGACGTGCCAGCGGTCCTCCGAGAAGTAGCAGGACGGCGGCTGTGATTACCCCGCGCAGCAGAGTGTAGGTATGAGCGTTTGCCTGCAGTTGGGGGTCATCTCCGTCTTTCGACTGAATCATCAACTGGTTGACATTGATGTCACTGGCTGACTCGATGACCTGCAATGCGAGTGCGATCGTTGATGCAATCCCCATGTCCTCGATACTGAGGATTCGACCGATGACGATGTTTCGGCCGAATGACAACCCCATCGAGATGAGCTGGCTGAGCCCGACCTGCATACCGCCAGAAATCATGCGCTGTTTTAAGCTCATCTCGCGGCAGCTCCTGCAAGATAAGAAACGCCTGACTCCTGAACCGCTCGAATGAGCCCGAATCGTCGCTCAACGACACGAAGTGCGATCGTCATCCGCGAGGTCGGGGACAACCGGTCCGACGTCTGGCAGAGGAACTCACGTCGTGCCAGTGATGAGCTTTGGCACCGTGCAGCGCAATTTGATTTCGAGCGAGGCTCGCGTTTGGTTCCTTTTCCGATTGACTTCACAGGGGAATCCGTCGTGTAAATGTTCCGATGATTTTGATGTTGATTCTCTGGGCGAACCGGAGCCTTCAACCGCGACGCCACGACAGCCGATGAAGGCATTGTCAGCGACGAAATTAGTGTTGAAGTGACACCGATCATGAGGAACCCGTCATATTTTGCGGCCGGACGGATGGGGCGAGGATTTTTCCATTCAGGTAACATCTTCGCACGACCGCTTTGCAGTGCCCTTGCAGAATGCTGTCTCTTGAGGCAATCCTTCCCCAGAAACTTTCCACTTGGAGCTTGAAACCCAGCATAAGAGAGTAGGGTGATATTTGCATCCAACTTAACGGGTTCTTTGATCTCGCTTGAGCGAAAGCCATGCCAATGGCCACAACGGATTGCCTGCTCAATACCTGACTTCGCATCAGGCGCTGGATGTGAATGCCTCGCAATTCGGGATGTTGGCCGGCAACCTGAATTACGCACAGCGACAGAGTGCAGCGCGGAGACACTCCGATTCCAGGTCAGGTGTACTTCACGAAATGATGTGTCTCGAGTCATCTCATTCTTCGATACGGCAGCGACGACGACAGGCACCGTTGTGTCATGATTTGAGGGCGTGAGCGATACGGAATTGTCGTTGATCGCAGAGTTCACTGAGAAACCGAAACGCCAGTTACGATTTTGCCGTCTCAACAGCAGGTTGATCCGCGAGCACACTGAAGAACCAGGCAATCAATGCTGGCTATCCGGAAGATGCCTCGCTCTAGTAGTGTCCCATGTATTCATGCCCGGCATCCCGAGCGGACTTCTCCTGTTGAGCCAGTTCCAGGTCTGCATCCACCATCATGTCTGCCAGGCCTTCGAAAGAAACTCGCGGTTTCCATCCGAGGGCAGATCGGACCTTGCTGGCATCGCCAAGCAGATAGTCCACAGATGCAGGTCGCAGATATCGCGGATCAATTTCTACAAAGTCGCGGTAGTCCAGGTTAACGCGGGAAAAGCATCGCTCGCAGAACTCACGAACTGAGTGCGTGACGCCGGTGGCAACCACGTAGTCGTCGGGGCGTTCTTGCTGGAGCATCAGCCACATCGCCTCGACATAGTCACCGGCGAACCCCCAGTCACGTTTCGAATCGAGATTCCCCAGATACAGTTTGTCTTGCAGGCCCACTTTGATTCGTCCGACTGCCCGCGAAATTTTCCGCGTTACGAACGTGTCACCTCGTCGAGGTGATTCGTGGTTGAACAGGATTCCACACGACGCGTGAAGATTGTAGCTCTCACGATAGTTCACTGTGATACAGTGGGCGTAGACCTTTGCCACTGCGTAAGGGGAGCGAGGATAGAAGGGGGTCGATTCCGTTTGCGGGGATTCCACGACCTTCCCGAACATTTCCGAACTGGACGCCTGATAGAAACGGATCGGCTGTCCTGAGTGTTCCTGCGTTTCCCGGACCGCCTGCAGCATCCGGGCAGTTCCCAGTCCCGTGATGTCGGAGGTATAGATGGGCTGATCGAAGCTGACTTTCACATGGCTTTGGGCAGCCAGGTTGTAAACTTCGCTCGGCTGGATTGCCTGAATCAGCTTCGCAAGACCGCTGCCGTCAGTCAAATCGCCATAATGCAGGAACAGCCGGCTTCGGGCGTCATGGGGATCCGACTGCAGATGGTCGATACGTGCGGTATTGGGCGAACTGGCTCGTCGGATCAAACCATGAACTTCGTAACCTTTGCCTAGCAGAAGTTCAGCGAGATATGAGCCGTCCTGTCCTGTGATCCCCGTGACAAATGCACGTTTCGCGATGGTAGACAATTTTACTCCAGGAATTTTCCGTGTATCACCTCGACGAATCGGCGACCGGAGCACCAAAACTCCGGTCGGTGAGACACTCCATTACAACCTTGATCGAACCCAAGTTGGGAAGATAACACTTCCCACACCTCCGGGTCCACAGGCTCAGGCCGAACCTTCTCGGAGCAAAACCGTTCGAATCGTTCGCAGGATGATGTACAGGTCAAGCCACAGTGACCAGTTTCGAATGTAGTACATATCCCAGTAGATTCGCATTTCATAGACGCCGCTGTTACGGCAAGTGACTTGCCACATCCCCGTCAGCCCCGGTCGCACTGAGCAGTAAACGGCGAACTCGCGAGGATAATCGGTAATGTACGAGGCATCGTATTCAGGAGAATCCACGATCGGACGTGGGCCGACCACACTCATTTCTCCGCAGAGAATGTTCCATAACTGTGGCAACTCGTCGAGACTGGTCGTTCGCAGGAAACGTCCGATCCATGTCACTCGCGGATCATTTTTCAATTTGTGAGTTTCTTCCCACTCACGACGAAATTCGGGGTTGCTCTGCAGGCACTGCTGCAGCACCTGGTCGGCGTTTGGCACCATTGTCCGGAATTTCCAGGCCTTGAAGTTCAGTCCTCCACGACCAACGCGCTTCTGACCGTAGAAGATCGGGCCCGGCGAGCTCAAACGAATTGACAGAGCGATAAAGAGAAGAAGTGGGGAGAAGATGAGGCAGACAGTGCCTGCCACGAAAATATCAACCAGACGCTTCAGGAACAGCGTGGAAGCACAGTGACGTGAACTGGAGAGAAGCAGCCCGCAGGAAGCGCCAATCGTATGCGTCCGGTCCCACATTCCGCAGTCGAATCCCCCCAGGGAAGAGAGGAGAACCCGGTTGGGAATCGCATGCAGGAACGCATCGACTTCGTTGTCTTCATTCCAGGGCTGATCTGCAGTGGCAACATTCCGCTTTGCAACCAGAATCCATGTTGCTTTCGATTTTTGGGCACATTCAAGGATGTCGTGCACTGGCAGGAAAGGAACACCTTTCGAGCCAAGTTCGCTTTCAGCTTCCCAATACTTCGCGGAATCCAGAAGGACCGCCACCGGGCGAAGGCCGCGGTCTTCCGTCGTACGGAGGCGGTGAAACATTTCTTCTCCGACGGATGCAGAATCTGCATAGACCAGAGCGGGAGCACCCCACCAGTTACAGCGACGGGCAAGTGCTCGCGCGACGAATCGTGATGTTGGCAGCAGCGGGATTACAAGCAGCAACGTCAGGACTGTCGAAATGATCAAGTAAGGGAACGCACCAGGACGCTGCAAAATTGCAAAGCCCGCGAAAATAAAGAGTGCGGTTGCGGCGGAGCGGACGAGTTGGCGGAATTCGACGGCACTACTGATGCCCATCGCAGGGTACAAGCCTGCAAGCTGAGCGATTGGGAAGAGGAGAAGTGATGCGAGCAGCGCCGTTTCGCTGGTCACCATCGAAGCGGGCTGGCCGAAAACTCTCTCAACCAGAGTTGTTGTCCCGTAGAGCAATACCCAGAGCGTCAGAAAGTCAGCAACAATCAGGGGGATCGACGTCAAGAAGCACTGTACGAGTGAACGACTGGCCAGCATGCGAGAGGCTTGGGCAGCCGCCGGGCTGACCCGGCAGGATGTCACCAGAGACTCAGCGTGCGTCCGATAGACCCGAGGGAGCCGGACGTAGGGGCGAAGGCTACCTTCCTTTGCAAATACTTCGGGAGCATGCGGTGGATCGGAAAATACCGGAACAGGATTGACCATTTGCATCGCAGTATCCATGGGTAAGAACTTCGTTGGAAGCCCGAAAAACGTCCTCGTTTTCCTGGCTTGTCCGAATCTCTTATTTAGGCAGCTCGTAATGAGCTTGGGGGCAGGTTTTGTTTAATCGAAATCGTCATACGCTACCGAATCGGCAAAGTCATTCAATACGCATGAAAACGTAATCTGCATCCACTGCTTGTCTTGAATGAAACCGCAGTGTTGGTTGGGAGAACCACTTTTTCATTATTCGACCATAAAAATGACCGGAATCTCGAATTCCCAAATTGTTACGCATTCCCGAGGTTCTTCCACAACTTTTGTTGTCATTATCGCGCGGCTTGCACCGCGTCATATAGACCGCAGGTCGAGAACTAGCGGTGGATCCTCTCTTTTCAACTTTCGTATTGCGCAAAATTAAGGCAATACCTTCTAGGAAAGTGTTGACCTGAAATTTTCATTAAGCCCTTCAGGCCTCTCCCGCCTCACCAATGTAACAACGACCAGAAGGCTGCACAATTGGGTGGCTTTCGGCTTAACGTAGATTTCAAATTTCATTGGCCAAAAACTCCCGGTAAAGACTTTTCCTGCTCTTGGATCGATCACATTGAGGCGACGTGTGTACAGTCAAAAGTGCCGATCGCGTGACTGTTCAGTCGTAGTGTTTTAAATACGAGTACATGTGTGAACTGCCTGCTTCAGGCCTTCCACCAGTCCGACAAATGATTCTCTGGCAATGTTTTGCGAAAAATGAGGAGCGTCGATGTGGGCAAAATCAGCCGGCAGAGTCGGAGCATAATGCGAGTCACCTCTTAAGACATCCCTGGCGCCGGGTATCAATTGCTGTCGCGTCCCATTTTCCACGTTGGTGTGATGCAAAATACAGCTCGTCAAGTTCAATTCGGCCCGTCAAGCTGGTTTTGTAAAATTCGACCTGGTGGGGGCTGAATCTCGTTCCCGCATCAGGTAAGCATATGGCATGCCAGTATCCGTTAGGGGCTTTATGGGGCCAGATCCGATCATTATTCTTGCGAAAATGAAGAAAAACTGCGCAGCGAGCGCCTGTTTTCAACGCAACTTAAAGTTGCGCGAAGAGCTAGGGTGGGAAGCATAAATCGGGTCTGCTGAGTCGGTCACTTAAAGAAGATATCCGACCTCGCGCTTCTCGTTGAGTCGCTTCCTGGCACGGTCTTGCAGATGCTGATCCGCGCTTTTGCTTCCACAATTTTGAGGGGCTGCTGTTACCTACATTTTGTTCAAATCGGATCCGAGTTGTGTCGTGTGGAAGAATAGGGGGACTGGGTGGAGTCTTTTGGATAGTCTCAAAACTCTGCTGAGGGGGATTCTTTCGGAACGATAGACCGTGATGAATTCGCCGATTGTGTCACTTGTTGAGTTTCGTTTGAACGCAATGGTGTCGAAGGCACTGTGCCCGGCGGCCCAATCATATCAGGAGGGAAAGTCCATGAATTTTGGACGTCACGGACGATCACCGATCGTTTTGGCAATGCTGCTCAGCCAGGTTGTCGCGGCCGGATGTGTAACGCCACCGCAACAGCGTCTCTTGCAACTGCAGGGGGCCAGCGTTCCGCGGGAACTCGACAAGGTCAATCTACCCGACTACGTCGTCGAGCCGCCAGACATCCTGCTTATTCAGGCAATGCATACCCTTCGTTCACCGGACGCGAGACTGATTCCCGGGGATCGCCTTCAGGTTCGACTGAAGAACGGGCTTCCCCTGGATCTGCCTGAAGACGACTCCATCAGTCAATCACAGCGGGACGCCGAACTTCAGATCGAGCTGGGGTTCAAAGTTCTCGCAGGTAACTACCGCGTTGAAAGTAGCGGGGCATTGGACTTCGGGCCGGTTTACGGAAAAGTCCACGTGGCCCAGATGACCGCAGCGGAGGCCGAAGTCGCGATCACCAGACACCTGATCACCAACGTGGGGGTCAAATCCCCGGAGTTGTCGGTGGAACTGGTGGACCTCGAGGCTCCACAACCTGTTTCCGGGGAACACCTTGTACGTCCCGACGGACGTGTGTCCCTCGGGATCTATGGGGAAGTCTACGTGGCCGGAATGACCCTTCCGGAAGTTCGCGCCGCCGTGACACAACAGTTGGCAGAAAACGGGATTCAGGATCCCAAAGTGGCAGTTGACGTCTCAACGTATAATAGTAAGACCTACTACATCATCAGTGACGGTGGCGGGTTCGGTGAGCAGGTTGCACGTTTCCAGTACACCGGAAATGAGACGGTCCTTGACGCCATTGCACAGATTAATGGTCTGGCCGAAGTCTCGTCCAAGAAAATCTGGATTGCTCGTCCTTCACCATCGGATTCCTGTGCCGCACAGATCCTGGAAGTCGAGTGGGAAGACATCACAGCGTTGGGGCAGACTGCGACGAACTATCAATTGATGCCGGGTGACCGAATCTATATTCAGGCCGACCATCTGGTTGCCCTCAACAACAAGATCGAGAAAATCGTCGCTCCTGTTGAACGACTCCTGGGCGTGTCGATCCTCGGGTTCAACGTTGTCCGAAACTCCAAGGGTGTCTACCCGATCAAGTCGATTGGTGCAGGCGGGGGCGGCGGGAATTTCTGACGAATCCCTCCTTGCGGTGCTGATCCTGATAACAGGATAGATCTTTCCCACACGGTAAATCCTATCGATAGAATTTACTGGGGCGTTCTGATTCACGTTCGGACAGAGAGGGTAAGTCATGCGAACAATAACTCCGCTTCGATTGGCGAAATTTTGTGTGCTCTGCATCACAATGAGTTTGATCGAAGTCTCCATTGCCTCGGCACAGCAACCGAAGAACCGGTTTGGTTCTGAATTCCGGAACAGGCCTACTGTCAGTCCCTACTTAAGTATTGTTGACAGCGGGGGAGCAGCGAATCTCTTCAATATTGTCAGGCCACGGCAGCAGGCTCAATCGCGAGCGAGGGACTTCCGCCGGGAACTGGATTCTGTGGAATCCAACTTCCAGCAAACGCAAAGATCGTCGACTCAGCCTCCGGAATTTTCAGCTCCGATCACGACGGGGCGAATGGGACCAACCGGGCACAGTGCAGGGTTTGGTGATCTGGCAGGTTACTTTGGAAACCAGGGCGGTCGCGGGTCGAATGGTGCGAGCAAGGGTAACGCTGGTACCGGTCGGGCCGGGTTCGGTGGGATGGGAACAGTCGGCTTCGGTGGTGGCGGCAGTGCTGCCTACGGCGGAGGGTACGGGGGTGGCTATGGGCCCGGTATCTTCGGTGGCGGGGTTTATGGTGGAAATAACGTCTTCGGCGGTGGCTCCCCCTTCATGGGTGGCTTTCGGTGATCTGAGTCAAACGGGGGTCACTGCCGTCTGACTCGCCTGGTTGAAGAGAACGAATAGAACGGAAACTGGAATAACTCGCTCGGTTTTCGAATTGAATTTCAGGAAAGGATTCCTCCTGTGGTCACATATTTTCAGGATCAGAGTAGCAGCAGGTTTGCTGGCTGGGCCAAGTGGATGATGTTCGCAGTTCTGATCAGTCTCGCACCGACCGGACGCGGAATTGCACAAGAAAGCTTCCATCCGTCGGTTGCGACGACGCAACCCTCGATCAATATTCCCTGGTGGCACAGCCTCTACTACAAGCCAAACGGGATGTCCCGGTACGGTTACGGGTTCGGCAACATGACTCGTAACGTTCAATGGCGACTGCCGATTAATCCCCCCATCAGCAGTCCAAGTTACGGATACTTCCAGCCTTGTTGGCGACAGGTGCCAACGGTCCGGCGGTGTGTGACTTGTGAAACGTTCCCCTCCAACCGGGAAGTCCCCCACCTCGACAATTCGACATACTCCAATTCGCTGCCCCCCACCCCGACCATTCCTCCTGCACCTGGAGCATCCGAGACCGATCGATTGCCGAGCCCGCTGCTCGAAGCGCCTGACGAGCCTGAGTCGGCCGATCCGACTGAAGCTCCCAAAGCATCCGATGACGATGACTTTCGGTAATGGGAATGAGAAACGGTCGCATCGTGGTTCAGCATGAATCGCGGCCGTTCTGTCTCTCCCTTCTCGTGAATGAACAGTGATCAAGCCGTTAAGGGGGAAGGCGAGTTACATCCGTTCTGGGGGGCTGGCTGAAAAGGGTGAATCAGGTAACGTCGCATTCTAAACCGCGGCGAGGCTTGCTCAACCTGCCCGTGCGACTCCAGAGTTTGTCCGGAGAATGGCCATAAGGAAGGTATGGGGATGGGTAGAGAGATTCTCAGGTAACCAGATGTCTCATTTCCTCGCCCCGTTTGTCTCAGTCTCCTGTGAATTTTTTGTCACCTCTCGCGAGGAGATCGAAGCAGGGTGATTGATCTGTGCGAGCCTGGAACTCACGTCTTAAAAAAATGACGCCGCTGCTTGGTGTGGGATGTCAATGTCAGGCCAGGCGCGCGGGGCTGGAAGCAGACGCCAAAAGGCTTGAGTTTCCATGGATATCCCCGGCCAGAGCCGTTGGGGGGGGAGAACTGGTGGGGGGGGAGAACTGGCAAGAGGTGATCGGTAGTCTGCAGTTCTGAAAACACTCGGACAAAACCCTCATTGGATGATCGGTAGAAGGCTCGTTCTCGGTGGCTTCGTCGACATGGCTCTTTCCGAGCTATGTCGACGAAGCCATTTTGCATTCTGGCTGCCAGATCCGGTGATTGGAAAACGGGACGCCGGGTGGTGGCCGGGGGAATCTCCTGCCGCAGTCGCAGGTGATTCAAATCGGGGTCTGGCGTGCGGTTTCGTTCCGCGGGTCAGGGCCGGGGCGCAAGCCGATAGCAGCCTGTTGTGGAGTCGTACGTCACCCCTTCTGTGTTATAGAGGCACTGATAGAGAACATTTCTAAAGTTGCTGCTCGACGACTTATAACCGGATGAGAGGATCCGGTCGCTCAGTTGGGCCATCGAGTAGCCCTTCTTGCATTTCCGGAGAATGGTCAGCACATGTGAGCGAAGCGATTTGCCATTCCGCAGACGCCTGCGATGGACGGTCCGACCGGTACCCATGACTTTGACCAGTTCGCGATCGATTTCATCGAGTTGTTTCTGAAGTTCGTTTCGACGCTTCGCTAATTCGATTGCCCTGACTTTGCGATTTTCCAACATTGCTTCGAGCTCTGAAACCGTCATCACGCCTGCTGCTTTATCCATGGACTTTTGACTCCTGGGCGCTTCGGATGATAGGGAATCGTACCACGGCTGAATCCGGAACGGGGGTGGCACAATCAGGAACGAATTGAGAGTTGGTGTGTAGAACTTTTACCTCAAAACCGGACGGATTCCAATTATCCACGTTTCCGCTCGCGGGGCATGGAATTTCTTATTCTGTTCAAACGAAGGCCCCGGGGGCAAGTCGTACGCCTTCGAACGGATCACGCGAGCCTCAATGCACTTCTGACTTATCCGCGCTGAAGGATGCCTCTTGTCGCGATTTTGAGGTTCGGCTAGGATTCGAATGGATGGGTGCGGGCCAGCTACGCTGCGAGAACGGAATGCTCCAGCCGCGTCCAACACGTTCAACGGTTTCGAAAATCCTCGACCAAGCGGACATCTCTTATGAAGCACTACGTCCCTTCGCGTACCGTCGGAATCATCACGGTCGGCGCCGTCTTGCTCGTTGCTACGACCATATTCGCTCAGCAGTTCGGCGGAGCTCAGGGTCAAGAGCAGGCAACAGTCAAGCTCGTCTCAGAAATGATTTCCAAGCATCACATTTCACAGAAAGGGCTTGATGACAAGATTTCTGAGATGGTGCTCAAAAGATTCGTCAAAGAACTGGATGGCCAGAAGCTCTACTTCCTGCAAGCCGATATCGACAATTTCTCCCGTTACCGCGACCAGCTTGACGATCTGCTGAAGGTGGGGCAGATCAACTTCGCTCATGAAGTTTTCAAGCTCTATCTGCAGCGGCTGGACGAGAGGGTCGAAGTGGCTCACTCGATGATCAACGCCTCGCACGACTTCACGATTGATGAGTCGATGATTATTGACGGCGAACTGTTGAACTGGGCTGCGGACACGAAGGAACTCAACGAACGATGGCGCAAGCGAGTGAAGTATGAACTGCTCTCGATGCAGTTAGACAAAGTCACTCCCGAAGAAGCTCGTAAGCGCCTTCACAAGCGATACGACACGTTGAAGCGAAACGCTCACGACACCGAGGACGCTGAAGTTCTGGAAATGTTCCTCTCGTCCGTCGCTCATTGCTTCGACCCTCACTCAAGTTACATGTCACCTCAAACCGTCGAAGATTTTCAGATAATGATGCGGCTCAGCCTGCAGGGGATCGGGGCGGCTCTTCGTTCGGAAGATGGGATGACCACCGTTGCGTCGATCGTTCCCGGCGGTGCTGCTGAAAAAGATGGCCGTCTGAAAGTCGGCGACAAGATCATCGGTGTCGGCCAGGAAGATGGTGACTTCCAGGACGTTGTCGAGATGAAGCTCAATCGAGTCGTCCGACTGATCCGTGGTGAGCGTGGTACGAAGGTGCGACTCAAGGTTCTGCGAGACGCCGGGCCAACGGAAACGATTGAGCTCGTCCGTCAGACAATCGAATTGAAGGCATCGGAAGTAAAAGGCGAGATTATTCAGACGGGTGAGCGACTCAGCAGCGGTCAGAAGATGAAGATCGGTGTCATTAACATCCCGTCGTTCTACCGCGACTTCAGTGGTGCTCAGCAGGGTAAGGATGACTTTAAGAGCACCGCTCGCGACGTTGAGAAAGTGCTTGACGATTTCCGCAGCCAGGGTGGTGTGGATGCTGTTGTTGTCGATTTGCGGATGAACGGTGGCGGTGCACTGAGCGAAGCCATCGAAGTCACCGGCTTATTCATCGATCACGGACCTGTCGTGCAGGTGAAAGACACGAACGGACGAATCAAGAGTCATGATGATGAAGACACCGGGGTTGCCTATTCCGGCCCTCTGGTCGTGGTCTGCAATCGACTCTCTGCTTCCGCCTCCGAGATCTTCGCTGCCGCCATTAAGGACTACGGACGAGGAATCGTGGTCGGGGACACGACCACCCACGGCAAGGGAACCGTGCAGAATGTGATGCCCGTCAGCAGTGCAATGTTCCGCGCTCTGGCAGGTGGCAAAGATCGTGGGGCTTTGAAGCTGACAATCAATCAATTCTATCGCGTCAACGGTGACAGCACTCAGAATCGTGGCGTTGAATCCGACGTCGTGCTGCCGTCACTGATCGACAACATGGATCTGGGAGAATCGTTCCTGGACAATGCACTGGAGTTCGATCATGTCGAACCAATTCGTCATGCGATGCTTCCTTATGTGACGCCTCAGATTGTGATGTCGTTGCGTGAGAACAGTCAGCGCCGTGTTGCCAGTGACGCCAAGTTCCAGCAGGTCCAGAAGGATATCGAACGATACCTCGCACGGAAGAACCGAAAGTCAGTTTCTCTGAACGAAGTCACCCTTCGTGCAGAACGCGAAGAAGACAAAGCGGCCCGTGAAGTCGAGAAGGAAGAGGAAGAACACGAAACGAAGGCTGACACGGCTCCTGTCTTTGCCAAGACGGAGTACAACGACGAACTTCTCCGAATCACCGAAGACTACACGTCAACGCTGAAGTCGCAGAAGACCGCAGCAACCAGCCGCGGAAAAGTCGACGTTACGAAGTAAAGCTGAAGTGGCTTCCGCTCAGTTTTGATGATTCTCAACTTGCCGTATTGCCAGGCTGCAATACGGCAAGTTGTGCTTTTATAACTGGCAAAGAGTCATTCATCAGAGTACCATCCCTGCTGCCTGAAGCACCTGCTTTGAATACCCACCTTCCATTCAACCTGACTGCGGCATGGCCGCGGTTTGCTCATGGCCATCATTGAAGTCAGCCAACTCGCCAAACAGTATCGAATCTACCGCAAGAATGCGGGCTGGATGGCTTCTGTCACGGGTTTATTTCACCGCGACTATGAGGTCGTTCGTGCTGTCAAAGATGTCGGTTTTCGCATCGAACGTGGCGAAATGGTGGCGTTTCTGGGGCCGAACGGAGCCGGGAAAACAACGACTCTGAAGCTCCTCTCGGGCCTGATCTATCCCACATCGGGAACCGCGACCGTTCTCGGTTACGTCCCCTGGCAACGGAGCAACGCGTACCGCAAGCGATTCTCGCTGGTGATGGGACAGAAGAATCAGTTGTGGTGGGATCTGCCAGCCCAGGAATCGTTCATCCTGCATCGCGAGATCTATGACATTCCGCACGACGAATTTCAGCGGCGTCTGGATGAACTGACCGATTTGCTGGAAGTCCGGAAGCTTGTCAAACAACCGGTGCGCGAACTCTCACTGGGCGAGCGGATGCGGATGGAATTGATCGCGTCGTTGCTGCACTCGCCCGAGGTACTCTTGCTTGATGAACCGACGATCGGTCTGGATGTCGTTTCGCAACGAAAGGTCCAGGGGTTCCTCAGGCATTACCAGGCGGAACAGCAGATGACGGTCTTGCTCACCAGTCACTACATGAAAGACGTTGAAGCACTTTGCCGTCGAGCCATCATCATCAATGAAGGCGAGATCAAACACGACGGGCCACTGGCTGAGATTGTGGACCGGTTCAGCAGTGTCAAACAGATTCATCTGCAGTTTGCCGGCAGTGAGATTCCGGAAGACATCGAGCGATTCGGCAAGGTATTGGAGCGAGTACCGCCGCGGGTCAAGCTGGAAGTCCCGCGTCAGGAGATTCCCAAGGTCTTGGCGGCTTTACTGGATCGATATGCAATTGAGGACGTGGGAGTGCAGGAGCGACCGCTCGAGGACGCGATTGCCGAACTGTTTACTCAGAAGACGAGACCCGCATGAGGACTCTGTCATCATCTCTGCGTGTCAAGTGGTGCATCCTCAGGACCTCGATCGAAGAGCGTCTTGTTTATCGGGGCGACTTCGCTTTCGCGACACTCGTGCGGTTCCTGCCGATTGTCACACAAGTCTTTCTCTGGGGGGCCATCTATCAGGCATCGGGCCCGAAGGATCCCCGGATCATTAATGGCTACACGTACGGAGACATGGTCGCTTATTCGCTGCTGGTCATGGTAGGCCGGGCATTCTCGTCGATGCCTGGATTGACGACGGGTCTCGCCCGTGACATCCGCGAAGGCTCGATCAAGAAGTTCCTGATCCAGCCGATTGACCTGCTTGAATATCTGTTCTGGCATCGTGTCGCGCATAAGCTGGTTTATTACGCGGTGGCATTTTTGCCATTTGCGTTTGTCTTCTGGCTCTGTCGCGACTACCTGCACGGCTGGCCGGATGCCCCCATGCTTTTAGGATGGATCGTGTCGCTGCTAATTGCCTTTGCTGTCGGATTTTTGATCGAGAGTCTGATGGGGTTGATCGCGTTCTGGTTTCTGGAAGTGAGTTCGCTCGTATTTGTTTACATGCTGCTCAGCTACCTGTTATCGGGACACATGCTGCCGCTCGACTGGTTGCCGGCACCCTACGCCGACGCGATCCAACTGCTTCCCTTCAAATACCTCGCATTTGTCCCTGCAGCCATCCTGCTGGAAAAGTACAGTCACCAGCAGCTCTGGCTTGAATTGGGTAATGGAATTCTCTGGATCATCGCGCTGTGGGGGATCAATCGCCTTGCGCTGGCAAAGGGAGTTCGGCGATACAGTGCGTTTGGCGGATAGTGTTTCGAATCCGACCCTTATCGTATTGAAATCTTTGTTCCACCAGCGATTAAATGACCATACCATCGTCGGCCGATCTTCGTGAAGAAACCGCGTCAGCTGTCTACGGGCGGATCTTCTGGCTCGCCTACCTCGCCAATTCCGCACTCGTCATGGCCAACGCGCTGACGTTCCGATTCGCGGAACTGGTTCACTTTCTCGGCGGATCGGAAACGATTGTTGGGGATATTGTGGCGCTGGGGACACTGATCGCGGTGATCGTTCGCCTGAGTGTTTCGCACGTTCTTGATGATTACGGGACGCGACGAGTCTGGCCTGTCTGTTCCGTCTTGTTCATTCTGGGGTGTGTCTTGTTCATCGCAGCCACCTACGCTTTCTGGTTGCTTTATGTTGCACGCGTCACATTCTTTGTCGGTCTGACGGGAATGTTCGCCTGCTCCATGACCCACATCCAGAATCACGTGCCCCCCAACCGCAGAACGGAAGTCATTGGGAATCTGGGAAGCAGCGGGTTCGTCGGGATGATCCTGGGATCGAACGTCGGTGACTGGATCCTTTATCTGGTCACGCAACCTCGTCTCCAGTTTCTGATTCTGTTTGGGGCCGCCGGACTGATCGGGATCGCGTATTTGATCATTGTCATCGCGCTGACTTACAACGACCGGTCGGAAGTGAGGGATCCATCCCCGATGGCCTTCCGATTACTGTTTCGCTACTGGCCGGGGACAGTCGTCATAGCGGCGATGACAATGGGACTGGGGGTCACTGCGACGCAAACGTTTCTGACGCGATTCGCGACTTCGCAGCACATCGAAGGGATCGGGTTTTTCTTTACAGGCTACGCGATCTCTGCGTTCGTCTTTCGTCTGCTGGTGCAGAACTGGAGCCAGACGATTGGGCGGCACTGGATGCTGGTGCGAGGGCTGATCGGTCATACGGTGGGACACTTTCTGCTCGCATTCGTGGCCGACGCATGGCAGTTGATCATCCCTTCAATTGTTTGTGGATTTGGTCACGCCTTGCTGTTTCCCGCCGTTGTCTCGTTGGGCTCGGGAACATTCCCAAAACAGTTTCGCGGAGCGGGGACCGCCATTATTCTCGGATTCACGGACTTCGGTTCGCTGGTGTTCGCCCCTGTACTCGGGCGGATTAGTGACCAGTTTGGTTTTCCCGTCATGTACGGCGTTTCTGCGGCTGTCGCGCTGACGATGGCAATCGGGTATTCCGTGGTGGCCATTCGCCATTCCGATGAAGAGTCTCGCTCGTATGCCCCCTGATGCTTTCGTTTTCTTGAAATATCAGAATTCCATCGACGAGCTCTGATCCGTTAGTGTAGGTTCATGGGTGCCTGGTGTTTTGCTCGACCACCTACATTCAACGGAGCCTGCCATGCAGTCTACCACTCGTCGGGGATTTCTTGCAGATGTTGGCCACAGCATGCTCGCCGTCGGCCTGGGGACATCACTTGCGGCTGATCTGGGGTTTTCGACCGCCTTCGCGGAAGAGGGGAACGATTCGATCAGTCTCGGATCTCATCAGTCCCTGGTGGAACTCATGCGGAATACCCCCGCTGAGAAGTTGCAGCCTCTGCTGGCCCAGCTCGTGGCCAAGGGTGAGACTTCACTTAAGGACCTGATTGCGGCGGGGGCATTGGCGAATGCGGTCACGTTTGGCGGATGTGACTATGTGGGATTTCATACGGCCATGGCGATGATCCCAGCTCTGGAAATGACTCGCAAGCTGCCGGTGAAACGGCAACCACTTCCGGTACTCAAGGTGCTCTACCGCAATTCGCAGCAGATTCAGAAAGCAGGAAGTTCCTCCCGCGAGGCGCTCAGGGCATTTCACCTGGCCGAGCATCTGGCAGAACACGCATCCGACGCTGACCTCGGGGTGCAAATCAGGAACGCTTGTCGCGACGTCGACAGCCAATTGGGTGAACGATTGCTGGCAAAGGTCAGCAAGTCTCCCCTCGATGCGTTCAACGCCCTTCAGCCTGCAGTTCAGGATGACATGAACGTGCATCGCTTTGTATTCGCTTATCGTACATACGGGCTGGTCGGGCTGCTGGGTGATGAGCACTCGCAGACACTGCTCAGTCAGTGCGTGCGGCATTGCTGCGACCATGAACGGATGCGTATCGAACATAAACAAGCGGATCCGCCCATTCGAGCGTTATTGCCGAAGCTGCTTGATCAGTACCGCCTGACGGACCGACCGCTGGGACAGCGTGATCCGGGCGACACTGCGGTGCTGGAACTGAGCCAGGCGATTTACACGGGACCACGGGATCGGGCGGCCGAGGCGGCGGCTGCGGCGCTGGCCGAGGGAATTTCTCCTGAAGTCGTGGGGGAAGCGATTTCGCTTGCTTCCAATCTCTATGTCTTGAGGCAAGGGAGCGATAAATCCCGCGTTCACGGTGACTCGGCCGGCGTGCACTCTTCAGACGCAACGAACGCCTGGCGGAACATGGCACGACTGGCAGAAACCCGGCACGCAATTTCCGGATTGATCGTGGCGGCCTATCACGCGGGAATTCAGTCAGCGCCGTTCGACACACCCGCTTATCCCCTCGACGAACACTCGGCGTTAATCACCGTCGATAGTCCCGAGCGGCTCCTCGCTGTGACGGAAGACGCCATTCGGAACAACGAGCAGGGACTTGCGACGGCAGCGATTCAGGTCTACGGAAATCGAGGGTTCGAGGTGGATCCGGTGCTGAACCTGATGCTGAAATACGCCGTCAGCGAAGATGGCCGACTGCACGGAGAGAAGTATTTCCAGACCGTCTGCGAAGAGTACAAGACAACTCGCCCGGCCTTCCGCTGGAGGCAGATCGTAGCACTCGCCCGCGTGACCGCCAGTTCGTACGGGTACAACCGGGAAGATAAGCACGGCTTTCGAGCGGCGGGCTACGAAGAGGCCTGTCACCTTCTGGGAGTCGAGGCCTGACCCCGTTCCGATGTGACGTGAGACGCCCGGGAATAAGCGCGTCGTCTTCACTGGCGAGGAAGCTGCGCGCTTGATTTGAAGTACCGTTTCGCTGAACCCCTCGGGTGGACCGAACGCGTCATGCGCCGGGAAACGGACCAGTCAACATTTTTCCTTGTGACAACGATTATTTTGAACGCGAGAGACTGCGAGCTTGCCTTAACCGTTGTGGCGTCGTCGATAGGCCGTTGGTGTTTGTCCCGTCTCCTGACGAAATACCACCGACAGCTGGCGCCCTTCGGTGAATCCGGAAAGCCGGGCTACCTCGGACATGGGAAGTTCGGTCCCTACAAGCAGTGATTTTGCACGTTCGACGTGTCCCCGGCGGATTTCCTGGGAGATCCCGCGTCCGAGGGTTGTGAGGAATCGCCTTTCCAACGACCGTCTTGAGACAGGAATGACTTTGAGGACATTTGCTACGCGAATCGGTTGGTGAACGTGGTCTCGAATATAGCGAATCGCGGCTGCGACGATCTGGTCTTCCATACACAAAATATCTGTCGATTGACGGGCCACGACTTCACGCGGGGGCAGTAGCATTGCCCTGTTCAATGGCTTCCGGCGACTCATCAGCCTGCTGAGCAAGAAGGCTGCTTCATAACCGATTCGCTCAGATGGAAGAGCCACACTCGACATCGAGGGACGCGTCATCTCGCATAACAAGTCATCGTCGTCGACGCCGAGAATGCCGACGTCCTCGGGAACGCGCAGGCCCGCCGACCGACACGCTTCGGAGACCTTCACCCCTTGAATGTCCTGGCTCGTGAAGACGGCAACCGGCTTCTTCAGTGAACGCAGCCAGGCTGGCAGCTCCGTGTTCCAAGACCAGAGTCCTGTAGGATCAACCTCAGCCAGGTCTTTTTCATAGAATGTGTTGAGGGTACAACCAGCCGCTGCCAAACTCTCGCGAAATCCGGATTCACGACCGACTGAAAAATCGTGATCGGGATAGCCGACGTAACCGAAATGTCGAAAACCTCGATCGAGGAGATGTTCTGCGGCCATCCGACCCACCAGGAGGTGGTCGACCGAGACACGGTAAATGGGTTGCTCTGGAAGCACCCCCGAGACATTAACGACGGGCTTTCGCAGCGCAATCAGCGCTTCAGCAAGCTCGACGCTGTAAACATGAGCGATGAGTCCGTCGAATTTTACTGAGCGCAAGCTCTGTACGGATTGCGAATCGGGAGACAGGGGCGTGAAGATCCAGTCGGATCTCTGCTCGGCGAAATGCTTGATTCCTCGCAAGATATCTCGGTAGTAGGCCAGGCCATAGCCAAATACGAGCCCGATTCGCTGCAAAGCAATGCTCCATCCGACAACGGATTTGTCGCAAAAAGACAAAAGATTTACGCGGAGTGTCATCGTGATAAATCACGCAGAAGAGTTCAATAGGTACATCAGAAACAGTGATCGCGGTGTTGGACGTATCTCGTACGTCATGACGCGCGGTCACGGTAGCCATTCATTCGGCCTTAAGGCGAGTAGGTTTGGGAAGGTGCATCGAAGATGTCTGGTGGCTTACATTCATGGATTCACACTGCCCACTTAGTGGCGCTGACGGTGATGTTCGTCGCGACAAATTCGGTGATCGGTCGAGAACTTCCCACGGCCTCGAGCGCGCCGGATACCTCATCGTTTTATCGTGGCGTGAATCTGAACGGCCCGCCCGTCGTCATTGATGGCAATCAATGGGAGGGACACCAGGCAAAATGGCTTCAGTGCAACGATCGCGCTTTCGAGAATCAACTCGTGCCGCTTGATCCTCCGACGGACCCGGAGCGGACAAAAATGATTCGCAGCAGTCGCTGGGGTGGAAACGAGGTGACGATCAACGATATCCCGCCGGGACGATACACCGTCTATTTGTACGTCTGGGAAGATAACGATCCCGAGATCTATCATGTTTCGATCAACGGTGCGGAAGTGCTGTCGCGTCATAACAGCGGCCAAGCGGGGCACTGGGACAAACTGGGACCCTGGCTGATCAATGTGAAAAATCAGCAGATCAAAATCACCAGCAAAGGTGGGGCAGCAAACTTTTCAGGGATTGAAGTCTGGCAGGGAGAACGAGACAGTTCGACCGAGCCGTCGACTGCTGAGGCGGAGTTCTTTGAAAAGCGGATTCGCCCACTTCTTGTAAACCACTGTTACGAATGTCATAGCTCAGAGTCGAACGAAGTTCAGGGGCGTCTCCTTGTTGACTCACGATCTGCTCTGCGGAAAGGGGGGGACCGAGGGGCCGCGATTGTGCCCGGCGACCTTGAACTCAGCCTGCTGATCAAAGCCGTGCGGTATGGGGAGTCTCAACTGCAAATGCCACCAGACCGAAAGCTGGCGGACCATGAGATTGCGGATCTGGAGCATTGGGTGAAAATGGGAGCACCCGATCCACGGACGCGGGCCACGAAAGTTTCCAGTAAAACGATTGATCTGAATTCCGCACGGAGCTTCTGGTCCTATCGGCCACTCGTCACGACCGTGGTGCCGACGCCGACGAAAAGCACTGCTCGAAACGAGATTGATTCTTTCATCGAGGCAGAACTCGAGAAACGGGAACTCACTCCACTTCCCTTGGCCGACAAACGGACCCTAATTCGACGGGCGACGTTCGATCTGACAGGACTTCCGCCGACTCCCGAGGAAATTGATGCGTTTTTGGAAGACTCGTCAGAAGACGCATTTGAATCAGTCATCAATCGCTTGCTCGAGTCACCTCACTATGGAGAACGCTGGGGACGACATTGGCTGGATGTCGTGCGGTATTCCGATTCCGCAGGTGACAATTCCGATTTTCCCATCCCTCAGATGTACCTGTATCGGAACTGGGTGATTGACGCTTTTAACCGAGATCTGCCCTATGACCAGTTTGTCCGCGAACAACTGGCAGGTGACCTGATGGAGTCGAATCGCTGGGATGAGCGAAACCAGCGCGTGATTGCGACGGGGTACCTCGCCAACGCCCGACGTTTTGGATCGCGCGTTGATGACTATCCGACACATCTGACCATTGAAGACACCATCGACAATCTGGGGCGGACATTCCTGGGCCAATCAATCAATTGTGCCCGCTGTCACGACCATAAGTTCGATCCCATAACGATCGACGATTATTATGGCCTGTATGGCTTTTTCAGCAGCACGCGCTATCCATGGCCAGGAATCGAACTTGATCAGATGCAGCGTGATCTGGTCCCTCTCGTTCCCGCGGAACAGGCCCGCAATGCTTTGATCGCCCATCAGAATCGCGAAAAAGAACTGGAAGCCGAACTGGCACGACTCGAGAAAGAGCTGTCTGAAGCAGACAACGCCAATCGGTCAGCCTTGAATCAGCAGGTGGCCGCTGCGCGTAAGCAAGTTAATCGACACAAGAAAACTCTCCCCGACATCCCGTATGCATACGCTGTTGCCGAAGGGACTCAAGTCGATAATGTCGCGATCCAGTTCAAGGGGAATCCTGAAACCAGGGGAGAAGTGGTCCGTCGCCGGTTTCCAACTGTTCTAGGTGGACAGGAACTGTCCCTCAATGATTTATCGAGTGGTCGAATGGCACTTGCTGACTGGATCGTGGACCCGGCCAATCCCCTGACATCACGGGTCATGGTGAACCGAATCTGGCTTCGTCATTTCGGACGGGGACTGGTTACGACTCCGAATGAATTCGGGAAGCAGGGAAAACCACCTTCCAATCCTGCACTACTGGACTGGCTGGCGAGCCGATTCATCGAGTCGGGATGGTCCATCAAGTCGATGCATCGGCTCATCATGCAATCTCGCACCTATCAAACCGAATCGGTTCAGGACCCGGCCACGATACCGGGTGATCCTGCGAATGAGTTCTTATCAGGATTTCCCCGCAATCGGCTGGACGCAGAGACAATTCGCGACACATTGCTGTTTGTCGGTGGGAATCTTGATACTCGATCCGGGGGACCGCATCCGTTCCCTCCCAGTTCAGAATGGGATTTCACACAGCACCACCCGTTTAAGGCGATTTACGAGACGAACCAGCGAAGCGTTTACCTGATGACGCAGCGAATTCAGCGACACCCGTATCTTGCGATATTTGACGGACCCGATACGAGCGTCAGTACGCCCCAGAGATCAACGAGCACCACCCCGCTGCAGTCCTTATACTTCATGAATAATTCATTCGTGCATCAGCAGGCAGAACTGGTCGCCGCACGATTGAGAAGCGAACGATCGGACGATAGCTCACGAATCGATCTCGTCTATGTCCGACTACTGGGGCGTCCACCACGCCAGGAGGAGCGTTCCGCCGGACTTCACTATTTGAAGGCTGTTAAGGTCGTGCTGGCCGAGGCGGGCAAGACGAGCGAGGAATCGCAGGCACAGGCTTGGGTCTCGTATGTCCGCTCCCTGTTTCTCTTGAATGAGTTTGTCTATGTCGATTGAGCGTAATCGTCACAGAAGGCCACGCTGAGAAATTGAGGTTTCCAAATTGAAGATGCAAGACAGCGAGACTCTTATGGGATCAACCGTTGTTACGCGTCGACCGTATGTCCGGAAATGTCGTTTCTGCCCGTCGCCGGTTTCGTTTCTGTCCGAGCGTCGAGACATAAATCTCGCCCGCTTGGATTCATCTCCTGTACTTGAAAAGACTCAATCATGCCCGGATTCACGCATGCTCCGACGCGGCGCGAAGTGCTTCAGTCGCTCGTCGGGGGTTCCCTCCTGTTCCCCGGGATTCTCTCGGAACTGCTGTCCTCCGAAGTTCGGAATCCCGCTCCACTCGCCCCTCGGTCGGCACATACTCCGGCGAAAGCGAAACGGGTCATCTTCCTGTTCTCTACAGGGGGCGTATCCCACATGGATACGTTCGATTACAAACCCAGGCTGTTTCAGGCCGATGGTAAAACGATGGGGGTCGGGGGAGGGCTTTCCAACCAGCAGCGTGTTCTGCTGCGTCCTAAGTGGGAGTTCAAGCCCGGGGGCGAATGTGGAACACTGGTCAGCGATCTGTTCCCTTGTCTTCGCGATTGTATGGACGACATTTGCCTGATCAGGTCGATGAAGTCTGATGACAACGAACACTATCAGGCCACGCTGGCCATGCACACAGGCTCGTTTTTCTTTTCTCGACCCAGCATTGGTTCCTGGGTCAGTTATGGGCTGGGAACCGAGAATCAGAATCTTCCCAGCTTCGTTGTTCTGGCTCCACATCTTCCTTATGCGGGGACGCAGGTCTATGCGAATGACTTTTTGCCTGCCTACCATCAGGGAACTCGTGTCGTTCCGGGCCCCGACCCCATCTCCGATCTCCGGCCCCGCACGAAAGTGCCGCATCTACAGGAACTGGAATTAGGGTTGGCCCGTGATCTGAATGACGCTCACTTGCGACGGCATGCCGCTTCAACTGATCTGGCCGCACGGATGCAGTCGTTCCAAACCGCCTTCCGCATGCAAACCGAAGCTCCTGATGCGTTTGACTTATCGCAAGAATCAGACTCCACCCTTGAGATGTATGGCCTGACACGAGGACAGACGGATGGTTTTGGTTGGCAATGTCTGATCGCGCGACGGCTGTCGGAACGGGGAGTCCGATTTGTGGAATTGATCGACTCAGGCTCATCGGGTAATTGGGATTCGCATGGTGACATGGCTGAGCATGCACCGCTTGCAAAGAAGATCGATCAGCCCATTGCCGCACTGCTGAAAGATCTCAAGCGTCGCGGCATGCTGGAGGACACACTGGTCGTTTGGACCACTGAGTTTGGTCGGACTCCCGGCGTGGATGGGAAACACGGTCGCGGGCACCATAGTGCCTGTTTCTCGTCCTGGATTGCGGGGGGATCCGTCAGAGGAGGCACCACGTATGGCGAGACAGACGAGTTGGGGGCGACGGTCGCCAGCGACCAGGTTCATGTTCATGACTTTCATGCGACCCTTCTACACCTGCTGGGATTTGATCACACGAAGCTGACCTACCGCCATGCGGGGCGCGACTACCGACTTACGGATGTGCACGGCAAAGTCGTTCAGGGCATTCTGTCGTGAACGGCTGGGACAGCGGCAAACCTGACCGGGGGACTCATCGAAGTCGGTTTGCTGCGACTCGAATGCAAGGTCGGCGCTGCATTCCTGGTCCGTTGGATCGTGCAGGAGCTTCGTCGCTCGTATGATCTTTCGGGAGGCCGTATGCTACCCGGCCCTCTCCGTACGAATACCGCTTACTGCTGTAAGTTCTCTGGCTGAACGTCTCCCTATGCCCAGTTCATCGAAAAAGTTGATTCCCTCTCGCCCCTCGACGAATGATTCGACGAGTGATCCGCTGACGACGCGAACGGTCGATTCAAACTCAAGCGTGAACTCAATCATCATCCTGGTTCTTCTGGCGGCAGCCGCGACCCGTTTGGCCAGTGCGCTGGGGGATCTCGCCATCGATGAAATCTGGTCTTGGTACTTTGCCAGTCAGGCCATTCACAAGCTGTCCGATGTCTTCGCGCTGCGGCACGACAACAATCACTTGCTCAATACCATTGTCATGTACACCTTGGGGCCAGCGGTACCGGACATCGTCTATCGTCTTCCGGCGGCCCTGGGTTCGATCGCTTCCGTAATCACCGCGACTTGGATTGCCGGGCGGCGCGGCAACGGAGTCAATTCCCTGTTCACTTCTGTCCTCGTGGGAGCCTCTTATCTGCTGATCCTCTATGGCTCGGAAGCGCGAGGTTATTCGTACGCGGTCGTATTCGGTTACTTGTCGTGGTTCTGTCTGCTGCGAATGGATGAAACGCGCGATTGGCGGGATGCTCTTGGATTTGCACTGTGCGCAAGTCTCGGATTCCTCGGTCATCTCACGTTTCTGTACTGCTTCGCCGGATTCGCTGTATGGGGATTGTGGAAATGGCTTGTACGACCTTCCTGGCTGATTCCCATTGCATTTGTTCCCCCGACGACCGTGGCTGGACTGCTTTATCTCTATTTCATTCGCGGGATGGCGATTGGGGGAGGGCCCGAGTCGACGTTGATTTCTGCATTGATCTCAACGCTGTCGCTGGTCTCAGGAGGCCCGATGTATGACGATCTGGCATTGCTGATGGCAGGCCTGTCGACGGTATGGCTTGCCACCGGATTCGTCCACCTCTGGCGGACGGACCGGGCCATCGCCTTGAGCCACTTTACCATCATCGTCGCAGCGCCGGCGATTGTCCTGTTTTTCACGGGACACCAACTGATTTATCCTCGGTACTTTCTCATTCCGATTGCGTTCGCGTTGCTCGTCATGGGGGATGTCAGCGCCAGTTGGTGGAAACAAGGAGGCCGATTCGGACAGCTGTGCGCGGTCGGAGTGGTTGGCCTATTTCTGGTCGGCAACGCGAGCTGGACTCGCCTTCTCATTCCTGATGGTCGCGGCGAATATTCAGAAGCCATGCGCTGGATGGCACAACAGACGTCCGAACCTCCGGCCACGGTCAGCAGTGATCATGATTTCCGGAATGGTCTGATCTTCGCCTATTACTCGGAACGCCTGTGGTTGAAGGAATCACCACTGCGGTACCTCGACCAGCGCACCCTGCAGGGACGTCCTACTGACTGGCTTATTCGTCACAATTTTGAAGGGGATCCGACGCTGCCGTCGCAGCTCGTCGATCCGGCCGGGAATGCTTATGAACTGCAGAGGGTGTTTCCGCACCGCAGCCTGACAGGGTGGAACTGGTGGGTCTACCGCAAAAGTAACGCGAACTTGAAGCAAGCTCAATTTCGATGAGTTGCTCCAAGTTCGCGTGGTAAGCCGTCGGCCTCTGATGAGTCGCCCGCATACTTCAATTCGATGCGGACGACTTGGGATGTGTGCTGCTAACCGGGCAGCAGATCAACTCATCAGATTATGAAGAGCCCCCGTGCTGTCGCCCAGGAATGGAACCTTGACGTCCATCCGTTCGAGCATCGAGAGCCACAGGTTGCTGATGGGGGTCTCGTTCGGATAGCGGATGTGACGTCCGGTCTGGATCGTACCACCACCTTTACCTGCCAGCAGCACAGGAAGATCGTCATGGTTATGGGCGTTGCCGTCAGAGTTGGCACTGCCGTACGCAATCATACAGTGATCCAGCAGCGTCCCATCGCCTTCCGGAATCGATTTCAATTTCTGAAGCAGGTACGAGAACTGTGTGACATGGAACTTGTTGATGTCGCGAATCTTTTCCTTCTTCTTGGCATCGTTCCCGTGGTGTGACAGCTCGTGATGTCCTTCGGGGACCCCGATGAATGGATAGGCCTTGTTGCTTCCTTCGTTGGTCAGCACGAACGAGCAAACACGGGTCAGATCTGTCTGGAAGGCGAGGACCATCAGATCGCACATCAGACGCACGTGTTCCTGGAAGTCGCCGGGAACTCCAGCGGGTACTGGATAGTCCGGCGTTTTGACTTCCGGCAACGACGCCGCGCGTGCGATTCGCTGTTCAATGTCACGGATTGAGCTGAAGTATTCATCGAGCTTCCGCTGATCGTTGCGGCCAAGTTTTCCGGCCAGTTCTCGAGTGTCGTCGCGGACGTAGTCGAGAATACTTTTACGAAGCTGATCGCGCTTGGCTCGATCAGCACCAGCACCGGAACCGAACAGCCGTTCGAATACCAGCTTGGGATTCACTTCCTTGGGGTTGGGCTGCGTGGCGGAGCGCCAGGACATCGTGGATGAGTAGACGCAGCTGTAGCCCGAGTCGCAGTTACCGGCCATGGCACCTGCTTCGCAGCCGATTTCAAGCGAGGGCAAACGGGTCTGATCACCGATGCGTGAAGCGGCAACCTGGTCCACCGAGATACCATTACGGATATCGGTTCCGTCCGTTTTCACGGGATGGGCACCTGTCAGGAAGGAGGCAAGAGCCCGTGCGTGGTCTCCACCGCCGTCGCCATGAGCCCGGGCACCATCGGCCGTCAAACCGGTCAGGACCAGCAGATCATCTTTGACTGGTGCGAGTGGTTCGAGAATTGGTGTGAGATCGAAACTTGATCCTTCCGCGGCTGGCGTCCAATCCGCCATGTTTTTTCCGTTGGGAACGTACACAAACGCCATCCGGTTGGGTGCCGTCTTCGTTACCGAAGCTTCTTCTGCCCAGGACGACAGGGGTCCCATGATCTCCAGCCAGGGCAAGGCAATCGCGGTGCTCATGCCCTTCAAGACGGTTCGTCGCGAAATGGGATCTCGTTTCATCTTCATTTCCAGTCTGTCCCCTCGTTTGGCAGATCGCCCCGCGAGAGTGGGTCACGGATTTGTCATTCGGGCTGCACTTCGAAAGTCTTCGAGAGAATGTCTTTTCGAAGTCTCGCACGACGAGCGTCGACATCTCAGTCTTGCACCAAAATCAATCTTGCGCCACCGGATCGCTACCCCGCCGCATTCGGAAGGGATCGCTTTTCACTATTTCAATCACGATTGTGGAGAACCGATTATCTTTCTCCAACGCTTCCTGAATTTTGACAACGGATCTACGGTCATAATATTCCAGTCCGCGTCCCAATCCATAAGTCATCAGCTTTTCTATGAGGTTTCGTCCCACTTTGGCCTGCTGCTCGACAAGAATCGCCTTCAATTCGGCCGGGCCGTTGAAAGATTTGCCGCCTGGCAAAACTCCAGCGGTTTCAATTGGGAATTCCCCGTCTTTTTCTCGGAATCCTCCGATTGCATTATAGTTCTCGAAGGCAAAGCCCAGCGGGTCCATTTTGGCGTGGCAGTTGGCACATGCCGGATTGGCCCGATGCTGCTCCAACCGCTGCCGCAAGGAACCTGACAGTTCGGCATGTTCACCTTCAGGCAGTTCAGGAACGTTCGGCGGTGGAGGAGGAGGGGGGGCCCCGAGAATCTGCTCAAGAATCCACCGTCCCCGTTTCACGGGTGAGGTCCGTGTCGGATTCGACGTCACGGTCAGCACGCTGGCCTGCGTCAGAAGCCCCCCGCGAAGTTTGTCGGGTAGCGTTACACGCACAAACTCGGAGTTGCCTCCGCGTCGACGAGGTTGTCCTTCAGGACGTTCGGGCATGATCGATTCGAGCCCGTAGTGCCGGGCCAGCGGTCTGTTCAGGAACGTGAAGTCAGCGTCGATGAGATCGTTGATGCTGCGGTCTTCGTGAATGATCGCCTGGAAAAACAGTTCCGTTTCTTTCAGCATGGCTGCTTTCAGCTGATCGTTGAACGTCGGAAACTGCTTCATATCCGGTGCGACAGTTTTCAGACGCCGCAGTTGCAGCCACTGCATGGCGAAGTTTTCCACCAGAGAATCTGACTTCGGATCCTGAAGCATTCTCCGAACCTGAGGTTCGATATTCGCGGTCAGTTCGCCGCGGCTCGCCAGATCGAAAAGCTCCTGGTCTGGCATCGAACTCCACAGGAAGTATGACATCCGTGATGCAAGCTGGTACTCGTCCAGTGGACGGGGCTCGGGGCTGTCAGGACGGTCATCAAGTTCGAGTCGGAAAAGAAACTTGGGCGAAACGAGCACAGCCATGAACGACCGCTGCATGGCCTCCTCCCAGCTCAAACCTTCGTCCAGAGAATGGAGCGCCAATGCAACAAGACGATCGACTTCCTCCGTTGTTGCAGGACGTCGGTACGCGCGGGTGGCGAATCGGTTGAGGATCTCTCGTGCCTGATCGGCCTTCGGAAGTTCCGGATTGGTCGCCAGCAATCGCCGATGAGAAGTTGGCACCATGTCGAGTGGTCCTTCGAACTCGGACCATTCAACGAAGAGTGTCCTCTGTCCTTCTTCCGGTTTCTCCGCAGCGGGGTCGGTGAACTCGTTCAAGAAGGCGATTGAGATCTTATGTTCACCCGCAGAGACCTGGATCGGTTTGGCCTCGTAAATGACCTTGTCCTTGTCGACCCCTGTTGCTTTCACTTCGACAGTTTCGAAGGAATTGTCGTCGATCTGGAATGCCGCTTTGACGGGCTCGTCACCGATCTGACGTCCCCAGCCACGGAAACGGAGCTTGTACTCGCCGTCGACGGGCAATTTGTGTGTGATCGACAGCTTGCCATTCATCTCGAGACTTCGGACCCCGACTTCGCGGAACTCTTCTTTCTTCGTGGATTGAAAGAAGGTGGCTGCCGTTCGTCGCTTGGGCGGTTTGGGTGGTTCGCCAACAAGAATCGCTTTTTGAACGATCGACTCGGCCGCAGCCAGATATCGTTCCATCAGTACGGGCGACATGGTCAAGACGTCACCAATATTGTCGAAGCCGTGACCGATGTCGTCGGACGGAAAATCTTCAGCAGGATTGAAATCGATAAAAACCAGATCGCGAACGGTGTGGTTATACTCCGTCCGATTCAACCGCCGGACGGTCACGCGGCCGGGGTCCGGTTTTGCCCGCAAATCGGCTTCATTAAACAGATCCCGTACGACCTCGACAAACTGATCAATCTCGTCCTGTTCCGGGCGAGGTTTATCCGACGGCGGCATGGTGCCGTTGACGACCATGTCGATCACGTTTTCCCACACAACACGACGTTTGGTGAGCACGTGCGGATCATTGTCGAACGCAAGGTTCAGATCGGCGTTGGGGTCCTTTTCGCCGTGACATTCAACACAGTGCTTTGCCACAAAGGCAACAACACTCTCCTGAAATGAAGTGGCAGGAGGAGGCGTTTCCTGAGCGAGGACGCGTGCCAAATCGTTCCCGGCCACAGCCAGCAGGAATGCCAGTGTGAGGAAGAATGCCGACGGTAGAGGAATGTATTTCATGCTGTTTAATTCGCGGCAATTCAGGAGGGCGTGACAATGCACGAAATCAGGCAGGTTTCACATTAGACGTTGTATCGATAATCTCCTCTTCGTGCCAGCACCGTTTCCTGCGGCTATCCGATTTTTGCGGCATCGAGAAGTCTCTTTTTTCGGGCAATTCATGCGTCGAAACGGCTGTTCACTTTGCAAGCCAGGTGGGTGCACTCGCTTTCAGACGATCGCGGATACGAAGTAATCGTTCCCCAGCCGCTTTCAGTGTTTCATCCTTCTTGGCAAACATGAACCGGACCTGAGTATGACCCCGTTCACTTGGCCGGTAGAAGCTGCTGCCCGGTACCGCCGACACACCGATTTCGCGGATCATCCAGTTCACAAACTCGGTGTCGTTGGTGGCTCCAAATCGCGAGATATCCGTCATGACGTAGTAGGCCCCTTCGACGTCATTGAACTGGAATCCCGCTTCTCGCAGATAAGGGAGAAACAGGTCCTTCCGTTGACGGTAGCCGTCTTTCAGATACTGGTAATAAGAATCCGGGAGTGCCATCGCCGCTGCACCGGCCATCTGCAGTGGATGGGGCGCTCCCACCGTCAGAAAGTCGTGCGCTTTACGAATTCCGTTGGTCAGTTCAGCAGGGGCGATGCAGTACCCCAGCCTCCAGCCGGTGATGCTGAAAGTCTTCGACAGCCCGCTGATGGTCACAGTTCGGTCCTGCATCCCGGGCAAGGTCGCAATGCTCAGATGAGGCTTGTCGGAGTAGTTAATGTACTCATAAATTTCATCCGCCAGGGCGTATGCATCATGCTCAATGCACAAAGACGCAATCAGATCGAGTTCAGCACGTGAGAAAACGTGTCCGGTTGGATTGTTGGGCGTGTTCACGATGATGGCCCGTGTCTTTGGTCCAAACGCTTTGCGCAACTCGTCCGCATCGAAGCTCCAGTCGGGTGGATTGAGGTGGACCCAGACCGGTTTGGCCCCGGTCAGCAGCGCATCCGGACCGTAGTTTTCATAGAACGGCTGAAAGATGATGACTTCGTCGCCGGGATCGACCAGTGCCATCATCGTTGCCATCATACATTCGGTGGCACCGCAGCAAACGGTGATGTTGGTATCCGGATCGCAATCGATTCCATTGAATCGCCGGGCCTTTTCCGCGATGGCACGTCGCAATGGCGGCGCACCCCAAGTGATGGCGTATTGGTTGTAGCCGTCGTGGATCGCGCGGCAGGCTGCCTCTTTGACTTCCGCTGGAGCGTCGAAGTCGGGCATTCCCTGACCGAGGTTAATTGCATCGTATTTTGCTGCCAGTCGCGTCATCTCACGAATGACAGACTCACTGAAGTATTGAACCCGTTGTGCCAGACCCACGCTTTGTCCTAATTCGACGAAAGAAAGAGACGATCCACTCGCCAGGATCCCGGCGCAGCCGGTAAGCGGAGTTCGCAGATTACCGTTCAGGCAACTCCGTGTCCGCGTCGTTGCTCTTGTGCTTCAACGCCCGCAATTCTGAATCCTGACCATCGAAATGGTGTTCGATTGCAGTCAAATTGTCGAGCGGTACGACCGTATCAAGCCGGCCGGAGCAACACGCCGCGAGTCGTGACATGACTCTGCGGTGAGACAGGAATAATGGATGACCGCGAGGCGCTGATATTGGCATCAGCGCCTCGCGGTCGAAGTCCTTACCCGACGATGCCAATGTTGATGTAGGCATGGACGTGGGGGGCTCCGCGGAAGTGCCAGACCAGTGACGGCCCTTCGACGCGCCAGATGTCCCAGACTCGATCGTTCAACAGATCACCTTCCTGGTAGAAGGCGAAGTGGAGTTGTTCCATTCCCCCCGTCGCTTTCAGGATGGCGAAGACTTCATCAACGTCTTCCTGACGGTAAGGAGCCAGCAGGACTTTCAGCGTCTTCTCGACTAGCTCTTGCTGGTCCCTGGTAAGAGCTGTATAGGCGATCCCGGGGTAGGTCTTGCCCGGTCCTTGAAGAGCGACAGCCGCTTCGCTGGGAGCCTTCGTAATGATGGCTGCTTCGGCCTGTTTTGGGTCGAGCGCTTTGAAGACTTCGTTGACCTGCTTGGTCTGATAGAGGAACAGGTTCTGATCAGGATCTTCTTCGCCGTGGCCGTAAATAATCGGGCCGCCAAACGCGACCTTATCGACGCTGTCGCCGTCTGCTCGCAGAGTCAGGTGACGACCAGTCAGTTCAAACTGGAATGGTCCCGATTCAGGATTTCCGAATAGGGCGATGCTGTATCCACCAAACCCGCCATCGTCATATTCCGTCTGTTTTTCCAGACGCTCGAATCCATCGGGACTGGTCACGTTGCGGACAATTTCCGTGACGAGCTTCCGCTGAGCGTCGGTATAGAAATCGTCACGGATAATCGGCTTGGTGATGTGCCAGTTCGCACTGATGCGCTTGCGCAGTTCGTGCTCGAAGGGAAAGACCAGAACTTCCTTTTGAGCTTTCGACAAGGATTGATAGAGCTGCGCCACGCAGGTCTCTGCAGCGCTTTTAGGAGTCGGTGCGGCCCAACTGAATTTGGGAGACAGTCCGGCAGCAGCCGCGGCCCCCGTGACGACGGCACCGCCAACCGATTGGAGAAAGGTCCGTCGACCAACGATCAAGTCTTCTTCCGCAGATGGGGATTCAGCAGACGAAGGTTCGGGTTTAAGCATGAGATGTCTCCCTGTATGCCAGCGTAAAATCACGCGCGAGTTCCTTGAACGCTCAAGCATCGATTGCCCGAGTCACCAGCAAGCAACCAGCTTAACCAAGCTGTGCATCATCGCCTATTAATCTTAACCTCACATGAAACAGAGCGGAACACTTCAAAAATCCCCGATATTTCTCCCCAGGAAACCAGTCCCCAGCGGGGCACAACCGCAGAATCAGCGGTGTATGCCGAGTGCTCCTCCTAGTATTTCTCAGTCGATCGCGCTTGCAGGCTAAGGCGTTCCTCGTGATACTTCGCTCGCACCGTGCCAGAACGAAACAACTGATCGCGATGAGGGGATCGCACCCGATTGTGACACCACGTTGAATCGACGACCCGGCAGACGAAAGTACTTTTCACAAAACAGCTTGGGGCTGTAGCTCAACGGTCAGAGCAGAGGACTCATAATCCTTTGGTTCTGGGTTCGAATCCCAGCAGCCCCATTTGACTTGCTCGTCAGGTCTGTTGCTGAAGGCTGGCGATCCGCAGTTCGTGGGGGAACCAGTACGGATTGAAATGATCGCATCGCATTTCCTCGGGATGAGGCAAAGCGTGGTTCGGCGCGATCCTCACAATACGCGTCGTGTGGGATGATCGATTCCGTGGAGACAGAACGCTGCTGCGAATGGCTCCGTCATCCTTGAGTCGGGCTGGGAATTCAACCGGAAAAAAATCGATCCTGGAGCCAGTATGACTCTCACAGTAGACGTGATTTCTGATGTGATCTGCCCCTGGTGCTCTATCGGTAAGCGACGCCTGGAAAAGGCGATTGCGGAATATGGGAAGCCTGTGCAAGTGCGATGGCATCCGTATCAGCTCAACCCGCAGATGCCGCGCGAAGGAATTCGTCGTCAGGAATACCGCCAGAAGAAGTTCGGCAGCCTGCAGCGATCTCAGGAACTGGATGCGCAGGTGATTGCGGCAGGGAGAGAGGTAGGAATCGTCTTTGACTTCGATTCCATCGAGACGACTCCGAACACGCAGGACGCTCACCGGTTAATCTGGCTGGCCGAGCAGGAAGGGATCCAGGATGCGGTAGTCGAGGGTCTGTTTCGTGCATATTTCACTCAAGGACGAAACATCAGTGTGCAGGCTGTGATTTTGGATGTGGTGGCCGAGGCGGGATTGGACCGCATCAAGGCAGAAGGCGTTCTGAAGGGCCAGCAGGGACTCGATGTGATCTTGCAGGCGGGTGAGCAGGCAAGGCGACTCCATGTGAACGGAGTTCCTTGTTTCATCATCAGCAAACGTGTGATGGTTTCCGGGGCACAGTCACCGGAAGCTTTTCTGGACGCATTTCAGCAGGCAGGTGCTGACGACTGATGGTTCCGTTCATTCCCGCAGCAGACTTGAAAGACAAGTTCGGTATCTTCGGTCATTTCTACTCGGTGGAAGTCACCCCAACGTTCTTCGTCGAATGCCGCAGCGTGCTCGAAATTATCGCCACGGAGCTGGTACCGAAACAGTTGTCGTTGATTTCGAACCGAAAGCCTGACGCTGTTTTTGTCATGATGAACCCCGGTTCGTCCCGTCCACTGGTCGAAGTGGACAATCGTATTCACGCCGAAGCCATCGAAGACCTCGCCATTTCTCTGGTTCCTACCAAGCCTGACACGACTCAGTATCAGGTGATGCGGCTGATGCACTATTGCGACTGGCGACACGTCCGGGTGCTGAACCTCTCTGATCTGCGGTGTTCCAAGAGTGTCGAATTCTTCAAGCAATTCCGGCAACTGGAAGCTTTGCACTCTTTTGATGCCCATTCGTTGTTTTCCAGCCGCAGGAAACGAGAGCTGACGTCAAAACTGACCCGGGAGCGCACGATTCCCATCGTCTGTGCCTGGGGACTGGGAGCGGAACTCGACCCGCTGATTGAACGCTGTCAGTCGACGTTCGACAAATCGAGAATCGTCCGAGGGTTGGTGCAGGAAGGGACGACTCACCGATTCCTGCACCCGCTCCCTTCGCTTCAACGTCAAAAGCTGTTGTGGGTCAATCAAATGGTCGAGCAATTGCGAAGTGACTCGATGCAGGTCGACGTGCGCTGAGGCAGTTCCCAGATTCTGTCGGACTTTTCACGGATGAGTGGTGAGAACTCACTTGTCTGAAAGCTTTAATCCGTCTTTCGGATCCACCACCGCCAGCGTCAGCCGTCCGGAATGAGTCTTGTCTTGGGTGACTCCACCTCGCGCGACGAGGAAGCGGCCATCGGCGAGCGGAACAATTCCCAGGGAGCAATCGAACTCGAATCGCTCGACTTTGGTTAATGCCGTGTCGGCTTTCAGAACCGCCGGAGCCATTGCGGGGGCGCTCGCTGACTTGGCCCTGCCGTAGCATCCAAACCACCAGTCGCCATCAGCGAACGCGGCAGTCTGGATTCCGAGGTTGGTGTGACCACTGGCGAGAACGTGTTCTTTCACGAATTTGAAGTTAGCGTCGTATTCGTAGGCAAGATTTTCACTCACCCCATCCGGCAGGCCCCCGACGACCAGAAATTTGTTGTCGTGGCAGGCGATCCCTCCCGCTCCATGGACGACTTCCTGGGTGGGGTGCTTTGCAACAAGCGACAAGTCTCCTGCGTCGTAGACGTAGACCCACGAGTCTGCATGCCCATTGGGATCGTTGAATTTCCCCAGATTCACTGCCACGTAGACTTGGGACTGATGGAAACAGAGGTCACCGTGATGGTTGGCAACATCCACGACCTTGAGCACCTTCCCCTGTTGATCCGTCTTAACCAGCTTCGTGGTGAAGGACCAGAAGATGGATTCAGCCTCATCCGTGCATACTCCCTGGAGATGATGTGGGTAAGTTCCTTCGCAAATGACAGGCTGGAAATCTCCTGCCAATGAAACTGTCAGGGACATCAGAAATGACAGGATGGCAGCAAGCAGCTTCATGCAATGTTCTCCAGACAAATGTCATTCAATTCGAGGGGGACATGAGGGCGACTTGATTTGGGTACCTTTTTTTGTAGAGCCACAATACCCTTATTCACACGAAAGGTCAGGGGAACCGGTGCGCCCAGGACGGACCGTCAGGTTCAATTGGAAAGAGGCCGAATCGACCGACGCCAGAGCAAGTGTCATGACGGCGATCACGTTGCCGGCTGCCGCCTCGCGAAAGCGATGTCTCGTGCGGGCCAATTGTTGCTATCGACGATGGTGGCAGAGATACCATCCCAGGGGGCTGAGGATACCCCAGAGGTAAGTGACTCTGACTTCGTCTCTTCCGAAAGCTCGGCGATCGTCCATTCGTTCAAGCGGCAGCCAAACGATCAGAAGCATGTGCAGACAAAGCAGCAGCCCAAACAGCCACTCGAGAACCTGCCGCGCAGGTTTCACGAGTGGCTTCTCGCTTTCCTTAAAGTGGTGGTCGACCAACTGGCTGCCGGCGAAAGCAAATGTCGCCGCAATTGCCGCGACATGGGACGCGAACGTCAGTTCTTTCGCCACGGAGGTTTGGTCGAACAGGGCGTCTGCCGCAGCAGTCAGTCCTACCGCAACGATTCCGATCGCGGCTCCTAAGAGTCCCCAGCTTCGATTTAGCGTTCGGAAAAGGTTGGCCATGTTTTGCAGTATGCCACTGTTTCTGGAATTCGAATTGAATCCGGCGCACTACTCTATGTGAGTCGCGGTTTCATCCGAATTTCGAACATGCCGACCCTGCGGAAAAACAGGAGACCGGAAGGAGAATGCATACGGATTGTTTCGAACGTCGATGGCTGGCTTTACGACATCTTGTCCGATGTTCCGTCAGACCGGCGTTGTGAGAAATACCCAACAGAAAAGACGTTGAATGCTCGGGAGCAGGCGCAAAAACTCAGGTGGGTAAAGAAAAAACCGGACGGGTCTGGGTAGACCGAACGTCCGGTTGTGTGGAGAATGAGTCTTGCGATCCTTGCTGGAGGATCGTTTGATTCACGCTTAAGGGCGAGGAGTAATCCCGCGATTGCCGCGCGTCATGCTGAGGTAAATGATCAGCATCAGCATTGCGCCCCCGGTCGCAATGAAAAGCCCCCCTGCGTGCACTTCGGGGTCACCGACTCGATAATTGAACACCGCCGATGAGATGAACCCACCGACAATCGACCCGACCATCCCGAGGATCATCGTAAAGAAGAGCCCCATCGGTTGCTCACCCGGAACGAGTGCTCGAGCCAGGAGTCCTGCCACCAAGCCAATCACCATCCAAGAAATAAAGTCCCACATGTAAAATCTCCTTCATCTGAGTGCGGCGTTAAGTTTTCGAGACTGCGAACGTGCAGGAGGATGGAAGCAATCTGCATGCCATCCGCCGTCAGGTGGGGCTTGACTCGGTCCAGATTGAGGAACTGCTCCGTCGGCACCATGTGATGGGGAATGGTAGGTGCGACAGAATGCCATGGGACGATTTTCAGCCGAAGAGTGACCTCAGGCTCAGCAAACTCCCTGTTCTCACGAGCGAGCAAGTGCCCCGATGAACAAGTGAGGAGATGATCTTGCTGATTCATGCGGATCGTTGATGTTGTGGCGTCGCTCATGGATCTCGCGGCGACCCTTCACTCACTGCCAATCGGCAGTGGGTGAAGGGAGAGTTTGCCCGATCCGGTTCGTTCAGGTTGAACGCTGACAATTCAAACAACGCGCCCGTCTGACCGAAGAGTGACCATTCTGCTTGGCCGCAGTGGCGGCGAGTACCACTCGAAGGGGCAGGGCACATCACTTCAATGGAGTAAGGCACCTACCCTGGAGGTGCGGACGAACAATCAGTGATGTGTTGGTGAAAGAGCCCGGTCGAACTTGGTCGAATGCTCCTGATTTACTCAAAAATCAATGGCTGTCACGTTCGGAACCAAAAGAGCATGTACGTTCTGCGGCTACCATTCAATTCCAGTCCGCTTGTGCTGCATCATTGGGGCGGCTTGCGGAGATCTGTATCGGTAGTTCGTCTTGAAGCAAGCTCGGACCACCTGATGTCGTCGTCGGTCCAAAATAACAGCGTTGTGAAGCCGCCTTGAGCCTTTCGGAGGTCTATTCCGGTATCAAGGAACTCCGTTGGATCGAGGTCCCTTCCCAAGTGGCCTCGTCTGCCGTGCGGTCGTAAGTCAGGATTCGATGGGCACTCCCGGGCGCGGGGGATACATCTTTTTGAGGGAGCCACTTGCGGTGATCCGTGATGGTCTGAGCGACTTCGGGCTGATGTGCCAGATTACGCCATTCCCTGGGGTCATGCTTCATGTCGTAGAGTTCTTCACTGCCATCGGCGTAGCGGATGTACCGCCACCGCTCACTGCGAACGGCGTGGTTTCCCTGATTGTGTGATGTGATGGCGGGTCGTTCCCGTTTTGTCTCGGGATCTTTCAGTTGAGGAACCAGACTGATCCCTTCCAGGTCACGGCGCGAAGGGAGTCCGCACAGTTCAAGCAGCGTCGGATACATGTCGAGCAATTCGGCTGGCTGATGACAGCGACTGGCGGGACGAACGCCCGGTCCAGCGAAGATCAGCGGAACGCGCGTGCTGCGCTCCCACAGCGAGTTCTTTCCCGTGATCCCTTTCTCACCCAGATGCCAGCCGTGGTCACTCCATAGCACGATTACGGTATTACCGCGCAACCCCGCTTCATCGATCGTATCGATCAGACGACCAATCTGTGAGTCGACGAAACTGGTGCATGCCAGATACGAGCGGACCAGGTTTCTCCCCTGATGATTTTCATCAACCCATCTCCATCGAGGTTCCGGCAGCTTCCAGTGCAGATACCAGGAAAAACGCGGGGTATCCTTCCGGTCGTCGGGTTTAATCAGAGGGAGAATCCGATCGTCGTCGGGAAAGAGGTCAAACCACTTTTGAGTGACGTAGCAGGGTACGTGCGGCAGAAAGAAACCGGTCGCCAGGAAAAATGGCTGATCCTTCGGGGCAGATCGAATCTGCTCGACGGTCCAACTCGTAATCTGGTAGTCACCTTTATCTTCGTCTCGATGCGGGAAGACCCCCCAGTCCATGAGCGGGTGATCCCCCATGGGCGTGGGGCCGATTAACTTCCTCGGAGGCAGCGGCCCGATTGAGCTGCCAGGACCCATCGTTTCAAATTCTGGCTGTCGACCTTCCACCGGTCGGATATCTCCGTGGAAAATTTTCCCCGTCGTGAGTGTTCGGTAGCCGTTTTGCCGGAAGTGTTGCGGTAGGGTCACTCGATCTTTCCAGGCATCGACGGCTCGGAAGGAAGGGACGAGTCCGTAGATGCCCGTCGTCGTGGGCCTGAGACCGGTCAGGAGACTTGCGCGGGAGGGATTACAGAGCGGAGCCTGGCAATGAGCATTAAGGAACGTCGTCCCGCGTTCGGCGAGTCGATCGATGTTCGGCGTCTTCGCCAGGGGGTGCCCACCGAGAACGCCGATCCAGTCGTTCTGGTCGTCGATGGCAATAAACAGGACATTGGGCTTCGCGGCAGAAGCGAGAGCGGGATGAAGCAGTAAACCGATCAGGGTGATGAGGGTGACTGCCACGAGATACGATCGGTTAGACGTCCCGTGGCCGTTCTCGAGTGAGTGGTGGGGGAGACAGTTTGGCATGGGGTGACGTCTCATCAATTCATTGCTCGCACGGTCAGTCCGGTTACGACGGTCGACAGACGGCCTTCCAGTCCTTCCATCGGGCGGATACTCCGATCTATTGCGCTCCATTTTTTTGGGGGCGGCTCGCGTGTGTCTTCTCGTCAGCCCCCTATCTGACCATCTCGATGAGTCAATGAATGCGACGGACTCGAACGAGCGCACCCCTGACACGTTGAACCGTTAGGCGAGGATCGATTGGATCACTTGTCCGTTGGTCACGGCATGGGGCCGTCCCTGCAGGTCATGGAACAGGGTTTCGGGCGCGATTCCCAGGCAGTGGAGGATTGTTGCGGTCAAGTCTTCGGGACCGACGCGTCCTGACTTCGGGAAGGCTCCAATCTCGTCTGACGCCCCGTAGACGGTTCCCCCCTGAATTCCCCCGCCGGCGAGTGCGATCGAGAAGACGGCACCCCAGTGGTCGCGACCTCCGGAAAGATTCATACGGGGACTGCGTCCGAATTCTGACATGCAGACGACGAGCGTTTCCTCGAGCAGTCCACGATCTGCCAGATCATCAAGCAATGCTGAAACCGCGTCATCCGTAGGAGGGATCAGCACATTTTTTAGTCGGTGCGTCTCATTGGTATGCGAGTCCCAGCAGGGATTGTCTGTTGGTTCGTCAGGGCTCCGGTACCAGTTGACCTGGACCAGTTTGACGTCAGCTTCGATCAGTCGCCGGGCCAGCAGGCAACTCTGTCCAAACTGAGTCGTCCCGTAACGTAACCGGGTTTCGACAGACTCGGAACTCAGGTCGAAAGCGCCCCGAGACGTCGCCGATGAAAGGACATCATAGGCTCGCTGCTGCTGTTCACCAAAAGCTTTCGCGATGCTGACTTCATTCGCAGCAGACAGGGGACGTTCAATCGTGCGGACGAGATCGCGACGAAGCGAGAGACGCCCCAGTGAAATGTCCTCAGGGAGTTGAAACTCGGCAATCCGGTAGTCCGGTGACGCCGGGGCACAGCGGAACAACCAGGGATCGGCGGGGCGGCCGAGCATTCCTCCGTCCTGGCCTGGCCAGGTTGATCCGTCCGTGTTGAAGATGTGGTGAGGCAGGCGAACGGAAGTGGGCAATCCGCATGCAGGGGGGGATAACCGCTGGAGGAGAGCTCCCCAATTTGGCCAGTCGTTAGGAGCCCCCGGGTTGACATTTTCTGCATTCATCGGGGCGTGAGGCCGTCCGGTCAGCATGTAGTAGCCGCTCGACGAATGGGCATTGTCATTGGTCGAAACCGCGCGCAACACCGCCAGTCGATCGGCTCGCATCGCCAGCTTCGGCATCAGTTCGCCGTAGTGAACCCCGGGAACAATGGTGGGAATCGATCCAATCTGCCCCCGCACTTCCTGGGGAGCATCCGGTTTGGGATCCCAGGTGGAATGCTGCGGAGGGCCGCCCATGAGAAAGAGGACAATGCAGGACTTCGCCCGACCGGCTGAGGCGCGAATCTGGTCTTGCAACCCTTCTCGCGCAAGAGCAGTCCCCTGCGGCATCAGGTGAGACAGGGACAGGCCGCATGCACCGATGCCTCCGATGCGCATCAGTTCCCTCCGCGTGACGGATGAGCGGGAACTGGTCGACCGTGACTCAAGGCTGATCATCTGGAATCCTCTTCAAACGAATTGGATCGCTCTCGACGTTATCCGCAGGAGCGCTCCGCAGAAATGGCCGGCATGAAGATCTTGTAGTCTTGTCCATCCTTTTTCTGGCAGGATGAACGATGTGACTGATGGTCTAACCGATCAGCTCACGGATGGGACGAGCATCGTCAGGCATCACAGGTATCGGGCGTTCGTTGATATCCCGTACGAACTCGTGGGGATCGATTCCCAGGTTGTGGTAAATCGTGGCGAGTACATCCCGGTAGTGGACCGGACGGGATTCGGCATAAGCGGCGGTCTTGTCCGTCGAACCGATCACCTGCCCCACCTGCATTCCGCCACCTGACATGAGAACGGACTGAACTGGAGCCCAATGGTCGCGACCGGCATCCTTGTTAATTTTGGGTGTACGACCGAACTCGCCCCACACAACAAGTGACACATCGTCAGCGAGTCCTCGCTGATAAATGTCTTCCACCAGCGCGGACAGACCGGCATCGACGACAGGCAGGTTGTTTCTGCAATGGCCGAAGTTATTGCCGTGTGTGTCCCAGAATCCATAGGCCACGGTAACAACCCGTACTCCTGCTTCGACAAGCCGTCGCGCGATGAGAAGTTGGTCATTCCACAAAGGAGCACCGTCTCCCTGATGCTTGGACGATCCCAAGGCGTAGCGTGCCCGGGTCTTGGGATCCTCTTTCTCGACATCAAGTGCGTCCAGCAGCCGCGACGAAGTCAGGACTTCGAAAGCACGTTGATAACTTTGATCGAGATCATTCATTCCGCTGCGATCGGCTTCGCGCCGAAAAGCGTCGAGCCCTTCGAGCAGTTTCTGTCGACTATTGAACTGAGCCGATTCAATGTAGCGCAGCTTCATACTGGCAAGGTCTTCGCCATCGGCTCGGGTCTGGTGGTACTGGCTGCCAAGGGAGCCCGCACCCGTGCTGTTGTAAGGTCGGTGCTGCATTGTGGGAAACAGGTCAACGAACGGAGGAATCAGAGGGCTCGAAGGGCCTTTGATCTTAGAGACGAACGAACCGAAGTTGGGATAGTGGTTTCGCTGCGTCTCACCCATGGTGTAGCCGGTGAGATTCTGAAAACTCGAATGTTCGTCGCGCTGTCCGACGACGGAGCGAATGATCGCACAGCGATCCATCACCGTCGCCAGCTTAGGCATGAGTTCGCAGACGTCCAGGCCTGGTAGCGAAGATGGGATCGGGGAAAATTCGCCTCGGATTTCCGCGGGGGCGTTGGGCTTTAAGTCGAATGTGTCCTGATGAGGAAGGCCCCCCGAGAGGTACACCATAATCACGGCTTTGTGAGACCGCTCTGTCCCGCGAGAATGCTCTGCACGCAGCAATCCAGGCAAAGTCAAACCACCGACGGCGAGGGAACCCATCTGCACAAACGATCGACGACTGATCTTGTCACAAAAACGTCGTCCCGCACCCGCAAACAATCGCATATTCCACCCTCTCCTCAACCTCAGACTTTCGGCATCGCATCAATCTTACTGCATGCACCCGCGCAGAACTACAGCAACATCGGATGAACTCGTCCATCTTCCCACAAAAGTACGGGGGAAAGCGAGTGTCCGTCAGGCGGGCGCTCGCTGTCAGAAGCGGTAAAACCGGACGTGCGAGTTCCTGTTCAGTCGCACCGGCAAGTCAAACCTGCGGCGACAGAGGAAATTGTTTCGTTTTCCGGTTAACCGCACCGGGAAGGGGAGCGGCTGGTTTCAGGCCCCCAGGGTTAACTCTCGTGTGGCAGGGAAATTATGGTTCGAGCCTATCATGATCCGCTCGACGGCTTCGGGTTCCTGTCAGAAGAATTGCGAAAGACCTGATTGCAATCAGACACGGCATGGCACCTCCTGTGGTATGATCGTGCGTCGACGACGTCAGAAAAACTTCGGTCTGGTTCACTTTGCGAAGCCCCAAAGAATGTCGCAGGCAAATCTGCAGGGGGCAAAACGGAGGCCGAACGCCGATTCGACTGGGCGCCAGAGGACTTGGGCGTCTATCAACACTTTCAGGATCGGTGGGACGTCAGGAGGGTAAAAAGATGCGATCTGATGCACGTCGCAGAATCGTTGCCAAACTGGTTGCAGAGGCGGATACGGAGAACTCGGGCGACACCCTGCCGTTGCCGGGGATTGGCGATCAATCTCTTCCCGAAGTGTGGACTCCGGAACTGCTTGTGAGATCTGGGTACACGGGCCCCGCGACAGTCTGCTTGCTGGCTGAAGACGCACGCCCCCTTGATATCGCTAACCTCGGTCCTCAGGGGGAACATCCATCACTCGTGGTTTTTCCCGCTTCGCACCGTGGCGAGGTTGAGGGGGGATCTGCCGAGCGCACGACCGATGGCAATCACTTTTGCCTCATTCTTTCTCCAGAGCTGGTGGAACGTTTGGTGAGCCTTGGAATCGAGGACGTGGCATCGCACTTTCGCGGGAAATCCATTCGCGTCAGTGGAACGATTGAGCGACAGGAACAGGAGCCTCCACACGTCGGTCTGCTTTATCGAATGGCAGTGATTTCGCTGGATCAACTCATTCGCATCAGCCCCGCCGGCATGGATGAAACGTCGGTGGGGAATGGACTGAAACCTCGTGTGGCTTTGCCACAGCGGTAGCCGCGAAGCCGCGTCAACCGTGGCTACCCTGTGTATGTATTCTGATCGGGTCGCCTTGGTTGCTGCTTTGAGCTACCAAGGCGGCGGAGCCGCAAGAGGTTTTTCCAGATGTCATCTGACATGGTGGGCTTGAGAGAACTCTGGATTGGTGTCGTGTTCGACGGAAAACGTCGGTGTGGAATGAACTGGAACCTCTTGTGGCTTTGCCACCCCGGTAGCCGCGAAGCCGCGTCAACCGTGGCTACCCTGTGTGTGTATTCGGATCGGGTCGCCTTGGTTGCTGCTTTGAGCTACCAAGGCGGCGGAGCCGCACGAGGTTTTCGACATGCGGAATCCGACATCGCGGTCTTTAGAAGATCTTGGGTTGAAGCGGGATACCGGTTCGATTGATTGAACCGGAATTGATCCCCGCGGCGCCGCCGAATTCGCTGCAGGTGGCCCGCCACCGACATTCTGGAAGATCGTCAACCGCGGTAAATGACTCGTGAGTCACTCACGCCGTCCGAATTGAGTCAAACCTGGGGTCCCGGTGAAAGATTTCGGTTTTTTTCCCAAATTGATCGGTTAGGTTGACTTTTTTGATCATGTCACCTGTACGAGATATTCGATAAATACCAGCTAAATCTAATTGTACTTCGAATCATGCGGTACCGCTTCTGACGCCGATACTGGTTGTAGGAGATTCACGAGGCGTAACTCTCACAGCGGTTATGCCTCGTGTGCTTCCGGAAACAGTTATACAGAAATGTATCGGTAATCCCACGGATGGCAGTATTGGCAAGGATGCATCCCATGAGGTGGAGGCGATCGATCCGATGGATCAATGCGTTGTTGATTTCCAGCGCCCTGGTTGGTTGTCGCACCGCGAGGCCTGTCTCTTATTTGGGAGATGCAGAGCTTCGGGACTACGTCGACCGCACGACTGCGATCGAGTATCCGATTATTGAAGAGCAAACATCTCCGGATGTCGTCAACACGCAGCGGCCACACACTGTTCGCGATCGACATGAAGACGAAGTCTGGGACATGAGCTTGATGGAAGCTGTCCATCTGGCTGTGCAGAACAACAAATTGATCCGAACGCGGTCGAACGAGCAGGCGATTCTGCAAGCTCCAGGGACTGCACCGTCGGTCTACGATCCAGCCATCCGCGACTCGGGATACCTCTTCGGTAACCGTGGTGTGGAAGCGGCTTTGGCAGACTACGACGCCACGTTCACCAGTCAGATGTTGTTCGGGCACAATGAAGCGGTCGCCAACACGACGATCCCTTATCCCGGTTTCGTCAGTCGAAACGACTCTGCGAACTTCACATCAAGCCTGGCAAAGACCTTCGCAACTGGGGGTTCGCTCGCGTTCAACAACAACTGGACGTATCAGGGGACGAACGCAGTCAATCCGATGTTCCCCTCGGCAACTTTGTTCCCGTCGAACTACGTTGCCGTCTCACAGGTTCAGTTCGTTCAGCCTTTGTGGGCTGGTTCGGGCGTCGAGTACAACCGAATTGCCGGTCCTGCACGCTCTGGACTTTCAGGTGTGACCGGGGTGTCCCAAGGGGTGGCCATCTCGCGTATTAACACAGACATCTCGATTGCTGATTTCGAGAATTCTGTGATCACCATGGTCAAGGACGTAGAAGACCTCTACTGGGAACTGTACCTCGCCTATCGGCAATTCGCGGCCGAAAGTGCCAATCGGGACAGTTCGCTGAGAACCTGGCGTGAAGTCAAAGCCAAGATGGACGTGGGTGCGACGGGGGGTAACGCCAGTAACGAAGCACAGGCTCGAGAGAACTACTTCAATACGCGAGCCAACGTCGAAAATGCGTGGGGTAACATCCTCAGGACTGAGAATGCGTTCCGTAAACTGATGGGACTACCCGTCAACGACGGTCGAATCATTCGTCCGGCGGACAATCCGCTCGAAGGCGAATACCTCATTCAGTGGGAGTCTGCATTAATCGACGGGCTGACTCGGCGTGTGGAGCTGCGGAAGCAAAAGTGGGCCATCAAGAGCTTGCAGCTTCAGGTCAAAGCTGCTGAAAACGTGATCAACCCACAGTTGAACTTCATCTCGTCATACCAGCTCAACGGCTTCGGTGAAACACTGCTGTCGAACAGTTCGAGCGACGGTATGACAGAGAAGGGGTACAACAGTGCTTATGGAGCGTTGACCCGCGGCGATCAGTCAGGGTGGAACGTCGGTCTTCAATTCAGTATGCCGATCGGTTTCCGTGCCTTCCGTGCTCAGTTGCACAACCTCGAACTGCAATTGGTCAAAGCCAGGGCAGGTCTGGCCGCACAGGAACTGGATATCAGTCACGAACTGGCTGATTCGATCCAGAAGGTTGACCTGGCCTATATGACGGCACGAACACATCTCGACCGAAAGATCGCTTCGGAACGTCGTGTCCAGGCGACGACGGCGGAATACGAAGCTGGCGTACGAGACGCAACTCTCGACCTTGTCCTTCGTGCTCAGGCCAGTAACGCGGCCGCAGAAATCGCCTACTACACTTCGCTGGTGAATTACAACAAGGCGATCACAGAACTGCATCAGCGACGCGGAACCCTGCTGGAAAACGATGGGATCCGACTCGCGGAAGGCGAATGGAATACGTATGCCCAGCAGGATGCGGTTCGACGGGCATGGGCACGCAGCTTTGCCTTCCCTGCTCCAAACCTGAAGACCTTGCCGCCCGAGTATGCCTCACCGGTACCCGTGGATCAGACGGAAGTCTATCCAGGAGCACCAGCGGGCTTTATGGGGTCAGGTTACATGGATTCAACGCAACCTGACGATTACGACGAAATTCTGCCGAGGCCGTCGGACTTGGATTCCGGCGACCCCGGAGATCTTCCCTCACCAACCGGACCCAACGAGATCGAATAAGATCGATCGAGTTGAGTCAGTCAGCCAGGATTCGATGTTTGAACTTATCGTTTGAACATCGAATCCTGTGCATTTCCGCGGGACAACAAGTACGCCAGAAGGTCAAGCACTTCGTTCTCGTTCAATTGCTTGAGTAAGTCTTTTGGCATCAGCGAAACATCGGAAAGCTGCTGCGATTCGATGTCGCTGTTCTTGACAGTGACCAGCTTGGTCGAGTCTTCAGGGTCGACGAGAATCGTGATCGAATCAGCGGTCGCTGCAACGATACGTCCCGTGTGCGTCTTTCCGTCAGCGGTCTCGACGATCGTCGTCTTGTACTGGTCCGAGACAACCTTACTGGGGTCGATGATCGATTCAGCAAGATCCTTGAACGAGAACCGTCCGGCAGCCTGGGTCAGGTCGTGACCCGTCGATCCCCCGTCGCCAGCAAAGCGATGGCAAACGACGCAGCGTGCAGCCCTGTACATTTTCTCGCCGTTCTTGAAGTCACGACCACGCAATTGAGTGGCAGACAGTGCCACCAGTTCATCGACGGTGTAATCCCGACCTGGGCCCACCGGCTTCGGCAGTTCCGGGGCTTTGTAAGCCTTCCGTGCGCCGCTGGCTTCCAGCACGATCCGTTCTGATTCGGGCAATTGTTCGAATACCGAATTTTCGATGTTCGTCAGGAATTTCTGGTAACTGACACCCCCAGACCAAGAGTGGGCTTTCTCGAACCACGAAAAGTACGTCTTTCGAGCTTCCAGCGTCCAGTGAGACTTCAGATTTCGCAGCACGTAAGCGTAATAGTACTGCTGAAGGTCAGGAGCATTCGCGTACATCGCTTCGATGGCCGCACCGTACTGCTTGTTTCTCGCGAGAACTTCGCCCAGATCCGTGATCTCGACAACTTTCTCTTTGGTCAGCAGCGGAAGAATCTTCTTGATCGTACCGGGTGATTCGACGAAGACCATCAGGTTCGCCAGTTCGCGATTCAAGGCATTGCTATTGGTGGGGAAGACAGAATCCAGTCTTTCACCAATGAGAGCCTTGGTTGCCTCATCGGGGGCCCCAAGTCGGACGAAAGTCAGTTGCAACGCACGCAACAGTCCAAGCTGCTGGGGTTCGGTCAGGTTGCGGGCATCGATACTTCCCAAAGCCATCAGGATCTGAGGAAGCAGGTGTGGCTCACCCTGTCGAGCCAGGCCGATACAACCGGTGATGATCGCATCGGGATTCGTTGCAGCGAAGACCTTGTTCTGCCACAAGTCGACAGGCAGTCGCTCGAGGCCAATGCGGGCAGCGAACCGGATGTGCCGGTCTGCGTGACCAAGATGGGGGACCAGGAAGTCGACCGCAGCTGCCGGCTTTTCCGAATTGGCCACATGATAGGTTTCGATCTTGCGTCGCAAGGCACGCAGTTCCGCATCGCGGGTATTGCGGGCATCAACAGGAGCTGTCGACTCTTTGCCGACATAGGTGACTCGAAACAGTTCCGATTGGGTACCGCGACCACCAACGGTGAAGTACATGGCCCCATCCGGATGAGCGACAACGTCGGTCAGAGGCAGCGGCGTTCGCGAAATGAATTCTTCTTTTGTGGCCTTGTAGCTGGCACCGCTGGGCTCAACATGGACCGCGTACATGGTGCCGAAGGTCCAGTCGCAAATGAACAGGGCTTTCTGGTACTTGGCGGGAAACTTGGTCCCATAACCGAACTCAACACCCACGGGCGAGCCAGGTCCGACGTCGACGAGTTGAGGAAGGCTGTCTGGATAATAGGTTGGCCACTTCGCGGTACCACTGCGCCAGCCGAATTCACTGCCGCTGGTCGCATGGACGACGCGGGTCGGACGGTACCACGGTGATCCGTAGTCCCATTCCATGTCGGCGTCGTAGGCGAAAACTTCCCCGTCGGCGTTAAACGCGAAGTCGTACTGATTGCGGTAACCGGTCGAGAACACGTCCCAGGTCTTGCCATCAGGATCGGTAATTGCAATCCATCCGCCTGGTGCAAGAACACCGACAGCGTGTCCCCCTGCATCCCACTGACGAGGCATCAGTTGATCTTCGTCCCAGTTAGGAACGGAACGGCTGGTGACACCTTCGGGAAGGGTGGCTCGCAGTTGCTGCGGTCGGACACCCGCCATGGTTTGCGGAGGGGAGTTGAGCGTGACTTCAAACGGCAATTTCGTGTGGTTGCCGGCGTCAACGTAGATCGATTTGCCATCGGGAGAAAGACGCAATGCGTGTGGTCCGTGCTCGCCACCACCGGGGATGTCGCGCAGCTTGATGACTTCGTCGTACTGGTCATCGCCATCGGTGTCCTTACAGCGATAGAACGCTGTGGGAATATCGCCGCTGTTGACAATGACGTAGAGGCTGTCGAAGGCACACAGCAGACCCTGTGCACCGGAGAAGGTCTTCCCTTCGAACTTGATGTCCAGTCGCTCGACCTTGGTCGGAGCGCTGCTGCCAATGGGAGGAGGAGTGATTCGGCACAGTCCCAGCTTTCCCTGGTCGCTGACGATCAGTCGCCCTTTCGGATCAGTCGTGATGCTGACCCATGAACCAAGTTCTTCCTTGGGGACTGTGAACAGCCGCTCGACCTGGAAACCAGGCAGCAGATTGAACAGGTCACGAGCCGGTTCGATCGAAAGATCGTCCAGCATTGCCTTACCACCGGGATGATCTTCCAGTTTCAGGACCACCTTTGCGGCTGTGGACTCTTTTGACTCACGCGAGTTCGAAACGGTCCAGGAGTTATCGGTGACGACGTAGCGAACCTTGCCATCGGCACCGGTGATCGCCAGTTTCGCCACGAAGCCTGCAGGGCCGCCCGAGTTGGCGACTTCTGCTTCCAGGAGATTCTCACCCGCTTTCAGGCTGGCTTGAATGTCAATCTGTTCGGGACGGGTGAAGTCATCGCTGGAGGCGATCTTCTTGCCGTTGAGATAGACCGTCATGGAGTTATCGCACGTCGCTCGCAGCCACGCCGACTGTCCACCGCCCTGAAATGTTTTTCGGACAACGTAATTCTTTGCTTCGTCAGCGCCCCAAATCCAACTGGGCGCGGGGCCGTCTTTAAAGAGTGTCGCGGCGGGAACGGCGGGAGTCGGCTGAGCCGAGTCGGGCTGCCCCTTTGCCGGAGCAATCTGAGGAATCTGAGTGAAATGCTTTCCGTCCGTCGTTTCGGCAGTCAGCGCAAATGATTGCGTTGCCAACTGCGAAAGGATCGCGAGGGAAAATAAACGAGTGGCTCTGAAGGACATCGACAATGGTTCCTTACAAAAAGAAGCTGATCAGAGAGGGGAATCATGGTTACTGCAACACGGTTCGTCCACTCAACCAGATCCGGAAAACGGCTTTCAGAACGAAGACTTATAACTCTTTCACCGTGTCGAGGATTCTCGAGATGATATTGTCGACCGTCTGACCCGCGGCTTCCGCGCGGTAGTTAATGAGGACGCGGTGCCTGAGGACCGGGGCGGCCAGGGCGCGAATATCTTCCCAGGTGACATTCGCCCGACCTGCCAGCAAGGCTCGGGCCTTTCCACCAAGGATCAGGTACTGAGCAGCGCGAAGCCCCGCACCCCAGGAGACATACTCGTTGACGAAGTCAGGTGTGTTCGCCTGATTTGGGCGGGATGCGGCAGCCAGGCGCACGGCGTATCGGACAACATCTTCCGCCACGGGAACTTTTCGGACGAGCGCGTGAATCTGCTGGACGTCTTCACCCGTGAACAGGGCCTCGATCGCCTCGGAAGGGGCGGAAGTGGTGCGCGCCACGACGGCGACTTCGTCATCTTCGGGAAGGTAGTCGATCACGACATTGAACATGAAGCGATCGAGCTGAGCTTCGGGAAGGGGATACGTCCCTTCCATTTCGATCGGGTTCTGTGTTGCCAGAACAAAAAACGGCTCTTCCAGTATGTACTTTGTTCCCGCAGCCGTGACCTGGTGCTCCTGCATGGCTTCCAGAAGTGCGGCCTGTGTCTTGGGAGGTGTCCGGTTGATTTCGTCGGCCAGCAGCACGTTGGCGAAAATGGGGCCCTTTACGAACACGACTTGCCGTCGTCCGGATTCGTCCTGTTCAAGAATCTCGGTCCCCGTGATGTCTGCGGGCATCAGGTCGGGGGTGAACTGAATTCGCTGAAACTTCAGATGAAAGACCTGAGCGATCGATTTCACAAGCAGCGTCTTGGCCAGTCCGGGAGCTCCGGTGATCAGACAATGGCCACCGGCGAACAAGGAAATCAAAAGTTGCTCAACCGCTTCGGATTGCCCGACGATGGTTTTTGCAAGTTCCGTGCGAATCCGTTGCCGACTGGTTCGAACCAGTTCAAGCACGCGCATTTCGTCGTCGTCAGCAGGAGAGAGTCGCGTCACGTTCACAAAGGGCTCCGACGTAGTTTGAAGAGATGATCTCGATTCGATTAGTGCGTCATGGCATAGAAGATGATATTGATCCCCAGAGGATAGGCTTTCTTCTCGGAAAACTCGGTGAAGTACCAGGGGTCTTCACCTTCCCGTTCCCAGCCGTCTCCGAGGTCCGTGTTATGACAAATCAGAGCCATCAACCGCCCCTTGTCATCGAAGATGCCGCGGTAGTGGGGCGTCCTGGCGTCCTCACGTTCCCAAGTTCTTCCAGTGGAACGCCCATCCATGGCGACTCCGATGGCAGGAATCTGTGGTTTTTCTTTCAAGTCATAGACGCAGTGGAAAATGGGATGTTCAAGGGGCAATTCCACTGGTTCGCGGTCAGGAAAGACCTGTTTCATCGCCTCGTAGAGTGATCGCCACTCGTCTTCTCCCCAGAAATCATCCACCATCAGAAAACCACCATTTAACAGGTAGCGTCTGAGTGCTGCGATTTCGTCAGGTGACAAATAGATGCCACCAGGTTCGATCAGATAGATGAAGGGGTATCGGAACAGATCCGGATCGGTCAGACGCATGATCCGGCCGTTGGGGTCGACCTTCATCGATGTTAACTGCTGGAGACGATACGAAAGATTCAGGTCCGCGTCGGGGAAGTCAGTCAACCAGGAGCCCGGCCGACGCATTGAATCATATTCGATGCGAACGAAGGTGAAGACGTCGTCTTTGAATGCAGGATCCACTTCCCAGAGAGGTACCCCATTGCGGTTGTCGGGCACAGACGTTTCTAATCGTCCGCTGAACCGCCGGGAAAAGGAGCGATTCTGGGCATACGTCAGTCCGATGACTCCCATAACCGCCAGCAGTAGCGCGAGCAGACTGATCGCGGAAACGAAACGTTTCATGGCGGGTTTTCCTGAGTCGGTCGGTGGCTCATTCATCGAATCGGTTCCGCTTTCCCTGCAATCGGCTCAACAATCTCGTGTTTTTCATCCCGTCGCCGTCAAGGCATTTTTGTCGCGTCGGTAGGAACGGGATTGGCCTCGGGGGCCGTGTTTGAAGGAGGCTCAGTAACTGAATCAGGAGGGCTTGCTTCGGCGGGGTGGGTCCGCACAATTTTGAGAAGTAGCTTTTGCGCCTCGCGATATCGGGGGGCCTCTTCGAGGGCTGCAAGAACGTGCAACTTCGCTTCCGCGTCCCCTTGCCCATTCAACAATCGCGCCAGACGGAAGTGAGCTTCTGCGGGATCTTCCGGATCCATCAGGAGAACCGCCCTTAGTCCCTGAATGGCGTCTTCGACGATACCAAGCTGCTCGCTGGTCATTGCACGTGCTCGCTGGGCCTGAGGAAGCAGAGGATTGACTTCGAGCAGTTTGCGAACGCTGGCTGCGGCGGCAGCCCAGTCACTGGCGGCTGTCTGCAGATCGATTAAACGGAGCAGGGCTGACTTGGCGTCATCTGTGTGAGTGACGTATTGCTCCAGGACCTGACGTTCCTCGCCGGTCTCTTCCAGTTCCCGGTGGATCGCTGCCAGCAGGATGTAAGCGCTGTCGAGCCCCGTTTGCTCCGGGTACAACTCGATCAACTTTGTGAGTGATTTTTTGGCTTTGTCAAACTCGCGTTTCATTACCATCTGATCCGCAAGCATGGTCAATCCCTGGATACTGGTGGGGTGATCTTCTACCCAACGCTCCAGTCGCTCGGGATCGTCATCATCCCGGATGGCCGACAAGTCATACTGTTCCCAGTCAAGTTCCGGAGCGAGACGCCGGGCCATTTCAAGGGCGTAGTCATGAAACTCGTGATCGATCTGATCGAGTGATGACGTGTGCCGCTCGATCGAAACCTCGACAGGAATCCCGGCCCCCAGATCGCCAAGGATGTTTCTCATTGAATCCAGGCCATACTTCTCAATCAAGAATTCCACCAGCAGGGAGGACTGGTAGTAGGCGAACTGAAGATCTTCTGGAGTGTCCGTTCGCATGAACGTGCCGCTCATGTCTCTTACGGATGAGACTCCCCGGTCGAGAATCCGCTTGCGGTGTTTGGGTGACATCCGTTGTCCCCACGTCGCTCCTGCCTGACGCTCTTCGTAGACGGAAATCCCTTCGCTGAGCCATCGCGGCATACGGTTTCGCGTTTTTTCCAGTGTGACCACGTGACAGAACTCGTGCCATAGTACGGACTGCCAGTTGACCGGACTGTCCTTCTGGGAGGCGGGGCTATTGGCCGTGATGACTTTGCCGAAACAGACCCCCAGGAAACCATCCGCTCCCGGCAGCCCGAATGTTCGGACCGCGAAATCATTGGGATCCGGAAAAATCTCAACGGTAATCACGCTCTGCAATTCGATGCCGTACTTGGGACAGAGTGTGTCCTTGGCACGCTTCAATAGCTGAAGCACATCGTGCCCGTAGATAGCGGCTTCCGTTGCTTCCATACGGACGCGAAAGCCATCTGCTTCCAACGTGGTGAACTTGCTCAGTTCATCACGTAGCTGCATCAGGTTGAAGACCTGTACGTCATACGCATCGTGCTTCAATGCCAGTTCGCTCAGCTTCCACCCTTCTTCCTCATCTCCCAGCCGAAGCAGGTCCTGAGCGAGTTGCACGCGCGCCGGCTGATAGCCCGGATCGAACTTCAGCGCTGTCCGCTGATGCTCTGACCCCTCTGCAAACCGGTACTTTTGTGAAAGCTTCCGTCCAATCTGATAGTCGACAACGGGATTTTCAGGCCAGGGTGTGAGAGCCCGTTCCCGGTACTCCGCTTCCTTTTCTGGCTCATTGTTCAAATGAGCCAGAACTGCTCGGTAAGCCCAGATCAGGGGATTGGCCGGATTGATTTTGAGAGCATCTTCCAGCAGGCTCGTGGCATCGCTATACCGCTCGGCATCAATCGCCTGTGCCGCTCGATGCAGCATGGCGGGGACGTGGTGGGGGTTGAGTCGCAAAGTCTCGGAGAGGTGGTGACTGGCAAGTGGAGGCTGCGAACTTTCGATGGCTCTCGCCATGCCGAAGTGCACGTCAGGATCGTTTGGATGCGCTTTCAGGCCCTCCTGAAATGTCTCCGCGGCGACTGCAAAGTCTTTTTTTGAAAGAGCCAGCTCACCGCTCGCCAGAATGGCACCCCGGTGGCCCGGGCTGACTTTGAGAGCACGGTCAAAAAAAATTTCGAGGACCTGCCGGGCGTCCGCTCCTGTCGCCGCAGCGACTTTGCCCAGCGAGACCAAACTGTCAGGATCACCGTTGTAGCGCCACGCGGCGCGATTGACGATGTCCGCCATCTCTTCTTGCCACTGCGTCCCTTGATCGACATTGCCCGACATTCGAGCCGGTTCGATACCACCCTGTCGCAGTCGGATGCTCCAGGCGTAGCGCGTCAATCCTCCCGAGATGGTCTCAAACGCGTCCTTGTACCGGCCGGTTTGCATCTCGGCTTCTGCTTTGAACGAATACCATTCTTCGCCGAAGACGCGGTCATCAATTGCTTTCGCCGTGACTTCAATGCATTCGTCATACTTCCCGCTGATCAGCAGTTGGCGGGTCGGCTCGACTTCTGCGGCCACCAGGAACGAGACGGGGCCAAGCAGACTGGCAACGAGGCAAAAGTAAAAAATTGCTGTGAGGGCACCGTTTCTTCGAGGGAAACGACGGGGGACTTTGCACCCATGATCCGATGTGATTTCGGAGACCGTACTCGCTGAGCTTGTTTCGCGCGCGGGGCGCCCGGAAAGAGGGCGGATGCAATTTCTCGCCAGGTCACAAGTTCGTACGGCCTCGGGCATTCACGGTCCTCCTGATGAACTCATCCGAGTATAGCGATGGTTCTTTCCTGACAACAGCACGGCGGAAATGGAAGAAGCGGTGACTGAATGCCACCGCTTCTCTTCGATTGGACAGTACTCAGAGGGGGAGCCACGAGGTCTAAGAGTCCGTGGCAGCCTTCTCTGTCCGATCCTGGTTAATCAATACCGCGCGCTGTATCCGCTATTCAATGAATGCCTGCCGATGGCAGTTCGTCTACAGCGTGGGACGATTAATATTCCTTTGCATTGATCCACTTCATCATCCGGCGGAGCTGCTTGCCCGTTTCTTCGAGCTGATGAGTCCGCTCGCGTCGCTTGATGGCCTGGAAGGTTGGCTGGTTAGCACGATTTTCGAGAATCCACTCGCGTGCGAACTGGCCGGTCTGGATCTCATGCAGAATCTTCTTCATTTCGGCCTTGGTCGCATCGGTGACGATACGAGGACCGCGGGTGTAGTCACCGAATTCTGCCGTGTTCGAAACACTGTACCGCATGTAGTTGAGTCCACCCTGATAGAACAGGTCGACGATCAACTTCAATTCGTGCATACATTCGAAGTAGGCCATTTCGGGCTGGTAGCCAGCTTCAACCAATGTTTCGAAGGCAGCCTTGATCAGAGCACTGACACCACCGCACAGCACAACCTGTTCGCCGAACAGGTCAGTTTCGGTTTCTTCAGCGATCGTGGTTTCGATCACACCACCGCGAGTTCCACCGATCCCCTTGGCGTAGGCCAGGGCGAGCTTGCGGCTGGTTTCTGACGCGCCGGGGGTCAGGGCGATCAGGCTGGGGACACCGCCCCCTTTTTCGTACTCAGCACGGACGAGATGGCCGGGACCCTTCGGGGCCACCAGTGCAGCATCGACCCCTTCGGGGGGGACGACCTGACCGAAGTGCATGTTGAAACCGTGCGAGCACATCAGCAGTGCACCGGGCTTCAGGTTTGGCTTGATTTCGGTGCGGTAGATGTCGCCCTGAACTTCGTCAGGCAGCAGAATGTTGACGAGGTCAGCCTGCTTGGTCGCTTCGGCGATCGAAACCGGCTTGAAACCGTGGCTGACGGCCAGATCGTAGTTCTTGCTGCCAGGACGCTGTCCGACGACGACGGTGCAGCCGCTGTCGCGCAGGTTCTGGGCCTGTGCGTGGCCCTGGCTGCCGTAGCCAAGAATTGCAATGGTCTTTCCCTTCAGCAGGGACAAGTCGGCGTCGTCGTCATAATAAACCTTGGCGGCCATCGTTGCTTCTCTTCAGAAAAAAGGAATTCTCGGTCCTACCGCTGGGCTGCAACTGCCGATCAGTTGCTCGCAACGGTACTACAGAATTGGAAATCAGCTTTCCACTATCTCAACCGCTGATGGCGGCTTCTTCTTCGTAGGCGGGAGGTGGTTGAAGTGCGTCTTCAACCGACAATGATTTTTCCCGGGCCAATGCGATCCGGCCGGTCCGAACCATTTCGATGATCCCGAATGGACGCATCAGTTCGATAAAGGCGGTCAGTTTGCTCTCGGATCCCGAAATCTCGATCATCACGTGCAAAGAACCGACGTCGACAACTTTTCCGCGAAAGATTTCAACCATTTCACGGACATTGGAGAGCTGGTCACCTGCCGTCGACACCTTGATCAACATCAGATCACGTTCGACCAGATCCTGGTGCTGATAGTCGACAACCTTGACGACAGTCACAATCTTTTCAAGCTGTTTCCGGACCTGGTCCAGAACCTTGTCATCACCGGCGACCACAAAGGTGATACGCGAAAACTCAGGCCGCTCGGTCACGCCGACGGCCAGACTTTCAATGTTGAATGCGCGCGAGGCGAGCATTCCGGAGATGTGGGCCAGCACACCCGGCTGGTTCATCACCATCGCGGACAGCACATGCTTCATCGAACAGGGACTTTCCATGGAGTCTTGACGATCGAAACCGCCAAAAAACACTTTTGATTGACGAGGCTGTCGCCTCGATCCACCACCCGACGGCGGCGACTTTGGTGTTGATTCAACCCTCGACTCGCCAAAAAAATCACTCGTACACATTTGGCGGAGGGTCGACCATCGTAAGCACCGATCGACGCGGAAACAAGTTAAGTGGAATATTGAGGCAACACAATTTCTCAAGCTCAACCGCACAATACGGTCTGCATGGGCGTCAGACACGCCCACTCACTTCCGTGTTCATCCTCTTGGGAAAACTCATTCTCAATGAGAGGCCGCAAGGGAAGTGAGTCTGGTCTCTGAAATCGGCCCTGGCTTGGCAGGATGCATCCGCAGATGACCGATCGAGCCGATCGCAACCTGCGAACGATGGCCATCGTCGACCCGGCCAGAGACTCCTCACCAGCGAATACCGCCAGAGAGGAGATTAACGACTCTCACCACTGAATCGGGCGGACCACCTCAAGTATCAGCAGCAACCCCAATACGATTCCACTTAACGCCAGCCCGCGGACGACCCAGGGGGCCTGAGCGTCACCAAATTGACGGATCAGAAATGCACCTTTTCGGGTGTGTTTCAAGAACCAGTCGCTTTTCACCGCGAGCAAGGCGCAAAGGAGGCAGATCAGACTGCCAACCATAACGTGATCTGGAATCATAAAATACGATCGTCTGGAGGTCGCCGCAGCGAAGTGACACTACTGTGGCTGGGCTTCGCTGCTCAGGTAACTGACAAGGTCTCGCACTTCCTGAATGGAAAGCCGGTTGAGCAGACCTTCGGGCATCATGGAAACCGACTGCTGCTGCCGGTCTTCGATGTCCTGCGTTGCGACGACCACTCGGTCCGTTGCGGTTTGCAGTGTAATCGTGCTCGCGTCTTCCCCCTTCACGATTCCATTGATGACTCGTCCGTCCTTCAACTCGACAATCGTCACGCGGTACGCATGCCCCACGAGTGCGCTGGGGTCCATGACATTGATCAAGATGTAATCGAGATCCGTTCGCTGAGCCCCGGTGAGATCGGGACCAACCTGTCGCCCTTCCCCAAAGAGTGTGTGACATGAAGCACAATTTTTCTGGAAGAGTGCCCGTCCGTTCTTTGGATTGGCCGTTTGTGGGTCACCTTCAAGAACCTGCTTCTTCATCGAGGCAATCTGCTGAGCTCGTTCTTCAGTCGACGGCTTTGCGCCAAACAACTTGTTGACCAGTTCCTTCAACTTCGGTTCCTTGAACCGCTGTAACTGACGGATGTCGAATTCCGACAGATCCTGTCGATCGATCTGACCCGCGTCGACCGCCGAGACGAGAGCCAGAGCAGTCTTTTCACGAGCCGTTAGCGTGCTGATCGCGTCGAGTTTCTCTGCGTCGGTCAACAACGCGTACATTCCAAGCAGGGCACTGCCCACTTCTTCTCGATCAAAACCCGCCAGTCCTCGAATGGCTGAAGCCCGCAGTTCAGAGTCACCAAGACGGTCAAGCAGCAGGTCTGCTACTCCTGGACGCCGCGTGGTCACGAGGTCGGCGAGTGCCCGCTCACGCTGGGCGGCGTCAATTTTGTCATTCTGCACGATCTTGACGAACTCGTTGTAAGACGCGTCGCTCCCCTGAACGAGCGAAATGCGGTGACTCAACTCCCGCACGTTGGCGTCGGAACTCATCGCATAGCGATCGGCAACCGCGGCCCAGCCGGGATCCGCCTTCAGATCACGTCGTCCTTCGATGGCGGAATAGAGCCCCGTCAGAACATCACGCTGCGTGGCAACGTTATCGTCCGACTCTTCCAGCCAACGTAAGACGGGCGCGAATCGGGGGGATGGCCGCGTGGCCAGATGTCGTGCGATAAATTGACGCAACTTGGGAATTTTCGTCTGCAGCGCCAGTGGCAGAACTTCATCGTCCGCGAGCGAGATCAGAGGCTCGATGCCATACCATGTCAGCAGGACAAGGTTCGTATCAGGAGCATCTGAGGCATGGCTGACAAGTCCGGCTGCAATCGCCTTTCGCTGATCGAGTGGCAGGCGTTGAAGGCCAGAGGCGAGCTGCAAACGAACGTAAGGAGACGAGTCTCGGCGGGCAAGTTCCGCCAGACGCGAGACTACTTCAGGAGAAGCGGTTTTCTCTTCCAGGGCCAGGCGCACGCCCCAGCCACGGTGGGTGTCATCGCGTGAGCGGAGCAATGAATTCAGATTGTACTCATTCAATTCGCCAATCGCATGCAGTGTCCAGGCATACTGCAGTGATTTCGACGTTTGACCGTTGCCGGCATCGATCATGAGTGCATCGAAATCTTTGTTAAGCCGGTTACGGGCCTGCGACGACAGTTTCTTCTGAACCGATCGTTCTTGAAGAATTCGACGTGCCGAGTTGGCCCGAAGTCCGTCCTTCATCGACAGCAGATCAATCAATTGATCGTCAGAGAGCTTGGCAAGATTCCCGTAGGCGGGGTGATTGGTTCCGTAAGTGACCTTGAAAATTCGGCCATTCCCGCGGTGGATTGTCAGATCGTCGTAGTTGTGACATTCGCCCGTGTCGGACCAGTCAGTGAAATAGATCCCGTCCGGACCCTGCTTGACGCAGACGCCACGGAACCAGGGATCACCAGACGGGGCAAAATCCGTCTGATGTCGCGCGACATAGCCTGAGGCGTGGCGTTCCAGCAAGTCACGGTTGAGACGCTGACCATGGATATTCAGCGTAAACAGATTGTTGTGGTATTCGGCGGGAAACTGGTCGCCGACGTAAATCATGGCTCCCGAGTGGGCATGTCCCCCACCGGCCTCACCGTGCTTTCCTTTGCCGTCGCGGGAACCTTCCCAGGTCCCCCCCGCCCAGTGGATGTGGTCAGCACAAGTCTGCATCAACTCGAACGTCATCGGGTTAAAGTCCTGTCCAAACATCCGCTTGAAACGGGAGCCCGGGACCACGTGAAAAACGTGTTCGATGACGCAGTTTGTCAGAAATGCTTCTCCTCGGTCGTCAAATGCCAGCCCCCAGGGGTTGGTCGTTCCGTGAGCAACGACTTCGAAATCGTGCCGCACGGGATGATAGCGCCAGATTCCACAATTCATCGGGACTCGCTGGGCGTCCGGAGTTCCCGGCTTGCCGATACGGGAGTTCGAAAGGATTCCGTTGCAACCGTACAGCCAGCCGTCGGGGCCCCAGGTGAGGCTATTGGCCACGTTGTGAATTGCCTTCACGTCGAAACCGTCCAGAAGCACTTGAGCCGGTCCGTCTGGAACGTCATCTCCGTTCGCATCGGGAATGAAGATCAGTTTAGGAATTGCGGTGACGAAAACTCCGCCGAAGCCGAATTCCACAGAACTGAGGTTGACCCCTTTGTCCAGAAAGACCGTCCGCTTGTCGAACTGTCCGTCCCCGTCAACGTCTTCGAGGATCAGGATGCGGTCCGTTCCTTCAGTCACGTTGGCAGGCTGCCACTTGGGATAGGTTCGGCATTCGACCACCCACATTCGTCCTCGATCATCGAACGTGATCGACATCGGCTGCGAAACATCGGGCTCACCGGCAAACAATGTGGCCCGGAATCCTTCCGGAAGCGAAATGCTGGCAGCCGCTTCTTTCGGAGGGAGAGGTCCATCGGCCGCAGCAGCCAGTCCGGGGACCATGAACAACATCATCGTCATCAATGCCGAAGATCGAGTCATCAGTTCTCTCTTTCAGGGGTGAACGTAGTTCGCAATATCGTAATGACCCCGGCTGGAAATGTTGAGTGACCCATGTCGAGCGATTTTTTCTGAGAGCAGAAAGGTAAAAGAGTTGAGCCCGGCGGCATGTCGCAGCTTTTGCGGCCGGTGTCCGAGACGGCAGAGTCAGATCGGAATGGCTTTTGTCGGCGTTGTCCCGAATGCTCGCCCCGGGCTCTCGCGCCGTGGACTTCAATCGATGGGGGCGTTCGGGAGACCCAGAGGCCCAGCCGGGCTGTTGGCACGGGCCGAGCCTTCAAGGTTGATGTGATGAGCCGGTGAGGGGGGAAATGGAGGAGGCTCAACGCCGTCAGTCCAGTCGTCCACATCAGAAATCGCGTGACAGGTGTGGACCGCGACTTCTTTATTTGGCGACTGGACTGATGCAGTTGAGCAGGCTGATTTCTTTTGGGTAAAGCCCTGTCGGCATGCGGCAGGACTGAAGAATGTCGTCCCGCTTGCGACGTCTAGATCAGTGAGTCAGGCCCAGGCTACGGCGGCGGCGATAGGCACCCACGGCGATTCCGATACCGCCAAGCCCTAACAGGGCGAAGGAGGATGGCTCGGGGACATTGGCAGGAGGCTGGATCGTTGTGCTGAAGGTGTGATTGTCGCTTTCAAAACTACTTCCCAATGGATTGGGATAGATGTTCGTAAAGACGATTTTGTCAAAAAGATTGCCCGCATCCGTCGAGTAGAAATTCACGAAGACATAGGGTTCTGAGGGGTTGGCTCCGAGGAATGGAGCGTTGGGATTCCCGTAGTACGCGGGTGAGAGCGAGGAAAGGTATGAAGCTGTCGCGGTGAAAGTGTCAACCAGAGTGTTCCCGAGGAAGAACTCGATCTTATTGGCGGCATCCGCGGCCGAGATCCACATGCCGAAATAGGCCTGCGGCGCGTTTTGGGAAGGATCGCTGGTCTTCGTGAGCGTCAACGTGACGGGAAACTGATCCGTGACATTCAGATACTGTCCGTTTCCCCCTGCACCACCGTACTGGTTTGCAGTGTTGTTGAATTGATTGTTGGTATAAGTCGCGGTCAGGTCTCCTGGCAGGTTGAATGTCTGAGAACCATGGTAGCCCGGATTCGCCGAATCGAAGTTAATGGTGGTGGTGTTCACCGCGCTCGAAGTCTGCACTCCGGCTGCTTCATAGGTATGGACTAATCCCGCTTCTGTGGACTGAAAAGTGAGGGAGACTGCCGCGAAGGCAATTGCCAGCACCTTGCGGTAGGCTAATAGAGGTAGACCTAAATTCGAAGTTGGATTCACGTAGTTCGCCTTCTGTTAAAATTGGGCACCGCCTCGTATGAACGCACTGCATTCACTCGAGTTTCGAAATGGGAGGGCCGCTTTCGGCCAACGAAATCAACGTATGTAAGGGCGTGTGATGCCCACGCGACAACACGTCCTATCCCACCTCGCGATGCGAACTGGCGATGGAAGTGCGCGGCACCACCAATTAAGAGAAGCTGAACGTAAGCGCAATTCAGCTTGTTCAGTCACCTCTGCAGAGGGACCTGAACGGATGATGCTAGGAGGGTGTTTCAAGGTGGCCAGCGGAATTTTAAATTTTTTCTGCGATTTCGCGGAAAGTGCCAGATAACGCTTAAATTCTCGACATGAACCGGTCCCGCATTCTTCACGGCATAGCCGATGCGACGCGGTCCTTTCGGCGCTCAGTCAACCCGTAGCGCACAACGTTTTTATCGTAGATGACAGATAATTTGCCGAGGGCGGGACGGGTGGCACGATAGAGCACGGTGCGTAGAGATCCGCCACCCCCGGTCTTATCCCACTCGAACGACGCGCTGGCTATTGAATTCTGGTGAACTGCGTCCAAGGGGATGAGAGGACTACGCCGAGTGTTCGGGATCCACTAACTTCAAATATGCGGTTTCCAGACAATTATCGATGGATTCTGCGATGAGAACGGCTTCTTCGTGGGTTGAACACTGGACTTCAAAACCGTCCGGCATCCCGGGGGATGGGAAGATTTCTACACTGCGGCCGTCACGTGACGGCCTGGCAAAGGGACGATCAGCTAAGAGGCAGCCGACGGAATCGACCTCGGCCCCTTCGATCAGAATCCTGATGGAATAGGTATCCTTGTTCGTATACGGAACGGCAGAGAGCTGTTCTGTTTCGATGGCTCGCAAAAACTGATCAGCGTTCGCAGGCACAATAGAATCCCTCCTCAGTGCGCCGCAACCTCAGCCCAACGCAACGTCGAACCTCGCGAGCCCGACGCGGACGAGAAATCTTCCATCAATTGTTCGTTCAGAGACCAATGTGTTCGTCAATTGACTGAGGGGACCGGAATTCGGCTTCGTTCGCGGAGCGGAACCAGAAATTCCAGGTGTCCGTCCCCTCGATCAGCTTCGACCGGAATGAGGTCATCGTCAGAGAAGCAGGCGTCGTCCACAAGCTCCAGCAACCTCTGGATCGCGGCTCCAGGCAACCATCCCCCCGCTGTAATCTGTGGTGCGTTATTGAACCAGGCCGTCCAGTGGCTGAGCTTACGCTCGACAGTAATCTTGACGAACATCTTCATGATCTTTTTCCGGAATGGGGCAGTGCCAAGTATCAGCGAGATTCGCAGTTGTCATGCCAACCCCTACTAACCTCGCAAAATCGATCTCGATAAGGCAAATTCATTTAAGGAATTTGCCTTATCGAGATCTTTCAGCCAGCTGCGGAAAAAAGAGGAGTCGTTTGTTCATTATGATTGACTGTTTGTATCGGCAAGTCGCAAGCCAACAAGTGCTCGCCTTTCACAGATCGCTTCACTGCGTCTGAAGCCTCATTGAGAACGCCCGAGCGGCAGACGGGCTCTGCTTTCTCGCACGAGCTAGACCACTCCCGTCGAAGAGCAGATCACCCGATCGGACAGAACTCTCAGCGGAAACCGTCGTCGATCATGAAGCGAACATCTCCGTGATTGCCTGACATCGCCCAGAAGATGAAGATGAGGATTGTCACGAACAGGACTGCAAAGCCAATCTTCACCCAACTGTAAGGTCGATGGCCAGAGACTTCTCCTGTCGCTGCATTCATCATGACCTGATAGGTCTTTCCACGATAACGATAGGCGAGCAACCACACGGGGAGCAGAATATGTTTGAAGGTAACCGCCGAGTAGTTCGTTTGCTGTGAGTGGACTTGCTGGGTGTCTCCCCCAATCCGCTGGCGGACTTCCATCGATAATGAGGACTCAATTCTCTGCCGTGCAAATTGAAAACCGTCGTCCAGTTCAACGTCATACGTACGTGAGTAGAATCCTGCGAGAACTTCCGGGGTGAAGGGAATCATTCGGTCCAGTGGCCAAGGCTCAAGCGCTTCCACCAGATCAAGATGTTGTTGCCCGACAGCAATAATGGGGACATCGTCGAAAAACCGTTGAAAGTCTCCGCTCCGATACGTCCACCGGATTCGTTGTTCTGTTCGCCGGTTGTTTCCTTCCCCCACGGTGACGAGATAGATGTCTCCTCGCTGTCCCGCGTATCGTGTGTAAGTCATGGAGTCATAGGTGAAGAAGGGCATGTAGACCCCATTGAACTTGCCTGTCACTCCCTGCCTCAGGAACTCATTGGGAGCCCACCACAGTGACTTGACCCATGCTCTTAAATTGGCTGCTGCCGTCGCCTGGGGTATCAGAAAAGGGAGGACGCCGTCGACAGGAATGCGACTGACCGAGTCATGGATATTGTCCCGCTGCAGCGGAGAAGCGCAATACGGGCACTGTGAACTGGTCAATGTCCCCTGAAAGATAACGTCGGCGCCGCAAGCGGAACAGCGGATAGCATGCTGTGTGTTCTCATTCTCGGCCTCTGCGCCCTCTTTCTCCTTGATCCTCTTCAGCCGTTCGAGCATCTCGAGGTAGTCCCGTTCGACGATGGGGACATCTCTGGGTGGTTCGATCTGCTTGATGGCCGCACAGTAGGGGCATTGGAGACTTTGCTGGCCGACGGAGAAGACAAGATCCGCGCCACAGCGGTCGCAGGGAAAGATGCGCCCCTTGCCTGCGTCGATCGATTCACCCGGCTTCCGACGAGGAACTCGCGGCGGGTTCGACGAAAAGTGGCCTTCCAGATCAGGTGGAATCGGCATGCTCATACGACTTCTCTATCGGGAACGACGAATAGGGACTTGTTACCACCTGTTCGGACAATCACGTAAGGCACCGGACCTGTCGAGGCTCTGACCTCAGTCCTGACTGGAGCGACGATGGTAGTCAAAGAATGGCGTTCCATAGACTAGCGGCAACCCCGATGAACTTCGAACGAGGTCCTTGTATCCACCCCGTGAGCGCAAGAGACCGCTGAGGGATTTTCTCTCGCTCGGGTTGATGATGATATTCGTGGTTGAGAATGCCGCACCCTCAGAAGCATGTTACGACGTCCCGTTCGTCTCTTGCGCATTGAGTGACACCCAGAGCAGTTGTCCCGATTCTATCCCTCGCTGGGCAAAAACCTGCTGGTGTTTTGCTGCGAAGGAATCGCTAGAGGTGACTTTTCGTTTGGTTGACCACTGCATGGCGCGTGCTCAGGCCGCTGGAGTTACCGGGGCGGGCAAAGGACGACTGTGGGGTAACTCAATCTCGATGGCGAATTGTCCAGTCGGCTTCGAACTGGTTCTCAGCAGAGATTCGCCCTTCGGTATCGGACGTCGACCTACTTCTTTTGGGGAAGGCCGAGGGCGTCGGCACAGTGCGGGTCGTTGAACATCTTCGTGTGGTCATGTTCAACATCCCCGGCAATGACCAGCTTCCATCCAAATGGCCACTGCCGGTCGTCAGCCAGTTTTTTTGCCGCCTTGAACGCGTTCTGACCACGCTCGAACCGTGTTAAACCCTGGACATCGGCAGCAGGCGTGACGTCCAGGTATTCATCCCGTTCGATGTCTTTGGAACCCAGGTAGAGGGTCAGTGGTTGAGCGAGGAAGGCCTTCATTTGATCGTCGGATTGAAGGTGCTGCGGAAGCTGGCCAAATCCGAGTGGGAATTCCGCGCTGCGGCTGGGAAAGAGCAAGGTCCCCGGGTTGGCAGCGACGATCCGCTTGGCGCCAGTATTGACGAACCCCGTGGTCCTCATCAGAAACTGGCCTCCGCCGGAATGGCCGATCAGGTAAAGCGGCATCTCCGGTCGTGCTTCCCTTCGGCGAATCTCCTTCGCGATCCGATTGATGTATTCGCCCGTCCATTCTTCCGGGGGGGAAGCCTCGCCTTCCCGCATGATGCCGCCGAACTGATACTTCCGCTTCGGAAACGTCGTGTCATCGAACTTCGGGGCGACAATCAACGCTCCAAAGCGATTTCCCATCTCCACCGAGTCATCCCGGTATTCATCCGCGTTTCGCAGGACACCATGAAAAACCATCAGCAATGGACCGTCGCTGTAATCCGCAGGCTTGTAGGTGTAGAGGGGGATGGAGACCTCCCCAAACTGCACATCGACAACAGATTTTCCGATCGGTAGCGGTTCGACATCCGCGAACAGCAGACTCATCATCATCAGCACATGCATCAGTGCGAATTCCTCAAATCCGTGATCCCCATGAAAGCCGCCGACGTAGAGACGGGAGTTCCAGGTTGATCATTTCGTCTCGTCACATTCCTGCAGGGCCATCACTGCGAAGGCCGTACCAGCGTGAGTAATATAATGCATGCTGTCTGCGTGGAGCGACCGAGTGAACCAGCGGCCACTTTCTCGCTGATGTGACTTCAGCCATTCAATTCCACGCTGGATTCGGGGATCATCCGCGGCCAGGCCACTGCGACGAAGGATGTAAATGACAAAGCCCGTACCATATCCGTCACTGCTTTTCAGATCCTGCTCTTCTCCGTCGGCCCGTTTCCAGTCACCAAGTGTCGCCAGCCCCCACCCGCCATCCTCTTTCTGCAGTGCCAGCAGTTCGCCGACAATCGCGGCGGATTCCTCATCGGTCAGAGTTCCCTTCGCGTAAGTGTTTCCCCACAAGACCATCGCCCGATGATGGAGCGTGGTGCCGGGATTCTGCTTGAAATACACACGTAACTTCGACAATCCCAGTTGTGCGGATTTCGTTTGAGCGTATCCGTCCGGTGCGACACCGATGGCGATGGCAGCCAGAGTCGCTCCGTAATGATCGTCGGATTCCATCGGTGGCCAGTCGCATTTGATCCACGTGAATCCCCCGTCCTCGCGCTGCAGCGTCAGCATCCGGTCGAGAGCCCGACGTGTAAGAGGATGCAGTGGTTTTTCACTCAAAGCATCGTTGAAAGCCAATGCCGCTCCGGCAGCAACAACCTCAGCGTCCCAGCGAGGTCCTTTATCTTCCCAGCGGTGAGCAACGAGTTCTTCCGCGAACTGGCGAACTTCCGCAGAGGCCTGGTCCGCTGTCTCATGGGTGGGGCGAACATACAGATACGCAAAATTGGTATGACACGTGAAGCACTTTCGTTCCTTCTGCCAGGTCAGGGCTGCCGAGTCCAGAAAGGAAATCGCTTTCTCGAGAGAGAAAGATTTTGCAAGTGGTTCGTCGCGACGGTTTTCACCCGGCGAAACAGCGCTGGCGAGCGTGATGTTCTCTGCCGAATGGGCGATCGGGATCGTCAGACCCGCTACTGCTGACAGTGTTGCCAGACTCGCGACACAGCCAAAGACACCGCGAAGGGAGATTCTGATATGCATGAGGCCGTCCCTTACATTGACCCTGTGGAGGGAACATTCACAACGCGCACAACTTGAGTCACGCTACAGTCGCAACCAGAGAATGTCACGTTCACACGATCATGGTGTGCGAGTTTTCACGTTCACGGGCAGGATCCCGTGCGCGAGGGACGTGAACGTTGAAGGAACGGAATCGCGAACGGCAGGCGTGCTCACTTCGAAATCCCCGAAATGCAGATGGCCCCCGTAGAAATTGCTCGGCGGAGCATTCTACAGGGGCCAGGCAGTCTCAGGTCGACAACCACATTGTCATGCTGACATCTTCGAGTGGCGTGCGAAATCGTCGGAGTGCGGCGTCACGCAGAAACCTCTCACGCTGCGCTGCGAGACAGAGCGGTGCGCCACGGTGCATGTTCCGGCAAGTGGCACACTGGCGTCTGTTCCAGACAAATCACTAGTAGCCGACGCCGTACAATGCAGGAGCGTATCCCACGCGAACACGGCCGAGCGGACCGATGTAGGTGTATGGGGCGACTCCGGGAGTATAGAAGGTGGGGGCCGGAACCGTGGCCGGAACCACGACAGGGGCTGCGACAACCACCGGAGGAGGCGGAAGGTACCGGGGATCGAAGTAGGGACGCGGACCGATCACGGTTGGATAAGCAGCGACCGGCGGACCGTACGGAGCGGGATAGTAACCCCAAGGCTGGGCTGATGCCGTTTTGCTGAACATCAGGCTGAGCACTGCGATTGCAAACAACGTTGCACTCATTTGCCGAACTCGAGACATCGAACTTCCTTCAATACAAAAAGTGAACGTGGTAGCCTGACCAGGGACGCAAGGAATCAGCGGGCATCCGGGATTGGTCCTGACATAACGCCAAACCAGCGGCAGAAAGATTTTACGGCGCAGGGATAACGACTTGTCAAAAGTTGCACCTGCTGCTTCGGTAAGAAATGTCTCTCTTCGTCCTACGCGGACAGGGCACAGCCTCCTCGATAGTCATCCCGATCAATCGTCCTGCGAACTACAAATTCGGCGAAGCGGCATTCGCCGTCAAGGCATCGCCACCTGCCTGGAGGGGAGATCCTGTTGCCGGATTTCCGACTTCGTTGACAGCACGAGGACAAACGAATCTCCGCAGGGTGATCGGCGGCAGCAGCGCACGTTCCCGTACAGCCTCACGGACCGCCTGTGGGCATCCGCTGGCTGTACCCGCCAGGAACTCGAAGGCCTGTTTCCAGGCGTGTACTCCTGCGGCTGTCAGCAGATTTGTAATACAGTGGCGTGGGGCTGATCGCCTACCCGTTCAGGCGGTCGAGCAGCAGCGGTTTTACTTCCTGAAGGACTTCGCGAATCCAGTCAGGGTTATCCAGGAGCAGTCCATCAGGTGGTTGCAGTAATTCCGAGGGGAGTTTTTTCGCGAGGTCTTTGAGTTCATCGATCAATGGCGAGATCGCGGCGGGGTCACGATCCAGTTTTTCGAGGTATTGTTCCAGCTCGCCAAGTGGTCCATCGGTTCGGGACAGCTCGGACTGACGCAGTGGCTCACGGGTACGGAACTTGACCTGTTCCACCCAGATCTGTTCATGAGAGACTCTCGCTGCCAGGCTGCGGATTTCTGCCGTCACGGCAGTGCGGTGGCTTGTCAGGTCCCGATGAGCGACCGTTGCGCCTGTCAGCTCGACACGAACACCCAGTGGCAACCCTTTGTTCCTGTTGCAGAGGGCGAGGAGTTCGTCTTGCAGGGGGCCATAGATGTCTCTGGCCTTCGCGAAGCTTTCGCAGGGAAGCGTGACGACCTCCCAGCGAAAAACGTCAAGCGGATGGAATTTGACCTGCGCCTGAAATTGCCTGTCCACTGTGACGACGAAGCAACCCCGCGGGCCGGGCTCGCGAATATGGCGTCCCTGAATGTTTCCCGAGTAAATGCCCGACGTCCAGAGGTCAGCGGTTGTCTGTTCGGGAACAACAGTCCGCTTGTGAATATGTCCCAGTGCCCAATAGTCGTAACCCTTGGACCGCAGGTCCGTCGGCGTGCACGGGGCGTAGGTGTCGTGTTCTTCGGACCCGCTCAGACTTGTATGGAGCATCCCGATATTGAACCAGTGCGGGACAGGTTGCGGATAGTGCGGAACCATGTTCTGCAGTTCCGCCCGATTGCCGAAACTTCGTCCGTGAATGGCCACTCCCAGATCATCAAGCCGACGGGTCTCTGCCATCTCGTGCGACAACATGATGCTCTGACCGTCTTTGTTGGCGGGTAGCCGCAGACTGCGAGTCATAATGTTGGCGGCATCGTGGTTACCGGCGATCAGGTAAAGCTGAATGCCCGCGCTGCTCAGCTTGTCCATCTGCTTCACGAAAAACAGTCCGGTATTATAGTCGGACCAGTTTCCGTTATAGAGATCACCTGAGATCACGACAAAATCGACTTGTTCGGTCAGTGCGAGAGCGACAAGTTTTTCCAGAGCCCGCCGAGTCGCTCCTCGAATGAGATCCACCGGCGCGACTTCATAACGCTCCAGTCCCTCCAGAGCACTATCCAGATGTATGTCGGCCGCATGCAAAAATTTCATTCGTAGACTGACCTTCAATGTCTGAACGTTTTCGTCGGATGTTGACCGTCGCAGGCACGGCACCCCTCTGTTGCTCTCCCGCTCGCCCATCGGCAGGAGAGCGACTCGTCCGCTGGGCCGATGGAATTCGTCGCCCGATCTTCAGAGTGCAGAGAAGAGACATTATCGCAACGTTCCGTCGAAACGCGAGCAGACCCGCATCGGATTGATCAGCGACTGCCACAACTTGCGAGAGGTGCCTCCAGCGGAATTTCGACGAAAAGCTCACCGACAGTCGATTGCTTCAGGCGAGTCCAACGTTCGTCCGAGATCATCGTAGGGACGCCACGTTCCCATTCCGTGCCAAAGTCGTCTTGAATCCGTTTGAAGGGACCTTTGAAAAGAACGCGCCGGCTCGGCTTCGTCGCGGATGCCGTGGTCGCCTCACGGACTGGCTCTGCCCCTTTGGCTTCTGAAGCAAGAAGGGGCCGCGTTGCTTCCAGCTTTGTCTCACGCAGGGCATGTGCCTGGAATTCAAAGCAGGGGGCCGTGCGGAATGTGGTCAGTCTCAGATCTTCGAACCCGGCCAGCTCCAAAGCTCGCATCAATTCTGATCGCACAGGAACGTGTTTGACGTACGCAGCGGGGCCGGAAAGCTGTGGTGGCGCAGGAAGCTCCTGCTCACAGGTGAGAATATGCAGCGAGACGGTTCCACCGGGAACAATTGCCGCGAAGAGACGATTCAAAATCTCGTTCACCATGCGTGCCGGTTCAGGGAGATTGAAGGTTCCTCGTAGCCGGATTTCGTCGAACTGTTGAGGGGGAACCTCGAATGGGGATCCCATCTGGTGTTCCCAGATCCGCGGCGGGGATTCTTTTAAGACGGGACTGTGCAGCAGGTTACAAGCTGATTCAGCGCCGATCACTTGATCCAGCGGCTGACCTCCGCCACGGTGATCGATGTCTCCCTCCAGAACATAGAATTCCCATAGCCGTTTGTCGTCATCATTGACCCAGAACTTGGTTTGTTTTGCGTAACAGCACTCGACACCTTCTTCCCGTTGCGTCTTGATCCCCAGGATTTCGAGTTGTCGTTGCACATCGACCAGCGACTTGGTGTCAGCAAATCGAAAGCCGACATGATTCAACGAACCGAACTCCTGTGGCGAGCGAGGTTCCAGCGACAGCACCAGAGGGGGCGAAGCCAGCTCAAACTTCGCATAGTCGGGTCGTTGCTTGGCCGGAGCGGTTCCCAACAGCTTCGTGAAGAAGGGGATCGCGTGCTCAAGATTGGACACGTTCAGAGACAGGTGGAAGCGGACAGCAGGGTCAGGTGTCGACATCAGGAATTCTTCTGCAAAAGGGGAGAGAGCAGGGCGGGGACCGCGTCGGAATGTGTTGTGGGCGGTGCCTCTTCGGGCCGCGGAACTCGCACGAAAAGAGACCAGATTGAAACAACCATCGCCAGGACTGCCAGAAACTGGAAGACGCCTGAGTAAGTCCCGAACCGGGTGAAGCACTCAGCAAACAGTCGCGGTCCCAGAGCCGATGCGAGGACAGTCATCATTTGTGACACGGACTGAATTTGACCGAGATATCGTCGACCGAAGGCCTGACCCCAGACGGTAAAGAACAGCACCGTGGTAATGGTCCCTGATACCCCCATTCCCACCGCGTAGATCTTGATTCCGAAGGGAGAATGCACGTAAGGGAGACACGCGAGGCAGATGGACAGCAGGATCAGACCAGCGGCGAGAAGTTGATTCAGAGAGATTCGTTGACCCAGCCAACCGATGGGAAGCTTTACGAACAGACCGACTGTGGTCGACAGGGCCATGAGATCGTAGAACGTTTCTTTGGGAAAACCCTGCTGCGTCAAAACCGATTCATTAAAAAGTGATGTTCCTGATCCAATCAGTGCCACAAGGGAAATCGCGATTCCAAACAGCCAGAACGCCGATGTCCCCATGGCCTGCCTGAGCGTAAAGCCTTGAGGTGATGAAACCGCCGCCGTAGCGTTCTGACTGGATGAGGGGACAGACTCGAACGATTGAGGAGGTTCCCGGGTGAGCAAAAGTGCAATCGGGACGAATGCCACAAGTGCATAGCCCATCCCGCTCCAGAGGACCCGCCAGTCCTGGTTGGCGTAGTCCCTGGCCGCGATACTGGCGTAGATGAAACCAACAGTCAGAAGTAACGAGTAGACGGCCATCGGCAGACTGATCTTGTCCCGAAACCACTTGCCGACCATGGTGATACTGATGACCGAAAGAGCACTCTGTCCGAATCCACGTGTCAACAGAATGGCAACGGACAAGGTGGGCAGATCATTGATTCGTGTCATCCAAAGCACGGTTGCGGCCAGTGCTGCGATTGTCGCCGTCAGTGTGATCCGCATTCCAAACCGGTCGATCAGCCAGCCGCAGGGGAGACAGAACAGCCCGCCAAGGAGCGTCGCCCACAAATTGATATTGCTGTACTGGACACGCTCAAGGAGGAACCGTTCTTCCGCCAGCAGACGCTCGGTGATCATACCGAGTCCGTGGGTGCGACCTGGCAGCGTGGCGACCATGGCCATTGCCGCAATCACGATGATGACCCAGCCGTAGCGGGAACCCCGGGACGCGGGTTGGGAACCTGTTTCGGGTGACATCACTCTCTCACTCAATCCTTGTCTCTCGTGATTGGAACAGGGGGGATCGGTTCGTCGTTGTTTACTCGAAGTACACCGACGCGGAAGCTTGGGCGGCACGGTGCTGAGCGAGCCGCTCACGAAATTCGGCGTAATGAGCGTCACGCTGGTCACCCCCGTCGGACAGGGCGTTGTAACTCACGTAGAGCACGCGGCGCATTTGTGTTGAACGGTTCGGCTCGGAACGATGAGGCGTCAATCCATGGAAGACGGCAATGTCGCCCGGGTTGAGTGCCAGGCAAGTTTTTCGCTGCGGATCGACAATATCATCCGGCAGCATGTAGACCGAGCTATCCTGCATGAGAAAATCGTTGTGGTAGCCTGAAAAGACTTCTGTGCAGCCATTCTCTTCGGTGCTCGGGTCAATTGGGATGAGAACGGTCAGGAACGTTCGAGGAAATCCCTTCCATCCCTGGGGTATGTCCTGATGGAGCTGATATCCCTGTGCGCCGGGGGGCTTGAAGATCAGTTTCTCTTTAAAGAGACAGGCAGGCTCACCGTAAAGCGATTCGAGGAGCGCCGCCAGGCGAGCGTCATCGCAAAATCGGGTGCAGACGGGTGAGATATCGTTGACCGGATCGAATACCTCGAACAGGAGCTCGCCTGTTTCGTGGTGCGGCATGTAGCGGCACCGCAGGTTCCGCAGTGAAATCAAATGGCGGTGTTCGGTCAGCAGTCGATCGGATTCGTGGCGCAGCAATTCGATCTGATCGGTCGAGAAAAAGTTTCGAATCATGAAGAAGCCGTCCTTCTTCCATTGATCGAATAACGGTGGTGCGGCGACCAAACTCACGTCCGCGGGAAGGTTAACCAATGACGGATCTCCTCATGCATGCTGCTGAATCCAGTCTCACACACGCTGGATTGATGACGAGTAAGTCAAGATGAACGACGTCGTGCGCGATTGGCAAAAATAACCGATACCGACTCGAGTTCCTCAGGTCCCCGCCTCAAGTCGGTTGACCAGTTCCTCTCGCTGTTCCTCTTTGGTAATCAGGTTGGCAGCGTCTATTGCTTCGTTCTGTTTACCGCAGCCAGAGAGTGCTTCCGCGCATTCGACCGCGACCTGATTTCTCAGCGATTCCTGCTGGATCAGCGGTAGCCCCTGCATCACGGCGAAACCATCGCCCGCGTCGGCGGACTGGCGACAGGATTCTGCCAGGGCGGCGTCTCGTTTGGCTGCCCCCTGGACCTGAAGAGCTCCCAGTACCTGATCCATCATGTTCGACCTGTCAGAGGGGGGCGAAGTTCCGCATCCTGCCAGTCCTGTTGTCCACAGCAGGAACAGCGAAAGAAATAAACGAGTTTGCCGTCGGGGTTTGGGAGGAAAGGGCATGTGATCGCTCTCGGAAGCCTTGCGGAATTTACGCACTGATATTCTAATGAATGTCAGAGGGTTGTTGCAACTGACCGTATTTCAGCTGGAATTGCTATGAAACGTCGGGCGTTTACACTGATCGAACTGCTGGTTGTGATTGCGATTATCGCTGTCCTGATTGCCTTGCTCCTGCCAGCGGTTCAGCAGGCGCGCGAAGCGGCCCGCCGAACGCAGTGCAAGAACAATTTGAAGCAACTTGGGCTGGCGCTTCACAACTATGAAAGCACCCACTCGACGTTTCCGCCCAACCTCGTCCCGGGTGGCAACTATGCCTACAGTGCGGGGAACTGGGGGGTGCTCGCTTATCTCAGCCCCTACATCGATCAGGCAAACCTCTACAACCTGATGAATCTGAACGCTCCGACATATGCGGCGACCGCTCCCTACGACATTGCCGATCCGAACAATCAGATTGCTGCAGGGACCATCATTCCGTCATTTCTGTGTCCCAGTGACAAGTCGAAGTCTCTTGGTGGAGCTTACGGCGTCGCAGCCCTGGGGCCCTCGAACTATTGCGGGAATCAGGGAAGTGGCGTTTATGCGTCGGGAAACGGATCGCCGTACAACTCTGACGGTGTGATGTTCGCCAATTCGAAGGTTCGCATTGCCGACATCAGTGACGGGACCAGCAACACTGCGTGTATGTCCGAAAGTATTCTAGGGGAAGGGGCAACAAACTCAGCCGGACCTGTGCCCCCGAATGGGGCTCAAAAGTCGTATGCCTATCTCACGACGTACGGAACCGTGGATGATGCCGCTTGTGCATCAGCGTCGATGTGGAACGTTCAGACCCTGCGTCAGTTTCTCTGGTTCTCGGGCGAGATACGCAATACGTCGTACAATCACTACTACACCCCGAATTCCAAGAACTGGGACTGTATCACCAATTCAGCGGCTGCCGGCTACACTGCGGTCGGCTGGAAGGCGGCCCGAAGTATGCACGTAGGTGGAACGCACCTGTTGATGTGTGACGGGTCAGGACGATTTGTCAGCGACAGCATCGACGCGCAATTATGGCGGGGAATCGGCAGTCGGAACGGTGGGGAAATCATCGGCGAGTTCTGAGCACTTCCGGCCTGAGGGCATTCACCCGGACGCCTCATCACCGCTTGACTAGTGGTGAGGGGATTGCAGCGATCCGGGTGACTTCAGCCCCATCGCAGACTGAAGTAACGGACCCTCTTCGGCGGGAATCCATTCCCCCCGCTTCTCATTGGAGCTCGCGAGCCCGTTCTCGCAGTAGCGTTTTCTGGATCTTTCCCGTTGACGTTCGGGGGAGAGGTCCAAAGACTACTGCTTTGGGAATTTTAAACCCTCCGAGATGCTGGCGGCAGAACGTGATGATGTCGCTGCTCGTCAGACCCGTCTCAGATTTCAGCGAGATGAAGGCACAGGGACGTTCGCCCCATTTTTCGTCGGGCATGGCCACGACGGCTGAATCCAGCACGGCGGGGTGCCGGGAAAGGACTTCTTCAATTTCGATGGTCGAGATGTTTTCTCCACCGGAAATGATGATGTCTTTGGATCGATCTTTGAGTTCGATGTAACCGTCTGGATGCAGGACAGCCAGGTCCCCGGTATGGAACCAGCCGTCGCGAAATGCTTCCAGGGTCGCCTCGGGATTCTTGAGATAACCCTTCATGACGATATTGCCCCGCATCATGACTTCCCCGATGGTCTTTCCATCCGCAGGGCAAGGCTGCATGGTGGCGGGATCGGCGACCATCAGTCCTTCGAGGACGGCGTAGTTGACTCCCTGACGCGCCTTCAATCGGGATCGCTCTTCGAGTGGTAAGTCGTTCCACTCAGGATGCCAGTCGCATACGGTGGCGGGACCGTAAACTTCCGTCAGTCCATACACGTGGGTGACGTGAAATCCAATTTCTTCCATGCCGGCAATGACCGAACTGGGAGGAGCCGACGCGGCCGTCATGACTTCCACTGTGCGGTCCAGTTCAATCTGCTCACGTGACTGGATGAGCAGGTTGAGGATAATAGGTGCCCCACACAGATGCGTGACGCGATGTTGCTTGATTGCATTGATGATCGCTCCCGCCTCCACACGTCGAAGGCAAATGTGCGTGCCTCCGACGGCGCTGAGCGTCCACGGAAAACACCATCCGTTGCAGTGGAACATCGGTAGCGTCCACAGATACACCGGGGCTGCGGTCATGTTCCACGCCAGCAGGTTGCCCATCGCGAGGAGATACGCGCCGCGGTGGTGATAGACGACCGCTTTGGGGTTACCCGTCGTTCCAGAGGTGTAGTTCAGCGCAATGGCATCCCATTCATTCGAAGGGACGACAGTGTGATAGTCAGGATCGCCTGATTTCAGAAATGTTTCGTAGTCCATTTCTCCAAGACGATGGCCTGGCCCTTGATACTGTGGATCGTCGATGTCGATGACGGTCAGAGAGCGACCAGATTTCCTCAGCAGTTCAAGGGCTGGCTGGATTGTCGCCGAAAATTCACGATCCGTGATCAGGACTTTGGCTTCGCCATGTTCCAGGATAAAGGCGATCGTGGAAGGTTCCAGCCGAATGTTGAGAGCATTGAGGACCCCGCCGGTCAGGGGAACACCGTAATGCGCTTCCAGCATGGGGGGAACGTTCGAGGCCATGATCGCCACAGTGTCCCCTCGGCCAATGCCCAGTTTTGCCAGCGCCGACGCCAGCCGCCGACATCGTTCCGCGAACTCGGTATATGTGGATTGCTGGTCCCCGTGCACCCAGGCGACTCGTTTGGGGTACACCTTTTCGGCTCGCTGCAGGAATGAGAGAGGAGTCAGGGGGGCGAAGTTGGCTTCCACCTGGTCCAGATTGCAGTCATAGGGGTTGGTTAAAAAAGGAGCGTTGGACATCAATCAAGAGCCCTTCGAAGCCGCAGCATCCACGGCAATATCATATTTTGTCGTGCTTATTCAGTCGTGAGGCGCCACCACAATGCCATCACCGGTTTGGGCCATACTCTATCCAAACAGAGACAGAAACCCGAGCGCGATACGAGAAGAACCTGGAACGATCTGCAAATGTCCCAAGATCCGCGAACATTCCTGCGAGCATCGACTATCGGCTGATTTCCATGTCGGGGCGAGCCTGACGGAGTTCTGTCAACCCGGAGTCAGTGATCCGTATTCCAGACACGCTGAGCTTGACCAGTTGAGGCAATAATCCTAGCTCCTGCACACCCTCGTCAGACAACTGTGTGAGTCGCAGACTGAGGTGCGTCAGCTTGGGAAACAGTTCGAGATGCGGGGGGCCCTCATCCGTGATTTGACAATCGCCCAAACTGAGGGAGGTCAGATTCGGAAGTGCTGACAGGTTGATCAACGCCATGTCGGTCAGGTTGTTCCCAATCAGGTCCAGTACCTTTAAATCGTGGAGATTCTTGAGATGGATCATCGAGGCGTCGGTCAGTTGTGAATACTGCAACTGAAGGCTCTCGAGTTGATGGAGCTGTCCGATTTCCCGGAGATCGGCATCAGTCAGTGGCAGCCTGTTGGCGGTCAGATGCCGAAGCTGTTTCAGGTGGCCTATTCCTTCCAGCCCCGCTTCGGATGGATCGGTTCGGGAGATGTCCAGGGAAACCAGGGCTCCATTATTTTGCAGCTTTTTTAGCCCCGTGCCGCTGATTTTCAAGTTCTGCAGCTGCAAATGCGTGAGTTGCTTCAGAGGGCTCAGTTCCGCCAGCGCGGCGTCAGTGCAAGGAGTCATACTCAGGTCGAGACTTCGCAGCTCCGTCAGCTCCGACAAGTCTCGCAGTCCCGCGTCCGTAATCCGGGTCCTCCTCAGGTTGAGTGTCGTCAGGCTTTTCAGTTGTTTCAGTTGAGGAAGGCAACGATCGGTCACTTTCCGTTCCCCGTCAGCGTCCCTGAATTGGAAAGCAAGCCTTTGAAGCTGAGGGAAGTCTTTCAGCAGGTGAAAGTACTTATCGTTGAACCGGCAGTTGTCCTGAAACTGAATTGCCACAACGGGACCACCCGGTAACCCGGGATCCCGCCTGACGATCCCTCCCAGGATTTGAATTTTCTCGATCGACTGGGCCTTGTCGTCGGTGGCGTGTCCGGTGATCGGCGCCGCACAGAGAAACGTCACAAGAGCGAAGAGAATCGCCCGCCGAGAAATCATCCAGACCTCCTTCGAATCGCTGAAAACCCCGCACCCACTGATCAGGCGTGGCGATCGGGTTTTCGATAAACCGTCGTACTGCCGAACGATTCTGACACCAGCGACGTCGTCAGCCCATACAGGCTTTCCGCTGCTCCCAGAATGAGCAGACCTCCCGGAACCAGGAGCTTGTGAAATTGTTCGCAAAGCTTCTGGCGCGTCGGAGTATCGAAGTAGATCATGACATTCCGACAGAAAATCAATTCAAAAGGGCCAATATCCGGCATGGGATTCAGAAAGTTCATCTGACGAAACTCGATCATCTTTTTCAGTTGAGGATTGATCGTCCAGTGGGCTCCCTGCTGCTGGAAGTAACGCCTGCGCTGCTCTGGTGTGACTCCTCGATCGAGGTCTCGCTCGAGGTAGCGTCCCTCTTTCGCCGTGGTAAGTGACTTCGCCGAAACATCCGTGGCCAGAATCGGAAGCTGTTCGACCTTCAATCCGAGCGCCACGTTCGCGGACAGGTATTCGTGGATGATCATGGCCAGACTGTAAGGCTCTTGCCCAGTCGAGCAGCCCGCGGACCAGATTCGGGCGACAGGAACCCGTGTTCCTTGCTCGCGGCGTCGCCGCAGTGATTCCGCCACGCGGGAAAGGATTCGTCGCCGGAACTCGTCAAAAACGTGAGCGTCACGATTAAACGAAGTTTCTCCGGTGGTGAGTGCCTCAACCAGTTCATCACGCATCGCCCCGGCACCGAGCTGCTGCAGTCGTCCCAGGTAGTCACCGAAGGATGCGCAGCCATGCGCCGTCACGACGGGTTCGAGCCGCGTTTTCACGAGATATGTCTTATCGTCCGTCAGAACGAGGCCACACAATGACCGGACCAGCGTCTGAACGTCGCGAAACTCCTGAGTCGAGACTTCCATTGTGTCAGCCCTCGATTCCCAAGTGTGCGCGTAATGCCGGCCCGATATCTTCAATCGGAAGAATCTCGTCTGCCGCATTCGCAGCAACGACGCTTCCCGGCATTCCCCAGACGATGCTCGATTCTTCATCTTGTACGATGACGTGTGCCCCCATTCGTTTCAGGGTGATTGCTCCGAGAGCCCCGTCGGTCCCCATTCCGGTCAGAATCACGGCCAGCACGCTTCCGCCGTAGACAGCGGCTGCCGATCGGAAAAGAACATCAACCGATGGACGACAGCCGTTTTCCGGAGGGGAATCACAAAAGCTCATCACCACTCGCTGGTCTTGCCGGGTCAGGATCAAATGTTTTCCCCCCTGGGCAACATAGACCACACCTGGGCGTGGGATGGTTCCTTCTGTTGCCTCGACAATTTCTGTGCCGCAACGACGGGCGAGGCTGGTCGCGAAGTAATGGGTGAAGTTTTCCGGCAAATGCTGAACGAGGAAAATGGGGACCCGGCATCCGGGGGTGAGTACAGGCAACAGCCGGGCGATCGCTTCAGGTCCTCCGGTTGATGAACCGATCACGATCGCGCGAAATCGGGATTCGTTTTTCTGCGTTGCGGGCTTCTTATCTCGAAGGGCTTTTAAGGCAGGGCTGACTTTGCGGCGCGAGCGGAACGCCTTGATCTTCTCGAGAAGTTGCTCCTTGAGCGAAGCCGCGTTCGCGAGGGTATCAGGCCCCGTCGGCTTGGAGATGAAGTCGAATGCTCCTTCTTCCAGTCCTTCGACGGTGATCGCGGCATCTCGTTTGGTGTGCAGACTGACCAGCAGAATACCGATCGTCCGTTCGCGGTTCTGTGCGAGTTCCCGCAGCGCCCTCAGGGTTGCGATTCCCCCCATTCCCGGCATTTCAATGTCGAGCGTCACGAAATCGGGCAGCGAGGCGCGGGCGAACTCGACCGCCTTCTCGCCATTCCAGACTGATCCGACAACCCGCACGTCATCCCGACCAGAGAGTGCCTCTTCGATCACGCTCCGAAAGATCCGCGAGTCGTCGACAATCAGAATTTTCAGCGGTTCATCAGTCATTCGACCACGGTGTCTTCTTTGTTGATTTTGAATCGTCCGACAAGTTTGCGTAGCTCTTTACCAATCTTATCGAGATGCTCTGCAGACTGGTGAACCTTTGAGGCCGAATGATTCGTCGATCGCGATGCCACGCTCACGCCGTGAATGTCGGAAGAAATTCCACTTGCTGCCTTCGCTGCTTCGCCGACATTTCTTGAGACGTCGGTGGCGCCTCTCGCGGCTTCCGCCACGTTTCGGGACATATCACCAGCCGCTTTGGCGACTTCAGAAATGGATCGAGCGATGTCTCCCACTCCTTTATTCGCCTCACTTACATTTTGCGAAATCATAGTCGCTGCCTGAGTTTGTTTCTCTACTGACTGAGAAATTCGTCCGGCAGACGAATTGATGTCCTTAATAATCTGTGAGACATTCTGAATCACCTGGACGGCCTGCCGGGTGTCATTCTGCACTCCTTCGATTTTGCGCGCGATGTCTTCCGCCGCCTTGGCACTCTGGTTTGCCAGTTCCTTAATTTCGTGCGCCACGACGGCAAAGCCTTTGCCTGCTTCCCCGGCAGACGTCGCTTCGATTGTTGCATTTAACGCCAGCAGGTTGGTCTGAAGTGCGATCATCTTGATCGTTTCGGTGACCTTGCTGATTTCGGTTCCGGATTGACTGAGTGTCTGAATCGTGGCCGTTGCCGAATCCGCCATACGGCTTGCCTCACCGGCGACCAGTGAGCCTTCTCTGACATCATTCAGGACATCGGTGAACGAACTGGAGATTTCGACCACGGCACTCGAAACAGCCCCGACGTTATGCGAAGTCTGCTCAGCTGCCGAAGAAATCGTGCCAACGTTGACACTCATTTCTTCACTGGCAGAACTGATCGAGGCGACGTTGACACTCATCTGTTCTGCCGCGGCTGCCATGGTACTGATGTTGGAGGAAAGTTCTTCCGAGGAACTGGCAACACTCGCCGCATTCAGCGAAGTTGTTTCGCTTTGTGACAGCAGTTGGTTAGAGACACCGCTCAGTTCATCTGCAGACCCGGCGAGGGCTTCCGAGACCTTCTGGATTTGAGCAACGATATTGGTGAGCGAATCGGCAAGAGAATTGGTGGCATCGGACAATTCGCCGACTTCATCTTTCTGTTTCAGGTGGATTCGCTGCCGCAGGTCACCGTCGGCCATGGCCTGTGCCAGATTGCGAACTTCGAAGACCGGGCGGGTCACCGATTCTTTGACGAGATAGGCCAGAATCGATCCCAGAATGACGCCGACCAAGGTCATTCCAATAATCGATCTGAAGGCGTTCAGGTAGGCAACGTTGCTCATGTCTCGCCCGGATTTGGCCTCGATTGAGAACAATTCGTCCAGCTTCACGATCCGCTGGACGCAGTCTTCACCGGCCACGCGTGAAGCATTGAGCGACAAAACGACCGATTGATTGTTTGAATCGAGTCGTGACAAAACGATCAGGGAGGCAAGTGACGTCTTGATGTCGTTCAGGCGATTACGGGCATCGACCTGACTGGGGCCATCCCCTGCGGAAGCGACGGGCAGACCATGTTGAATCCGTTCCTGCAGTTCATCCAGCTTTTTCTCAAACGCGAGCATGTCCTCTTCGGCCGAGGCGTTAATATGGCGCATTGCGTTGGGCAGGATCCCCATCAATTGATCCTGCAACTCGTACAGGGTCTTCATCCGCTCCATGACAGAGGCATCCATCTCTGTTTTCGAACTGGCATCATCAACCCAGGATTGAAGGCGTGTTTCGAGAATTTCAACCTGCCGCTGGATCTCGGATCCCAACAGTTTTCTCGCTTTGACATTTGAGTTCTGAACCGCAAGGTCCAGGACCTTGTTGTTGATTTCCTCGGCTTTATCGAGCGACTTGATGCATTCGTCGACGCTGGTAGTCTGGCCTTCGATACCCCCTTTGATGACGACTTCCTTCAATCGACCCAGCGTTTCGCGTGCTTCCACCAGGCTGCTGCGTGAAAAGGTGGCGAAACTTCTGCTGACGTCGTCATCGGGAGAGAGGACCGCGTTCTTCTGAGCACGGATGCTGGCCAGAACCTTCACGTGAATATCAGAGGTGAGATTCAACTTATAGAACGTGGAATCCACCAACTGCCGGACCTGGACATTGACGGCTGCCAGACGGTCTGCAGCGACCCATGCGACCACGATGATCGTCGAGATCAAGATCGAAGTCAGAATCATCATTTTGCTGGCGAGTTTGAAGTTCTTCACGGTGATACCTGCAACAAGTAGATCAAGTTGAATGCAATGTGATTAAAGTCGGGTTTAGGCGGGACCCGCAAAATTCGTTTCGACGATCCTCAGAAACCGACGGGGATTGAGGATCACCAGAAGCTCTCTCGGCAATTTGGCGACAGAGTCAATCAGGTCGATTCGCCGCAGTTGCGACGTTAATGCGTCGAACTGTTCGACCGTGAACGGTTCTATCTGATGGGGGGTGACGGCATGAATCTCGGCGATTTCGTCGACGATCACTCCGAACGCACTTCCTACTGCAGGTTTAAACAGAATCAGGCGACTGCTGTCTGTCTGGGGGACTGTGGGCAGCCCCAGCAGTCCGCGCATGTCGAGTGCCAGATGAATGTGTCCGCGGATATTGACCAGTCCCCGGACTTCATCCGGTGAGTGAGCAATCTGCGTGCAGGTGATCTCGGTGGTGACTTCCTTGACGTCGAGAATATCAACGCCGAACAGTTGCCCATCCAGTCGGAAGGTACAGAACAACTGCCTGGTCTCCAAAGTGGTTGGTTTCATCGGACCGCCTCCCGCGAATCGACCATGTGACTCACCTTGCGGATCAGGCGGTCGTGATCCAGTTTGACCTCGTAACTGCTGTACCCGCAGTCTTTCGCTTTGGCTTCGTACTCGGCCCCACTCAATGAGGTCAGTGCGAGCAGCGGTGTATCGACGCCACGTCGACGGACTTCGCGGGCAAAATCCCATCCGTCCATCACCGGCATCTCGATATCGGATACGATGAGATCGAAGTCATCTTCGGAATTGAGTCGATCGAGGCCGTCTTCCCCGTTGATGGCCGTCACGACCTCATATCCCTCGGCCGTGAGATACCGCTTGACGACTTCCCGGAAGAACGCGGTATCGTCGATCAGCAGCAACCGCTTTTCGCGTTTTATCGCATTCCGGGATCTCTTTTTCTCTGCGGGGGCGATGCCGAACAGTTTTTCAGCGATATGGTGCATGTCCAGAAACAGGGTCAGCCGCTCCCGCACGATGGCCGACCCGAGAATTCCCGGTTCGTCGTCGGTGAACTGTTGCAGGTCGAGTGCCAGTGATTCGGTATCGACAATGCGCGAGACCAGAATCCCCATCGGCTGTGCCACAAACTTGGGCAGGATCAATGACATCACCGGTGCGTCACCGTCAGGCGCGGAAACATTGATGACGTGGTTGAGACGCAGAATCCGCGTCGAAACGCCGTCGACGGTCACGTATTCGAAATTGCCCACTCGTTCAAACTGATGCTGCGAGACCATCTCGATCCGACGAATCTGGATGAGTGGCAAGGCGAATCGTTCCTGCGGTCCGTATTCGAAGATGAGGACCCGATGCGCCTGTGCTGCTTCTCGAACCGAAGAGGCCTTTTCGGGTTGGGCCGGCGGTGGCTCGAAGCTCAATTGAGCATGTTCAATGATTCCTTCCACGTCAGCGATCAGCGCCACGCGGCCGTCCCCCATGATGGTCGCCCCGGTGAAGATGCCGACCCGCTTCATGGACGGGTGCATTGGCTTGACGACGATTTCCTGCGTCCCCTTCACGTCATCGACCACCAGCCCAAACCGTCGCCCTCCCAGTTTGAGGACCAGAATGTACTCGATGCGATCAGGGGACTGCTGAGCGGCATATTTCGTCAGAATTTCCGCCTTCGCAGTGACGGAGAAAGGCTCCTTCCGAGTCAGCACTTCCGCGAAGCGCACGACCGGGAGCAATTTGTCACGGAGTCGGTAGACTTCGGTGTTGAATGCCTGTTCGATTCGTTCGCTCGAACGTGGGTGCAGGCAAACGACTTCCTCAAGGTCCCGCTGAGGAACCGCGAAGCTCTCGCCGCCGACGGTCACGATCAAGCAGGGAATGATCGCCAGCGTCAGGGGGAGTCGCAGCGCCGTGGAACAGCCGTGTCCTACGACCGAATCGATGCTGAGTGTTCCTTCCAGCAATTCGATGTTTGTTTTGACGACGTCCATCCCGACGCCGCGACCAGACACTTCGGTCACATGTGCGGCGGTCGAGAAACCGGGCATCAGCACCAGAGCGTAGATTTCGCGCGGTGTCATCCGGGTTAGCTCGGACTCGGTCTTCAACCCCAGCGAGAGTGCTTTGATCTTCACCGCTTCAGGGTCAATCCCCTTGCCATCGTCCTGAATCTGAATATGCACCTGACCATCTTCGTGAGAAGCGGAAAGGACGATTCGTCCGATGGGAGACTTTCCTTGCGCAATTCGCTCTTCGGGCAATTCAATTCCGTGATCGACACTGTTGCGGATCAGGTGCATCAGTGGATCACTGAGCTGTTCCAGAATCGATTTGTCGAGTTCGACATCACGTCCCTGCAGGTCGAGTTCAACCTGCTTGCCGAGTTGACGTGCGAGGTCCCTGACCATTCGCGGATATTTATTGAACAGATTTCCCACCGGTTGCATCCGTGCGCGCAGCGTGACGTCCTGCAGTTCCGAAGTGACGGAACTGAGACGCTGAATGATGGCGCGACGAGATCCGTCTTCGTCTGCAAAGGCGAGTAAAGTCTGATTTCTGACGAGGGTTAACTCTCCGACCAGCGTCATCATTCGATCGAGCAGTTCGACCTGGATCCGTAGCGTCGTCGATTTTTCCCCTTCCATCGACGGCGGACGTCGCGTGACTTGCTGCGATGGCGAATTCGGCAGGGAAGGGGACTCTGCAGCGACTGGCTCCAGTTGTCGCTCTTCTGCTGGACCAATTGCCTGAGGTGCATCGAGATGAGTTTGCTCGGCCGTGTCCTCTACCTGCAGAGGTGCAGGGTGGGGGTGGAGGCCGCGGCAGGAGCCCGTCCAGACAATCGGTGCGGATGGCAAACCATTTCGCAGATCAACCGGCGCAAACTGCAATTCTCCCTCTGTGATAGGCCCGAAACTGGCCAGGTCACGGAAAAAGCGGACCAGTCCGCCGTTCGTTGCCGACCAGGCGGAGAGATCGACGCTCAATCGCTCTGCCGTCGTCTCTTCCGTCGAAGAGGTGTTAGGTGTCTCGTCCTGTGACTGCGCTGAATCCATGACGGCGGGGGCTTCGATGACGGCAGACCAGATCACGGGGCCATCGGGCAGGCTGTCACGCAGGTTGCACGGGTTGATCGTAATGTGTCCGTCATGAATCCGGCCCTGGGAGATCAACTGCCGGAAGAACGACATCAGCCCTCCAGGATGTGCCTGGCTGCGGTCGGCCAGATCGATTTCCAGCGGGATGGTTTCCCGGTCGATTCCTTCCGTCGACAGACGCTGAAGGATATCGCTGAAGTCGATCACTGTGCTCTGGTTGGCGTTGTCTACGAGAGTGGCCAGGCGGTCCCGGGCTGCAAGCAGGGTTTCGATCGCCGATGGCGCGACAGGAAGTCGCATCCGGACCAGCAGTGACTCCATCGCATGAGCCAGGTCGTGAATCGGCAGCAGGCCGAGGAATCCAGCATCGCCTTTAATGGAATGGATGGATCGGAAACAACGATCAATTCGCTCGGTCGCGGTCGGATGCTTTTCCAGCGTGAGCAATGAGTCTTCCACAAGACCCAGATGCTCCCGTGCTTCGATGATGAATTCCTCGATTCGGTCAGTCATGATGGCTTAACGCCCCTCCGATGGATAGAGGCGGGCGATGCCAGTTGCGTCGAGGAATTGCTGCAGATCGGCGACCGCTCCGGACATAACGAATTGAGGGATTCCCTCTTTTGCATGTGAGGGAACGGCTGCCAGAAACGCGATCCCGGTGGCGTCGATATCTGTCGTTTGGGTGAGGTCGAAGCGAATACGACGCAAGTTCGCGTTCAGTGCGGCAACGAACGACCGTCGCGCCAATTCTGCAGCGGCGGTGTCGAATAAAGGGGGGAGCGTAATGGTGATCTCATCGAATTGACTGGAACCAGCGACCGGTTTGAGCGGTGCAGCGGGGGTTCCTTTGGCACGGGGTTGTGAGAGTGCTGCGGCCACCACATCAGAGATGGAGGATGCGGCGGGACCGGCGGGCGGTGCAGCATCCGCAGACGTTCGCCTGGGTGCGGCAGGGGCAAGGACCCCCGGGGTCGGTGTTGCGACGGGGGCCGAAGCGGGCGCGACGGCGGCTTGAGGAGGGGGTGAAGCGGGTGTGCCCGCCAGAACGGATTTGATTTCCGCCACCAGAGGCGTTGCTTCGCTGTCGAACTTTTGCCAGTCGATTCCGGGTGTCTGCGAGGCATTTGCGATCCGATTCAGCATATCGACACCGCGCAGGAGTACGTCGACATGTTCGGGACGGAGCGTCAGTTTACCATTCTGCGCGGCGACGAAACTGTCCTCCATCACATGTGCGACCCGCACTGCGGGGTCGATTCCGACAATCCGCGCGGCCCCTTTAATGGAGTGGGCACCTCGCATCATTTCGTCGATATGACTGGTGTCCCCCGGGTCTCGTTCAAGTGCCAGGATTCCCGATGTCAGAGATTCAACGTGCGTTTCTACTTCCGCACGAAAAATTTCCAGCATCGATGAGTCTGTGAAAATCTCGCCACTCATGACGTGCCCCGGTCAAGATCCGTTTTATTTCTGAAAATCCACATGTGTTCTACTTCAGATCCTGGATTGCGGTCGGGTATTCACGCTGTTGAAAAGTCGTTTTCAATCCGTTGACTTTCGCTAAATCACCAAGTCGCTACAGTCCGCTCATTCGGTAGAATCATCACGAAACACAATGTCCCGACAAGTGTAACGATTACTACGCGGCAGGAGCTGGTTCTTCAATCGAGAGCCGACTGCGCTTCCCTGTCGGCGGCGAGGGCCGCATACAGACGTGTCGTAACGAGCGGACGAGCTACAGCCAGAGGAATCGAGCATGTCGGAATCAGCGTCAGTCGAGCGAGCGGGAACAGCAGAAGCCAAGCCATTGGACCGTAAGCACACCGATCATCGGATCCGGGTCCTGCTGGTTGATGACCAGCAGATCGTTGCCGAAGCGATTCGCCGCATGCTGGAATCCGAAACGGATATCGAATTCCACTATTGCGCCGATCCTTCGACGGCATTGGCCGTCGCGAAGGATCTATCGCCGACCATCATTCTCCAGGATCTGGTGATGCCGGAGATTGATGGATTGCTTCTGCTGCGTTTCTACCGGGCCAATGCCGCCACGCGCGACATCCCCGTCATTGTTCTCTCTTCTCAGGAAGAAGCGGTCACCAAGGCAAAAGCGTTCGAACTGGGGGCCAGTGACTACCTCGTGAAATTGCCCAACCGCGTGGAACTGATTGCGCGAGTCCGCCACCATTCCCAGGGCTATATTCACCTGCTCGAAAGAAACGAAGCTTTTCAGGCGCTGCGGGAAAGTCAGCAGGCCCTCGCGGAAGACGTGGCCGAAGCGGAACGCTATGTCACTTCGCTTCTTCCCGCCAAGATCAAAACCGACAGCGTCGAGACCGACTGGCTGTTCATCCCTTCGTCGAAACTGGGGGGCGACTCGTTTGGATATCACTGGATCGATGAAGACAACCTCGCCTGCTATCTGCTCGATGTCTGCGGCCACGGGGTGAAGTCGGCGTTGATGTCGGTGTCAGCGATGAACGTTTTGCGGGCCCAAAGCCTGCCCGGTTGTGATTTCCGAGACGCCAGCCAGGTTCTGTCTGCGCTGAACAACGCGTTTCTGATGGACAACCACAACCAGATGTACTTCACCATCTGGTATGGAGTCTACAACCGGGTCAAGCACGAGTTAAATTATTCAGGTGCCGGCCATCCCCCTGCGCTGCTGATTTCCGGTCCTCCGGAATCCCCCGCTGCGTGTCAACAGCTGGAGAGTCAGGGACCGATGAACGGCGTCGTCGAGGATCTGCCGTATGACGGTGTCACGGTCCCTGTTGAGCCCGGGTCGCGGCTTTACCTGTACAGTGACGGAATTTGCGAACTCCATCTTCCAGACGGGACGATGTGGCCATTCTTTGAGTTTATTACCGCCATGTCCGCCCCGCTGGCGCTGGGCGAGTCGGCGTTGACGCGAATCCATTCCATCGGACAACGCGTCCAGAGTGGTCACCCCTTCCTGGACGATTTCTCGATTCTGGAATTGAAGCTCCTTTAATTGATCCGCCGACCACATTCGACGCGTTAGTGCTGGGACTGACGGAGGGGAACTGAAAATACGGGAAAATTTTGCGCCTGAATAATCCGCGCGGCTCCCAGAAACGTATTCTTTAACGGAAAAGCAATTTTCACGAAAAAGATGACGAAAAAAGCTGGGGAGCAGCCTGTTTCATGACGATGCAAGGGGATGAGTGAAAACGTCGCTTTGTGTTCCGAACCCGCGTGTTCAGGCCGGTGTCTTCTGTGGCAGATGTGCACAGGAATGCAGGATTCCTGAATTGCAGATGAGGGTCGATCTCTCTCATCTTGATTTCAGCTTCTTTCCCTAGGATTGGCCGAATCAGTTCCACACGTGAGCCGTCTGCAGGATGGCCAGCAACGTCTTAAGGTGAGAAAAGGTGTTTTGATGTTACTCAAGTTGTTACAGGATCAGCAGTTCATTCCTTTGGGAGTGATGGTAGGGATGACCGGCCTCGGCCTGGGAGTAATTTGGAAGCGGTTTCAGTATCGGACGCGACAGCGTGTCCGAGCAGCAGTGGCCGCGTACCTCGCATTGCAACAGTCCGAGCGGACAGTCTGACCGGCGTCACGTGTCGATTCCCGACTGCAGTTGTCGTTTCCATGAGCAGACTGAGTCGGGGAAGGATGTTCCGCACGGAACATCCCGCAGAGACAGACGCATTTTCACGGTCGACGATGTCCGTCATTTGTTCAGGACTTGGTCGTGCAGCAGATCGCTTCGGTAAAAATGCGTCTGTCCCTGTCTGAGAATTGATGTTACCCCCCGCCAAGTATTCTTGCTTGCGAGAACACTTCTTGCGGCTTGTGCCGTCTCTCTTGGCGCTTCATCCCCGCCGCAGCGTGCCAGAATTCATTGGACATTGAGCTGATTTTGACGGCTTGGGCGTTGGCATTGCCCCGCACTTTCGTAAGCAAGCATCGTCCGTATCTGCTTTTGTCCCTTCCGCGACTTCGCCAACGGATCGGTTGGGGATCACAAGGTTCCATCCAGCAGGAATTGACCTTCGACGATCGCTCGCCCTGACGGGTGCAGACGTTGTGCGAACTGGCGAGCAGTGACGGACAGTGGAAATTTTTCCAGCTCTTCTGCTGTGATCCACTGCCATTCTTCGTCCTTTTTCAGTCGCCCGTCGATCCGGTTCGCTACGAAGCAGATCAGCGTGATTCGATAACGCGTCACACTGTGATTGAACTGAGCCACCTGCGGCCCGAGTTCAATCGTAAGTCCGGTCCGCTCCTGTGTCGATTGGACAATCATTGCATCTGGCAAGGTCGGGCTCTCATGGGGAACCTCAAACCGGATGAAGTCCCATAAACCGGCCCAGCGTTCGTCCGCTGTTCTCCGCCTGACGAGAAACTTCGCCCCATTTCGGACGGCGATTGAAACCTCGGTCACAGCCGTAATGGCGACCTTTGGTTTTGGACGCGGAATCGTCGACTGCCGGTTGGTCAGGTACGCCTGGCAATAGGATTGAACAGGACATTCTCCACAGGCTGGGTCACGAGGCGTGCAAACTGTGGCGCCAAGCTCCATCAGTGCCTGATTGACTTGCCCCGGTTGTTTGCGCGGCAGGATATTCTCGGCGAACGTCCACAGTTGCTCTTGTCCCCCCTTCGACCGGGGGTCTCCCTCGTAGCCCAGCAAACGGCAGTACAGTCGCAGGGTGTTCGCTTCGACGATCGGAGCACGCTGGTCAAAAGCGAACGAGGCAATTGCACCGGCGGTGTACCGTCCGATGCCGGGAAGGGACTGCAGTTGAACCAGATCAGTCGGAAACTGGCCTTCGTGCTGTTCCACAATGACTTTTGCCGCACGCAGAATGTTGCGCGCACGGCTGTAATACCCCAGTCCCTCCCAATAGCGAAGTATCTCCGTTTCTTCCGCACGGGCGAGTTCTTTCAGATCAGGAAACCGCGCCATGAATCGCTGGAAGAACGGGATGACAGCAGCCACCGTGGTCTGCTGCAGCATGATCTCGCTGATCCAGATCTGATACGGATCGGCAGTTCTCCGCCACGGAAGATCTCTCGCCCGCACGACGTACCATTCCCGTAGTTTTCGACGGAAGGAAGTGTGATCTGATGAATCCATTCAAAAACCGGGGCAAGGATGATGTTGAGTCTGGCGGGAAGTACAAAATCCGACGAACCAGGGACCTGTCGGAACGGTCCTGTATTCATGATGCGGACGAGACACGGATTCTACCCACCGAACGGGAACTCGCCCAGTTCCTCAATCCACACGCAATCGCCGCGCAACGGGAAGACGCTTTTGACTTGGGTCAACCCTGGTCTCTCTGGACCAGACTGTGGGGTCGTCACTCTGTGGGGTCGTCACTTTGAGTGTTGACGTACGGATTCAAACGGTTGATGTCTACTTTGCGGGTTGTGACGGTGGGATTGTCCGTGGCGTGGGTTGAATCTGACTTGTTGGCCCCGTAACGTGTGATTGGTAAGCTCATGCCTCGGTTTCCTCCTCTCACTCACTGCACCTGCTGATGATTCTGACCGGCGAAGAAATTAAGGCTCAGTTGGGAAAGAATATCATCATCGACCCGTTCAATCCGGCGATGCTGAACCCCAACAGCTACAACCTCAGCCTGCACGACGAGTTGCTGGTCTACGAGGAAATTGTGTTAGATGTGCGGCGCCCGAACCGCTATCGACGCAGTGTGATTCCTCCCGAGGGGATCGTTCTGCGCCCCGGCCAGCTCTATCTCGCCCGGACAGTCGAACGAACCGAGACGCACAATCTGGTTCCCATGCTCGAAGGACGGTCGTCGATCGGACGACTGGGCCTGTTCGTACACGTCAGTGCTGGCTTCGGTGATATCGGCTTCTGCGGATACTGGACACTCGAACTTCAGGCGATCCACCCGATCCGCATTTATGCCGGTCTGCCGATCTGTCAGATTCTCTATCACACCGTTGTGGGTGAGATTACTGAATATCGAAACGGCAAATACCAAAACAATCATGACATTCAGCCGAGTCTCTTTTTTAAAGAGCTTCAGGCACCGGCCAAAGACCCGCAGATGCGACTGGCTTTCGGTCAGGAGATGGCCGAGTAAATTCGTGTCCAACGAACTGTTCTTGGAAGTGATTCAGTGCTGTAACAGTCACGGAAGCACTCTCACTGAAGCGGCGGTGCGACACAGCAGAGACAACATCAGACGCAGCAGTCTCGACGGGACTGTGTAGACACATTTAGAATAAGGGTCTTGCCATCACACGAGCGAGTGGTCCAGCACGAAAGCGAGAAGTCAAGTCTCGCTGATTGCAGGCAGGCAACCTCGTCCCAACCGGCCATTGGGATGTCGACCCGTGCTACGACCCAGAGTGTAGTACCACGAACCAGAGTGAAATTGCGAAAGTGATCAACGGAGTGCGATGCATGACGAATGTGTCGCCAAACCGTTGGTGCGTGACACAAACAGACAACCGACACCTCCATAGTTGAGCAATCCATCAATGCCGACCCGTGCTCCTGGCTACTTCGAACAACTTCTGTCAGAACGCATTCTCGTGCTCGATGGCGCCATGGGCACGATGATTCAGCGATATTCCCCGGGCGAGGCTGACTACCGGGGCGAACGATTTGCAAAGCACCCGATTGATCTCAAGAATGCAGGCGATGTCCTGGTGCTGACTCAGCCCCAGATGATCGGTGAGATTCATCGACTGTATCTGGCGGCGGGTGCCGATATCATCGAGACCGATTCGTTCAACGCCAACACCATTTCCATGGAAGAGTTCGGTCTCGCCGAATTCACCCGTGAGATCAATGTCGAAGCGGCCCGTCTGGCTCGGGCCGCCTGCGACGAGTTCACGTCCAAAACACCAAAGAAACCTCGTTTCGTTGCGGGCAGCATCGGCCCGACCAAGGTTCTGCTGTCGTTTAATGCTGACAAGCCGGGCTATCGTCCCGTGACGTTCGACCAGATGGTCGCGTCCTACTCCGAACAGGTTCGAGGTTTGATCGAAGGGGGCGTCGATCTGCTGCTTCCCGAGACCTCGTTCGACACACTGAACATGAAGGCCTGTCTGTTCGCGATTGAAGATGTCTTCGCGGAAACCGGTGTACGTTTGCCGGTCATGGTCTCCGGCACCATCTTCAACGGTGGCCGAACCTTAACTGGTCAATCGGTCGAATCGTTCTGGACCTCGGTTTCTCATGCTCCGATGCTGACGATCGGACTGAACTGCGCACTGGGGCCCAAGCAGATGCGCCAGTACGTCGAGACGCTGGCGAATCTGGCACCCAAGTACATCAGTTGTTATCCGAATGCGGGGATGCCCGACGGATTCGGTGGGTTTGATTCGAATCCCGGTGAAGTCGCCGCCAACCTGCGCGAGTTTGCCCAGAACGGCTGGGTGAACATTGTCGGGGGATGCTGCGGCACGAACCCCGACTACATCAAGGCGATTGCCGAAGCTGTCGAAAACGTCCCTCCGCGGCAGGTTCCAGACATTCCGGCCACCTCGGCGTATTGCGGAAAAGAGCGTATTGAGCTTAGTCCCAGTTCCAACTTCATGATGATTGGTGAACGGACCAACGTCACGGGGTCGCGCAAGTTCGCACGTCTGATCAAGGAAGGGAAGTTCGACGATGCTCTGGCCGTGGCCCGCGAGCAGGTCGAGAGTGGCGCGAACATGATCGACGTCAATATGGACGAAGGTCTGCTCGATAGCCAGGTCGCAATGACGACGTTCGTCAACCTGATTTCTGATGATCCCGACGTCAACCGCGTTCCGGTGATGGTCGACAGTTCCAAGTTCAGTGTGATCGAAGCGGGTCTCAAATGCCTCGACGGCAAGGGGGTCGTGAACTCGATCAGCATGAAGGAAGGCGAAGCCGCCTTCCTGGAACAGGCAAAGCGGATTCGACGATATGGCGCCGCCGTCGTCGTGATGGCGTTTGACGAACAGGGCCAGGCGACGGATTGCGAAGACAAAGTTCGTATTTGCAAGCGTGCTTACGACCTGTTGACGACGCAAGCCGGCTTCCCGCCCGAAGACATCATCTTCGATGCTAACATCCTGACCGTCGGTACGGGGATGGAAGAGCATGCAAACTACGCAGTCGAATTCATCGAAGCAATTCGGCGCATCAAAGTTGAATGCCCCGGTGCGAGGACGTCAGGTGGCGTCAGTAACGTTTCGTTCTCGTTCCGCGGTAATGATGTTGTCCGTGAGGCGATGAATGCCGCGTTCCTGTACCACGCCATCCAGGCGGGTCTCGACATGGGCATCGTCAACGCCGGCCAACTTGAAGTCTATGAAGAGATCGACAAAGAACTGCTCGTCTACATTGAAGACGTGCTGCTGAATCGTCGACCGGATGCGACCGAGCGTCTGATCTCGTTCTCGGAAAAGTTCAAATCCGGGACGAAGGAAGAAGCCGTTGCGGCTGTCGAAGAGTGGCGATTTGGTTCGGTGGAAGATCGACTGAAACATGCCTTGCTGAAAGGGATCGCTGACTACATCGACGCGGATACCGAAGAAGCCCGACTGAGCTACGGAAAGCCGCTGGACGTCATCCAGGGACCGCTTATGGATGGCATGAATGTCGTAGGCGCACTTTTCGGAGCAGGAAAAATGTTCCTGCCGCAGGTCGTCAAAAGCGCCCGTGTCATGAAGAAAGCGGTCGCTTACCTCGAGCCGTTCATGGAGGCGGAACGAGCCGCCGCTGCAGCGATGCCGAATGCAGCAGAAGTTGCCGTCGAGGAAGACACCGATCGGGGACGTGGACGCGTGCTGCTGGCGACCGTCAAAGGGGACGTCCATGACATCGGCAAGAATATCGTCGGAGTGGTCCTGCGGTGTAACAGCTTCGATGTTATCGACCTCGGAGTGATGGTCTCGTGCGACAAGATTCTGGAAGTGGCGAAGCAGAAAAATGTGGACGTCATCGGTCTGAGCGGTCTGATTACCCCTTCGCTCGATGAAATGGTCCATGTTGCGAAGGAGATGCAGCGCCTGGGTTTCACTGTTCCACTGCTGATCGGGGGTGCGACGACGTCCGCCAAACATACTGCGGTCAAAATCGCTCAGCACTACGATCATCCTGTGGTCCACGTCGTCGACGCGTCCCTCTCGGTACCAGTGGTCGAGAACATGCTGGATGCCGAACGCAAAGCCGAATTCATCGAGAAGAACCTCTCGTCGCAAGCCCGTGACCGCTCGACCTACGAAGCGATGCAGGCAAATCGCAAGCTGGTGCCGTACGCAGAAGCCCTCAGTCGGCGATTCGCGACGGACTGGTCAACCGTCAGGATCGATTCGCCTGCGTTCCTGGGAACGCGAGTGGTCGATGTCCCCCTGGCTGAACTGGTGCCGTTCATCGACTGGTCACCTTTCTTCCAGACGTGGGAACTGAAAGGGAAGTACCCAAAAATTTTCTCGGATCCGGTTGTGGGCGAACAGGCGAAGAAGGTCTTCGAAGACGCTCAGCAACTTTTAAAACGGATCGTGGATGAGAAACTGCTGACTGCACGAGGTGTGTATGGCTTCTGGCCTGCCGTGACCGAGGGGGACGACATCCTTGTGACGCCGATCAGCAACGGAACGATTGATAGTTCCAAACCGGTCATGCGTTTTTCAATGCTGCGTCAGCAATGGGAACGTCCGGGTCAGTCCGACTTCCGCTCGTTGGCTGACTACATTGCGCCGATTAGTGCTAACCGCCAGGACTACCTCGGTGCCTTCGCGGTCACGACAGGGATTGGCTGTGACGAACTGGCGAACAAGTTCCAGAACGAACTGAATGACGATTATCTTTCCATCATGACCAAAGCCCTCGCTGACCGACTGGCCGAAGCCTTTGCAGAATATCTGCACAAGAAGGCGCGCGAAGAGTGGGCCTACGGACGTGAAGAGAAGCTGACGAACGAGGATCTGATCGGCGAAAAGTATCGGGGGATCCGACCCGCTCATGGCTATCCCGCGTGTCCGGACCACACCGAGAAGACCAAGTTGTTCCAATTGCTCGATGCCGAACGTCAGACGGGTATCAAGCTGACGGAAAGCTTCGCCATGCATCCCGCCGCCAGCGTCAGCGGGTTATACTTCGCTCACCCCGAGGCACGCTATTTCAGCGTCGACAAGATCACAAAAGACCAGGTCGAGGATTACGCAAAACGGAAAGGGATGCCGATCGAACTGCTGGAACGATGGCTCTCTCCGAATTTGGGGTATGACAACTGACGAACAATCGCTGACTCCTGTGATCGGTGCACATGCAGGCAACCTGCCCCTGTGCGCCGGTCACAGTCTCTGCGAGAACCGCTGGGAAGGAACGCTCGGCGAACAGCCTTCCTTTTAACGACTTGTGTAAGTGTGAGTTTCCGCGACGCTCGCCACGGAGGTACTCTCACTCGCGGGCCGTCGAGCGGGATCGGGTCAACGGGGTGAGGTTGCAGGAACAAAGATTCGGAGACAGCTCGTGGATTGGGGAGCGATTTGGCTGAGTCTGAAACTGGCCAGCGCTGCGACCTCGATCCTCTTCGTGGCTGGCATTCCCCTGTCGTACTGGCTGGCAACGACTCGCTGGCGGGGGCGATTCCTGGTGGAAGCCGTCGTCGCCTTGCCTTTGGTGCTGCCACCGACGGTGCTGGGGTTCTATCTGCTGGTCGGACTGGGACCTCACGGGTTCGTTGGAAAAGCCTGGCACAGCCTGTTTGGAACACGGCTTCCCTTTTCGTTTCCGGGAATTCTGATTGGTGCCGTGCTGTTCAATCTCCCTTTTGCGATCCGCCCTTTCACAGCGGCATTTTCCGCGATGGACCGTCAACTTGTCGAAGCGGCGTGGTGCCTGGGAGTTTCCCGCTTCGAAACATTCCGCCGTGTGATCCTGCCGCTGTGCTGGCCGGGAATTCTCGCCGGCGTGATTCTGACATTTGCACATACGATTGGTGAGTTTGGCGTCGTGCTGATGCTGGGAGGAAATATTCCCTCGGTCACGCGAACGATCTCCACGTCGCTTTACGACGACGTGCAAAGTCTGAACTACGTTTCAGCAGGCAGAACCGCCGCGACATTGTTGGGCTTCTCGTTCGTTGTACTCTGTATCACTCAGTGGCTGACTAACCGGAGTGCTGCGAGATGACGCTCGATCTGGTCGCGAACTTTTCGCTCCAGTACCACAAGGGCCCCCGACTGGACATCGAGTTTACCCAGTCGACGCAAGGCTTTTCTGTGACGTCGTTGATCGGCCCTTCGGGATGCGGCAAAACGACCTTCCTGCGGTGTCTGGCGGGATTGCACCACCCGGATCATGGGTTGATCCAGTTTGGCGACCAGATCTGGTTTGATCGCTCACGCCGGGTTGCCCTTTCCCCGCAGCAACGGGACGTCGGATTTCTGTTTCAGGATTACGCCCTGTTTCCGCATCTGAACATCGCGGACAACATCGGGTTTGGCTTGCAGCAGAGTTCATCACGCGAACGGCGCCGACGAATTCATGAAATCATGACGCAGTTAGATCTTGCCGGGCTCGAACTGCGGTTCCCACATCAATTGTCCGGTGGGCAGCAGCAGCGGGTGGCATTAGGACGAATCCTCGCCCGACGCCCACGGTTGTTGTTGCTGGACGAACCCCTCTCGGCGCTGGATGCCCTGTTGCGGGAACGCCTGCGAGCTGAACTCCGCCAGATCCTGCAGGAGTTCGGGGTCCCGACGATTATCGTAACACACGACCGCGTCGAAGCGATGGCCCTGGCAGACCGTGTGGCCGTAATGGATCAGGGGCGAATCCAGCAGGTCGGAACGGTCGAAGACGTTTTCTCGCGGCCCAGTAATGCCAGACTGGCACTACTGGTAGGGGTGGAAACCGTGGTTGCAGGGGAGATCATCGCCAATGATCAGGGGTTGGCCACCGTGCAGGTCGGACAAACGTTGCTGCTGTCCGTCGCTCCATCGGCCGCGACCCGACTGGTGCATGTCTGTATCAAAGGGGAGGACGTCGCGCTGCAGAAAGGCACACCGGGTACCACGACGATCCGTAATCAACTGCGGGCCACGATCCGGTCTCTCACCCCCGAAGGCCCTTTGATTCGAGTCGGTCTGGAGTGCGGTTTCGAGATGACCGCGCTGATCACCCGACCCGCTCAGGACGACCTGAAACTACAGGTTGGTGATGTCGTGACCGCGATGGTGAAGGCTCCCGCCATCCATTTGATCCCCCGATCCGGCTGAAACCCGCAATCGATTCAGCTTCTTCGAGGTTCTGTCGCTACAACCGCGTCGGTTTCACTCTCTTTCCCAGATTCGCAGTTGAGTCCGAATGCGGCATCGCACTGCTTACGCAGCCGTTAAAACTTCGCAGTCCTTCCTCGTCGCTTACGGGCCAAAAACAGAGCGGCCCGGGAAATACAGGACGTTTCGGTCATGACCGCTCGCAAAGCCGTTCGATGATGAAGAGTGTTCGACGAAGGAGAACTCGGTCCGAGTCGATTCGGCGATTCATCCGACAAGATGTTGGAGCGAGACAACAATGCTCAGTCCTTTCAATCCATCTCGCCCATCAATGCCTTCCAGTTCTGGCCGATCGGACGAAATGGTGCTCACGCTTCTTTCTGGATCTCAGTCCATTCAAGTGAACCACGATGGATTCAAAATCGGAACGGGTCGTCAATGCGACCTGATTCTGGAAGATCCCACGATTCCTCGCTTGCACAGTCAGATTCACATTCAATCTGGCGCAGTCTGGATTGAAACCGTCTGTGACGACCTGTACCTGACCGTGAATGGCGCCACCTGTCGACGGATGGCACTGCGTGACGGCGATCGCTTGCAGATTGGTTCCACCCGGTTGTCAATCCAGCTTGCTCCGCAACCCCTCTTCGCCGAAGTCGGTGAAGCGACAAATGGAGGCCTTCCCGAAGACCTCGCGTCACTCACGGCAGAGGAATTGTGTGATCGGATTCTGACCGAGCAGGCAATCGTCAAGGAACTGTCCGCAGACGCCGACAGCGGCTGGGGGGCTCTCGTGAAAGCGATTGAAGCGGTCAGAGAAGTGCCGACATCGCTGGAATCAGAAAGCATTCCTCATGCGGAAGAAGTCCGCGTCTACAATACACTGCTGAGTCATCTTCAGGAGTTGCAAGTAGCCATCGCGGATCGAACACGCGAACTGAACCAGAAAGAGGCCGAGGTGCTCGCCACGGCGTCGATGATGGAAGAGACCCAGAAACGGGTGACGCAGCGATTGGACGTGATTCTCGACCATCTCAACGGTCCCGAGTCCAATGAACTGCGAGCGAGTGCCTGAACCTGTGTCGGCGGGGGATTTCCGTCTTCAGGTGGACCCTGTATACATGCACGTCGTCGATCGTGAGTAACAAGGTCCGTACACTGAACAGGACTTCCGCAAGACGAGGGCCGTCGAAGTGCGGCGGGCGAGTCAGTACTTCAATTTCGCCCACCTCCGATCGGCAGATGCCGGGTCTCTCGAAGTTCGTCCATGTTGCGGCCCCGGACTTTGGCGACCGATCCGACCGGCACAACTGCCGGTCTGGTTCGACTCATGCTTTACCGCAGAGTCGTTCGAGATCTTCGAAGTAGTTGGGATAGGTCTTCGACGTGCATCCAGGGTCAGAAATGACGATTCCGGGAACTCGAAGTCCGATCAGCGAAAAACTCATGGCCATTCGATGATCATCATACGTTGCCACGGTACCGCCGTGGAGCGGCCCCGGGTGAATGGTCATGCCATCGGGGTGTTCTTCCACACGGCAACCTAATTTCTGCAGTTCAGTGACGACTGCAGTGACCCGATCGGTTTCTTTCAACCGCATGTGCGCCACATTGCGGATTCGCGTGGGACCCGTGGCGAACGGAGCGACACAAGCGAGCGTTTGTGCGGTGTCGCTGATGGCGTTCATATCGATATCGATCCCCTGCAGCGGCCGACCCTGGACGGTCACACTGTCGGCGTTCCAGGTCACCTGGCATCCCATCTGCTCGAGTGCGCGAACGAAGTGCACATCTCCCTGCAGAGCGTTTGCATTCAGGCCATGGACGGTGATGTTGCCTTGAGTCACTGCGGCGAGGCCGAAAAAGTAACTGGCCGCGGAGGCATCGGGTTCAATGTCGTAGGTCGTCGCGACGTACGTCTGAGGAGTGATCCGATAGACGCCCGCCTCGGGCCGGTCAACGTTGACACCGAACTGAGACATTACGGCCAGTGTCATTTCAATGTAGGGCTCAGAGACGAGTTCCCCTGCCAGACGGATTTCAACCGTCTGTTGAGCACAGGGTGCGGCCATCAGCACGGCACTGAGGAACTGGCTTGAGAGATTGGCCTTGATCGAAATCGTTCCCCCCGGCAGGCCTTGTCCGTGAATAAGGACGGGCGGGCAGTCGTTGCCAAGTTCACACTCGACTTCGATTCCAAACTGCCGCAGCGCGACCACCAGGTCGGCGATCGGCCGCTCTCGCATGCGGGAATTGCCATCCAGACGATATCGTCCCTGTCCCAACGCACACAGCGCCGTGAGAAACCGGATACTGGTGCCGCTATTTTCGAGCCAGAGGTCAGCCGCACTGGTGGGAGGATTTCCGTGACAACCGTCGATTCGGACAGTCCCTTTCGCAGCATCATGATCGACGGTCAGACCCAATCGCTTCAGACTGTCGATCATGACCTGGGTATCGCGACTGTCGAGGACACCCGTTAAATGCGATGTCCCGCTTGCCAACGCTGCAACGACCAGGGCACGATTCGTGAGACTTTTTGAACCGGGCGGTCGAATCGAGCCGTTGACAGGGCCACAGACAGGTTGAATTTCACGAGAGGGTGTCATCTGCAATTGGTATCCTGAGTTGCTGTCGTGACGCATGACACGTCATGGTAAGGCGGTTTTGGCAGGGGGGCGGTTTCGTGTGAAGGAGTAATTTCCTAGCGTCGGGCGATGCGCGTCCGGCTGTTGCCCCGCGACTGCATTCTTACACGAATCACTTCGGGCAGGGCCGTTTCGAGCGGAGTGTCGGTCGTGAGCCGGTGGTAGACGAGGCCCAGTCGTGAGCAAATCCCTTCGATCGATTTCAGATGCGTGGTGAATTTCGCCAGATAATCACGACGGACGGCAGTCGGATCGACGTAGAGACGGCGGTCGGTTTCCAGATCGATAAACAGTTCGGGGGTAGTAAACGTGAAGCTGAGTTCTTCCGGATCCAGGACGTGGAAGACAATCACGTCCTGACCACGAACAGTCAGGCTTCCCAGGCTGACTTCGAGAGTCTCAAGCGGTGCCAGCAAATCCGAAATCAGAACCAGCATGCCCCGTTTATTGAGTCGTTCGGTGATCTGTTCCAGTGGCCGGGCCAGATGAGTTGACGAGCCTTCCGCTGTTTTTTCCAGCGAGACGAGCAAGCGGCGCAGATGACCCGAGCGATAACGAGGTGGAATGAAATCAATAATCTCGGACGCAAAGCTTGCTAAACCGATTGCGTCACGCTGCGTCGAGAGAAAATAGGCGAACGTCGCTGCCAGCGTCCGGGCGTACTCAGACTTGCTGTAGCCAATCGAACCGAAGTTCATGGAGCGGCTGGCGTCCAAGAGCAGCAGACATCGCAAATTGGTTTCATCTTCGAATCGCTTCAGATAATACCGGTCTGTTCTGGCGTAAAGCTTCCAGTCGAGATGCCGCAAGTCATCTCCCTGGGTGTACTGTCGGTACTCGGTAAACTCGACAGAGAATCCATGATAGGGACTGCGGTTGAGTCCTGTCATGAAGCCCTGGACCACGTGCTTGGCTCTCAGTTCCAGCGACTTCAGTCGCATCAATGTCGCGGGATCGACAAATTCCCCGGCCAAAGTCTTCGTGATGGCTGCTGGCACTTGTGAATCCTTTGAACTCATGAAACTGAAAACGGCGACCGCAACAGACGACGGACACGATGATCATATCAGACCGAGAAACTGTCGCTCGACTAACCGACAAACTCTTGGAAACCGCACGATCGGGTCGACGCGGTTCCTGTTTCTGCTTGAGGCAGGACCTTCTGGACGGAGAACTTTACGACTGCCCGATCATCAGACCCGAATCACCGATCTCAAAGGGAACGATGCCATCATCGGCGGCACTGCCTCGATGCTTGGCGACGTGCAGCGCCCGCCGCATCCGGTTGCCGTCGCGGACTTTTCCCATGAGGATGATTGTGTTCGCGTTACACAGCACATCTCCACTTTCGATCGGACGGTCGATCAGGTCGTCCAGTTTGACCTCATGCGACGTGTACAGCAGCATGGTGGCCAGTTTGTTGTGGTCGTAAGCATGCTCGGCAACGGTCTGTTCATTCGCCCGGAAATTGACCCGGAACAGGTCTCGCGCTACCCAGTCGTGATCCTTGTGCAGGATCTGGTGATAGATGTAATCAAACAACTGGAACTGGAATGAATCGCTCGCCCGATCAACGGGTTCGACTCCGTCGATCACCGAACGGCGGACTCCGTGAGCGAAGTTTCCGTAAAAGTACGCGATGGCCTGGTCGAGTTTCTTATTGAGTTCAGCACGCCATTCCTGCCATTGCTCCTGGTCGAGGTCTTGCAGCGTGACTCGTCGGCCAGTTCGATCAAACACATGAAAATAATCTGTCCGGATCGCGTCACGGTTCCAGATTTCTTCAGGAGCATACGAGACATCCAGTGGCCGGGTCTTCAAGACCCAGTCGCAGATCCGTTTGGCGTAGTCGGCATGGTTCTGCGCGTCGCCGCGCGACGTCATATCGAAAAGAATTCCTCGTTCGCCCTCTTGCTTCAGCCCGGCATTGGCAAACTGAAGGCCTAGCTGAGTCTTACCGATTCCCGTCGCCCCCATGACGACCGTCAGTGTGCCAGGAATCAGTCCTCCCCCCAACAGCGAATCCAGTTCCGCAATACCCGTCGAAAAACGTTCAGAAGTCGCCATGAAATTCCTGCAAAAGCACGTGTAAGTGGATAATCAGGCTGCCCCCGTTCCTGGCGTGCGACCAGCCGAACGCGACTCGATTCCACGCGGTTGCCAGCGTTACGACCGTGACGGGGGCGCTGCTGAATGACTGCGAGATTGCGAGTCGGACTGGTGGTACGGTCCCACCGCAGGGTGGATGCAAATAATAGCAACCTGACAGCATTCCGGGAGTGCGCGGCGACACGTGAAGTCAATTCGCCGCCGGTACCGATTCTGAATCCGTTTGCCGCGCCGGGGGCTGCCCCTTGATCGGCTGGCGCGCGAACCACTTCTACTCCTGAAACACGGAATCGATCGACTTGTGGAGGTGTGACACCGGAAACCGGGGGAGTGTTCGCTGGGACGGATACTCAGCACGTCGCAACTGCGGATGTGCGCAAGTCCAATTGTGACTGCCTGATTGCGAACGGATGTCCCGGGGTTGGGGCAAAGGGAATGGCCGACAAGCGGGTTCGTTCTGGAAACTCCCCGATTGTTCGTTTTCCATCTTGAATCCGTCCGTATCTACTATTACTCTAGTACATACTAGCCGCATAGTAGAGAGGTCTCGGATGAATGTGAAACCGTCGGAGCTGGAGTTACAGGTGCTGGGCTTATTGTGGGAGCATGGTCCGCAGAGCGTGCGGGAACTGTTGCCGCTGTTCCCGGATGGCAAAGAACGTGCCTACACCACGGTGCTGACCGTGCTTCAGGGGATGGAGCGAAAAAACCTGGTTTCACATCGGCGGGAAGGGATGGCGTACATCTATAGCCCGCTGGTCAGTCGTGAGCAGGTCGTTCAGCCCGTGCTGAAAACGATGCTGAAGAACCTGTTTTCTGGCAATCCCGCCAAAGCAGTTCAGGCACTGATGGATGCTTCGGATGTCTCGGCGGAAGACCTCAAACAGATTCGCAAGGTGATCAATCAAGCTGCCCGCGAAGCCGAAAACAAAGAGGAGAAACCATGACGATCCTGGTTGCGTGGTTCACCGGTACCTGGGCCCAGTCTCTCTGCTGGGCACTGCTGCATTCGCTGTGGCAGGGCGCAGTCTGGTCTGCATTGCTGGCTGTTTGTCTGACGATGATATCCCGCAATCGGCCTCAGCTACGGTATGCCGCTTCGCTGAGCTGTCTGGCTGGACTGGCTGTGGGTGTGCTGGTGACAGGTTCCTTTCTCAGACTGCCCTCTGACCTGATCCCTTTCTTTTCTTCTCCCTCCAATGTCACGGCGAATTCGCTCCAGGAACCGACCGGGACTGGTTCTTCACTTCCTGTCACCTCGTCTCCTTCGATGCCAGGTGCATCGAAGGTCTTACCGTCGAGTGACCGTCCATTTGTGCCGATGGAATCCCGCCTCATCTGGGGAATCCCGTCGAGACTCAATAGAGTGGTGAGACAGTTCAGTCCGTTCCTGCTTTGGGGATGGTTGTTTGGAGTCGCGCTGAACTTCCTTCAGTGCGTACGTCAAAGGACAGCGGCAGAAACATGGAAACTGGGAGAACCTGTCAGAGACGCGGTCGCGCTGGACATTTTTCTGCGTCTGAAGGCGCAGCTTCGCATCCACCGGCCGGTCAAGCTGATTGCCTCGTTGCACGCACATTCCCCTTGCGTCATCGGGACGTTCTCGCCAGTGATTCTGATACCGATGTCGCTGGCCACGGGCCTGTCGCCCGATCAGTGGAAGGCGATTCTGGGCCATGAACTTGCGCATCTGCGTCGCTGGGACGACGTTGTCAATCTGGGCCAGCAGGTGATTGAGTCTCTGTTGTTTTTTAATCCCGCCGTCTGGTGGATCAGTCGGCAGATTCGTGCAGAACGAGAGGCCTGTTGTGACGTCTGGGGAGCCAGACTAACAGCCAGTTCTCTCAATTACGCTCAGGTTCTGTTGGACATCGCCGAGAAGATCACCACGCCTCCCCCGGCAGTAGTTCTCGGTTTCGCCGACGAGCGTTCCGGATCATTACTGGATCGCGTGCGCAGACTGGTGGAGAGGAATGCTGTGGCACCTACCAGGTTCACCTGGAAATCGATATTGCTCGTCCTCGTTGTCGCCGTCACGGCCGTCGCCTTACTGCAGTATGGGAGTGACCTGGCGGTCTTTTCTGCTGCCAGGTTGCTTTCCGATGGAGAGCGGGTGTCAGAGCTGGCCAAAGTGGCTGATGAGATTAATCCTGCAGCCAACATCACGGAGCAGCGACTGATCATCAGTGGAAAGGTTCACACAAGCGATGGTCAACCGCTTCCCAACTTGATCTGGGTCTATTCTCAAACTCAGAAAGGGAACTCGGGAACCGGAATGACTCAGGGCGATATCAAGGGAGGCGAGTCCAACGAATTTCGTGTGGACGTTCCGCCCGGCGAGACATGGCTCCAGTTCATGGGGGATGGATATGCCACGACCATGGTCGGACCCTATCTTTCGGGACGTGTTGACGAGATCAAAGACGTCGAGGTTGTTCTCAAACCGGGAGTTCCCGTCACTCTCCAACTCCGGGACGACGCTGACCGGCCCATTCCTGATGCGGAAGTGATCGTGTCGGCCTGGGAAAGAAATCAGGGATTCGGCCTCTTCAAGCCGCGGCAGACAGATTCCTCAGGCGAGGTGGTGATTCCGCATGTGCAGCCTGATCGACGTCATAGTCTGTCGGTGACCGCACCAGGATTCCAAAGGCTGGACGTTCGCCCCGCTGTCCTCAACCCGGATGCTCCATTAACGCTTCAGATGACGCGAGCGCAGCCAGCAACGGGTCAGGTCCTCGCATCCGACGGTCTGCCTCTGGCGGGTGCAACGCTGCGACGATTGAGGGTTCGACGACTCCAGTTGGTCGACAACACCGGGATGAGTCAGCCTCCTTTGGCAACGACCGATGAGCGAGGGGAATTTACCCTCGACCAGCTTCTCGACGGTTCCATCTATGACTTGCTTGTTGAGCACCCTGATTATGCGCCGGCGATTCTGACGAACGTTCAACCGGGAACTCGGGATCGTGTGATTCAGCTGCAACCGGGAGTCACTGTATCCGGGATCGTTCGGGGTACGCCGCAGCAGCTTGAAGAGCTGCAAAAGAAACACGTCGGGGTCCGATTCTCACAGTCGAAGAACGGTGCGTTCGATGGCGAGAATCTCTCATTCAATCGTCCATTCAAACTGGAATTCGCAGAGGGGGAAGCTCATTTTCAGATTGATCATGTCCCGGCAGGAGATCTTCAGTTCTCGCTGGGTGACCAGCAGATTCACAAAAAAGTGTCCGGGCCTGTTCATGATCTCGTACTGACATTGAATGAGCCGGCCCGCCCCTTTCAACGCGAAGTCAGTCTGGTGTTTCGTAAGCAAGGCGAGGTCGTCGCGCCGGAAGGACGATTACAACTCAGCATCCGCGATCAGAACCCTGGATCAGCGAATCCTTACGATATTTCGATGGCCAGGTTGACGAACGGCCACTGCGTAGTACAGGTGCCGGCTCCGTGTGAGATTCGGATCCAGTTGAATCAACTGATCGGGTTTACTCTGACGGATGAGGAATTCGTCGCACGAATCCCTGCAGGAAATGATCTCTTTACCGTCGACGTCCCGGTGGAGCCCGCAGGAGGAGTCAATGGCGTCGTGCTGAACTCTGACGGAACTCCCGCGTCCGGAATTAATGTGGTGCTCGAAGCAGTTTCGTCGCGCTGGACGCTCTCGATGAACCGTGAGAAACGCCAGCTTTTGAATGCGCATTCGAATTCCTCGGGACAATTCTTCCTGGGCCCGGTCCCCTTCGGTTCCCGTTGCGGACTGCGTGCCAGTCGCGACAAGTTCATCATTCTCGGACCACAATTTACCCTGTCCGAGAAGCAACCACTGCCCCAGTTCAAGCTCGAATTTAATCTCCCTGTCAAAGCTACAGTGAGAGTACTCGATCCACTGGGAAACCGATTACAGGGAATTCCCGTAATGATTCGCTGCGAGCATCCTCGTGTGACGACGTCTTGGGGAACTGCGGAAACGACCAATGCACAGGGGGAACTCACTGTTCCGCAGATCAACCCCGAGATGGTCTCATCCTATCGGGCGATCGTCCGGCCAAACAAAGACTACCAGAATGCCGTCGTCACGTTGCAAGGGGATAGCACCGTCGACGTGAAACTGCAACCGGGACTCTTCCTGTCTGGAACACTGGTGAATAAAGCCGGTCGGCCGCTTTCAGGGCGGATCGTCACCGCTGGTGCAGGGCCTTACTTTGGCATCGATCGGAATCGTTACTCGGCAGAATCGCCGACCGATGACGAAGGACATTTTCGATTCAGTAACCTCCCAGCAGAGGAAGTTCGAATCGAGCTGGAGTACGGAAGTGTGGCAGGAGCCGTTCGAAAGTTTCACCCGACAACAGAGGATCAAATGAAACCGATCACAATTGAGAGTGCATACTGAATGGTGCCGATTTCAGAACGGACAGGGGGACCCGCTGATTCGTAAACGAAGGTGAACGTATTCGCTTCAAACTTCATGTGGCCCACTATCGCCATGCCGACTTCGTGAAAACGAACGCTCGCAATGTTCCACCGCCCGTGGTGCCGCTCCAGATTTGAATCTCGTTCGGGCATACTTGAGGTTGAAACTGAATTCCGAGGGAGGCGTTGTGGCGTTCCGGTTCAAAAGACTTAGCCAACTTCCTCCTGATGTGCTATCACTGCCGGGACTGTGCGGTGATGAGCAGTCCCCTCGCAGCCTCTCGGGGAGTCGAGACCGATGGAACAGGCTCCCCGACCGCTCGCTCCTGTCAGGATGTAGATGTCCTCATGATCGCACAACGAGCACTACGAACGTGGATCGCGGGTGTCTGCGGGCTTCTGTTCTGCCTCCTGGGACCCGATCTTTACAATGAGGTACTCGCTGAAACCGAACCGCAGGGGGCGAAAGAGCTGCCCCGAGCCGAGAGTTCGACTCCTGTCCACGACAGCGACATTCTCAATGGACCCGAAATACAGGGACAGCCCACCTGGTCTGAGATTCTTCGGACGGTATTGCTGACGGCGATCCCGCACGAATATGAAGATCGAAAGCACTGGGACAAGACGACGGAAATCTTCGATGGCGTCAAGATCCAGCAGCGCGGTTTCAACATCCGTATGACCGAACGGAAGCGGAGAGTCAATCACGGGGCTTGGCACAAGTTTAAGGTTGAGTTGATCGAACCCGACCGTCTGCTCAAACTTGTCATTGACCAGATTCGCCCCCTCGACGTGGGCCGCTTTCAGTTTGACGTCCGATTGGCATCGAAGCTTCGCTGCCGAACCGATTTCGAGCACTGGGTTCTGGGGGTCAAGGGCCTGAACTTTACGACCATCTCCGACGCGGATGTCGAGATTGTGGGTCATTGCGAAGTCGTGATTCGGGCCGAACCGAATCCGAAAAGCTTCCTGCCTGATCTTGTTCTCGAACCGACTGTGCGGCGAGTCGAGCTGTTTCTTCGCAACCTGCGGGTCAAACGAATTGGTGAGATACGGGGCGATGTGGCCAAGGGGATCGGCGAGATGGCGCGGCACGATCTGGAAAACCTGATCCAGGCACAGGAAGGGCGCGTCGTGAAAAAAGCCAATGAGGCTATCCAGAAGAAGCAAAGCAATCTGCGGCTGCCTGCCAGCAAACTCTGGTAACTCTGTCAGCGAATCTTGAGGCTGGCGACACCGACCATTGCCAGCAGCGCTGCCGCGATCCAGAAGCGAGCAACGATCCGCGTTTCCGGTTCGCCTTTGAAAACAAAGTGGTTGTGCAGTGGGCTGCACGCCAGAACCCGTTTGCCCGTCAGCTTGTAGCAACCGACCTGCAGAATAACGCTAAGCGTCTCGACAACGAAAACCCCCCCGACAATTAACAGCAGAAGTTCCTGGCGAGTCACTAGCGCTCCATATCCCAGCAGCGCACCTGTCGGGAGAGAACCGCTGTCACCCATAAAGACTTGAGCCGGGTGACAATTGAACCAGAGGAATCCCAGCATCGCACCGACCAGGGCCCCGAACACGATTCCCAGTTCGCCCGCACCGGTCATGTGAGCAATGCTCAGATACTCGGCCATCACTCGATGCCCTGACACGTATGAGAGGGCCGTAAATGCGGACCCCGCAAAAATGAGGCAACCGCTGGCCAGCCCATCAAGACCGTCCGTCAGATTGACTCCGTTTGAGCTTCCGACCATGACGAAGGCGGCCCAGGCGATGAACAGTGCGCCGAGAGAGAGTCCTGCTTTTCCGATCGGGAAGACCAGTTCCAGCCCGCGCGGCTTCTCGAACTGAACAAAGTAGAGCAGGGTGGCTATTCCTAGCGCGATCACCCATTGCCAGAAAAATTTCTGCCGGACGCTGAGACCTCTTCCGCGGCCCGTCACCTTGATCCAGTCGTCGTGGGCTCCAATCGCTCCGAAGGCAATCACGACCAGCAGTGACTGAAGCAGATACCGGTTACTCAAATCACCACAAACGACTCCCGCGACAACGATCGACAGCACGATGAAAATTCCCCCCATGGTCGGGGTATCGCGTTTGGCGGAATGCAGCTCATTCAACCGGGCCGATGCGCTGACAATTCGTTCGCGAAAACGAAGTTTCAGCCATTTGATGGCGTAGGGGCCAAAAAATAATGCGGTGGTAAACGAAATCAGTGTCGCCAGCGCAATACGAATCGTCAGGAAGACACGTGAGTCCCCCGTGGAGACTCCCGCGAGGCTTTCGACGGCGGATCCGTAGTAGTTCAGTAACCAGACGAGCATCGGGGAAGTACGCCCAGGAGATTTCTTGTTGTCAGGGACTGCATGCGGACGTCAAATGTCACGGACGACTGCCGGTTTCGGCAACCGGTTGCGAACAGACCGGCGGTGTCCCGCTGCGGCGATGGTTTCAGTCTCGATTACCAGCACCACAGAGCGACTCTACGAACGCTGCCTTGAACCGTCGCCGCGACAGCTCTGGTTACTGCGGTCTGCAGCGACGGGATCTGCACGGTATTCGCCTGTCATTGCACCGTTGTCCAAGACCGTTGTGGGGCACTCGGAATCCTGCTCCGCATTGCGCATGACGGGCAGGCCATCAAGGCCCGTCCGCTTTGCTGACCGGATCAAAACAGGCTGTAGATCAGTATCTGAATTATCAAAGCCAGCCAAGCCCAGATCTTGAGATCGTCGGTCCATCTGGCCGTCCGGTCACTCGGGTTGGTCTGGTCGGTCGGAAGTTGAACGACCCAGAACATCAAACCGAGAAACAGTCCGATCATCAGCCATCGGGCGGTAGAAAGCGGAATCAGATCGAGTTGCTCTCGCAACGTATTGCCAATCCAGTGAAAGAGTGTCACTTGGCACCTCCTTCCGGAATGGTCCCGCCAATCGCGTAGCGTGTTTTCTCAGGTGGGTCTGATCTCAGGAAATAGCTGAAGACGACGATGAACATCATCGCGACCACAAACGACCAGAACGAGTAATAGAGATACGGCTGTCCGACTTGAAACAGGGGGGGCGTATTCAGCCAGCGGCAAACGATTGGCATATTCATCACGAACAGTCCCACCGAGGTCAGTAACCCCGCGAAGAAGCCGGTTAAGGCTCCATCAGAAGAGGCATGTCGGGACAGCATTCCTGCGAGAAGAACCGCCAGGGTCGGGCCGAGGAAGAATGACAGCAAGGTTTGGAAAATCGTGTAGATGCCGGTGGGAAGTGCGAGCAGCTGGAAGGCGAAATAGATTCCCCACAGGACGAATCCCACCGTCGTCCAGCGTCCGACTGCCAGCATCTGTCCCTCGTCCGCATTTGGCCGATAGAAGCGGCGGTAGAAGTCATTGACGTACAGAGTCGTGGCCGAGTTCAGGTACGAATCGACACTCGACATCAAAGCGGCCATAAACGCGGCAACGAACAATCCTCGAAAGCCGGCCGGCAAGAGCGATCCCACGAGTTGCGGCAATGCCACATCCGCCCGTTCGTGTCCCAACTCCGGGAACTTGACCAGGGCGACCAGACCCGGAAGTGCAACGATGAACGGAATCAGATTCTTGATCAAGGCTCCATAGACATACGAGGCTTTGGCGTCATATTCGGACTTGGATCCGAGTGCTCGCTGGACGATGGTCTGATTGCCCAGCCAGTAACCGGGACCGACGATGAGTGCCAGGCCAAACAGCACCCCCGGCCAGGGGGCGGGAGACCGCGTATCAACGGGTAGGACGAGTGACAAATGGTCGGACTGATCCGCCGGACGGGGATGTCGCGACTTATTTCGGGTCACAGTCGGCTGGCCCGATTTTCTGGCCATTTCTTCCTGCTGCTCCAGTTGCCGGTCCTGCTCGATCGCGATCGCATGGACTTTCTGGAAGAGAGGCGTAATTCCTCCGACGTCCTGAATGCCAATCACAAGGAACATCAGGCAGCCCCCGATCATCACCAGTCCCTGCAGCACGTCAGTATAGACGACCGCACCCAGTCCGCCTGACCACGTGTAAAGTCCGACGAGAAAGGCCGTGAGTAATATGCACAGGGAAACGTCCCAACCCGCCAGGCTTTTCATGAAAAGTGCCGACGCAAGTAACATCACACCCAGATTGCATGCCCCCAGGAAGAGCCAGCAGGCCGCGACCGAGGACCGCAGTTGAATGCTGAATCGGCGTTCAAGGTACTCGGGGATCGTGGTGACACGGCATCGCCACAGGTGAGGGATGACGATGAAGGCTCCAATGAGCATCGCCGGGACACACCCGATCCACTCGAAGTTGCCCATCGCAATTCCGTAGCGGTAGGCATCGCCGCCGACGCCCATCAGGTCGGTTCCCCCGATATCCGTGGCGACCAGCGACATTCCCACGGCCCACCAGGGAAGGCTGCGTCCTGCGAGGAAGAAATCCGAACCGCTTCGGACGTAGCTGCCAACCCACAGTCCCAGCACCATCGTCGCTGCGAGGTACGAGAGAATCACCAGGTAATCAACCGTCGTAAGATATGTCATAGCACCAATCGCAATGTTGATCCGATCGTCGAGTTCCAGTTGCAAAGTCCGGTCCAGTTTGCCGGAACCGACTTGCCGGAAAAGTCATCCTGACCGCGACTATTCGCTTGGGAGCTTACATCCCGCCCTGTTTATCGTCCACGCGACACAGCTAAAAAATAGCCACGAACGGCGTGAGAGATCGGGAAATGATGGCTGCGGACGGAACAGAAGCGAAGCGCAAGGGACAGTATCGCGAGCCGTCTCCAACGAAATGATGCGCAAGGGGAGTGATGCAGAGTTCATCCTCGATCCCGAGAAGTTGCGTCAGGAATCCGGCAGGAATGGGGGACAGCGCGGAATGCGAAATCAATCATACGCAAAGTGAGAAATTGCCCTGAACCCCCGTTGCCACTCGCAGCGAACACAGGGCAGGGTGCTGGTCGGAATGGCCGCGTGGTCCTGCGGCGGAGTCTTGGATTCGCGTTGTGGAGTGGAATCCCGATCATGTCGGGCAGTCGTCCGAGGGATGCCAAAACGCCTCGGCGGCGGTAACGTGAGGAGACCCGTGGAGCCCCCTGTCTTCCGCTGACGTCAATGTCGTTCCTGCGTACGCTTCTGTTTGAATTCCAATTTTTCGCCGGAGTCTGCCGTGTCTCATTTGCGTGAAACAGCGGAGGGATACCTTCAGCATGTCTCACAATCAGTGCTGAGACTTTCCGATGCGGCTCTGAACTTTGTCTATCCACCAGCCTGTCTTCTGTGCGGACGCGAAATTCCGCCAGCGGATGCCGATTTCTGTGACCTCTGCCTGGCACAACTCTGTCCGCCTACCCACGCTGAATGTCCTCGCTGCGGGGCACCTGTGGGGCCCTTTGCGAATCTCGACAAAGGTTGCGGACAATGCCGGCGGGAAAAGTTTGCGTTTGATCGTCTGATCCGACTGGGAATTTACGACGGCCAGATGCGAATGGCGTGTCTTCGCACCAAGGCTGCGGGAGGTGGAAGTCTGGCGCGGGGGCTGGCAACGCTGCTCGTGAACCGCAAACGTTTCGCATTCGAGGAGTGTCGACCGGACCTGGTACTTCCCGTTCCCGAACACTGGACGCGGCGATTTCTGCATACGCACTACGCCGCCGAAGAACTGGCGCGTCACGTTGCACGTCAGTTGAGGGTCGGGGTAAGTCGTTCAATCCTCATGAAGAGTCGACGAACTCCCAAGCAGGCGACCAGTCCGACACCCGTACGCCGTCAGCAGCAGCAGGGAAGTTTTGCGGTCCGGCTGGCGCAGCGGGTCGCGGGAAAACGAATTCTGCTGGTAGATGACATTCTGACAACCGGTTCCACCGCCAGTGCCGCAGCCCGCAGTCTCAAGCAGGCGGGCGCCAGCCAGGTGATTGTGGCGGTCGTCGCGGTCAGTCCGCTGCGGCGCTAGACCATTCGTCAGCGCCGGGCATCGCCCCGGATAATGGGCTGAAGCTCTTCGACGAAGTCATTGACGTCTTTGAATTCGCGGTACACCGACGCGAAACGGACGAAAGCGACATGATCGAGGTGACGGAGCGCTTCCATGACTTTCTCGCCAATTTCCCGAGAGGGGACTTCACGATCGAATTGCTCGTAGAGATTGGCTTCAATTTCTGAGATGACGTTTTCCATTTTTTCGTCGCTGATGGGGCGTTTGTAGCAAGCCTTTTCCAGTCCCGCTTTAATTTTTTCGCGCTGGAACGGGACCCGGGAACCATCTTTCTTGACGACTTTGAGCGGTGACTCTTCGATTTTTTCGTAGGTCGTGAAGCGACGTTCGCAGCCCAGACATTTACGCCGTCGACGAATGACGAATTGCTGACTGGCCCGAGAATCGATGACGCTCGTATCTTCATGCCGACAAAACGGACACATCATGGTTTTCGCTCCCTCTTCACTGGTGCATCGGCACCATCCCGGCCTCGTTCATTGGCCGCTGGCGTTGTCGGCATTCGCCAACGGATCGCCCGTCTGGGCGGCACGGACACGACGACGGAGCCCTTTCGTCCTCTTCACACCGCGGAAAACTGCTCTGCATCGCGATCCGAAGGGTATGAGAACGGGCGCCCGCCTGACCTGCGAGCCGGTTTCATGGATTCAACACGCTCGCCGCAGGTCCACGTTACTACCGAAACCATGAAATGACAATGGGTTACCGCACAGATTTCGTATTCAGAGGATGTTGTTTGCACTCGGTTGAGAAAAAATAACGGCTATAGCGATTGTGAAAATGCGCCGGGCTCTGTTGATCGCAGTGAGGTCGAATTGATTGAACCGACGTCGAATTTCGATCCGATACATCGATCAGACACCGAACGGAAGCCCTTTTCTTGCAAGGCTTTCCGCAGCAATGCGGTGGCAGAGTCGACCTAATCGGAAAAGTCATCGTGGAGCGATGACGGACCGGCTTCCTTCAGGAATCTAACGCGTGTGGCCGTGACGGCTGCTGCGCTGAATTTGCATAGCCAGTGTGAATCAAATCGATTGGCCTCACGCACCGTTGCCCTGTCGCAGCGGACAAAGGGACTTTTGAGGAACAGGACGCCTCACATGAATTTTCGTAACACAATTGGGATTATCTTTGCATTCGCATTTCCAAACCTGGTGATGCCTGTGCAGGCTCAGGTTGTTCCTGGGACCGGGCAACAGATCATTGAAGTCTTCGATGACTTCGAGGATCCCGAATGGGCCTTCAACCTGAACTTGCCCAAGGCAAGCGCGAATCTCGACAAGACCGAACGTCATCCGTCGGGCTTCTCGAACAACCGCTTGTTCCTTGAGAGTCTCTACCGGGGGACTCCCGACTTTGTCAGCCGGGTTGAGGCACCGGCAGGCGGGGTTCCCGGCAGCAAGGGGGCCTTGGGAATGCAGACACTGAACTCGGGGATTCCCGGACAGCGTTCCTACACATTTCAACAGGACGATTTGATCGCGGGAGTTCAGCACAAGCTCGGGTACATGATTCCCGCTTCATGGACCCCCAGCTATGTGACCCACGTCTACATTCCTCCCTTTGATAAGTGGGAACGCCGTCACGGCAGTCACTTTGGCTTCCGCGCCGACTGTACGACGACGATCACAAAGCAGAAGAACGTCGGACGTCTGTTCAAGTCATTTGGATCGACGCGGAAACTGGAGCAGTACTGGCCAGGATTCTTCATCCAACTGAACCTCAAGGAGAAGTCCGGGCAGAGCGAAGACTTTGCGATGCTGCTGATCCGGTCGGATCAGAATGGAAACGACGTTCCCGGTCCCAAAATCACGCGGCCCGGCTGGTGGACGCTGGGTATGACGATCACACCTGACGGCCGAGTCCACTACTACGCTCACGAAGGGGTTGAACGGCTTACCGCTCGCGACCACCTCTACTCGAACTTCCCGTATGGGTACCGCTGCGAGCAGACCAGCACCTTCTTCTTCAATATCGTGAACCAGGATGACGGTCGGACATGGTCGACTCGCTGGATCGTCGATGATCCAAAGGTCTATGTGGCATCCGGCACGTACCGTGCTCCTGCACCACAGCAGGTTGTGAGCAAGCCACAAACCACCGCTTCCACACAGACCTCGGACAGCGCTGGCAAGCTTGCGTCCTCAGAGGGATCCGCACAGAATGGCAACGTTCTGATCACACCTGTTTCGGGTAATCCTGAGGCTGGCAAGGCGAGTCCAATCATCGCCGCAGCCAAAGTGCCAGTTCCCGCAGAGGCGCTGAAGTCAGACGTACCTGTAAAAGCGAAATCAGCCCCCGTCAGTCCCCCTGAATCAACTTCGAATTTGCCGAGTGCTCCACCCTTCAGTCCAACGGAAGAAGAGCACCAAACGGTAAGGCCCGACCTGTTGCCTGAGGAACTTGAAGACCTCGCAGCAACAGAACCTCGCGAGGAGTCTCAGAAGGATTAGTTAAGGGAGTGCCGGAGGGGGAGTGGAAATGCTAAATCTGTGGCTGGCACGACACGGTGAAGCCGTCGACCCTGATGCAGCGGCGAACGACTTCAGTCGAACACTGACCGAAAACGGTCGACGTCAGCTCGCCGGACTGACACGATTCCTGATGGATCGTGAGCCGCCACCAGAATTGATTCTCCACAGCCCCCTCGTCCGGGCCGAGCAAACCGCCCGGACGATTGCCGCGGAAATTGGTACCGAGCGAGTCCAGGTGAGACTGGAACAGACGCTTGCTCCTGGAGTGAATGTCGACCAGTTACTGCAGCGTGTTGCAAAGACCGCAGCCGAGCGAGTTCTCTGCATCGGCCATCAACCTGATATGAGTCGCTGTCTTTCAGAGATGCTCGGCGGCGGCCGAGTGCAGTACTTGCCGGGAAGCATCGCACGCGTTGATTTCGCGGGGCCGATTGTCAGGCATGGCGGGGCGCTGCGATGGCACGTTGATCCGATGTGGTTCACGTAACCAAACGACGGAACTGTGCGTCTTCTGGCCACAATCAGCCTGCCATCCGTACGGCGAAGGTGTCAGGCGGCGGGAATTGGCTCAGCAATCCGCGACCCGTGGCTTCCTGACGGCTGGTTTCCATCAGTGACATGACGGGAATCACCGTTTTTCGTTGCCGTCACCTGATGCGGCCACTCGACCCTTCTCGACCGGAAGGTCACTTCAAGTGGTCGATGATTGCCTGACTGAGATTCGGGATCCGCTGCTTGAGATGCTGGCTCAGCGGTGTCGGTGCCGCTCCCGACTGGATCTCTTCGAAATACGTGTAAAGCGCTTCCCGGGCTTCGGCGGGACCATGCAGCATGAAATGGACGATGCCCCACGAGTCTCGATAGTCATTGGCATTCATGTCCATCAGCTTCCGCTTGGCTTCCAATCCTTCAATATTGGGTTTCCAGCGTGAGAAGCGGATTGCGTCACGCAGCTCTTTTCGGTGCCGATGGCCTTTGACGCGTGAGGCGGCCGGAACCTCGAAGTACTCCGCAAGCCCTTCGTCAATCCAGATCGGCACGTAAGGTAAGGCGTTGTGCAGCAACGCGTGGGTCGTCTCATGACGGACATCGATGTCGAGTTCACTCTGACGATAGGCGTAAACGCGTCCCGCATCGGTTCCAGGAACGTAAAGCGCCTGCCGGTTGACTCCTTCAGGGACCCGAATTCGCAGATACTGGTCATAGCTGCGTTTGCTGGAAAACAAATAGACCTGGATGGGACGCGGCTCACATTCGAGCCGCAGTATCGACTCCAGATCAGCCTGAAGATCTCCCAGATCCGCGACCAGTTCCTGCACGTCGCCGAGCGGAAATTCGGATCGAATGAGGTACGGGTCGAGGTCTCGTTCTTCGACCCAGCGGGAAGCGGTCGAACGATCCTGTCCGAGTCGCCGCGAAATACTGCTTGTCAGGCGACTCCACGGGGCCGCTGTGACGGAAGCAGCCGCCAGGAACACCAGGCACATCGTCAGCGGGGCGTAACGCATGCGCGGAGTATAAACTTGATCGAAATCCGGTCAAGATGAGTGTTTTCGCGTAAGAGCCTGACTCTGGCGGCCTGGTCGTCGCCAGCAGAAATCCTTGCGACAGTCTACTGGTCCGCACTTGGAACGCGCCGATTGACCTGATCTTTGTGGTACCCAATTAGTTCCACGACTGCGGCGTCGCACGCACTGCGACCGGACTCATCTCCGTGGTTGACCACGGCCAGGAAGGCGGCGTTCAGTTCCGGAGCGATCCACGCCATCGCGAACCAGATGGTGTTGCTTCCCGTGTGAGTGAGCACCGTTCCATTCGCCCATTTCCGATCGGTCACCACCCAGCCACATGCAAACTCGTCGCCGCTCACCGGAGTGTGCAAAACTTGAAACGATCCGGGCGTCAGAAATTGGCTGGTACCTCGTGCACCTTCCAGATGCATGCCCACAAAATGCGACCAGTCAGGGAGCGAGCAATGAACAGTCCCGGCAGGCCCCAATGCCGGGGCATTGTCAATTTGCAACGCCTTCTCTTTTCCGTCCGTGATCTGATGCCCCCACGGTTGATCGACCTTTCCGATGGAACCCGGGATGCCGAAACCGGCCGACGGCATCTTCAGCGGCTTGAAGAGATATTCGACCATCAGGTCTTCCCAGGATTTTCCCGTGACTTTTTCTGCCATGTGACCAGCGATCACGTAGCCGACATTGGAGTAAAGGAATTTGCTGTCGGGGGGATGCAGCGGGGGTTCAACGAGGATTGTTTCCAGCAGACGCTGACGCTGCTGGACCCGTGAGCCTTTCCCGAGCGACCACCAGGCAGTATTGGCTGGCAGTCCTGCGCGATGACTGAGAAGCTGAATCACGGTGACGTTGCGATAGTCGGGATGGGGAGCTGGCTTCAGATCGGAAAAAATATCACCGATGGTGGATTCCCAGGTCATCCGTTTCTCTTCCACGAGTCGGGCCAGCAGGGTTGCCGTCATCGCCTTGGTGTTCGAGCCCAGATGCAGCTTGTCATTGATCGTGATCGGTTCCGGCGATCCCGCTTTACGGAGTCCGACACTGGCCACCGCGGTTAGCTGACCATTCTCGATCACCCCCCCCACGATTCCTGGAACGTTGTGTTTCTGGAGGAGAGGTGTCAGCCGGTCCTCGAGCTCTCTGTTCGATGTCAATCGGTTGGGGGGAACTGCTGCGCCTCCCGGCTCCTCAGCGGCGACGGTCAGGGCCGAGACCGCCAGCGACCCCGCCAGCAAGATGAACCAGGAAAGTGACCTGTGGGGCACTGGAGCTGACCGGGACATAGATGAACCTTCGTAAGGGCGAGGAACCCGACGGTCCCTCGCCAGATCGTCGAAGTGCCTGAGGAAGAGTTTCCCATTTTGGCAATCGGGGCTGTCGCTAACGTGGATGTCTCCTGACTACTGTTTACGAGATCAATTCCCGCAGTTGTTTTAAGTGTTTCGGGACAGCGACGAACGGGTCCTCTGTCGATTCATACTCGAGGACAAGAAAACCACGGTAGTGCGCTGCTTTCAGAATTTTCACCACGCGGGCCAGGTCAGTCGGCTGTGACTTTCCGTCGGGGAAGACGTCGACTTTCACCTGAGCATTGATGGCATAAGGAGCGATCTTTTCCAGGTCGCCGTACGGGTCTTTCGTTGCAAAGTTGCCGCTGTCAAAGTTGACCCCGAACCAGGGGGATGGTTTTACACCCTGAATAATTTTCAGCATCTGCTCGGGGGTCGCCGTGATGCCCCCATGGTTTTCCAGCGCCAGGCAGACTCCTTTGGTGGCTGCGTATTCCAGTGAGCGATTGATGCCGTCGATGCAGCGTTCCCGCGCAGCCTCTTCCGTTTCCCCTTTGGGGACATTCCCAGCAAAAATCCGGATGACGGGGGCCCCCAGTGCTGCCGAATGATCAATCCATTCCCGACACATTTGCAGATTCTGCTCGCGCGCCTCACCGTCAGGCAGACAGAAATCATTTCCAATCGCCGTCCCGGAAATATCCAGACCCAGGCGGAACGTCCGCTGTTTCAGACTGTTGAGGTAATCTGGCGTGATGACTTTGGGAAAGAAGTACGCCGTCAGCTCGGCTCCGTCGACGTCATGATCGGCACAGTAATCGATGAATCGTTCCAGATCGAATTTTGCCGCCGCCAGTTGCTCAGGCGTTCCTCGATTCACAAGAACCTTACTGAACGAGTAGGCCGCGAGACTCAGCTTCATGTGCGACTTGCCGTTCCGCTGTATCGGTTCGGCTCCTCGTAGCGAGTTCCCCTTCGAGAGTGCTCCGATGCCGGCAAGACTCGCCGCGCCGGCCAGGGAGCGACGGAGAAAACTTCGACGATTGGTCGACGTGTCAGCGCGATGAGTTGTCATCTTGATTCCTACAGTTGTCAGCCACGGATGGATAAGGGAATGTTATTGTGATCGGGATTTGTTTCTGGTGGAAGTGAGTCACTGGAAATGCAGCGGACTTGTGCCGAAGATGTTCGCACTCGATTCCACCCGTCGCGAAAGTGATCGTAGCCTTGTCGAGGCCGAGCGAAAAAGAGTTGTCTGACAGTTCAGAGTCTGTGCATGGCAGAGTTCAGAAAGTACCGACATCGATCCGGCATCCCGAATCTGCCGCTCCTGAGCGTCCGCCGGAACGCGTGGCGGATCTTCCCGAGAAATCAGAACTTTGCCCCCGCGTATAACCCAGGAAATGAAGCCCTATGACTTCCAGCTCGTCGACTCTCATCGTCGAACAATTGACGAAAAGCTATCCCACTCCCGAGGGGTCGCTGTCGATTCTCCGCGGAGTCAATCTCCAGATGGAACGGGGGGACGCGCTGGCAATTACGGGGCCCTCTGGCTCTGGCAAAAGCACGCTCCTCTATATTCTCGGCGCACTCGATTCGCCGACGTCGGGTCGCGTGGAATTGAACGGACAACAGGCGGTGAATCTGTCGGAAATGGAGCAGGCCCGCTTCCGGAACTCGCAAGTCGGCTTCATTTTTCAGGATCATCACCTGCTTCCACAGTGTTCCGTTCTGGAAAATGTGCTGATTCCAACTCTCGCGGGCAAAGGGGCTGACGATGCCGCTACCGAGAGAGCCCGCAAACTGCTCGATCGTGTGGGACTGGCCGACCGATTGACGCATCGTCCCGCACAACTCTCGGGAGGGGAACGACAGCGCGTTGCGGTCTGCAGAGCACTCATCAATGAACCCGTTCTGCTTTTGGCCGATGAGCCAACGGGTAACCTCGACCGAACGACGGCGGCGAGCGTCGGGTCACTCCTCCTGGATCTCAATCGCGAGCAGAACACGCTGCTGGTCTGTGTGACTCATAGCCTCGAACTCGCCAATCGCTTTCCACGCCATTATGAACTCGAAGAAGGGCAACTCGTCAGCAGGAAAGGCTGACGCGCGCTGTTCGTCTGAAATCATGGCCGAGAGATCCCGTTCGACCGGGCAGGGGATCTTTCGGCCATTTGCTGTCCGTCGCGGTTCGAACCGAGTCAGGCGTCTACAAGTCTGACCGGATCACCCACGCGGATTCGTCCTGAGCCCAGGTTCAGCAAGCGGGTGTTGGTCGCGAGCCGATAAAAATGATCGTATCGCTCTCGCGTGGCCCAGGCAGGAAGTGTCGCCTCGCGCTGCTTGCCGAATGTGACGGCAAATGCGGGAGGCGTCACGGTTCCTGACTGCGAATCGCGCGTCGGGACCACGCACCGCTGACAGGGGTTGGTTCCGCCGAACAGGACGTCGCCCATTAGAAATGGCTGGACTTCGCCTTCGCGCAGGACGAGCCTGTCTTCCCAGAACGGTTCTACACCATCAATTTCAATACTGGCTCGAAACCGGTTGCGGACCTCGTCCAATGGAAGTCCGCCAAACCACTCGGACACGACATTTAATGTCGCCGTACTCACAATGGTTGGTCCATTGGAGTCGGTGTCGTCGGGAAAGCCGGTGGTGTCGTTCTCGACAATCGAGATGTCCTGTGAGAAGTACTCGGTTAACCAGTCCGACAGTTGCTCACCCTGCTGATCCAGTTCACCGGAAAGTGGAAAACTCCCATCGCGTTGAGAGACGTCGAACGTCCGCTTCAGCGGGTCAACCTGCAGTCGCAGTCGATGCATGAGCGGCGTTCGTTTCGCCGTCATGAACCGGTCAGATGAGTCGACGAGGGCGAACTGGCGATCGTGCTGCAGCGCGCCGCTGGCCAGCACCGTTGCTGAGTCGTAACTCCTGCCATCACAGGACTTCACCGGATAAATGGTCACTCTCGCGATATGTGCCTGCATCCAGTCCCCCCCTATGTTGAATGACAGGCCCACTCCAAACGCTCGGTGTTCGGAGGACATGGCTGAGCGAAAGTCTCTACCCGACGGCTTGGGTCGCCGTACAGAGTGCAATTCGTTCGGCACCGTCCATGTCTTCGATCAGGGCTGGTGAAAATGGCGATCCGCAAAATCCAGGAAGATGCCCCAGTCTTCACGGTTCATCTCGTGCTTTCCGGGACGGATGTAGTAGCCCAGCGGGCTATCGACAAGAGTGCGCAGTTCCGGCTTTTTGCTGACGCGGAGTCCCTCTGAGTTGAGCAATTGATAGACGGGATGAGCCGCTTTCAGCATCTCGAACTGACCATCAGGATTGGCCCACTGGTCCTCAACCGCGTTGGAGTACAGCACGGGACGTGGAGCACAGAGCGCGGCCAGGCAGTGCTGGTCAAACGGAAGCTTGTCCGGCCGTTCATTGAAGAGCGGAAAATTGTCGCAGAACCAGTGTGGAAATGACGTATTGATTCGTCGAATGGTTTCGACATCTTTCCGGTCGATGTCAACTCGATCGGGAGCCGTTCCCCCACATCCTGCCTGATGAGGAATTGCCAGGGCGATTCGTTCGTCCATCGCGGCTGCGAGCACTGACGTCTTGCCGTTGCGTGAATGTCCTACGACGGCGATTCGCCGATCGTCGATTTTGTCACGATGTTTTTCCAGCAGGAAGTCCACCACCCGATGGTATCCCCAGGCCCAGGCGGCAATCGTCCCGGCATCCGTCGGTTTCGGCGATGTCTGCCCCTTGTCATAAAACGAGGGTTGAATTCCGTCGGCGAAGTCCGCGGTATCCGGATCAATATCGCCGCTATAGAAGCCGGCGAAGCCGTATCCTCGGTCGATAATCAGATCCAGATTCCAGACCTGAGTCTGGCCGCCCCGCCCCT